>JAXMBN010000051.1:0-35715 GCA_046349875.1 Pirellulales bacterium
CGCTGGGCATTCGCCAATCGCCGCGAGGCGAAAGGCTGATGGAACCCACCTTCGGCCCGTCTGGGACACAGCTACGTTTGAATTGATTCGCAAAGAAACGTCGCAAAAATGTCTCCAACGTTTCGCGAATCTCTGCTGGCTCATACGTGCGGCTAAACTCTGCGTGCCCAGCCAAGAACTCTAACTTCCTCGGGCTCGCTCCTGTTCGAATGAAGTGATACAGGAAGAAATCATGAAGCTCATAGGGCCCAACCGATTGCTCAGTCGACTGTTGAATGGTTCGATCCTTCCCAAGCGGTAACAGCTCTGGGGATATCGGTGTCTCTGCAATATCAAGAAGGACCGTCCGTATTTCGCCCTCAAACTCATTCTCAGCAACATAGCGAACCAAGAATCGCACAAGAGTTTTAGGGATCGAAGCGTTTACGTTGTACATCGACATATGATCGCCGTTGTAGGTACTCCATCCCAACGCTTGCTCCGATAGATCACCCGTCCCGAGAACGAAACCGCGATTCATCAAGAACGATGTTCGCATACGAGCCTGTATATTTTCAAAGGCTAGATCTTTGCGCCGTTCTTCGGGCAACTGCTCGAGCTCATGCTGAAACGCATCGATCGACTTATCACCCAGTTCAACTCCAAAGGGACGAAGATCTAAGTCGCGAAATACTTGCATGCAAGCTGGACGAATATCGATCGTGCTTAGTGATACTCCCAACGATTGCATCAGCTTGAGCGCATTTTCCAACGTCTTCGAAGATGTCCCAAACCCTGGCATCGTCAACCCATGAATGCGGCTTGGCGACCACCCTGCACTGTGACACATGCGGACCGCAACTAAAAGCGCCAGCGTGCTATCGAGTCCACCCGATACGCCAATGTGCAGACTCGCGTTCGCAGGCAACTGCTTAATGCGTTTCATCAGGGCCGCGCATTGAATCTCGAAGATCTCATGACATCGCTCGCGAAGCATCTCCTTTTCCTTAGGAACAAAGGGCTGCCCCGACCATCGTCGAACCATGGCAGTCGCTTCTTGTCCCATGGCAAAGGGAACTCTACGAAAAGTTTTCGGAGTCGCGTTCTGACGCCCTGCATGGAATGTACCCATGGTTTGACGATCATGCATCAATCGCTGTAGATCCACTTCCATGGTCACCATCGATGACCCATGAAATGGATTGAGGCCATCTCCAACACGCTGCGACTCAGCAAGTATCGACCCGTTTTCCGCTATCAAACAATGACCGCCAAAAACCAAATCGGTCGTCGACTCCCCAGGTCCGCTGCTCGCATACGCATAGGCAGCGCAGCACCGTCCACTTTGGCTCGATACGAGTTGCCGACGATAATGCGCTTTACCGATCGTCTCATTGCTAGCCGAGAGATTCAGGAGTACGTTTGCACCCGCCAGTGCCTGTGATGAACTAGGTGGAATCGGCATCCAAAGATCTTCGCAGATCTCGATTCCAATGACTGCCTCTCCCGATTCCAAGAGAAGATCTATCCCACAAGGTATCGCGCCGAAGACATCGGTGTGAATCTCGCGAGGAAGCGAATCATCACCAGCGCAAAACCAACGAGTTTCATAGAACTCTTGATAGGTCGGCAAATACTGTTTAGGAACAAGCCCCAAGAGCTTACCCGATTGAATCGCTGCGGCCATGTTGTACAGCCGCCCATCGATTCGCCACGGTAAACCAACCACGATCAGACCGCGGAATTCTCGACTCGTTTTGCAGAGCTCATAAAGCTGCTTCTGACATTCCGACAACAACACGGGCTGCAAAAACAACTCGCCACAGGTGTATCCTGACAACGCCAACTCTGGAAAGAGGATGACATCGCTCTCTGCTGCCAACGCCAACTGTTGCTCGATCGCATGTCGATTCGCCAACGGATCCGCGACCGTCGTCGCATGCGATGCGGCGGTGATTCTTAGAAACCCGTGTGAATGCATAGAATCGGCAACCCTTGCAAAAGAAAAACAGAGTCTTGCCAGTATACCCTCTGCAAAAGAAGCCTCCCAACGGACTACGGAATGGCATCCTAAGTAGAGCAATCCTCGGCATTCCCCCTCACCGCCGTAACGATTATGACGATCCTACCGCCCACATCAGGCGTGTTTCGGAGCACGGTTTTCACTTTAGAGAACACGCTAAAGCAAGGCTTCAAAGCAACCATCGATCAGGTTGCAGCATCGATCTTGGCCGCCAAGATGAAATCATTCTCACTCAATCCTCCAATGGCATGGGTCCAAATCTCAATCCAGACGTGACGATAACCCTCCAAATGCAAGTCGGGATGATGCATTTCTTCTTCCGCAATCTTGGCGACCTTTTCGAAGAACCGAATCCCCTCCGTAAAGCTCTTCAACTTCCAGTCCTTTCGAATCCGTTTACCATCCTGCGAGAGCTCCCATCCTTGAAGTTGCTGTAGATAACTTGATGCCTGCTCCAAAGAACAAGCCTCCACGCCCCCTTCACAGGGTAGGCATCGTTTCTTCGAAAGATCCTGAGTATTTTGATTGTTCATCAACACTTCTCCTTATACAAACGGGAGTAACCTCGGCAAGAGGCAAGGACGCATCTGAGATTTCGGTTTTGAGATGCTTGAATAAATCCAGGAATTCAAAAGCATAACTCCGATCGATCGCGATCTATGGTGCATCCTAATGATCTTCGCAACGGAAAAAGCTCGCTCCATGTAAAAAAGTAGTGAGTCGTTCTTTCAGAGAGTGTTTTATTCTGAAAGGAAATCGAAACGGAAGAGGGTTTATGCGGATGACGATTTTTGTGGGGAAAGCTGCTGTCCTCATCGGCAGTCTTTTATTCTGCGCGGTTGCAGTCCTGCCTGTGGATGCGATGGATGCGACCGAACGAGAAAAGGAATTTCAAAACCTCATCCGCCCAATCCTTCAAAAGGCTTGCATCGATTGCCATTCTGGAGCGGAGGCAGATGCTGGTCTGTCTTTGCAGCACTTCCAAACATTCAAATCGATCCTCAAAGAACGCCGCACTTGGGAGAAGGTAATTCAAAAAGTTCAGATCGGGGACATGCCTCCCAAAGACGCTCCACCTCTTTCGAATGACGATCGAAAAAAACTTGTCGAGTGGATCAATGGAGCGATTCAAGATATCGATTGTGGAAAGACTCCTAACCCCGGCTTGGTAACACTTCGCAGACTCAATCGAGCCGAATATCGCAACACCGTTCGCGATCTTGTGGGTATCGACTATAAGACTGCTGATGATTTTCCTGGTGACGATGTCGGCTATGGCTTTGACAATATTGGTGATGTGCTAACGCTACCACCACTCCTCATGGAAAAGTATCTTACCGCCGCAGAAGAGATTAGCCGACAAGCCATCCAAGCCCCGGATCCCAGCCCTGCCTTCGAGGCTTCGTACCGAGGCACACAACTGTCGCATACAGGGGGAGTCAACAAAGTGGAATCGCGACTCGACTTTTATAGTCGAGGTACCGCCACAATGTCGGAACAAGCCCCATGGGCTGGCAACTATGTTCTAGAGGTCACGGTTGGAGGTTCCAAAGCTGGCAATGAGTTGGCCAAGATGCTGATATCGCTCGACGACAAAAAGGTGAAGGAGGTCACCGTACCAGGCACTCTTAAAGAACCAACGACGCTAACCATTCCCATCAAGATGAAGGCGGGCAAGCGAACGATCTCGTTTGAATTCACCAACGATTACTATGTAGAAGCCAAAGACGGTAAACCTGCGGAGGATCGCAACCTATACTTATTCGACGCGAAGCTTACCAGCCGAAAGGCTCCAGAGAGGTTTCCCGCCGATAAACTTAGCCCGCTTCACAAAGCGATCGTCATTGCGGAACCGAGCGCGACAGTCAAGGTCGAGGATGCAGCCAGAAAGGTTTTGCAACCCTTGGCGAGTCGCGCTTTTCGAAGACCAGTCACCAAAGAGGAGCTCGATCGGCTTTGTGCCATGGTCGCATCCAATGTCGAGGATGGCGAGTCCTATGAAGGTGCTCTTCAGTTAGCCCTTCAAACGCTGCTCGTATCCCCTCACTTCTTATTCAAGATTGAACAACCGACACTGGCCATCGCAGGTTCGTTCCCAAAACTCAACGAGTTCGAGTTGGCAACGCGATTGAGTTACTTTCTGTGGAGCACCATGCCAGATGATCGATTGTTTCAATTGGCGCTTCGCAAAGAACTTTCGAAGCCCGAAGTCATGTCGGCCGAAGTCAAACGCATGATCGAAGACCGTAGATCCAACGAATTCGTAGAGAACTTTGCAGGGCAATGGCTCACGTTGCGCAAGCTCGATCACTTCGAACCCAACTCCAAAATGTTCCCCGTTTGGAACGATCAAATCCGAAGCTTGCTTCGAAGAGAAACCTATACTTTCTTTGCGGGCGTGATGCGCGAGGACCTTTCAATCTTGACGCTGATCGATGGGGACTTCACCTATCTCAATGAAGAGTTGGCAAGCTTCTATGGTATCCCGGGTGTGAAAGGAGCAAACTTTCAAAAGGTTTCGTTGAAGGGACAGCCTCGGATGGGATTGCTCACCCATGGTTCGATTTTGGCAGTGACCAGTAATCCAACCCGCACGAGCCCCGTAAAACGCGGTAAATTTATTTTGGACAATCTCGTTGGACTTCCTCCACCTCCTGCGCCGCCCAATGTCCCCGAACTCGAGAAATCGGAACTGACAGGCACGTTGCGAGAACGCATGGAACAACACCGAGTCAATCCAGCCTGTGCTGGCTGCCATAAGCTCATGGATCCGCTCGGCTTTGCACTGGAGAACTATGACGCCATCGGTCGATGGAGAACTATGGAAGGGTCCAAGAAGATTGATGCCAGCGGCGAACTCCCCAATGGTAAGACTGTAAAAAACGCAGGCGAGTTGATTCGGCACCTTCGCCAAGAAAACGCAGATGCGTTTGCTCGCTGCTTAACAGAGAAGATGATGACATTCGCCTTGGGTCGTGGGCTCGAGTACTACGATCGATGTGCGGTCGATAAGATCGTTGCCACCTTGAAGAAAGATCAGTATCGTTTTTCAACGTTGGTGACGGAGATCGTCCTGAGCGATCCCTTTCAACGTCGTGGAGAAAGAGAATAACCATGAATCAGAAATCGCTATCTCGTCGCCACATTCTTCAAGGTATGGGTGTTGCTTTAGGTCTTCCTTGGCTTGAAGCGATGGTCCCCGCAAAGGCCCTCGCCGCCAGCAGTAAAGATGCTGCTCCTCTTCGGATGCTCTTCTTCAATGTTCCCAATGGGATGCATATGTCGGCATGGACTCCAGCAGCAGAAGGAGCCAGCTATGAATTGACACCTATCCTAGAACCTTTGGCCAAACATCGAAAATATGTAAGCGTCTTATCAGGATTAACACTGGATGGTGCCCATGCGCATGGCGATGGTGGCGGAGATCACGCGCGAAGCGGTGCATCGTTTTTGACGGGTTCGCACCCGAGAAAGACCGATGGTGCTGACATTCAGAATTCCGTTTCGGTGGATCAAGTCGCCGCTCAAGCGGTCGGAAGCAAATCTCGATTCGCATCGCTCGAATTAGGATTAGAAGGAAGTGCCCAAGCTGGAAATTGCGATAGCGGTTATAGCTGTGCTTACTCGAGCAATCTTGCATGGCGTTCTGCGACGAGTCCTCTCGCCAAAGAGATCGATCCGGCCGCAGTCTTTGATCGACTCTTTGGTGGTGCCGATGCAGCCGATGCCGCTAAGTCGAAATCCGCACGACTCGAAAAGCGAAAGAGCGTTCTCGATTTCGTACTCGAGGATGCAAAATCCCTTCAGAAAAAACTCGGAACATCGGACCAGCGCAAACTCGATGAGTATCTGTATTCCGTTCGCGATGTTGAGAATCGACTGTCTCATTCCGATAAGCTGAAGATCGGCGAAGATGGCATCCCTGCTTATGCTCGGCCAGCGGGCGTGCCTCGCGAGTGGGACAAGCACTGCAAGCTGATGATGGACATGATCACCTTGGCCATCCAGAGTGATTCCACTCGCGTCTTAACATTCATGTATGCCAACGAAGGTAGCAATCGGGGTTATGCAGAAATCGGCGCGCCAGAGGGACACCATGATCTATCCCATCATGGCAAGAGCGCCGAAAAGCAAGAGAAGATTCAGAAGATCAATACCTACCATCTGACTCAGTTCGCGTACCTCATCGATCAGATGGCATCGATTCAAGAAGGTAACCAATCTCTTCTCGATAACTGCATGATCGTTTATGGCAGCGGCATCTCTGATGGTGATCGACACAACCACAACGATTTGCCGATATTGCTCGTTGGCAAAGCGGGAGGCAAAATCGCCAAAGCAAGTCACTGGAAGTATCCCAACAATACTCCACTCTGCAATCTCTACCTATGGATGCTTCACCAGATGGGAGTCAAAGCCGATTCCTTTGGAGATAGCAAAGAATCTCTTCAACTTTCTTAGCCCTTGATTCGGTTGCCATGGGCTACGCAAAGAGCTCATGGATTTCGCGAAAGCCAATATCAACCAGCGGGAAGGGACGTCCCGCGGGACCGGGCAGATGGGAATCCAGCTTGAGTCCCAGGCTGTGGAAGATGGTGGCGATCACTTCGGGAGGCTCGGTCGGCCGATCGGCAGGCACAGCGCCGATCGGATCGCTCGCACCAATCGCTCGCCCACCCTGGACACCTCCACCGGCAAAATAAACAGTGAAGCATTGAGGCCAATGATCACGGCCGCCCGCGGGATTGACCTTGGGTGTTCGACCAAACTCGGCCAAATTGCATACCAAGGTATCCGGTAATAGACCGCGCTGATCGAGATCTTCAATCAAAGCGGAATATCCTTGGTCGTACATAGGAGCCACGATATTCTTCATCCCTTCGACCGAAGTGAATGGCTTCGTACCGTGAATATCCCATGTGATCTCATCAAAGACGGTCAAGAAGGTGTTGATCGTTACGAACCGTACTCCAGCTTCGACCAATCGCCGCGCGAGCAAACAACATTGCCCGAAGCGATTCATCCCATAGCGTTCACGAACCGATGGTGGCTCTTGCGAGAGATCGAAGGCACCACGCGCCTCTGGACTCGTCATCAATCGATAAGCCGACGCGAAATTTTCATCCATGAGCTTGGCATTTTCGCTGGCTTCAAAATGCTTGATCGTTTGATCAACCACATCACGCATACGCTTGCGTCGTTCCAATCGAGCCGTGCCGATGGATTCTGGCGGCAATAGATCAGGGACTTTAAAATCCTTCTTGGATGGGTCTGCCATCAATGCAAAAGGATCATAGGCCTTTCCCAAAAATCCGCCTGCTTGGCCATTGGGAAGATTACCACCACCTCGTCCCATCGTTTCGGGCAATACAACATGCGGTGGAAGATCGGTTTTTCTTCCTCGCAAATAACTCACGACGGCGCCTGCATGGGGTGTGTTCACACCGCCTGCAAACTGCCGTCCTGTTTGCATGATCTGCCAACCCGCATCGTGCACCGCAGCGCCACGGTGAAAACAAGAACGGACTAACGAGAATTTATCAGCGATGGCTGCGTGTTTTGGGAGAATCTCCGAGACCTGAAAATCAGCCTTGGTAGAGATGGGTTGAAAAGGCCCACGAATTTCCACCGGTGCCTCGGGCTTCATATCGAAGGTATCAAGCTGGCTTGGTGCACCGAGATTGAAGATCATGATGCAAGAACGTTTATTCTTGTCAGGATCCACCATGCCCGTTTCCATCGCTTGAAGATATTGGGGCAGCCCTAACCCGATCGCCCCAAGCGTTCCGACTTGAACGAAATCGCGACGCGTGATGCCATCGCACGTTTGCGCCGTTCCTCGGCCTGTAAGCTCTAACATGGGCAGGACCTTCGGTGCTTTCCGATCGATGAGGTGAGAGGCAGGAACTGCCATGCGAAGATCGCAATGCAGGTGGTGATGCTGGTCTTATCAAGTCTATCTTGCAGAGGTTCGGGAAGAAACACCTTTCATCGACGCCGCCTCCATCCCTTATTTTCGCATCGCATGTCAGGCGAGCTGCCGAAAAATATCTCAATTTCAGTGCCCTATTCTGGCGGGCCATTCGCTTTTATCTGCAGCAAATGGTCGATAAAACCCGAAGAATCTCGACTTTGGACCGCGAGAGAGATAGGATAAGAATCATAAGGACTTGGTCCTTACCTACCTTTCCTCCCACCCACCGTTGGTTTCGACAATCCGTTTTCGTGACACTCTATCGATACGATCTTCCTATGGTCTTTGCTATGTGTCGCTTTGCTCGACAACGATCCGTTTTCATTGCTCTTGGAATCCTTGCAGCCATTCTCGGGGCTCATTCGAACCTCCATGCCCAGGAGAAGACTGTCGATTTCGCTCGCGAAATTCGACCCATTCTGGCTAAACACTGTTATGCCTGCCATGGTCCGGACAAGAAGGAAGGGGGCGTTCGCTTGACCGATTTTGAGTCGGCCACTGCCAATGGCGAGAGCGGTGAAGCGACGATCACTCCAGGGAAGCCTGATGCAAGTGAACTTCTGAAACGCATTCGTTCTCAAGAAGACTCCGAGCGAATGCCACCTGAAGGCAAACCTCTCACGGATCGCGAGATCGATCTCATTCAAACATGGATCCAAGAAGGAGCCGAGTTCAAACAACACTGGGCCTTTATGCCTCTTGAGCGACCAACCGTCCCATCGCCCAAGACCTCCGCATGGGCACGTAATCCCATCGACTCTTTTATCCTGCATCGGTTGGAGAAGGCTCGCCTTCAACCCACGCAACCTGCGCAGGCTCGCGAGCTGATACGGCGAGCCTATTTCAATGCGATTGGCGTTCCTCCGAGCGAAGAAGTCATCGATGCATTTGTTGCCAATCCATCCGATCAGGCCTACGAGCAGATGGTGGATGAGCTTTTAGCCAGCCCACAATTTGGAGCCAAATGGGCGCGGCATTGGTTGGATATTGTTCGCTTTGCAGAGACGAACAGTTTCGAACGCGATGGCCCCAAACCCAATGCATGGAAGTATCGCGACTACGTCATTCGATCATTCAATGCGGACAAACCCTATTCTGACTTTGTCCGCGAACAACTAGCAGGTGATGAGCTAGATCAAACCACGCCCGAATCCTTGACAGCCACAGGTTACTATCGACTAGGTATCTGGGATGACGAACCAGCAGATCCGTTGCAGGCTCGCTTTGACGAATACGATGATATCGTTTCCACCACAGGCCAAGCCATCCTTGGTCTCACGATCAATTGTGCTCGATGCCATGATCACAAGGTCGATCCCATTTCGCAGAAGGACTATTACCAATTGGTTGCGTTCGTTCGCGATGTGACGAGCTATGGTGATCGAGGAAACGAAAAGCGAAACAACCAGATCGATATGACGCCCAATTCGCTTGATGATCGCTATACGCAATTGAATCAGCTCATCGAACGAACAGAAAAAGACATGCGCGAACTCGAACAGAAGGGTATCGTGAAGATGTCGGCCGAGGATCAACGAGCAACCGAAGGTCCTGAACGCGGAAAAGTCATCCGCGAAAAGCTCAAAGACTACCTCGACGAGTCCGATTGGAAACAATGGACATCCCATCGCGATCAGGTGAAAAAAGCTCGCGAAGAAATGACGAAACTTCCTCCGCGCGTTGCCGTTTTGGGATTGGCTCGTTGCGAAGCGCGTCCACCCAAAACGCACGTGCTTGCGCGTGGAAATCCGCAAGCAGAAGGAGATGTCGTAGAGCCTGACTTCCCTAAACTGTTTGAGTCACCCAAGCCAACCATCGCCGAAGCTTCTGATCAAGCAAAATCTGCAGGGCGTCGCAAAATCCTGGCCGACTGGATGGTTTCCAAAGAAAATCGTTTGACGGCCCGCGTGATCGTCAATCGACTTTGGCAGCACCATTTCGGACGAGGCATTCAGAAATCAGCCAACAACTTTGGGCAGATGAGTGAGCCTCCTACGCATCCCGAGCTATTGGATTGGCTAGCGACAGAGCTTATACGTAACGACTGGAATCTGAAGCCGATCCATCGCATGATCATGCTCTCATCGACCTATCGAATGAGTAGCCATGCTCACGACACAAGTTCTGAGAATGCCGAGTTGGCGTTTCGCAAAGATCCCTCGAACGATCTTTTTTGGCGATTCAATATGCGACGTTTGAGTGCCGAAGAGATTCGTGATCACGTTCTCGCGGCCACTGGTAACCTCAACCTCGAATTGTTTGGGCCGAGCATCTATCCCAAGTTGGCCGATGAAGTGAAAGCGAGTCAATCGGTTCCAGGGAAAGGCTGGTCAAACTCGAGTGAATCGGATTTGAACAAGCGAAGCGTTTACATCCACATCAAGCGATCGTTGATACCACCCGAACTTGCGAACTTCGATTTCCCCGAAACGGACTCTAGTTGCGAGGGTCGATTTCTGACGACGCAACCTGCTCAGGCACTCGGAATGCTCAACGGGAATTTTATGCAGGAGCAATCCAAGACCTGGGCGTCGTATCTATTGAAGACCGTGCCTGGGTCGCTTGAAGATCGATGGGCGTTTGCGATCCGCAAAGCCTGGGGACGCGCTGCTAATGCATCGGATATCGCCGCACTCAAACAACTCCATCAACAACTAAAAACAGCTCACGGACTTCGCGATGAGGAGGCCCTACCATTCGAGTGCCTAGTGATACTCAATGCTAATGAGTTTCTCTATCTCGACTGATGACGCCTCTGTTGAATTGCACCTGTTGATTTGTGAGCCGGGACGATGATTAGTCCCATTGCATCCTATTGCAAATGAAGGAATGAACCATGACACATCCAGCCAATTCCGGACGTGATGCCTTTTGCCGCCGCACGCGACGACAGTTCATGTGGCAAGCCGGAGCGGGATTCGGTGCAGTAGCTCTGACAGACATGCTTTCGCGGGAAGGTTTCTTTCAAGGGCAAGCGTTGGCTGCAGATGGCGTAACGCCGTATCGAAATCCATTGGCGGCTAAGCCACCCCACTTTGCACCAAAGGCAAAGTCGGTCATCTTCCTGTTCATGTACGGCGGTCCAAGCCACATCGACACGTTCGATTACAAGCGGGACATGGTTGGCATGGATGGCAAGACCGTTACCGTAAAGACCTTTGGTCGAGGTGGTCATCGCAATCAAGGTCGAATCGTTGAGCCTCGATGGAAGTTCAAGCAATACGGCGAGTGCGGCAAATGGGTATCCGATTTATTCCCGAATGTCGGACAATGCGTCGATGATATTGCCTTCCTTCATTCGATGACGGCCGATTCACCCATCCATGGATCTGCCATGTTGATGATGAATTCCGGCAAGATCCTCAGTGGTGCACCATCGATTGGATCATGGGTGAACTATGGGCTAGGTTCCGTCAATGAGAATCTGCCTGGCTATGTGGTGATGCTCGATCCAAGTGGTGGTCCGATCAGTGGAGCCAAGAACTGGTCGAGCGGCTTCATGCCTGCCACGTATCAAGGAACGATCCTGCGAACGAAAGGGGCTCCAATCCTAGATCTTCAACCTCCTCCAGGTGTGTCGCGCGAATTGCAACGTGACTTGCTAAATTCTCTGAAGTCGATCAACGATGAACATCAACATTCACGCGCCGACAACTCCGATCTAGCGGCTCGCATTTCGAGCTACGAGTTAGCCTATAAGATGCAGGAATCGGCACCGGAAGTAGTCAACTTCGGTGATGAATCGCAAGAGACATTAGATCTCTATGGCGTGAACAATCCTAAGACGGAAGACTTTGGACGACGCTGTTTGCTGGCGCGTCGCTTGGTGGAACGAGGAGTACGTTTCATTCAGCTTTACTCGGGTGGTAATCACAACGATGCCAACTGGGATGCCCACGGCGATCTCGAGAAGAACCATAACCTCCATGCCGGAGCCACCGACCTACCAATCGCTGGACTGCTTCGCGATCTCAAGCGTCGAGGACTTCTCGATTCGACTCTTGTAGTTTGGGGTGGTGAATTCGGCCGACAACCCACGGCCGAGTATGCTACCGGAAGTGGCCGCGATCACAACGCTTACGGATTTACCATGTGGATGGCAGGCGGCGGAATCAAGGGCGGTATCAGCGTAGGAACGACCGATGAAATTGGCTCCAAAGCCGTCGATAAGCCGATGCATGTGAAGCACCTCCATGCCACGATCTTGCAACAACTCGGCCTCGATCCCAATCGGCTCAGCTATTTCTTCAGCGGCCTCGATCAAAAGCTCGTCGGCGTCGAACACATCGACCCCATTCACGAGATCATCGCCTAACCCCCTTCCCCCACACAACGTGCCATCCACCTATTGTTGACGCGCACACAAGGTGTCAGCCACCTACTGTTGATGACGTTGACGCGCGCACAAGGTGTCAGCCACCTTTTGTTGATGACGGAATTTGGGTTCGTTTGCAGGTTTTGGGGCCGAAATTGAGCTTAGAGGGCTCATTCGGTTCGGCTTTTGGCTGAGATGGATGCCAGAAGAAGGCGAAAATGCCTTTCGATGCGAGAGAATGCGCGGACCGCCAGACAGAGTGTCGTTTGAGATCGCTTGAAGATGGAGTAGTGGTAGAAAAAACTGCTCGGTAAAGCAGGCGCGACAGGATCGTTGGCCGCGACTCCAGGCGATGTTGCGGTTCTTGGCTTCCTTTGCAGGTTCACTGGCTTGCCCGCAGCATAGCACTTCCCAAAGTACTTGGAGAAATCCCACACCAAGTCACACCATCGAACCTTCAATTCCGATTCGCTCAAGAATCGGTTGAAGGTCGTGAATTATCTTGCCACGTTTGTCTGGGCGTTTTTGACGACCCGTCCAATCGAGCAGCGTCGGAAATACTCGGCAAGCGTCATCGACAAGAAGCCCTTATCGCTGGCTCGTGTTCCTCCATGATGTGGCTTGGGACCTACGACATCATGTTCGTTGAGCTAGCGGCGTAAAGCCCATGCATCCACAGGCCTTAGGCGTGCAGACTTGGCTTTGCTTTTGGTTCGTTGTTTTTCTTTTGATTTTTTTTCGTTTTCTGTACGAAAGTCGCTTAGACACTTTTGTAATCGAGCAACTTCTTCTTTGTCGCGACACCGCTTAGCCAACTTGATCTGCTGCAGAATCGTCTTCTCATCGATCCTCGAAGGTTCCAATGCAATCGCTGCAGCGATTCTTTTAGAACCCTTTTGTGCCTTGATGCGATCATAGGCCGAGGTAAAGGTGGATGCCTCTGGAGTCTTTGCCATGGCGGCTCGCACGGGATTCAAATCGACATACATCGCACATGCCAAGAGTCCCGCTTCGTCGACAATCTTCTGAGCTTTAAAGCGTCCTTCCCAGAAGCGGCCTGTGCACTTGTCTTCAATGTTGGCTTTGCGAGCAATAGGCTCCGATACTGCTCGCATGAACCAAGAAATACTCGATAATCGCTTGCGAAGTTCCAGCATTCGCTTGGCATCGGCCATCTCTTTAGCGATCTGCTGTTGCGTTGGTTCACCTAGGCAATCATCTAATCTTTTCCCAGGGAAAAGCCTCAGCCAACGCTTAGCGACATCTTCATCCGACCACAGTTTTACGATGTCCGGCCGGGTTCGCAGGATCGAATGAACGTGATTCGACATGACGGCATAATTGAGCACATCGACGCCGAAGGCGGATGCTAGCAACTCCATCCTAAGCCGAATCCAGCCACGCCGGTGTTCGAAATCCTTTCCCGACGCCTCATCTTTGCCTGCAAGAAAGGCTCTTCGCACACATCGCTGGACGCAATGAGCGATGGCGACTTCCTCTTGCCCAAACACCGACTCCCGCTTTGGTCGCGCCATGATTCAACTCCTCCGTTGAATCCTAGCGCGGCAACTTCCAAAGTCAACAGTAGGTGGCTGACACCTTGTGTTAGGCGTCAACAATAGGTGGATGGCACCTTGTGGGTTAGGTGCGGCCGAGGAGGCGGCTCCAAAATGACGGGACTACGAGCTTGGTGGTATCGCCTGAGGTGGGAATGAACATGAGGAATTGCCTGCATGATTGCAACGACTCTTTGGGAATCGGCCAAGTTTTGGCGACCTCAAGAAGTACGTTACGTCCCTCTGCCCAATCAAAGTTATCCAAACGGCATGTGGCGTCGACGGATCCATCATTATGACGAACCGCATAAGCTTCGATCCAATGAATTCGATTGGATAGTTTCTTTCGCTCAAGCGTCTTCAAGAAGCTCGAACTGAAGTGGTTGTACTGCGGTGATGGCTCGGAACTGTCAGAATCCATCCCTCTTCCTACAATTGGCCCGCCCAGAACTCGAAATCGCTTTTGAAGTACCTCACTCCCTTCATCGACGAAACAAGTATGCTCACCACGCCAACTTGTTAGCACCGGCAAGACTCCCAACCCCCATTGACCAACCGCGTTTCCAATCGCATCGGCCACGTTTTCACCCAGCCCAACACTGGTCACAATCATCCCCGGCCCAGCAGGTTTCAAAGACGCTTTGAACTCTGAGATCAATAACGCCATCTTCGGGTTTTCCATGACTTGCACTTCCTTGACATCGACATAGATGCCGAGCTTTGGAAAATAGCAAAGGCCATGGTTGTCGATCACACTCTCCTGATCCTCCGTGGATTTCTTCAACAGCTGAATAGCTAATTCACATCGACTCATTTTGCAGCTCCACTCGTTTGCAATCCTAATCGAATCGAGAAACTACCGATCGGCTGCCGAGTATTCCTTCTTCAGCCGTTTCATGACCTTGGGTGAGTTGATCGACGAAGCCCACCGCAGAAAATCTTCGGCCGAATTATCGCCACCCGTATGACAGATGCTGATGACCATTGCGTCGCATTCTTGCTTCGTCCCGAAAGCACCCTCTTTCATCATGCTCTTCAAAGCGGACAATGCAATCTTCTCAAGTGATCCATCGTACTCGGGATAGAGCTCCGTCTCTTCCGCAATCTCCAGCAACTGATTGCTGATGCGAAACGCTTTCTCTGGAGACTGGTACCAACTCTCTTCTTCCGGTCCAGCCCATCGCATGTCCCTCAGGGCTTTCTCCAAATCACCGTCGAAATCCTCGACACAATCTTCCGCGAATCGCCGAAGGGATTCTTCAGTTGCAATCGCTGCACCCGCTGCGTAACCTACCGCCGACAATTCCAACAGGAACGCATAGATCGTTTCCTTTGCGTGCTTCTTTCGAAAGCCTTCCAAGAACGCCGTTGCATCGACAGCCAATGCCGACGCTATTGCTTCCGCCGAGGTCGCACTGGATTTCTTCTTGGCCACAAGCTTGACTCCTTGGACAAGTTACAACATGGTGGCTGATCGTCCCATCTAGCGGACATGATCCCGGCTCATTCTAGCGAAAACATTTATAGGCGAAGGCACGGCGAGCTACTACGGTTGGCTATCTACCTAAAAAAGAAGCCTCGATCCTTTCAGACCGAAGCTTCTTGCAATGGCAGCGATCTTCCCGCTGTTTGGATCAGGGATGGCTTCCCATTCGAACGACGTCTAGTGGGCGTCGGTTTCTACGGTGATGGCCATTACGATCGGTGCGGTATCGTCTGGCCCCTTCACAAGTTCGATCTGCTTGAGCGAGTCTGTCTTCTTTGGCTCAACCTTCAAGTAGCGAATCTGCTGATCGCGAAGACGTGCAGCAAACTTGGATCCAGGGACGTCGACTCGCCGGATGTAATCGGCAAAGTGCTCACCATTGCGGAGTGGGTGATCCTCTGTCGAACCATCGACATAGTGCAATCGCACGATCATCGAGACAGTCTTTTCTTGCCCATAAGGGAAGCCCCAACCGCTGACTCCACTGAGCAAGTGAATCGCCTTAGCGGGAGTATTGCAGGTTACCGCAACCGACTTAGGCATCTTCGGAGGCAATGGTCCATTCGGTCCGTGAAGCAAAACAATATTTGGTACTCGCTTCTCCATCGGATCGACCAACACGAAAGGAACACCTTCAATCGTCTTTGGCTTCCAGTCCGAGAACACCATGCGATCGGGACCATCATCGCCATTGCTGAAAAGTCCTTTGGTGCTAACAGCAGTAGCGACTTTGTTGAGCGGCAATGGAACGTACTTACCCTTGGTCGCCAAGAATTCGAGAAGATCCTTCATCTCCTCTTTGCTCATCTGACTTTCAAAACCTTCCGGCATCAATGACTTGTTTGTGCCAGTTAGCTTTTCAATATCATCGCGTGAAATCGATTGCCGCTGACCTTTGGCATCGATCAACTCCACCGTCGTACGCGATTCACCTGCCAACATTCCCGTGATAACCAATCCTTCCGTCGTAAGGACGGAATAGATGCGGAAGTTCCCTTCCACGCTTCGATTGGGGTCGAGAATATTGACCAACAGTTCGTGCTTTGGATGAACTGCCATGCCGGTAAGATCGGGGCCGATGTTCTGTCCTTCACCGGTATGCTGATGGCAGAGGGCGCAGTGCTTCTTGAATAGCTCTTTACCTTTGACCCCATCACCTTTCTCTTCGGTTGTGGCAACCCATTGCTCGATGACCTTTGCACGGTCCGCATTGGGAATTCCACCTCCCGATTGCATGACCGACTTCGCAAGATCACGAATCGCGCGATCGGGGTGATCTCGCAATGCTTGCCGTTGATCCAACTGCAAATCGTTCAAGGCAACCTTCCCTTGCTCGATGGCACTCAACAAACTGCGAGTGGTCTCAGGGCGAGCCATGAGGACGCGAATCGCCGTATCTTTGAGTTCTGGGGTCATCGATGCAAGCTTCTCAATCAATGCAGTTGCTACGCGAGGC
Organism: Pirellulales bacterium; assembly: GCA_046349875.1. GTDB lineage: Bacteria > Planctomycetota > Planctomycetia > Pirellulales > Pirellulaceae > JAXMBN01. The sequence goes on from JAXMBN010000051.1 coordinate 16,790, forward strand.
GAACGGCTTCCGGTCAATGCTTGAATCATGCCACTTGCAATGTTGGGAGCCATCTGAGGACTGAGCTTACCGAGAAGGGTATCGACAATCGCATCTTGGCTTGGTTGCATGATGATCAGCTGCCGAGCAGCGTCGATTCGTTCACTGGCCTTGGCCGCATCACTATCGACGATCACCAACAACTGGTTGGCGATCTTCTCGATTTGATCCTTCATCGAGCGAGCACCCAAGCGGCCGGCCAACTGAACCAAAACGCTCTTTCCAGATACGGGTAGCTTCTCCAAAACTTTGACGAGATTCGCTCCAGTGGCTTCGTCGACTTGGATCTCGTGCTCATTGGGCCAACCTTTGGCTAACCCATCGAGTACGACGAACGCATTCTGTCCTTCTGCTTGATCGATCGCGGCCAAGAGCTTGCCGAATTGATCGGCCGTTGGCTTGGATCGCCCCATGTGGCTGGCAATGATGCCAATGCGTCCCGAGAGAATTTCGGGCCAAGCTTTCTTGTCGGCCAAAAGGAGCGGCAGCACTTCATCGGCTCGCATGGCAACAGCCGATGTCCAAGCGTCGAGAAGCCAAGGATCATTCAAACTGGATTCATCGATCTTGCTCAATGCTTGAGCGACTTGATCAGCACTTCCGGTCGCATCCGAAATCTGAAGGAATGCGGCCAGTCGCACTTGAGGATCCGAATCCTTTTGCAAACCAGCACTGATGATCTTCTGAGCGGAAGCGTTATCGCGAGGCAAAACCTGAATGGCAGCTCGACGTACTCCCGCAACAGGACTCTTCAGGGCCTTCTCCACTGCTGCCCATACATTGCCGTTCTTGGCTTGAACCATTCCAAGCCCATGAAGTGTCCACAGCGCATGCATAGCGCCGACGTTCAGTCCAATGCCGTCGGTCTTTTCGCTCGTCGCCAATTGCACCAACGCTTCAACTGCCTTGGGATCCTTGACGCCGTTTTGAATGAGCAAACGCTGTGCAGTCAAACGCCAACGCATCGTGGGGTGGGACAGAGCAGCGATCAATTGCATCGAATCTGCGGATGCCAATCCTTTCGCCGTTGCGTCGATTGCCGCTTTCGCAGAATCGCTCATCGGTTCGGATGTACCTTGGTAAATCAATCGATAAATACGTCCATGACGCTTATCGCGCAAGTCGGACTCATAGGCATTGCCCTTGCCTGTGCTAAAACCCTGAGGAGTTGGGTTGTGTTGCACGATGTAGTTGTACCAATCGAGCACCCATACGTTTCCATCGGGCCCAATCTCGGCCATGATCGGTGCAGCCCACTCATCGTCACTCGCAACCAGATTGAATGGACTGGAGCTCTTATATCCAGCACCATCGCGCTGCAGCACAAATGCACCCACGAGGTGAGCAGTCGGCTCGCATACAAAGGCCAATCGATTCCACCACGACTTGGGATAGGTTCGGGCGGTATACAACGCATGTCCAGCACCTGCTGTATATCCACCGTGCCAATCCACTTGGCGAATCTTGTCGGTCGGTGCGTTGAACTTGTAGGTATCCGAAATCATGCGCAAGGTGGCTGGCGACCAACCTTTCACCCGTTCGTAATAGCGATTAGGAATCGGCATGAAATTGCTTGGATTGCCATTGGCCGTTGATCCAAAAATGAGTCCCTCTTCGCTGATGCCCAGTCCCCAGGTGTTATTGTTCGTCGCGCGAATAAACTCCAACTCGCGGACGCGAATCGTATGCTTGGCAAAATCGCTCACAGGTTTCGAGCCTAGCGATACTACGGGAGCGGTATCATCGGCTGGACCTGGTTCTACGCGGAATCGCCAGAACCCCTGACGGAACCCCTGCTGACGCTCGCCATTGATGACAGGGCGAGAATCGTTGTAACCTTGCATGGCCCAGATCCAATTGTCGGGACCGTATTGAAAGTTGCTGACCCCACCGTGGGTGTCGCGCATATCCCAACCTGTGATCAACTCCTGCTGCATATCGGCTACGTCGTCGCCATCGATGTCTTTGAGATAGAGCGTCTTCGTACCGTCTTGGAGGATAGCACCGCCACCGAATATGACGATCGTTGTCGGAATGCTCAGCTTGTCGACAAAGATGGTGTACTTATCAGCCTTGCCGTCTCCATTGGTGTCTTCGCAAATGCGGATGCGATCGCGACCTTTTCCGGGAGGCTGCAGTTCATTGGGATAGTCCATAGTCTCGCAAATCCACAACCGACCTCGCTCATCCCAATTCATCGCGATGGGCTTGCCACCCAACGCCGGTTCGCTCGCCCAAAGTTCTGGTTGGAATTGCTGTGGAGTAATGTAATGCTTGATCGATTCTTCTGCCGGTAGCGGATCCTGCATGGAAGTATGAGGTCGACCTTGGCCTCGTTGCCCGGGAACGTAGTTGGGAATCTTGGCGCCCACTTCGGTGTACGAGAAGGGTTTCACATCCTTGCGAAACTCGTTCATCTTGGGAGCTTGAAAAGCCTCGGGGGCAGTCGAAACAAAATCACCAGCTGCGGAAGGATCTTGACCGACTGCCCAACGAATGCCTCGTTCAAGCAAGTTGTGAAAGCCGGGCTGAGCCCAAGTACGCGCGTCGTGCCCCCACGCAGTGTAGAAGACGCGTCCTTTGCCGTGTGTACGAACCCAGGTCCATGGCTCTTCCGTCTTGCCAGCCGCTTGTCCACCTTGTCGACGCACTTCAAGAACCACGCGATCCTTCTCGTTGTGCTTGGTGTGGACGTAGGTTTCATCCCAACTTCGAAATCCACCGAATCCTTTCATGATGGGATGATCAGGAGCCACGTTCACCGTATCGAACTCTTCGCCACCGTGGCTTTTGAACTGTGCACCGCAAAGCGAAACATAGGCTTCTGAGTTGCGGAAGCAGAAGGTCGCACAGTGCAACGGTATGAATCCCTTGCCTGATGCCACGTAATCCAATAGTCCTTTTTCTTGTTCGGGCGAGATTTGATCGATGTTGGCATAGATCAAAAGTCCGTCGTAGCTTTTCAGCTTGTCGCCAGCGAGGACATTTGCATCTTCCGTATAGTCGATTTCGATACCGCGAGTCTTGAGAGCAGGGACGATACGACCTGCAAGATCGGCAGGGCGATGATGCCCCTTATCGCCGAGAAAGACGATGCGAATCGGATCCGCTGCCATCGCGGGACTCAACACCAAACTCGCGAAGATCGCGCATGCACTCGCTAGAGATAGCCAGGGCTTTCTCGCTTGGATTCTCGTATTGCGAACTGAAAAAGGAATCATGATTCTCTCGATGGATGTGAGGAGAGGGAGACGGGCGTGGAGGAGCCTACTTCACCGAATACCGAGGAAGCAGGCTCAAAATAACCATGTGGGCATTAGCCCAGCGTAAATGCAGGCAACTTCACGATCTGCCCACCTTGCAATGCACTTTGGTGAGCACAGATACCAACACAGGTCCAGTTGGCACTGGTTACAGCGTTGGGCCATGGATCACGATTCTGCACCAAGGCACTGACGAATTCGTGCACCAAGTGTGGATGCGATCCTCCGTGTCCTCCACCTTGGATGAACGAGAGGTGATCGGCATCTTGAATCGATTGCGTGAACTCGCGAATCTCAGGAGGCAAGAGATGCGCGTAGTCGGGTACTTCCACTTTGGATGCGATCTCGGGTTCGGGCTTCTTAGCCGTATGAATGATGAGGCTCGTTCTCTACCAATGTCCATTCAAAACTCTTCTTGGTACCGTAGACATCAAAGCTCTCGCGATATTGCCGAGCCGTATCGAAAAGGAATCGCCAAATATGAGCGGCGATGTCGGAATCCTTTGATCTGGTGATGTGGCAGCTTTCCACAGCGAAGGAATTGCCCGATTTCTTGATCAAGTCTCTTTGCGAATGGTTCCTGATCCAAAGCACGACACATACTCAGCACGACCATTCACCAAGCCCAAGACTGGACTGACCACGTGGGTCGCATAATGCATCGGATCATTCGTTCCCAATACTCAGGCCAACCATCCATGTCTTGCGGATGCGATGCGGCCATGTATTGGATCTTGCCTAGCTCACCCTTGGTGTACATCTCTTTGATGAAGAGAAACTCGCGGCTATACACGACGGTCTCGGCCATCATGTACTCTCTAGCCGGTATCGGCCACCAACTGACAGATCTTGTCGCAATCTTCGATGGTGGTTGCCATCGGAACGGTGCACATGACGCTTGCCCGCTTTGAGAGCTTCCATACTCATCCAAGCGTGATCGGAATTGGGCTATTGATATGCACGAAATCGATATCGGGATCGCTCAGTACCTGTTCGTATTGGGTAAAAGGCTTCGCAATTCCAAAGTGATCCCTAACCTTGTTCATCTCAGCTTCATTGTGACGGCAGATCGCAACCACGTTGGCATTCGGATGCTTCGAAAATCGGAATAAATCCCGGCGCCGAATCCAAGTCCGACCATGGCAACATTGAACCGACTCTTGCTCATTGGGTGATCTCGTAGGTGCAGATAGAAGGAGGGGGGGAGAGGCGATCATTCGCTTCCAACAAATTCGACAATTATCCTACCCTTCCAGACTAACGATGTCGTTTTGATCAACCATGAGAAATTAGTGCATAAATTGTGTTTTTTACCGCGTGAAGCTCTATTGCAGGATGGAACGAGAACCAAGACGCTTGCGAAAAAGGCTATGCGAATCGCAAGCGAATGACGAACGCGGCGATGGAAAATGGGACCATCGCTCCATTGCGATAAAAGATCGCGCGAAGAAACAACCTTGTGTTGTAGGCTCTTCGGGATCGAGATTCAGTAGGAACGCGAGATAGATCGGGATGACTCGTAAAGCCGTTGCCCTCTTAATTGAAACATCGAATGCGTATGCCCGCGGAATCCTGGAAGGGATCATCGAGTATCAACGGCAGCATGATGGATGGAGCATCTATTTGCCGGAACAAGATCGCGGCGCAACGCCTCCCAAATGGCTACGCACGTGGCAAGGGGACGGAATCATTGCTCGCATCGAGTCCGATGCCATCGCCACCGCGGTGAAGCGTGCAGGTATCCCCACGGTGGATGTCTCTGCCGCTCGAAGATTGGATGGGATCCCTTGGGTTGAAACCGATGACGCCTGCGTAGCTCGATTGGCCATCGAACATCTGTGGGAACGGGGATTTCGACAGTTGGCCTTCTGTGGTGATCCCAGTTTTAATTGGTCCAAGTGGCGTTCAGATCATTTTGTGGCTCAGCTGACAGCACGTGGAATCGACTGTCACCTCTTTGAAACAACAGGGCGACTCTCCAAAGGTTACTCTTGGCCGCGCGAGCAGAAGCATCTGGCCCAATGGCTCAAGAAACTCCCCAAGCCCATCGGGCTGATGGCCAGCTACGATATTCGCGCGCAACAGATCTTGGATCTATGTCGCGAACTGGAGATCCACGTACCCGACGAAGTGGCTGTGGTCGGCGTCGATAATGACCCCATCGTTTGCAATCTTTCCTATCCTTCACTATCCAGCGTCATTCCCAACGCGATGGGAGCAGGATTTCTAGCGGCCGAAATTTTGGAAAAGATGATGCGAGGCGAATCCATCCCTGCCGATGCGCATTTGCTCGCGCCACTCGGCGTCGCTACACGCCAATCCACCGACATCCTCGCCGTGTCTGACCCCGACATTCGTAAGGCCGCTCGCTTCATTCGAGACAACGCTTGTTCGGGCATCACAGTGCTCGATGTTCTACGCGAGGTTCCTTTATCTCGCCGCGTTTTTGAAAATCGTTTTCAAAAGGCTACCGGCAAAACACCACACGATGCGATCCTCGCGCAGCGATTAAAGCGAGTCGAAGAACTCCTTCGAGAAAGCGATCTATCACTCGACGCAATCGCACAAAAAACCGGCTTTGAACACTCCGAGTACATGAGTGTCGTGTTTCGCAAAGAGTTTAAGATTCCACCCGGACGTTATCGCAATCAAATCCGTCGCGGGGAAACTCCGCATCTCATCTTACGCTCATCGAATACTTTAAATTGATGGGAGTGAGTAGTAGCTCGCCAATGGAGCAGAACAGGTCAGCGATCGTTGTGCCAATCGACTTGTTCTTAGAGGCATCGTTTATCAATACATCGAGGATCGCATTTAGAAGCGCGATCCTCGATGGAAGGCCGTAGCCGGCAACAAGAAGTCGATGATTTCTGAAGCTAGGAGCTTACAGAGGAGCTAGCCACAGAAGGCCACCCGCTGTCAAAGCTTCGTTACGAATCGCGCGTTCATCGTAGGGTGGACGCTCACGCAAGCAAGGTGCCGCGCTTCCTGGTCGATAGTGACCGAGATTGTAGATGTCTTTTCCTGGAGGATGCAGCGTCATCAGATAAGGCATGATCGGGAAAGTTCCGAAGAATCGCACACCCGAAACCAAGGGCTGCGCACAGGGGAACCGTTGATGGCCATGTCGCTCCAACATCGTATCTTGGAAGTAAAGAGGTTTATGACAAATCGCCGACGGTGCAAATTGTTTGTCGATCAAAAACATTTCGCGATCATGACCGGTCGGCATTGGCTGTACGGGAAGCGTCAGACCACTCAACACATTCTTAGGGGTTACGCCGTTCCCAATATTTTGAACGGAAACATTGGGAACTTTGATGGCTGTCACTACGAGTCCTTGCAGGGCAATCTCTTGAGGCACGCCATCTTGCTCATTGCGTACCGCGATAGGAGTTTCCCCTTCCTTCGCAGCAGGCTTGAGAAGCGGTGACTCTTGCGGAAGAGTCGTAAAGTGATCGCGAGAGAAACGAATGCCAGCCGAACTGACTGGGGTCGCGTCGATACCGCCCTGTTGACCGAAACTGTTTTGCTGCAGGCAAAGAACCACCCCGCAGAATACGAGTCCCCAACGACGTTTCATTGACTTGATCATGCTAGACTCCATTCGTAATCTCGGTGGACTTCCCTGCGCACCGTTGCTTTCAAGATCGACCCTCTCCTCAATTTCCCTTGACCTTACAAAGGCCAACGAACATGCGTTTCCCTAAGGCCCAGCGTATAGCACCTACATTCCGAACAGGTTGCCAAACGAATCGTTTCCATCCATGATGTTTGCTAGCAATACGTGTAAAACAAAAGACTTCTAGCAACACTCCCAACGAGTGGAATCGATGAGGAATTGCAATCGCTCATCGCGGCAAAGTATTTCCCTTCGAGACTGCATGGCTCGTTGAATCCTCTGAGATCCCTCTATGCCCACTTTGTCCATTCAACAGCTTGTCAAAAGCTACGATTCAACACCTATTTTGCGAGGCGTGGATCTTGAATTGGAACGGGGCGAGACGATCGTCCTTGCAGGAGTGAATGGCTGCGGAAAATCAACCCTACTCCATTGCATTGCAGGTCTCGTTGCCCCCAATGCGGGTCGCATCCTGGTAGAGGGACAGGATCAGTTGCCACTCTCGAGTGCGCAGCGCCCCATCGGCTTTGTCACACAGGTGGGCGGTTACTTTGAAAATCTATCGGTCGAAGCCAATCTTCAATCGAGCCTCCGTTCTCAGGGACTTTCTCGCGACGAATGCACGCGTCGCATCGACTGGATCTTGGACCTGCTTCAATTAGCTCAAGTCAAGAATCGCCTGGTTCAAACATTGTCGGAAAAGGCTGCAGCGGGTCGCCTCGGCCGAGGTCTCATTCGCAAAACCCAGTGCTGTTGCTCGATGAACCCTTCAATCACCTGGATCGCGAAATTGCATCCAATTGCACGAGGAACTCCATCGAATTCAGCAGGAGTTGCAGTTATCGATTCGATGGTGACTCACCAGTTTGAAAACGCACTCGAACAAGCAGATCGCATCGCACTGTTATCGGAAGGAACGATTCAGCAATTGGATGTACCTGAAACGATTTATCGCCAACCGGTGCGTCGCGAGATCGCCTATCAGTTCGGACGTTTTCCTCCCATCCTTGAATCCATTGAATTCGAACGTGAGAGCAAGACCTTTGAGTTTGGTGGCAGGAAGTTCTCCATCGATTCCTTCTCTAAGCTTGCCTCGGCTACCTGAGCCCTTCGCCATGCGATGGATGGGCATTCGTCCCGAAGCACTGCAATGGAATCACGATAGCCACAATCTCGATAGCAACTTTCTATGGTGTGCCCAGATCACTGCCATTCGCTTTGGTGGCGACGTCCTAGTCGATTGCTTGGTGCATGGGCGCATGGACCCTTCCCCTTGACATTGCCCTTCGATCGCAGTGGCAAGTCGGTCAGTCGATCCACTTGTCGGCCGATCCGAATCACTTCTTCTTTCTGTCGGAATAGAGAATCGAAACCCTGCTTGCCAGAGGTTGTTTCCAGATGCGAGCGAGGGTCCTTTTCAAAGGATGTAAGAGTATGCTTCGAAGAAGATTGAAATAGGTCCCTAAGGCAACGAAAGCGAATGACGGATATGAGCGACCAAAAATTACCTGCACCACCTGAAGCCTCTTTTGACATTCTCGTTTCGATGCTGATTTCTCAGGCGGCCGCCGCTATGGGCCAACTGAAGATCCCTGGGCAAGAAATGCCCGAAGTGCGGATGGATTATGCCAAACACTTTATCGATCTCTTGGCCATTCTCGAAGAAAACGAAGGAAGTGTGAGCACCGAAGAGTCGACCATGATGGGCCAAGCCATCCATCAACTCCGCATGGTCTTCTTGCAACTCAACAAGTAATCGGCTGCATAAATCGATCGAACCTGCCAGGTTTGAAGACGATTGGGAGCGTTTGCACCTGGGTCGAGCCGAGGTTTCTAGGAATGCTCCGTTTTCAGACTATACTTGGGTGGTCGATCTTCTCGAATTCCTCCCCCATCTCTCTGGGTCGCACACCATGAAGCGAACAGTTCTATCGATTGCCTTAGGTTTATCCTCTTCGGTCTCTGCCCTAGGACAGGCCCCGGTAGCCACCGGAGCCTGGAACGGCTCCGACTCCAGCCCCTGCTCAAGAAGCCACCAAGACGGCGCCCCAAGAGCCCGCCAAACCCGCTGATACCAAACCTGCTGAAGTAAAGACAGCGGAAGCAAAGCCAGCTGCGGGCAAGCCGGCGGTGGAGAATCCACCGATGCCGACTGCAACACCGCAGGAACCTGCGAAAGAAGTCAAAGCAGAAACCCGCGAAGAGACCAAGCCGCAACGGAAGCGTTTGCCGCACATTGGTTCGATGAACTCGGCCAAGATCCCTGGCCAACCTTGGCGTATTCACGATGCGCTCCGTCCTCGACCTCCCGTCGTGACACCTGGTCAAGAAAACCATCTTCCACCCTCCGATGCCATCATCCTGTTTGATGGAAAGGACCTTTCCAATTGGTGCCATCGCGGTGAAGAGGATGAGTTCTACGAAGCCGAATGGAAGATCATCGACGGCACGCTTGAAGTTGCTCCGCGTACTGGCAATCTTTATACGCTCGACAGCTTTGCCTCTTGCCAATTGCACATCGAATGGCAGATTCCAGAAGGAACGAAAGGAACGAGTCAAGGTCGCGGCAATTCGGGGATCAAACTAATGGAGCGATTCGAGATCCAAGTCTTGGACTCATTCAACAATCGAACCTACGCGGACGGTCAAGCCGGATCGATTTACGGACAGTATCCTCCGATGGTCAACGCCGTTCGCAAGCAAGGCGAATGGCAAGCTTATGACATCTTCTTTGAAGCTCCTGTATTCGAGAATGACAAGCTCGTTCGACCTGCCTCGGTAACCTTGCTGCACAATGGAGTGCTCGTTCAATTGCATCGCGAGTTGGCGGGACCTACGGGAGCTCGCGAACCGAAGTACACACCGATGCAGCCTGCAGCACCCTTGATGTTGCAAGATCACGGAAACAAGATTCGTTACCGAAACATTTGGATTCGGCCTCTCTAAGCTGCTGAATCGGACTTACTCCTAAAAGCGAAGGGGCGTGATGCCAAACATCACGCCCCTTGTTTTTGAATGGCGCCGATTGATCGCGGTGCCCACTCGAAGTCTTTTCAGGCCGATTGGCTAACGTCCTTCGGATATTAGAACCAAGGCCTAATATCAAAGAGCCTGACCCGAGCGATCTTTACATAGTCCAACCGTCTGGCAGCGTCGCATCCTTGGTCAGGATGGCGATTCCATCGCGAATAAAGCAGGGATCGAACTGATCCGATTCATTCGCGCCCGATCGATTGATCACTTGCACATGTTTCCCGATACGACAATTTTTATCGAGAATCGCGCCATCGATGAGGCTACCAGATCCAATGCCAACCGGTATGCGACCTGCCACTTTAAGCTGCTCGATTTGACTTTCGCTTTCGAGATAGTCGGCACCCATCACGATCGAATTGCGGATGGTTACCCCTTCTCCGATCACGCATCGCAAGCCGATGATGCTGTTTTCGATGGTTGCACCCTTTCCGATACGGCAACCATCCGCGATGAGCGAATTCTTGACCGAAGCCCCTTCCATCAACGAAGGTGGCAAGAAGCGAGCACGCGAATAGACCGGTGCGTCTGGGCTAACGAGATCGAACGGTGGATTGGGATTGGCCAACGAAAGATTGGCTTCGTAGAAGGCTCGAATCGTTCCGATGTCTTCCCAGTAATCATCGAAGAGGTGCACCTGAACCCGACGGCTTCGAACGGCCGCAGGAAAGACCTCTTTTCCGAAATCGGAATAGCTGGTCTTGTTGAGCACATCGAAGAGCAAATCGCGATTGAAGATATAGAGCCCCATGCTGGCCAGGCAATCGCGTCCATTGGACGAAATGCCGCGAGCGTCGATCCATTTCGGATCGGTGCGAACCATATCGAGTTCCGCTTCGGTTTGAGGCTTTTCTAAAAATCCTAGGACGCGACCTGAATCATCGCATCGCATAACACCCAAACTCTTCGCAGCCGAACGCGTGACAGGAATCGCAGCGATAGTGACTTCGGCGCCCGATTCTATGTGCGTCTTCAGCATGTCGCGATAGTCCATGCGATATAGCTGGTCACCCGAGAGGATCAAAACGTATTTGAGGTCTTTGTGATCGAGATAGCGGAGGTTCTTGCGGACCGCATCCGCCGTCCCTTCGTACCAATCGGTACCACCTTCCATCGTTTGCTGAGCCGCCAAAAGTTCGACGAAGCCACCGCTGAAATGATCGAAGCGATAGGTTTGTCGAATATGCTTGTGAAGACTGACACTCAAAAACTGCGTCAACACATAGATGCGATTGATCCCCGAATTCACGCAATTGGAAATCGGGATGTCGATCAAGCGATATTTAGCGGCCAACGGGACGGCGGGTTTGGCGCGAATCTTGGTAAGCGGAAAGAGTCGAGTCCCTCGTCCCCCACCGAGAATCAAGCAGGTGACTGAACGCAGATCAGGTGTCAACATTGTGGTGTTTGTCCAAGATGCAAGGCAAGTTTTAAACCGACTGGAACCTCTCCCAAATCTCTGTCTTAGCATACCATCGGGCCTAGGCCATCGACAGTCGATTTTGATGAACCTCGGATCAAGGTTTGCATTCCCAGATCAACAAAAAATGGTAAAACACCCTTCTCTGTTGATTTTTTGCTGGTTTTGGTGGGTAAATCACCAATCGTTCCCCCTGAAGGGTTTTCCACATGGACGTCGCTCAATATGCCATGGAACTGGTCTCGATTCCTTCGGTCAGTTCCGTTTCCAACGAGCGCATCAGTCGCGTGATCGCCGACCATTTGCGGCGAATGGGATTCGAAGTCGAATGGCTCACTTACAAAGATGCAAACGGTGAGCGTAAAGTCAATTTGATTGCCAAGCGAGGCGAAGGCTCGGGAGGAGTTGCGTATCTATCGCATTCCGATGTGGTTCCCGCCGACGATTGGAGTCTCGATTTTTGTGGTGCGTTTCGTCCGATCATCCAAGACGAACGACTCTGGGGTCGAGGTTCATGCGATATGAAAGGATCGATCGCATGCGCCTTGGCAGCGATCGAGCGCATTTCCATTTCGGAACAAACCTCACCCATTTACTTCATCTGCACGGCCGATGAAGAGTTGGGCACGATGGGAGCTCGCCAAGTCGACACCGATTCCAAGTTCTTCGCGGAAATGGTTGAGCAAGAAGTATTCGGCATCGTCGGTGAACCCACAGAGCTTGGTGTCGTTCATGCGCACAAAGGTGGAGTCGGCATCACCGTATCGGCTCGCGGCAAGAGTGCTCATAGCAGTCTTGCAATAGGTATCAATGCAAATTACACCCTCATCCCCATCCTCCCTTTGCTTCTTGAAATCCAAAAGGAATCGGAGAGTTCACTACAGTACCGATCCGATACCTTCAACCCACCGACTCTTTCGTGGAACATGATCCTCCGCAATGTCCCCGAAGCGATCAACGTCACTCCGAGCTTGGCGCAGGCCTGTATCTTCCTGCGTCCTATGCCTCATGTCGACCATCAACCGTTGGTCGATCGCGTCCAACGGGCAGCCGAAGCGTTGGGATTGGAGTTCGATTACGTCGATAAGACACCTCCCTTCTGGGTTCCCAAAGATGCTTCGTGTGTTCGCTTCATGGAAACGATCACAGGCGATACCGATGCGCATACCGTTTGTTATGCGACCGATGGTGGAGTTCTCAGACGACTTAAGAATCTCGTCGTGTGCGGGCCAGGGAGCATCGATCAAGCGCATCGCAACAATGAATGGATATCGCTCGAACAACTCCATCGCGGTGTGGACGTCTATGAACGAGCCTTTCGTGAATGGGATTCGTGGAAAGCCACCGGCAAGATATCCGATCGTCCAAGCCTACCAAGTGTCCGAACGAGCACAGAGCCTTCCTCGAATTGGCAATTGGAGGTTCGAGCCGCATCGGACGACGATTTGATGGAAGTCCAATCCTTCCTGCAAACGTTTGTCAATCAAAACAAAGTTCTCCGTCGCAGTCGCGCGGAGCTTGGAACGCTCTTGGCCAACGGTTTTATTGCGACGGTCGAGAACAAAATGGTGGGCTTCTGCGCCATCGAAATCTATTCGCGCAAGCTTGGGGAAATCCAATGCCTCGCGGTCGATGAACGCTACCAAGGTCGAGGTATCGGTACGGCATTGGTGCAAAAATGTGTGGAACGGGGCCGCGAAAAAGGGATCCTCGAGATCATGGCCATCAGCTCCTCGGAAGGCTTCCTCCGCAAACTCGGATTCGACTATTCCCTACCTGACCAGAAGCGGGCACTCTTCTGTCAGCTACGAAGCCGTGAAGAAATGTACACTCACGCCGAAGAATAACCCCTTAAAACAAGGCCTTCCAGGGGGCACGAGCCACTCAATCTTGCCTCATCGGCAAACTTCATGGCACAATAGTCCGCGAGATTTCAACCATCGTAGCTTTGCTGGATGGTAGAATATTGGAAAAGCCTTCCTGCGATCCTTCCTCGCCCCCTTCCCTCCTACTTTCTCCCGATGTGACTTTCGGAGGAACCCCATGCTGACGATTCACGGCAACCCGAGCCGGATGTGTGATGGAGTCTCACGTCGAAACTTCCTCAAGATTGGTGGCTTGAGCTTCGGTGTTGGTGGATTCTCTTTGGCTGATTTGTACAAAGCAGAAGCTGCCAATGGAGTTCGAGGTTCGAACAAAGCCATCATCAATATCTTTTTGGGTGGTGGCCCTCCTCACCAAGACATGTGGGAGATCAAGACCGAAGCTCCCTCGGAGATTCGTGGTGAGTTTCGTCCGATTCCGACCAATGTACCGGGCATTGCTATTTGCGAAGTCTTTCCTGAAATCGCTAAGCGAATGGACAAAGCCGTCGTCATTCGTTCGGTTGTGGGATGCAAAGATCGCCATGAAGCCTATCAATGCATGACTGGTTGGTTTGCTGATGAGCTCAAGCCCTTGGGTGGGCGACCTTCGATTGGTTCCGCGATCACCAAACTCCTCGGCCCGAAAGAGCCATCGGTGCCACCGTATGTTGGACTCGCCTCCAAGACCCAACACGTTCCGTGGTCTGATTCGGGAAGCCCCGGGTTTCTCGGTGCGGCCTTCTCGCCGTTCAAACCGGACGGCCCAGGGATGGACAACATGAAGCTCAATGGAATCGGGCTCGATCGTTTGCAAGATCGACGCGGTCTCCTGAAGAGCCTCGACACGCTGAAGCGCGATATTGACCATTCGGGAACGATGGCCGGAATGGATGCCTTCGAGCAAAGAGCGTTGGATGTTTTGACCAGCAGCAAACTTTTAGACGCTTTAGATCTTTCTAAAGAAGATCCGAATCTCGTAGCGCGCTATGGAGACGGTAAGCCTTACAAGTATCAGTACGATGGAGCGCCGACCTGCAATGACCATCTGCTGATTGCTCGTCGATTGGTGGAAGCTGGCGTTCGCGTCGTGAGCTTGAGTTATGGTCGCTGGGACAGCCATGGTCAAAACTTTGATTTGGTTCGCGACCATGGTGGCAAACTCGATCAATGCCTCAGTGCCTTGATCGACGACCTCGAATCGCGAGGCATGCTCGACGATGTATCGGTGGTTGTTTGGGGTGAATTTGGTAGGACACCTAAGATCAATAACCAAGCGGGTCGCGATCACTGGTCACAAGTGAGTTGTGCCTACTTGGTCGGTGGTGGAATCCGCGGTGGACAAGCCATCGGGGCGACCAATCGCTTGGGCGAATACGCGACGGAACGCCCCGTTCACATGCAAGAAATCGTCGCCACTCTCTATCACAACATGGGCATCGATCCCCAAGGTACGACATTGGTCGACCCCACAGGTCGTCCGCAGCATTTAGTGGATCGCGGCCCCCTACCGGAACTCATCTAGTGCCCCTTAAGGGATCCTAGCTCCGAATGAACTCAACGAAGAATAACAAACGATGATCCGATTTGTTTCTGCATGGTTTGCGATGTTGGGCATTTGCCTTGGCATGACCTCTCTGTCCGTTTCGTTGGTAATGGCAGGCGAGAATGCACCACTCTCCATCGAAACCCATTTGCTTGCCAAACGAGACGCCATGCCGAGCTTGTTGCTTCAAGGAAGTGATGCGCGTTGGCAATTGCAGATCAGTCAACAAGGATCGATGGGGCCTGAAGACGTCACGCGCGATGTGTCCTATCAGATCGAGCCGGCCGATGTGGCTCAGGTCGATCGCGATGGACTCTTACGTCCTCTGAAGAACGGCAAAGCGACACTGCGAGCCTTGCATGAAGGGCGAATGACCGATCCAGTCGAGATTGAGGTTACCGCCTTTGACGATCAACGTCCCGTCAATTTCCCGAATCAGGTCGTACCCATTTTCACGAAGTATTCATGCAATAGTGGCGGTTGCCATGGGAAGCTCGCAGGACAAAACGGCTTTCGCCTTTCCCTCCTTGGTTTCGAACCCACCGAAGACTACGAACATTTGGTGAAGGAGTCGCGAGGTCGACGTTTATTCCCTGGTGCTCCAGACCAGAGCCTTCTCTTGCTCAAAGCGGTGAATGCTTCACCTCATGGTGGCGGGCAAAAGATTGAAGTGGATTCGCACGAGTATCGTTTGTTGCGACGTTGGATCCAACAAGCCATGCCCTACGGCGAAGCAACCGATCCGACGTTGGTGGGCATCGAACTTCATCCGCAAGAGCGGATCATGCATCGCAATTCGCAGCAACAACTCTCGGTCGTGGCTCGCTATTCCGATGGTTCGGTGGAAAACATTACTCGAACGGTTCAGTTTGAATCCAACAATATGGAAATGGCAGACGTCACCAGTACGGGTTTAGTTAAAACTCGTGACATGGCAGGTGTGGTATCGATCATGGCTCGCTATCAAGGGAAGGTTGCTGTCTTTCGAGCCAGCATTCCTCTGGGAGCATCGATCGATACATGGCCCGAACCCAAGAATGGAATCGACAACGCCGTTCTCGCGAAACTGAAAGGACTCGGGATTCCGGTCTCGCCCCTCAGTGATGACGCAACCTTTTTGCGACGCGTCACGCTCGACTTGGCAGGACGCTTGCCCACGGTGGAGGAAGCTCGCTCGTTCATTGCCGACAAGTCGGCCGACAAACGAGCCCAATGGATCGATCGACTTCTGCAAAGCGAAAGCTATGCCGACTACTTTGCGAGCAAATGGAACGCGATTCTTCGCAATCGCAAATCGTCTCCCGAAAGCCAATACGGTTCGATGGCTTTTCATGAATGGATTCGACAAAGCCTCTACGACAACAAACCTTACGATCGATTCGTCAAAGAAATCGTAACCGCTTCTGGCTCGATTGAATCCCATCCACCTGTCGTTTGGTATCGCGAGGTGAACAATCTAGAGTCGCGAGTCGAGGATGCAGCGCAGCTCTTTTTGGGACAACGCGTTCAATGCGCGCGATGCCACCATCATCCATTCGAGAAATGGAGCCAGGCCGACTATTATCAGCTCGCAGCATTCTTCACTACGATGGAGAAGAAGGAAGGACGCTCCAATCAAGATCCAGTATTCGTTGCCAAGGTCGCGGATCCTTCGGCGCCCCATCCGAAATCGGGTCAAAGCCTCAAGCCAGCTGGTCTCGATGGCCCGACGCTATCGATACCTTCTTCCGACGATCCACGACGCGCCTTCGCCGATTGGATGGTACAACCCAACAATCCATTCTTTGCCAAGTCATTGGTCAATCGTTACTGGAAACACTTCTTTGGAATCGGGTTGATTGAACCCGAGGATGATCTTCGGATCACCAACCCTGCGTCCAATCCCGAACTGCTCGAATTCTTAGAGAAGAGCTTCGTGGAGAGTGGCTATGATTTGAAGGCTCTGATTCGACTCATTTGCAATTCGTACACCTATCAAGTTGCATCGGATGCGGATGAGTGGAATCGATCCGACTCCAATGGTTATTCCCGGTTTTATCCTAAACGCTTGCAGGCC
Organism: Pirellulales bacterium; assembly: GCA_046349875.1. Taxonomy (GTDB): domain Bacteria; phylum Planctomycetota; class Planctomycetia; order Pirellulales; family Pirellulaceae; genus JAXMBN01. Next base: position 33,631 of record JAXMBN010000051.1, read on the forward strand.
GAAGTATTGCTCGATGCAATCGATACCGTTTGTGGATCGCAGACGGCGTTTGATGGGATGCCGCAAGGAACACGGGCCATCAGTTTGCCCAACACCGCATTCAACTCCTACTTCCTTACCGTCTTTGGTCGCCCCGAATCGGCGACAGCCTGTGAATGCGAACGCACTCAATCGGCCAACCTCGCGCAAAGCCTTCACCTTTTGAACTCGAAAGAGATTCAAACCAAACTGAGTGCCGAGCGTGGTCGAGCGGCTCGCTGGATGAGTGAAACACCTTCAAACGATGCGGATCGTATCCGCGAACTGTACATGGTGGCATTTTCCCGAGAACCCGAGCCGAAGGAAATGGAATCGGCAATGGGATATCTCGATCGAAAACGAAGTCAGATCAAGGATGCATACGAAGACCTAGTTTGGGCCATCATCAACAGCAAAGAGTTTTTGTTCAATCATTGATTTGTCGCCTCGCCACTTTGCTCCCACCTTGGTCTTCATCTTGAGAAATTTTTCTATTGCCTTTCACTGCAAGTGGATTGCAGGAATTTGGTTCTTGATGGCATCGCTTGCCATGAGCCAAACGCCCGTGATCACGCTGCAAACAACGATCCCGTCTGGCGCATCGGCCGTTCAAACGACGACGCTTCGCTTGGTAGGTGCGCATCTCGATGAAGCGGATCGCCTAACCTTTTCCCACCCTGGCATTCATGCGGAAGTTTTGGTTGATAAGGCACCCATTCCTGAATTGGCTGATCGTGTTCGCTATGGTGAATTTCGAATCACCGTCGATCCCGAGGTCGTCCCCGGTGTTTACGAAGTGTGGGCTCATGGACGCATGGGTGTTTCCAATTCGCGTCCCCTTTTGATCACTCATTTGCCGTTGGAATCGATCCGCGGTGGCGCAACGAGCCAATCGGCCGTCGCGATTCAATCGATGCGATGGTATCACAGTACGTTTCGAGGTAAGGAACTCGACTTCTATCGCCTGCCGGTCACTCAAGGCACGAAGTATCGATTTGCTTGCTGTTGTGGTGGCCTTGATTCGAAAGCGATTCCCCAAATCACCTTGCGAGACGATACGGGCCGTATCTTGTTTCGGGGACGTGAACTCCAACGGAACGGCGTCGAGTTTGAATGGACTGCGGAAGCCAACGGTGAGGTGACTTTTGAATGCAAAGAGTTTCTCTACCGAGGCGGTGAAGATTATCCCTATGCATTCATGATCGCTCCTCTTCCCGATACCACGGAACCATGCCAAGCACTTCGAAGTGTGGCACTAGTGGGAATCGATGAGAGTGTTCTAGCCAAAGCCATTGAAGATCCAAACCCATCGAGCAAAATCGAATTGCCCTATTTTGGCAAAGGCACTTGGTCCGGTCCTGGGGTACCTCGAGAGTTTTTCTTTCACGCCAATAAAGATCAAACGTTGGCGATCGATGTGCTTTCGAATGCGATGGGGCAAACGACCGATCCTCGCTGTATCCTGGAGCAAATCCAGCCTCAAGCCGATGGAAGCCCCAAGTTTCAAAGGATCGTCGTCTTCGATGATCGACCGAATGTGGGTGCTCCAGCGATGGGACTAGGTGTTCGCGATCCCAAAGGCATCGTGAAGATTCCAGCCGATGGCGACTATCGATTAACGCTGATCGATCAACAGTCCGAATCGGCATCGAACTCCAGCAAGCGCTTTTGGCTTTCGATTCGCGCAGCCGAACCCTCCTGGGAAGCATTCGCCTATTTCCCCAATCCCACGAACACTCCACCCCAATCGCGAGCATTAGGGACGATGCTCTCCAAGCAAGGTACGATCTCGCTGCATGTGGTTGTCCGCCGAGATGAAGGCTTCGATGGTCCCATGCAAATTCACGTGACCAATCCTCCACCTGGTGTGCGATGCCACGAGTTGCACTTGGCATCGGGGCAATCCGAAGGAGAACTCATCCTGACTTCGGTGAACCCTCAAGAATCGTGGAGCGGTAGCATTTCCTTAGTGGCCAAGGCTGAGATAGGAGGAAAGGCGATAGAGAAGCCGGTGGCTTATGCGTGTTGGGCTCGAGACGCATCGGCCGAGCTGGGAGTACCATTCGG
>JAXMBN010000052.1:0-35222 GCA_046349875.1 Pirellulales bacterium
TCGTTCCTGAAGTTGCTCCCGATGCGATCGACGCTTTCATTGATGAATCGATTGCAATGGACGATGAAAGGTTGCGAATCCTTCGCAAAAAGTCGTTGGCAACTCAAGAAGAACTAAGCAACGATAGCATCGTGATTGCGGCCAATCTCTCGCCGAGTCTTTTGGAGAGGATCGAGAAGGGAGCAAGGGCTCTGCTATTGCCCAATGGAAAAACAGGCTCGGTCCCTGTGACCGATCATTGGTTCTTGCGAGGTGGTGTCGTGCGAGGCATGGATACTCCGATTCCTCCTTCCACGCAGAATATGATGGCTGAACTTCAGTTATTCGATCTTGCTGGACCAGTCATTCGGCAGCCAGAGTATTTGGATGAAGTCACTCCGCTCATGTTGCTTTGGGACAATCATGATATCGACCACTATCGCACGCATGCGGTGGCTTATGAAACGGCTATTGGCAGAGGAAGGCTCCTCGTTTCCACGCTTCAGCACGCGCCATCGCAAGGAGCGGCCGGCCCCTACGTCCTTCAGCAATTGTGTAAGATACTTTTATCCAAAGACCCTATTCGCGGCCTGAGCGCTTTGCGCATTCAACGATTGAAGAGCGACTTGCTCGATCGCGATCGAGCCATGCCAGCGGAAGGCTGGAGCTTCCGTCCTGACCCGCGCGAGGAAGGCCTAACCCAGAATTGGCATCTGCCCGATACCGATCGATCCGATTGGAAGTCGATTGCGATTGGTAAACATTGGGATTCGCAAGGGTTTGGAGCGGTCGACGGATGGGCTTGGTATGTGCGTAAGATGATTTGGCCCAAAGACGTTCGGTATTTGACTTTTACCGGTGTCGATGATTATTTCGAAGTCTATTTCAATGGGAAGCTCATCGGTTCGGGAGGTGATCGTCAGCAGCGAGTAACGGCTTTTGAACAGACGATTTCGATTCAAGTCCCCGATTCGATCCAAGAAGGACAAGACGTAACGTTGGCCATTCGCGTCGAAGATTGGCAAGGTGCAGGTGGGATATTCCGGCCAGTATTCATGAGTCGGATGCCAAGACTTCCAGGGCCGCCGATGGTGGTACGTCCACAGGACCCATGATGGGGAACACTCAGGACAAGCATGCGCTTTCATTTTGCGAATCCTGCTGGAATCGCGCATGCGAAAAGGTTACATTCGCATAATCATCCGTCCCTCTCCTCTCTTTCATAGGTTCGCGCATGACCTCTCCTTCCCCTTGTCGCCAAAACTATGGTTTGATCGCCGGTCTTCTTGCATTCTTGGTAGTGCTTGGTTGTGAAGGAAGCAAGAAAGATCCCCAGAGTTCCTCGGGAACGGCGTCAGGCGGGAAGAAGCTTCGCTTTGCCGTAATACCCAAAGGAACCAGCCACCAGTTTTGGAAGTCGGTACATGCAGGTGCGGAGGCCGCAGCGAAAGAACTTGGTGGGATCGAAGTGATTTGGAAGGGGCCGGAGACGGAAGCAGACACCACGGGTCAGATTGCTGTCGTCAAGAACTTTATCACCAATCGCGTCGATGGAATTGTGCTCGCTCCGAATCATTCGGAGGCACTGGTGGATGCCGTTGCGGAAGCCAATGCGGCTCAAATACCGGTCGTAATCTTTGATAGTGGTTTGGGTAAAGGGCCTACCATCGTGAGCTACGTTGCCACGGACAATTTGCGAGGAGGCAAGCTGGCTGCAGAACGTTTGGCAGAAGCGATGGGGAAGAAAGGTAAAGTGATTTTGTTGCGTTACAAACAGGGTAGCGAAAGTACCGAGCAACGTGAACGAGGATTCCTTGAAGCTTTGAGTGGCATGTCGGGAATCGAGGTGTTGGAATCCAATCAATATGCTGGAACCTCTACGGAGGAAGCATTCGCTAAAGCCACTCAGTTGCTCAATAAGTATCGCGAGGATGTGACGGGCATCTTTGCCGTTTGCGAACCGAACTGCAACGGTACTTTAGAGGCTCTCGCGCAAACGGGCCTCGCTGGAAAAGTGAAGTTCGTAGGTTTTGATTCCAGCGAAGAATTGATTCGAGGGCTGGAAAGTGGAACCGTTTCAGGAATCGTCTTGCAAGATCCCTATGAAATGGGCTACCAATCAGTCAAGGCGCTTGCATCTCATGTTCAAGGCAAGAAAGTCGAAGCTGTCATCTCCACTGGTGAATATGTAGCGACTCCAGAGAATAAAGCAGAAAAGCCCTTTGATCGTTTGCTTCGACCGGAACTCTTTGGGCAATAGAGTTGACCTGCTACGTTCTATCGTCCATGGATATAGGGTCGTTGCATGCTGGAGATGCAGGGCATTTCGAAGTCGTTTGGTGCGACCTGCGCACTGAAGAAGGTAGAGCTTCAGGCTTGTCGTGGTCAGGTCGTTGCCATCATTGGCGAGAATGGTGCGGGGAAAAGCACCTTGATGAAAATCCTGAGCGGAGCTCATCAGCCGGACGAAGGACTGATGATGCTCGATGGGCAACCCTATCGGCCTCAGAACCCGATGGAAGGACGGCGTGCGGGCATCGCCATGATCTATCAGGAATTGAATCTCGCCCCGGATCTTTCGGTGTGCGACAACATCATGTTGGGGCTCGAGTCTCAGCGATGGGGATGGCTCGATCGGAAGAAGCAGCATGAGATCGTGCGGAATGCCTTGCAACGATTGGGCCATGGGGAATTGGATCTGAATCGAACGGTAGGATCTTTTTCCCTTGGCATGCAACAGTTGATCGAGATCGCGCGTGGGATCGCTTCGCAAGCCAAGGTCATCATCCTTGATGAACCCACTAGTTCGCTTCCGCAAGTGGATGCTCAGCGACTCTTCGCCATCATGGAGCAATTGAAAAGGCAAGGACTAGGGATCCTTTACATTAGCCACTTCCTCGAAGAGATTCGCCAAGTAGCGGATCGCTATGTTGTGTTGAATGATGGAAGGACCGTAGGAGCAGGCGAGCTTTCTGAGATTAGCAACGAACAGATCGTCACCTTGATGGTGGGCCGCACGGTGCGGGAGTTGTTTCCTCGAGTCGCGCATGCCATCGGGGAACCCATTTTGAAACTAGAAAATGTGACGGGCAACCCTTTGCCGCTGGATGTATCGCTGGAACTGCGACGTGGCGAGATCTTAGGGCTATTTGGCCTCATCGGTGCAGGGAGAACAGAACTCCTTCGATCCTTGTTTGGATTGGACGCGATTCGAAGCGGATCCATTCAGCTCATGCAGAGCCAAGGAAGTTGGAGGAAGGTACACCACTGCCATGGTGTGTCGGTAGGAATGGGGCTTGTCTCGGAAGATCGGAAGCGCGAGGGGCTTGCGCAATCGCAATCGATTGCCGACAACATGACCTTGAGCCGCCTTCAGCCCTATTCGACTTGGGGCTGGTTGCGACAACGAGCTCGGCATCAAAGCGTGCGTGATTGGATGCAACGATTGAAGATCAAAGCACAAAGTGGTGATCAAGAAGTGTCGCAACTGTCGGGAGGTAATCAGCAAAAAGTGGCTATCGCCCGCGTGTTGCATCAAGACGCCGAGATCTTGTTGTTGGATGAGCCGACTCGCGGTATCGATGTGGGAACGAAAGCCGAAATCTATCAATGGATCGGACATTTAGCTTCCCAAGGGAAGTCGATTGTGTTTGTCAGTTCTTATTTGCCCGAACTGATGGCCGTTTGCGATCGTTTAGGAGTGATGGCCCGCGGCAGGCTGCTCGAAGTTCGCGACATTGATCGATGGTCCGAGCACGATGTGTTATCGCGAGCGGTCAGCATGGTTGCGTAGTCAAACGACCAGTATCAAGTCATAAGTCAAGAAAGTGTCGATCCGCATGGTGACATCTGATCAGAACGAGCAATCGCAATCCTCCAAGGCAGCCCCTTGGAGTTTGCAAACCGTGTGGAGCTTGTTGCGTCCGCTTCTGGCCCTAGTGGTTGTGGTGTTGGGGTTCGGAATCGCCGATCAAGTTTGGGGGCAAGGGCACTTTCTTGAGATTCGCAACTTGCGCGTCGTGTTGGTGCTCACGGCTCCTGTTGCGATTGCCGCTTTGGGAATGACCTTGATCATCATCACCGGAGGGATCGATCTATCGGCAGGAACAGCCTCTATATTGTGCGCCACGGTCTTGGCGGTATCCATCAATCAAGACTGGGGCATTGGAATTGCGGTCGCGTTGGCCTTGCTCACCGGATCATGTTGTGGTCTCGCCAATGGATTGTTGATCAGCCTTTTGAAGATACCACCCTTCATCGTCACGCTTGGAACCATGACGATCTATCTCGGCTTGGCGAAACAGTTGGCCAATAGTTCAACGGTATTCGTCAATCGCGAGAAGCTACCGAATTGGTTGACGCATCTCAGTTCTACTATGCCTCCCGACTGGTGGATGGGACTCCCCAGTATTGCGATGGGTGTCTGGTTGGCATTGGGGATTGCGATTTTGGTTGCATTGGTACTTCGCTATGCCACACTCGGCAGGCATATCTTTGCAATCGGTTCCAATGAGTCGACTGCGAGACTTTGTGGTGTTCATGTGCCTCGCACCAAGACGATCGTTTACAGCCTTGCAGGCTTGTTGATCGGTGTCGCAGGCATCTACTCCTTCTCGTTTGTAAAGATGGCCAACCCTACCGATGGAATTGGGAAGGAACTCAAGTTCATTGCGGCCGTGGTTATTGGTGGAGCCAGTTTGAGCGGTGGGCGCGGAACCGTCGTGGGAACGCTAACCGGAGCACTCATCATGGGCGTGATTGCAAGCGGTTGCGATCAGTTGGGGATCAAGAATCCCACGCAGGATATCATGATTGGAGCCATCGTCATCGCTGCGGTTGCAATCGATAGTATCAAACGGAATCGGAGCTAGCGCTTTGCAAAGTCGACCTCAAAAACCTTTATTGGGCTTCGACCACAACAGCCGTCGCATTATCACGACCCGATTCCGAAACGGCGGTCAGCACCAAGCGATTGGCAGGTGATTGGCTGACCATATCCGAATTGGGGAATCGGACTTGTTCGTCGATGCCTCGATCCCAAAGACCATCGATCACGCCATCGGTGCAGAAGACAAAGCGATCCCCTGGCTCATATTCGACCATTCCGAGATTCGGTATCAAGTAGCGGTGTCCCGCCCCGAGGGCCTGAGCGAGCACGTTCTTGCGAGGGTGCATACGAGCTTCGCGTTCATTGATTTTACCGTTGCGGCGAAGCCAACCGACGTGCGTATGATCTTCGGTGAGTTGTTGAATGCCACCTGCTTTTCGGAGCAAGTAGATGCGACTATCGCCAATGTGTGCGAAATACATGCGACCACCTTTGAACCACCCAAGGCTCAACGTGGCTCCCATGTTGCGACAGTTGGCATCGTAGCGACTCAGTTCCGTCATCTCATGATGAATGCTGTGAAACAATTCGTTCATGATGTCGGCGCTATTGTTGTGAAAGAGATCGAGAGGCAAGTGAAACTGCTTCGGCAAAAGTAGCGTGATCTTCTCGATGGCGATCTTGCTAGCGAACTCACCCGACCGTTCGCCTCCCATCCCATCGCTTACGGCAAAAATGAAATCGGATGTATCGAGCGACGCTTCGCCGGTCTTGCCTAGATAACGAACACCACGTCGATCGAGCAAAATGGCCAAACCCGAATCTTCTTTGTTTGGGCGAAAGCGACCCGGATGCGTCATGCCCGACCATTTGAGAGCATGCGGCAAGGGAAGCGTGTTGGTTTGCTGTTTTTGATCCGCGTCACCATGAAGAATCGATTCATCGAGCAAGGTTGCGAATTCGAAATCGATGATGCAAAAACGCCCATCGCTAGCTCGATAGGTAATGTTCCGCAGAAACGGATCATCGTGCCGAACTCCAAAGGTCTCGAGTTCCGCAAACAGGGACTCGATCCGCGAAGGGCTCATTTGATCGACCCGCGCGCCGCAATTGGTCGTCACCAGTTGAAGTTCATCTTCTTTCGTTTCGAGAACTCTGGGCACAAAATTGCATTTGCGAGCTTCTAGGTGACGGAGAATTCGAACTTCGTTTTCAAACCGTTCTTTGGCGTTGGGACCACGGAAGATTTTGTAGACGCGTCCGTCGTATCCAATTCGAACCAATGCGCGTTGTGTATTCTTAGCTTCGTACATAAGTGATAACGAAATCAGCGTTCTAGTTGAGTGACATCGATGTAGCGATATTGACCTCCCGATAGTAACGCCAGTGCTTCAATCCATCGACCCTGAGCCGGATTGGGACCATGCCCAAACTCAATCGAATAGATGGTGGTGATACCTTCGCATTTGGAAATCAGAACATCGAGATCTGATCGGGAGAGGCTAGGTTGTTCGGCATCGGTCAAGAAGAAGAGCACGTCTGGTTGCATGGCGATGCCCATCTTGAGCGCTGGGAGGTGTTCCGTGCCACCAAAAGCATTGACATTCTTGACGAAATCGATGGCCAATCTCTTTTCCAAGTCTTGGCTTCGGATCATCGATCGCGCACCCGAAATCTTCGACTGAAAAGGGAATGGTTGGTCATTGTAGAAGATGATTTGGAAAAAATTGGTAGGCTTCATTCCTTCAAGACTCTTCATCACTTCCCGCTTTGCAGCTCGCAACGGGGCACTGCTGAATTCGTTCATCGAATCCGAGCGATCAATAACGAAGACAAAGGAATTGCCACTCCCTTGCAGATCATAGAAATTGACTTCGGTCAATTGGCCCTTCTTCTTGCCACCCTTGGAACCGCTTCCCGAGCCTGCACCCAGAGCACTTCCCGATCCGCCCAGTGCCTCAGCCGAAGGCGCATTTTGCGATCCCGATCCTTGAACATCGGTCAGAAGAGTTGAGACATCCAAAGGTGGCCCCTGCCCCACCGCCGCTTGTGCAGACAGAATCGTCTTTTGAAGTTGGCTGTCACCCCCCGAGGATGCATCGGAGGCACCACCTTGGGCGGCTCCGTTTTCATTGCCTTCTGCGACCTCCGCCACAAAGGCAATTCCGATTGTCTGTGCGACTCCTCCGGTACCTCGGAGATAGGGCCGCATCGCGAGGGCCAGCACAAGAAAGATGGAAACGTGAATGCACAGGCTGACGAGCCAAGAAGGAGCTTCCAAGCTGGCAAACGACAGTGAAGGTGTTGCACTCCGCAAGCTCGAAAGTCGCTGACGACCGTTGCTCGATTGCTTGTTGACGCTAGATACCACTGACAAACCCTCTCCTTCTGCAAATATTGTAGGGGGCTTCAGCAAAATCCCCTAGTGCATTGTGAGTGGATCGCTCGAATCGTCGCCGCTCGGTAGGGGTGACGCAACATGAGCAGGCTTGATCATTCTGCCAAGAAATTCTCGGGGAATCCCATGGGGAAACACTCCGGGAACCCTTGGGTTGCCATGCAAAGATCGAAGTCGGATGGCAATCTTCAATTGGCGGCCAAACTACAATTCACGATCCCAAGATCCTAAAAAGACCTAGGCATTGGGGCCGAACCTTACGACAATAAAGGGTCTGCATTTCGGAATCCATTGTTGGGAAGGTCGTTGCGTTGGAAGTCATTCTTTTTCCTCATCCTACTCTCCGGTACAAGTCCAAGCCGATTCGGCGGGTCGACAAAGCGTTGAACGATATCGTTCGCGAAATGTTCCGGCTCATGTACGAACATCGCGGCGTTGGTTTAGCGGCCAATCAAGTGAATCTCCCGTTTCGATTGTTTGTTGCCAATGAGATGGGGAATCCAGACGAAGGCGAAGAACTGGTATTCATCAATCCCGTGATTTCGCGCGGCAAAGGAATCGATGAGTCCGAAGAAGGATGTCTTTCGATCCCGGGTGTGAATCGCCAGGTCAAACGAAACAAGTCGATTCACGTCAATGCCTACTCGCTGGATGGCAAAGAGATCAATCAAACCGTCGAAGGGTTTCTTGCGAAGATCATTCAGCACGAGACCGATCACTTGGATGGTGTCCTCTTTATCGATCGGCTTGGAGATGGCGTACTGCGGTCGATTGAAACCGAACTGTCCAATCTCGAAATCGATTTTCGTTCCAAGCAACGAGTCGGAGGCTTGCCCTCGGATGAGGACTTGATTCGTTCGCTTGGTGAGTGGGAAGAAAAATACTGCTGATCGAGATTAGCGTTTTTTTCCGCGAGCAAGCGTTTCGATGCGTTTGCGATGGCGCTTAGAGGAGACTCTTCAAGCAGCTTTGGAGCGTATCGCGATCGAAGCTGGAAGGAACGGAGCCAAGTGTTCGATCGTTCGTGCCGTGGCTCCACGATGAGCCATGGCAACATGGAAGGCTCGTTCTCCGAGTGTCGTCGCAAGCTTGGGGTTGCTCAGCATGCTTTCGAGCCACGTTGCTAGTTGTTCCGGCTCGTCCAGTACAGTGGCTGCGTTCGCATCGAGTAGCAAGCGGACGATGTCGCGGAAGTTCTTGGTGTTGGGACCAAAGGATACGGCAGCACCATAGGCGGCTGGTTCAATCATATTTTGCCCACCACGATTTCCGAAGCTGCCGCCGACGAAACCGTAATCGGCAAGTCCCCATAGCCAACGCAATTCTCCAACGGTATCTCCCAGTAGGATTTGCCAATCTTCTGCATCGGCTTGAATACCGATCTGGCTTCGGCGAAGGACCTTGAGATCGCTAGCGGCAAGGAGTTGATGAACGTCATCGAAGCGTTCAGGGTGACGTGGTACGACGATCATCCGCAAGTGAGGAAATCGATCGCTTAGTTTCTGAAAGGCTGAAAGCGCAATTTGTTCTTCGGGGGCTTGGGTACTTCCCACAACGAATACCGAATGGTGATCGTCGAGGCCAAGCAGGAATCGACGAGACTGAACCTCTTCGTGATGGCGATTGGATTCCGCGCCGTCAAATTTTAAGGAGCCCGTAATGGATACGCGATCGCGGCGAGCACCCAGAGCGAGGAAGCGAGATGCGTAGGTTGCATCCTGCACGCCAATCCAATCGACCTGTTGCAATGTTGTCTTCATGAGCCAGCCAATGTGGCCATAGCCACGAAAGCTGCGTTCGCTCAGTCGACCATTGATGACTGCAATCGGAATGCCCCGTCGTTTAGCTTGCTTGACGAAATTCGGCCACAACTCGAGCTCGACGAGCACAATCAGTTTCGGCTGAATACGCTGAAGGGCCCTTCGCACTGCCCATGTGAAATCCATCGGGAAGTAGAAATGGACGTCGTTAGGGAAGAGCTTGCGAGCGAGTTCAATACCCGTTTTCGTTGTGCAGGAAATGCAGAAGGTGCAATCTGGATAGCGGCGTCGCATATCCGCAAGCATCGGACGGAGAACCTGCACTTCACCCACACTAACCGCATGAAACCAGATAGCGTTCTTCTTTCGAAGCATGGGGACAAAACCGAAGAGCTTCGATCCCCAACCTTCGCGATATCGCCCCGTTCGGACAGCGCGATAAGCCATCCACGGTGTGGCGGCAAAGAGGGTAAGCAGGTAGAGTCCATTCAGCATGAGTCCGATCATGCCGTGGAGATTAGCGAATTTGGCGTTCTGAGAAAACGTGAATCGTCGCAGGGCTTCGCGAAATCTACGAATTCTTTGCAGCATTCACCTTGTTAGGGTGGCTGTATTCGCCGGCCAGAGCCCTCTTTTCGATGTCGAGGATCTTTTGGAGGCGAAGGGCATGGCGAGGCTGAGGGGTGTAGCGAGCTCCGAGGAAAGAGCGAATGCATTCAAAGCCAAGTTCAGGGCCGATCACCCGAGCTCCAATGCAGAGCACATTCATGTCGTCATGCTCGACACCTTGTCTGGCCGAGTAGGAGTCGTGGCAGAGCGAAGCGCGTATGCCGGGGATCTTGTTGGCTGCAACGCTCACTCCAACGCCGCTACCGCAGACCAAAATCCCACGGTCGACTTTCCCCGAAAGGATCGCCAACGAAACAGCCTCGGCAAAATCGGGGAAATCGCAAGCTTCGCCGCTGTTCGTGCCGCAATCCACGACTTCGATATTGGCCCTCTGCAGAAACTGAACGACCTCCTGTTTCATTCCAAATCCTGCGTGGTCTCCCCCGACTGCGTAGCGAAGTGGCGAAGTGGAATTTGCATTCATTGGATAGCTCCCAAGAATCGAACAAAATTTCGCGAGGACCAAGGGGATGGCGTTGATGTAAATAAAGGCGGCTGATACACTTCGGAGTTCCCTTGGCCGGAGGGTGTAGAATTCTTCGCGATGTCGCGGAGACCCCAGGCTAGAAACCCCTAACTGACTCGGTACTTGGCTCGAAACTGTAGCGATTCGTAGACTGCTCGTAAATCGCCAATAGCAAGTTCCGCCAAGATCCGATGTGAATTGGATCCCTATTTTATGGTCAACCGCAATCTTATCCGTTCTCTCGAAGATGATTCGATAGCAGCACAGCTCAACAATTGGCTGCCGATGGAGGACACCGAAGAGCTCCTTCTCAGTTCGCTCGAGGACGCTGACCGTCAGTTCGACGTGAATCAAATCGTTGAAGGACGCATCGTTGAAGTCAACGACGAGTATGTCGTTGTCGACGTTGGTTTCAAGAGCGAAGGTGCTGTCCACAAGAGCGAATGGGGTGAGGAAGAAGAGCCACCTGCAGTTGGCCAGACCGTTAAAGTTCTGATTGAAGAAGTCGAAGACCACACCGGTCCAGCCGACGACATCCATGGCATGATCAGCCTGAGCAAGCGCAAGGCCGAGAAGATCCTGCAATGGGAAGACATGATGAAGTCGGTCCAGGAGGGCCAAGTCGTCAAGGGTACCGTTACACGCAAGATCAAGGGTGGTTTGTTGGTCGATATCGGCGTCAACGTCTTCTTGCCTGCAAGCCAAGTCGACATTCGTCGTCCCAACGATATTGGCGATTACATCGGCAAGGTTGTTGAGTGCGAAGTTCTCAAGATCGATGAATCCCGCCGCAATATCGTCGTCAGCCGACGTTCACTCATCGAGAAGCAACGCGAAACCGATCGCGAACGACTCATGGGCGAATTGGAAGTTGGACAGATCCGCAAGGGTGTGGTCAAGAACATCGCCGACTTCGGTGCGTTCGTGGACCTCGGCGGTATCGATGGTTTGTTGCACATCACCGACATGAGTTGGGAACGCATCGGCCACCCGACCGAGATGGTTGCTATCGATCAAGAGATCGAAGTCAAGATTCTTCAAATCGATCGCGAAAAGCAGAAGATCGCTTTGGGTCTCAAACAAAAGCAAAAGAATCCTTGGGAAAACATCGAAGAGAAGTACCCAGTGGGTTCGGTCGTTCGCGGCGAAGTTGTCAACGTGATGACCTACGGTGCGTTCGTCAAATTGGAGCCAGGTATCGAAGGCTTGGTTCACATCAGCGAAATGTCTTGGACTCGACGTATCAACCATCCAAACGAGATGGTCAACATCGGCGACAAGATCGACGTCAAGATTTTGGGTGTCGATTCCCAAGGTCAACAGCTTTCCCTTGGTATCAAACAAACCCAATCCAATCCTTGGGATGTGGTTGTTGAAAAGTATCCCGAAGGAAGCGTTATTTCCGGCAAGGTTCGCAACCTCACCAACTATGGTGCGTTCATCGAACTGGAAGAAGGGATCGATGGTTTGCTCCACGTTTCCGATATGTCTTGGACCCGCAAGGTCAGCCATCCAAGCGAAGTCTTGGAAAAGGGCCAAGAAGTCCGATGCCGCGTATTGAGCGTCGATCAAAATCGTCGCCGTATCGCTCTGGGTCTCAAACAACTCGACGATGATCCATGGAATACCTCCATTCCTGAAAAGTACCAGCCTGGCCAAAAGGTTACGGGCAAGGTTACGAAGATCACCAACTTCGGTGTCTTCGTTGGATTGGAAGATGGTCTCGAAGGTTTGTTGCACATCTCCGAATTGGCGGACCACAAGGTTGAAAACCCTGAGGAAATCGTCAAGGTCGGTGATGAGATTGAAGTCAAGGTTCTTCGCGTAGATACCGACGAGCGCAAGATTGGCTTGTCGCGAAAACGCGTTGAATGGGCTGAAGAGCAAGAGCAAGCCGAAGCTGCTAAGGAAAATGCTCAGCAAAAGGTCCAGCAAGAACTCAAGGGTGGTCTTGGTTCCGATGGTCCATTGATCGCAACGCCTCCTTCGGCTGAATAGTCGGTAGGGTGAATCGTTTGATAACCAAAACCCCTCGTGCGATCCACGAGGGGTTTTTTTATGACCAGAGAGATCAGTGTTTATGGAATTACCGCGCCCTCAATGGAAACTCTCTGAAAATGAGAAATACAACGATTCGGCTCGAGCGAAAGCATAAAGTTTGAGAGTCTTGCAGGAATGTGCCATAACAGACGGCAGTCAGAGCGAGAAAGGAGATCGAGAGTGAACGGTCCATGCATTTCAGCGATTGAGTTTGTACGCGGCTTCGTTGCCATAGCCCTCATGGGCCTAGCGTATCCCTGCTTCGCGCAGAATCCTGCCGAATCGTTTCAAAAGATGTTCGAGCAGTTCTCATCGCAAGCCAATCAGTTTGCACCGGGGATGCTAGGTGAAATGTCACCCGAGCAAAAGGCAAAGCTGGCTTCGATAAAAGTGAGCGTGCAGGAAGAGCAGCAAGCCGGCCAGAAGGCCATGGATGCTTTTTTAGAATATGCGACCAAGCAGAAGTGGAAAGTAGTCGCCGATGGCAAAGAGGTTCGCTATTTGAAGCAGTTGCTTAAAGTCCTAACTCCCAAGATGAAGCATGAAGACCGGTATGGGCAATGGGATGTACGCATTGTGGAGATGGATGGGGCAGATGCCTATTCGTTTGCGGGCGGACATCTCTTGTTCACCAAGGGGCTTATGGAGACCGTAGGGTCCGAGGCTGCTTTGGTCGGCGTCATCGCACACGAACTATCGCACCTCGACCGCGAGCATCTTTTATTGCCCCTTAAACAAGCCAAGATGATGAATCAACCGCTGACAGGCTTGGATGGGTTTTCCATGATGGCTCTCTTTGCAAGGCCGTTTCGACCTGAGAATGAGTCTGAGGCAGATCGTGATGCCGTCGAGTGGATGATGGCTGCTGGGTATGAACCCAAAGAACTATCGCGAATGCTGAATCAGTGGGATGCAAAACAAAGTCAAACGGCTCCCTGGATGGATTTCGTTCCTGGCTTTGTCAAAACGCATCCCGATCCAGGGCGTCGGGCGAACAGAGAGTGTTGGAAGTGAGTCAGGATTTAGCTCGGCAATATCCTAAGGCCAACTTTGTCGGTCGTGAGAACTTGAACAAGCGACAGGCGCGAACTGCGCAAAATGGAAAGTGACGCCACTTTTCGACCTCGGGATCTCCTGGTAGCATCGACGCATCATGAACGTTTCCCCAATGATGCGACAATACGAAGAAGCCAAAGCGGCATGTGGCGATGCGCTGCTCCTGTTCCGAATGGGAGACTTCTATGAGCTCTTCTATGAAGACGCCAAAATCATCGCGAAGGCTCTTGGGCTGACGCTCACCAGTCGAGACAAAGGTGAGAACCCAATCCCGATGGCGGGGTTCCCCTACCATCAATTGGATGGATACCTAGCCAAGCTGATTCGGCAAGGGTTTCGGGTAGCGGTATGTGAACAGGTGGAAGATCCTAAAGAGGCAAAGGGGATTGTTCGCCGCGAGATTCAGCGCATCGTCACTGCCGGAACGCTTACCGATGACTCGCTGCTCGATCCGCGAGCCAATAATCTTTTGGCCTCTATCTTTACGATTCCAGGGGCGACAACGAGTCGACAGGAGAAGCATGTCGGTTCGAAAACGTTGATGGGAATTGCCTGTGTCGAACTTTCCACGGGACGCTTTGAGGCTGGGGTCTATCCAAGGGCTCGCTTGATCGATGAACTAGCGAGACTTGAGCCATCGGAAATTTTGCTCCGCGATGATGATCACGTCTTTACGCGTGATGAAGCAGATCGCTGGTCTCTTTCGAGGCGACCCGCTTGGCAATTTGGATTGGAAGAAGCTTCGCGAGTATTGAAAGAGCATTTCCAGGTAATGGATTTGTCTGGGATGGGGTGGAATGATGAAGATTCACCCGCGATCTGCGCTGCCGGCGCGGCATTGGCCTACCTTCAAGAAACACAACGCGTATCGCTCAGTCATATTCGGCAGCTTGTACCGATTCGCGCTGGCACATGTCTCGAGATCGATGCGGCAACGCGGCGTTCACTGGAGCTAACGCATACGATACGAAGCGGCGAACGTGAAGGTAGTTTGCTCGAGGTGCTCGATCAAACCGTTACAGCCATGGGATCGCGCAAGCTAGCAGACTGGATGGCATCTCCGTTGGTTCAGTACGATGCGATTCAGTCGAGATTGGGGGCAGTAGAGACATTCGTTACGGATAGTCGCTTTCGTCAAACCATTCAACTAGCGTTGGATGAAGTTTATGACTTGGAGCGATTGCTGGCTCGGGTTGCCACAGGACGAACGAGCCCTCGCGATCTCAAACAAGTTGGCCGCACTCTATCTCAGCTTCCGAAGATCAAGGCCCAACTAGCTACCAAGGAGTGTTCACGTCTCGTCGATTTGAATGCGAAGATCGACCTTTGCCCAGAGCTTCAGAAGCAATTGGAGCAGGCGCTCGAAGAGGATTGCCCGTTGCTTGCCAAAGAGGGTGGCTTTATTCGCGCAGGCTTTGACGCGAAACTTGATGAGCTTCGCAATTTGGCTGCAGGAGGAAAAGAGTGGATCGCTCGTTATCAAGCTCAACAGATTGAAGAAACGGGAATCACGAGTTTGAAAGTTGGTTTTACATCGGTGTTTGGATATTACATCGAAGTCACCAATACCCATAAAGACAAAGTCCCTACTCACTATATTCGCAAGCAAACGCTGAAGAACGCCGAACGCTATATCACCCCCGAACTCAAAGAGTATGCGGAAAAAGTTCTTTCGGCCGACGAATCTTCAAAGCTATGGGAGTATGAGCTTTTTCTGCGCCTACGCGAAGAAGTGTTTCAGTTCATGGCCATCCTGCAGCGAACGGCAGCATCGTTGGCTGAATTGGATGTCTTGGCGGGACTGGGTGAGTTAGCGGTGCGCAAAGGGTATGTGAAACCAACCATTATTGATGAACCGGTTCTCGATATTTTGGAAGGTCGTCATCCTGTGTTGGATGCGCGGATGCAGCAGGGTGAGTTTGTTCCGAACGATACCACGGTCGGTGGCGAACATGGAACGATTCATTTGATTACTGGCCCGAACATGGCTGGAAAAAGTACATACATTCGCCAAGTGGCACTTTTGACACTGATGGCTCAAATGGGATCGTATGTACCTGCACGCAAGGCGACCATCGGGTTAGTGGACAAGATCTTCGCTCGCGTTGGAGCAAGTGATGAATTGGCTCGCGGTCAAAGTACCTTCATGGTCGAGATGGTGGAAACCGCGCGTATTCTGAACACGGCCACCGAGCGATCGCTTGTGATCTTGGATGAAATCGGGCGCGGGACCAGCACCTATGACGGATTGTCGTTAGCATGGGCAATTGTCGAGCATATTCATGATCGAGTGGGCGCGCGAACTTTGTTTGCAACCCACTATCACGAGTTGATCGAACTAGAAAAATCGCTTCCCCAATTGCGCAATCTCAATGTTAGCGTCAAAGAGTGGGACGAGAATGTGATTTTCCTGCATCGCATTATTCAGGGAGGAGCCGATCGAAGTTACGGCATCCACGTGGCGAGGTTGGCCGGTATTCCCCGCGATGTGAACGAGCGAGCGAAGGATATCTTGGCGCAGCTTGAGGTCAATCATCTCAACAAATACGGCGAGAACAAAATCTCGCCACCACCGCGTAAGAAAGATGCTCCCATTCAATTAACGTTATTTGAATGGAACGAGAATCCGCTGATCGATAAGATACGGAACGTCGACGTATCGCGTCTTACACCCATTGAAGCTCTTCAGATGATCGAAGCCTGGCAGCGCCAGCTTGCCTCCAACTAAAGTTGTCTTCAGAGTTGACATCAAAGTTGACTTCCAGTCCCTTGGAAGGTTTTGTTGACATCCAGTCTCTTGGAAGGTTCTGTTGACTTCCAGTCCCTTGGAAGGTTCTTCCGCATCTTTCTTCCGCTTTGCAAGCATTTGCTTTCTGACTGCCCTTTCATTCCCGAATTTCTCAGCCTCCATTCCATAGATTCTCGGATAACCGAAGACGTTTCAAATAAGTAGAGGGGACAAGGGTTAGGGATCTCTAGATTTGTATTCGTGGACGCAAAGGATGGCACGGCAAACACGCGAGCTAGCACCTATCGAACGATCCGACTCGTCGGAGTACTAGCGAGGAACTGAATGATGCAAACATTCGGCTGCGTGCATTTCGATCACGTGTCGCATGCGTTGCCAACTGCGCGCTTTGGAGAGGAATCTATTTGACTGCAAAAGGGATTTTTGCTACCAAGAAAGAGGGGTGAGCGGAAAGTTCGCTTCAAACCGGGATAACAGTTATCCCTGATGGCCTAAACCTGGACTGAATCGGGGAGAATGGCTGCGAGTTTCAGGGATAACAGTCGATCCCTTTCGGGGATAATAACCCCAAATCCCATTATCCAATCTCCCATACCGGGATAATTCAAAGTTCGCACCTCTGGCATCACCAAGATTGAGCATCGTCTGAAATTTGACTACGGTATGCGCATGAAAAACCTGGTAACGACAGAGACCGAAGATGTTGCGCCCGCGATTTACCCAAATCCCGCTTGGCCTTTCCTTGTGATCGTTGGGTTGATGTACCTGTTCTTGGCGCCTACTTTTCTGTTGACGAACGCGCCTCACGCTTTGATCGTTTCGCTCTCGATGTTCCTATTTGCCGTCGGAACAATCTACATAGCAAGTAGGCCTTATAGTGCATCGTGCCGAATGATGGACATTGCTTGGGGCGGTCTGATGACCTTCGTCTGCTTGTCTGGATTGCTCGCGGCATGGCAAACTCGCAGAATGGACGCAGCGATTGTGTCACTATTGGCATTGGCCTTAGTATCACCGGTTCTTTGGATCGCGCTCAGCAAGAGAAGCAACTGGCCGGTGCGAACAATGACGTCCACCGAAGCACGCGAACGGACATTTACTTGATGTTCGACGTTACCGCGCGTGCTCGGTGACGTCTGTCGTTCGTCCCATCACTATCTCATGCCCGCACCCAATCCGTACGCAACTCACGAGCCCGTTCTTCTTACGAACCTCTCGACCCCGAGACATCGATCAGGATGGCTTGCTTTGATTTCCATCGTAATCGGAATTCTTGTCGCAATTGCCGTGATTTCCACGCAACGCAACTTGGCAAAGATGTTCGAAGAATTTGGACTTGAACTTTCTCTGTTGACATCGATTTCCTGTTCAAGCCTGTTTCCCGTCGGCCTGTTGCTGATGGTTGTCTTCTCGGTGGCGATAAGCCTCCTGCCCAGTTGCCATCTTGTCGCTAACCGATGGAATGCGATTCACATCTTATGTTCAATACTTGCTTTCTCGCTTTACGTTTGGGGAATGTTCTCACCTTTGATACAAATGTTCGCAACGGTCAACAATTGAGGCCAATCCGTCACATTACAATTGGGACGAACCAGAAAATGCACCCGAGTTGCCGATCGGGCGTTACCTGAAATCAATGTCACTTGGCGGCAACCGGGTGATTTTGGTCGTTCGTCGGAATGAAATCATTGGCCGATCCGCATCAGCGAGTTGAACATCCAACGCAGCGTTTACCGATGCGATTCTCGATTCAGCGCCTGCTGTACGCGATGGCTATATTTGCTGTCGTAATCGTTTGTTTTCGGCGGGCGAGTGTGATGAGTGCACACGCCATGGAAACAATGGGCGGTCCCGTTCGCATATCAGTTCCAGCGGTCATGCTCCAGTGGCTTGCAGCATCGCTGACAGTGGGAGGTATCGCAATGACCGCATTTGGGCGAAAGGGGTTGCTAGTAGGAACCGTCCTTGCACTCATCCTGATACCCATTTCTCTACTGACAATTGCTTTCATACTTGCTGGCAACATTTGAGCCTTGACATGTTTTTTGCCCACATGGGTTCCCTTCGCGTTTCGGCGATGGACTCGTGCTTGATGCGCCATGTGACTGTCCATGGTCACGAAATTCCGCCGGTTGATTCGATCGGGTAGACTACTTGGAGAACGTCGGCGCATCTTGCCGACGGATATAGACATGACCAACGAACCATGAAATGCAACTAAGAGCGCCATGGACCATCCGTGGCCGGGCGGGGGGAGAATACCGGGGTGATGTGGTTGCTGATGCTGTGAGTTAACTAGAGAGGGTGAGTTGTGACGTAGACGAAGGTAAAAAAAGCTCCGGAGTTGTTGGGTGATTTCAACGTTAGACGTGACCCACTTAAAATGGAAAAACTGCAGCACCCAATTTGATACGGGATTTCTCCCCTCTCCCTTTGTAATGACTCTCCTGTAACCGAATAGGTTGTTAAAAAGGGAGAGGGGCTGGGGGTGAGGGTTTTCGAAATGAGCATGTGTGGATTCAGATGATGGAGCAACGCCGCGTCGAAAGCGATGAGTTTGCCAAACAGTTGAGGCAACGAGCTTCCGAATCGGAATCGATATTGTGGTTTCACCTTCGTGGACGACGATGTTGTGGCGAGAAATTTAGGCGTCAACACCCAATCGGCCCGTACAATCTTGATTTCTACTGTGCAGCTCATCAACTGGCAATTGAATGTGACGGATGCGATCATCGTACCGAGGAAGGTAAGGCAAGAGATGCGCGTCGTGACGCATGGTTGAAGTCTCAAGGTATTCGAGTACTTCGGTTCACGAACACAGAGATCGAAGATGACGATTCTGCTGTATTGAAAGTGATAGGAGAATCACAAGGAGAGTGAGGCATGCGTTTTTGCCCCCTCACCCCCGCCCCTCTCCCCGCTTGCATCTTGTAACGCCATGGACCATCCGTGGCGGGGCGAGGGGAGAATACCGGGGTGATGTGGTTACTGGTGCTGTAAGTTGACTAAAGAGGTGAGTTGAAACGAGAGAGAAGATTAGGCGTCAACATCAGACTCACAAGGTGAGGCGTGTGTGTTGCCCCCTCACCCCCGCCCCCTCTCCCCGCTTGCATCTTGTAACGCCATGGACCACCCGTGGCAGGGGAATACCGGGGTGATGTGGTTGCTGATGCGGTAAGTAATCTAAAGAGGTGAGTTGTGACGAGAGAGAAGATTAGGCGTCAACATCAGACTCATTAAGAGAATGAGACCTTGTGTATTTGCCCCCTCACCCCCGCCCCTCTCCCCTGTCTTGTAACGCCATGGATCATCCGTGGCGGGGCGAGGGGAGAATACCGGGGTGAGGTGGTTGTTGATGCTGTGAGTAATCTAAAGAGGTGAGTTGCGACGAGAGAGAAGATTAGGCGTCAACATCAGAAACACTAGGAGAATGAGGCATGTGTATTTGCCCCCTCACCATCGCTCCTCTCTCCGCTTGCAACTAAGAGCGCCATGGACCATTCGTGGCGGGGCGAGGGGAGAATACCAGGGTGATGTGATTGTTGATACTGTGAGTTAACTAAAGCGGTGAGTTGTGGTGCAACAGGAATGATGACCAAACGGTAAGCAGTCTTAGGCTTCGGCAGTTTCGAGGATGCGGGCGATGAGTGGTAGCAGTTGTTTCTTGCGACTGACGACGCCATCGAGCTGGTATAGATTTTTGTCAACTTGAGGGTAATTGATCTCTTCCCAATTGTCGGGCTCGCTAGACATCAAGAGCAGACTGCCGTTCGATACGATGTCGGTCACCATGAGCGCGGAAAACTTGAGCGACTTTTCTTTCGCCAATTGTTGCAATGCCGAAAGTAGTTCCGCTTTGCGATCCCAGAAGAGATCGAATCCATTTTCTTCGATCTGCGAGATCGAAAATCGGCGTTGGTTCTCTTCGAACTCTTTGCAATCTTCGCGGACCACCTGCGACGGATTCGCGGTGCGAAGCGACGAACCAATGGCAAAGAACTCTTTTGCGTATTGATCCAGATCGACTTCGACGAAACCTCGGAGCCACGCCAAGCATTGAGCATCCACATCGGTCGTCGTCGGGGATCGCAAAAAGAGCGTGTCCGAGATGATGCCGGAAGCCATGCAAAGGGCAATCCCTGGTGAAGGTGTCAGTCCACTAGCGCGAAACTGCCTCGCCACAAGCGTGCACGTCGAGCCCACCGGGTCATTGATGAACTTGATGGGTTGAGATGTCTTGAGCCCGCCTCCGATGCGATGGTGGTCGAGTACTTCGAGGATGTCTGCCTCATCGGCCCCCTGCACTGCTTGCCCTAATTCATTGTGATCCACCAACACCAATTGAGGCTTGGGCAGGTTGATCAAGTCGGACTTGGAAAGTACACCGATCAAACGGCCTTCGTCATCAACCACAGGGAAAGAGCTTTGGGAGGTTCGATCAATGGCTTTTTCTGCATCGGCCACCGGCATCTTCGCAGGCAACGAAAGAAAGTCTCGTTGAATCGCCGAGGTCACCACACGAGCGGATTTAATGCGCATGGTGGTTGTCGCCGTGTCGAATGGGCTCTTGATCACGGTGACCTTGTTGAGCTTGGCAAGTTGGTACAGTCCAGGAGAAAGCTCGTATCCACCTGTGATCACCAAGACTCGGGCACCATGCTCCAACGCTGGTAATTGAATCGTTGGGCGGTCTCCCGTCACGACGATCAAACGCGAGGCAGGATATTGATGCAACCGACGTGTAAATCCCTCGGCACTCATACCGCCGACCATTACCAGCATTGGCAATGTTTCAACAAAATCAAGCGAGTGTTGATATTGGCCTTGCACCACGTGTCGAATTTTTTCGATCGAACTTTCGATGGTCCGCGATCGAATAGGATCCTCATCTCCTTCGAAAATGACTCGCAACAAGTCCAGCAACGTCAAAATCCCAATAACGCGACGCTCATCATCAACGATGGGAATGGAGTTGAGCGAATGCTCCTTCATCTTTTGATAGATCTCGTAGAACACCTCCGTCTCTTTGGCGGTGATTGGATCTTTGCGGCAAACATCGTCCACTTCCGGCCGAACATCCATGATGATCTTTGGAGCGTGCAGGCCAGCGCATTTCAGAGCGTACTCTGTTCGCTTATTCGGCGCGCCACAACAGGCCGCGATCGCATCGGGACGCGAAGTTCGTTGTAGATAGTCTGCATAGGCTATGGCAGCGCAGATGGCGTCAGTGTCTGGATTGCGATGACCGAATACGAAAACCGACATGCGTCGCGAGTCCCCAAAACGAACGATAAACGGTGAGTTTCACCATAAGGTGCTTGAATGCTGGAAGCAGTATAGGCATATCGGCAACTTATCCCAAGCGATCTTGACACTTCTGGGGTCCACGTGGGTCTGTGAGGATTTCCCGGATCCCACCGTCACCCGGCTTTTTTCTCGGCTCCACACCGTCCAATGCAGGATTCACACCAATGCCGCTTATGAAGCGAGTGGAAGCATAAGAAAAAGCGGTGCTCGCGGCCAGATTTTCCGATGCAACTCAGACCATCCGGGTTGAATGCCCGCGATCGATTGAGACAAGATGCCGCATTTGGACGGTTTCCCACCGGCAGAAAAAAAGGAGTGAAGCGGTGCCTCACTCCTTTGTAAAAATGTTTGAGCAACGGAAAAACCGTAAGACGGGCCAATGGCTATGGCTTTAGGTACGCCAGCGTTAGCAGAGCATATCCGGTGACGAGGTTGGCGTCCCCTTCAAGCCATCGGGTATCGGGGTTCACGAACGATCCATTGGCTGATTGGAATTTTTGCAACTGCGCAAAAATCTCGGAGCGCCATGCGTGGGCTCCATCGTCGGCGACGAACTCGTCATTTCCTAAGGCATCGAGTGCTTTGGCCATGGTGTGGTAGTAATAGAAAAGTCCCGATGTTCCCATCCCGGGATTCGATGTTACCGAATAGTGGGACTTCAGAAATTTGATGGCGCCGACAACGCGAGGATCGTCTTTCTTCACGCCAGCGAAGATCATGCTTTTCAGACCCGCATAGGTCATCGATCCGTAGCTACGCAATCCACCATTGGCCTCTTTGCCGGCAAAGCTTTCACCACCAGCAGCGGGCGTGTAGTAGAAACCACCATCATTCACGAGCTTTGCAAAGGGAGTCGTGTTGGCAGGCGTGTCGAGGTTTTGGCAACGGCTCACAAAAAATAGAGCCTTCTGAATGGCTTCATCGTTTTCACTCGTACCGACACTCTTCAAGGCATCGATCATGAATCCAGTATTCGATAGGTCTGGGCGAGACTTGCTGCCGTACCCGGCTCCGCCGTAGTTCATGTCCTCTTTGTTCTTCTCTTCCGTTTCATCCCACTGCATCTGTTTTACATACTTGGTTGCAGCAGCGATCGTGGCATCATGCTTCCCTTGACGGTTGGCTTTTGCGAGCGCCATCAGGACTAAGCTAGTTTCGTAGTTGGTATGTTTCGAATCTTTGAGATAGATTCCTCCATCCGGTTGACGGAAAGATAGGAGGTAATCAAGCGATTTGGAAACCACCGGATCATCTGGGCTGACACCAACGTTGAGCAAACCTGTCACGACAAGTGCCGTCACCCCGATGCTGCTTTGTTTGCTATACGATCCATCGTCCGCTTGACCTTGCGAACGAAGGTAGCTTACTGCTTTCTGAACAGTGCTGTTCCACTGATCGCTGCTGACTTTGGTGGAGTTGATCTTCGCCGCGTCTTGCCCATAGGCAGTGAAGCCGGTTGTCAACGCGAAGATGCAAACGATCATCCGAAACCATGAAGACATAACAAACCTTTCCAGAGAACGAAACTTGCCATCCAAGGCATCCCATCCACAAAGCATCCAGGGACCCGACCATCACCGAAAATTGCAGCAAACGATGTGCCCAACCATTAGAATAGAATTTTTCACGAAGGATGCAAACGGAGGAGGCGAACACCATCGTTTCTTGCGAAAAGCTCATTCACCATCGAGTCTTATAAGGTGGATTTTTCACCGATGTGGTCAGAAATTGTCCTGAACCCGAGAGGAAGCGATCGCCATGCGCGATTTCGCCTGGGGATCGGGATGAAGGTTCAAGACAATCGCCGACGTGGACTGACGATGATCGAATTGTTGGTGGTCATCGCCATCCTCGCTGCTCTGGCAGGGCTTTTGCTTCCAGCGGTTCAGCAAGCCCGAGAGGCCGTTCGAAAGGTGCAGTGCCAAAGTAATCTCCGACAGATTGCTTTGGCTGCGCACAACTACGAATCCTCCATGAAGTGTTTTCCGCCTGGACGTGGTGCACCGCTTCCATTCGCCTTTTCTACGTTCGCCTATCTTTTGCCTCAGCTTGAGCAAGTTGCGGTTTGGAAAGATATCCGTTTCGATCAAGCGCCCGTCGATTTCAATGTAGGATCCATCACACACAGTGGCCAAGCCAATCGCAAAGCAGCAGAAGTCAATCTTGCAATCCTTCTTTGCCCTAGCGATGCGAATGGGCCTCGAGTCGAAGGTCAGTCGTATGGTGCTGCTAGTTATTCAGGGAATGTGGGAACAGGCTTGGTCGATCGAGGCAATCTCGTTCAAGCCGATGGTGTTTTCTATCTTCAATCGCAAACCAAAATTCGGGACATAGGCGATGGATTATCACAGACGGCGCTCTTCAGTGAAAAGTGTTTAGGCTCTGGAAGACCGTTCACATCAACCATCTCATGGAACCCAAGTCGACACTTTGCTGAGACTCCATTGTCGATCGATCCTACCGAGCAAGCGTGTTCCAACCCTACCGTACTTTCCTGGAATGCAACTCGCGGTTCCAAGTGGATCATGGGGAATTATGGAAACACACTGTATAACCATGCATTGCGTCCCAATGACACTCATTGGGACTGCGTGAATGCATCGCAGCAAAAAGGACGATTGGGAGCTCGCAGTTCGCATCGCGGTGGAATCTACCTTGTGTATGGAGATGGCCACGTGTCCTGGATCGCAGATGCTGTAGACTTTGCGGCTTGGCAGGCCATCGCAAGTCGTCAGGCAAATGAACCCAATGCCATGCAAGTGGATTGAGCATTACATCCCATGGTCAGCAGACCTATTCCCCTTGCCCTCCTGCAGATGGAGTTTGGCAATGTCACAAGTTTTTCGCCATGCATCTTCGGTCGCAAAGTATTTTCGAAGCAATACGACTGGGTGATTGGGTGACATATGAAGAATGCCTCGCCATTCTACTTCGTTGATGTGAGCTTCTTGAAAGGCTGACCAAGGTATGGCGATTTGCAGCGAATTCGTACGCTTGACGATTCCCTCGGAGTGAATGGTCATTTCAACATCCGACACTGCTGTCCCAGGAATGAAGATGACGCGAATCCCTCGCGCTAATCGAATGGCAGACAAAACCATCATCGGTGAAATGGCAACGAGGGCCAGCCATTGCAAGTCCATTAGACATTCCACAACGGAGTAGCAAAGAAGGATCATGCCTATCAAGCTTATGAGCGAAAAGAAGAACTGTTTGCGAATAGTCGTCCAATAATCCGCGTAGGACAAAGCGATGTCTCGATTGCGAACGATACCCGTGGCGATCACTTCTGGAACAGACCAGGTTGGGTTCCCAAAGTCGACGGAAGGACAAAGCTGATTGGTGACCTTCTGATTTGCAGGCTGCAATCGACATCGCTGAGCAAAGGAATCGATTTCGGAGAGCGGAACAGAACTTGTATCGCATTGCATTACGAAGCCCATGGGGTGGAACCAGGTTGGCATCAATAAAAAGAAGGATGATCCAACGACTTTATGACCTCGAACGAGCCCCCAGGCGAAATGGCCCATTCCGTGTGAGCTTTTGATGCGAATGCCATCTTCGCGAAGTTGTAAGGTTATTTTTTCTGGCGATGTTCCATTCAGTGATTCCATTCCCAGCGTCATCAACCGACGCAAAAATGTTTGGGCGGCGATGGTTCCAACGCCGTAAGCGCTGGCCGCCCCCCAGAAAAGAAAGGGTGAACCATTCGGTCGCAAAAATCGAATTGCTACAAGAAAGATCAGAAATAGCCAACGGCCACGTTGAGCGGAAAGGCTAAAGCTTGCCAGTGTGAGAATCTGAGTTCGAGCTTCGCGAACGAGGTCTGGATCGACTTCAGCAACCAACGTCCCAGAGACTTCAACCGGTGGTTCCTGCCCTCCCTTTTGGGCAAAATCTACTTGGGAACTGCCTCGATATTCGTAGGGATTTGAATCATCGGGTGGCATGAGCAGGCAAGAAATCCTTTCGCAAACCGATTCAAAACACGTGTCCGGCAGGCTGCATTGTCAACTAGAATACGGAGAGACAAATTTCGCTGATAAATCAATCGAGCGAAATCGTTCAAGTCAGCGAATGGCTCGCGGAATCAAGGTACCAAAACCGATCCTTCGCGTGTGTTCGGACATCAAAAGAATTTCTAGGTTTTGTCGACAGACATCGATCGTTCCATTGCTATGAATCGCAACTTGATACTCGGACTCTTATGCATCGTTTGTTTGGGGATGGCAGAGACCAAAGCGCAGCCACCGCAGGTCGTTATTCCCAACGCCGATTATTATCGCGCGTACGAATTCTTGAAGGATGGAAGAACCGAAGAAGCGGACGCCGTTTTTCGAACGGCTTTAAGGCCTTTGAATCTGCCGATCGAACAACGTGGCTTTGAGTCGATTCCATCGTTGGTGATGCTTGGAGAAACCTACTATCACCAAGGGCATCTGCAGATGGCGCTTGAGCAATACGAGTTGGCATTGCAGGTCTTATCGCGATCATCGGCTTGGATCCGAAGTCTCGAGCCGATTGCGAATACGGACAAAGCCGATCCAGGAAAATCGATCACTTGGGGAGTTAGTTATCGGAAGACGCAACCGAGTCGAACACCTGCGCGATGGGTTTTTACCGTCGCACCCAACGGTGTGTCGTACCACACACCCACGGGCGAACGAGCATTGGTTGGCGCTGTGGCCAATGTGGATGCGCTAGAGATCCTTCGCGTGTCGGCACTTGCCCTATGGAGACGCTCGCAGTTGTTGGGCCCCATGGCAGAAGGCATCGAACTGTCGCAGCAAGTGGAGCAAGCGCTAGCGAGCCACATCGGAGCACTACCACCCGTACTCCAGCAATCTCTCAAAATCTGCCAAGGGCTTGCTGGCCTGTCTGGAAACGATATCGAGAAAGCACGGTTGACCATCGAGGAAGCGACGTCCATTGCGGGGGATGGCGATTATCCGCTAACGCCGATTGCGTTGATGGCTTCTGCAGAATGGAACATCGACGAAGATCAACTCGAATTGGCCAAGAAGAAGTTTTTCGACGCAGCCTTGGTAGCGGCGTACTACGATCAGGCGGACATCGTGGCTATCGCCATTCAAAACTACGCAATGATTTGTGCAGCTCAGCGCGATACCCATGCGCTGACTGCATTACCGCAGATTCAGGTTTGGGCCAAAAATCGAAGCCGAATGATCCTAGCAAGTTGTGCGGCTGGTATGGGTAGTTTTCAAGTGGGAAGCCAAGATCGCACTTCGGTCCCAACCCATTTACGAGCGCTGAAGACCATTATTGCTCCACGGGATATGATCGTTCCGCGATACGAGGCCCTGGGCTATTGGATCGGAGCACGGCAAGCTTTTGCAAACCATAGTCCTCGCGAAGGTAATGAGGCTCTCGAGTTGTCGCTCAAGTATTCCCAAGGGGAGGAAGAAGATCCTGCGGGAGTGCGTGAATTTCGATTGCAATGGATGTTGCAACAGCAGAAGAGCGGCAAGATGGCGGTGCAGCGCATGCGTCGCAATTGGAGTTCTTTGCTACGTTCGCCGCTCGAGAGCGAATGGGTTTTGCGCCCTACCGAAACGATGGCTTGGTTGACCATGGACAAGGCTCAAGCAATGGATTCTTGGGTTCAATCGGAACTAGCTGCAGGGGCAGCAGGATGTAGCGTCTGCGGTGGACGCAAAGAAACGTTCGACTTTCTCAAATACGATCCGCTAGGAGGAAGATGGTTGGCCGTTCGTCAGCTCTATCTTCAAAAACCCCACGCTCCGCGAACGCTTCCTTGCACACGCAGTGGAGTCGATGGCATACGCACCTAGAGCATGTCGAGTCTGAGATCGACAAAGTTCACCAAACTATCCTTGCGGGCCATTCAAGAACCTATCCAGTTGGATGTGCGGTCGTCTAGTGAAACGCAGGTCGGCTTGTGGGATGCCATGGCCACCGAGTCGAACCGGTTGGAAAAAATACCTTAACCTGGCATCGTTGACCAATCTCCCCACCCGTGGATACGCCTTGCGAAGTTCTGCCGCAAGCATGGGCAGAATCTTGCCAGAAGGAACGGTAGTCATTGGCTTTTTCGAGTCAGCAGGAACTCTTCATGGTATTGCATTGAGTGAAGGGAAAGCATCCGTATGGAAAGTAGGTAGTACAATCGAAGTACAAAAGTCGATCGCGACCGTATTGGAGTGGATTGGGATCAAACGCGTGACGGACTTTCAACAAGTAGAGAAAGAGCGATTGGCCAAGGCCTTGCTCGAATTGCGTCGTCGTCTGCTTCCCAAGAGTTTTCAAGAGATGCTGAAGCCTCGTGACAAGATCGTGGTCGTTCCGCATTCCTATCTGTGGTATTTTCCGTTCGAGCTTTTGCCGGGAGACATCGACGGTGGGCCCTCGATCGTGGTTCGTCACCCACTTCAATATGCAGGAACGTTAGGCTTGGCGAGCAAAGAATCGCAAGCAATTTCGGTACGACGATCGCTTGCGTTGGATGCCCCGCGTTACCTCTGTGAAGACGAGGGGCTTCAAAGCAAGTGGATGGAAGGGATCGCGCAAGCCTCGCAATCGAAGACGTATGCTTTGGGGCAAGCCGGTGTCAGGATGCAGCGTCGTCGTTGGTCGCATTTGCAGGCCGATCGTTTTCCTGATTCTTGGGAGAATCCCATCCTTGATCCAACGGCCATCGCTCCTTTGGATACGATGCCGATCAAGAAGAGGACTTGTTGCTGGTTGGCTCAAAGCGCTCATGCAAGAGACCAAGGAGATCTCGTCATCAGTGGTATGGAGACCGGATTGGTTCGCGGGACGCACTAGGAATGGAAGCGAACTGTTTCAGTTGGCATGCGCTTCCGGCATCGGGCAACCAATGTGCACTATTGAGCCGATGGCCGATGCGCGGTCAAGCTCGGCCATGCTCTTGCAAAGTTATTTTGAAAGTCGCGGCTATGAGCCTGCGAGCCTCGCTTGGCAACGGTCCCTTCTATCGTTGGGAAGAGCGTTTTGATTTGGCGAGTGAACCGAATCTCGTCGGCAAAGATGTTCATGCTACCAGTGGTACCATGCCTTTGTTGTGGGCCGGGTTCTTTCAAGTGGGAGACGCTCTTCCACATCGACGCAGCCAAAGCTGTCGCAAATCCTCCAGTCGAGCCTGCAAAGGCAGGATCGGAAAAGTAAGTTGGCTCGAAGTCGAGGAGGGCACGATGGCATCGTAGCCGCACGTTTGTAATGAAAAAGAGGCGACTATCCATTTCTGTAAGTGCGTGGTTCGCCGAGTCTTTTTAACTAGCGAGCAGTTGGTCGCGGGTTGTTGGACCAGTGACCAGAGGGATCGGAGCCGCGGACCCACACACCCTTAAGGTTCCAATCGAGTCCCGCTCGCACAGAGGCAGGTGAATGGCAGAGGTCAATCCGCATCGGCGACGTTGCGAGTGATTCGCTTCGGAACCATGGAGCAACAGGTCGCTGTGAATGGAGACTTGTCCGCTTTGAGTGGATCCCAAACCACATGGCCATATTGTTCAGCATTATCGATGGTTTGATTGAGCACGATATGTTCGCTGAGGTCGCTGGGCCGGAACGTCATGTGGCCATGATGATGCGAACCTGCGATGAATTTCATGCATGCATTCTCTGGGTCAGCATCATCGACAACCAACCATACCGTTACCGCTTTGGATTGGCTCATCGGCCAATAGCTCGCATCCTGATGCCATGCTACCGGTGTCCATCATGGCATTTTGCAAAGAAGTGCGAACCCCAAGCAATGACATCCTCGCCGAGCAGATCGCTGACATAATCGACGATGCGTCGATCGCAGAGTATATCGTAGACAGGACCATATTTGAGATGAGCAGAACTGATGGAATAACTATTGCCACCTTCCGCGATCACACGTTGCAATAGGTCATCGAAGTAGGCTCGGATGGAGTTGATCTCGGACGAGCTAAAAACATCGAGTGGGGCGACATACCCATCGCGATTATAACCTTCGATTTGTTCGGCCGAGAGTTTCTTGGGTTGAGTGTTCGCCACGGGATAAAAATGGAGATCCCGTTCCATGGAATTTAACGCTTGAATGTCGGGAATAGCTGCGAAGGTGCGGTTCATATCGCCGGGGCCCTAAGGAGAGTCTGTCAAAGGGAGGTAGGTTCACTTCACTTCATTGTAGCGATTTATCGAATGGGTGGCTCCATTCGATAGAGGTTCGAATCATTCCATCCACTTCGATGAAATATGATTCGACATCGACAGGTATAAGCGTCGCAGAGGAGCGACGCGTAAGATCGATTTACAGCAGCAAGAAAGGTAGCGAATTACGCTTGATGCAGCTTGGGAGCTCCTGCCTCGACAACAAACTTCGCGCGGGTCGAGCATGTACCTCCAGGCCTCTGCTTGACTTGATCCACAACGATGTACTCCGTTTCCCACGATTGGTTGGTAACTATGCAGAGCACGTAGCCTCGTTGTTGGTTATGGAATTTGACGCCTGGATTGGCGGCCATCAGCTGATCCAGACCTTTCCGGTTTGTCTTGGCCATTGCCACCACTCGAGATGGATGAACCCACAAATTCAGTGGCAACGATCGGTGAATCGGGATCGCGATCATCGATACGCCAGTTCATTAGCCCAGTGTGAATGGATGTCGCCCGTAAGCACCACCGGATTGGGAATCTTTTCTTCTTTGATCCACTTCATCAACTCCATTCTTTCATTCGCGTAACCGGGCCGACCGATTACATCGAATAGGAGTGGCGATTCCTCCTTGGGAAAATCCGACCATCCCCATCATGACCTGCTGGGCTAAGACATTCCAACGGGCTGGATTCGAAGCGTAGTTGTTCGCAAGCCATCCGCGTTGCACTGTACCAAGCATCGAGTTGTATTTGTCGAGTGCCGCGTCATTGATGGGGGACTTCTTGTCGTTGTTGGGTTGGTCGGTGCGGTACTGCCGAGTATCCAAGATCAAGAACTTTGCCAGTTGTCCGAAATTGGCTTGGCGGAAAAGTTGCATGTTCGGGCCCTTAGGAAGTGATGACTCGCGAAGAGGCATCATTTCATAGTAGGCCTGGTAGGCGTCGGCTCGGCGTTTCAAGAATTCCGCTGGATCGACTTGGATTTCTTCGGAGATCGCACCGGCATAGTTGTTATCGAATTCGTGATCATCCCAAGTTACGAACCAAGGGCAATGTGCATGCATGCCTTGGAGCAATGGATCTTGGCGATACTGAGCGAATCGGCCACGATAGTCTGCCAATGTTTTCGTTTCTTTTCCAAGATGGGTGCGGACCTTGCCACCGCGGCCCGCTTCATACTCATAGATGTAATCACCGAGATGAAAGACCATATCGATGGGTTGTTGGGCCATGTGTTCGTAAGCGGTATACCATCCTTGTTCGAAATGCTGGCAGCTTGCAAAAGCGAATCGGACTTTTTCAATATTGGCATGATCCTCTGGAAGAGTGCGCGTTCTTCCGATGGGACTGGAAGCGTCGCCACAATGAAAGCGATACCAGTACCATCGATTGGGTTTAAGCCCTTTGGCTTCGATATGAACCGAGTGACCAAGACGCGGCCTGGTAAGCGTTTTGCCGTCGGCGACGATTGCCTTCATCGAATCATCGAGGGCCAATTCCCAGCGAACTTCGGTGGGCGTGTCGGGCATGCCGCCATCGGCATCATTTGGATTGGGCGCCAAACGGGTCCAAAGGACTACGCTAGAGCTATCGGGATCGCCTGAGGCCACACCCAGTGAGAATGGATCCTTCGAAAAGCTAGGGCGGGTTGCAGCGATTCCCGTTGCTGGAAGGAAAGGCAAGGCGCTTAAGGCTGCCGAATAATTCAAGAAGAGGCGACGGTTGAGCCCTCCTTCAAAACGGATGGCTTTGGCCAATTGATCTCGATCCAACATGGTACTCTCCGAGGTAGAGGTGGTGGGCTGTGGGACGGTTGGGAGGGATTGTAGTTCGTCGTGATGGGCAGTTGATGTGGAAAGAGCAAAGACTTGGTGAAGGTCCAAGCGAGGATGTGGGGGTAGAATCGGTCGTCAGACATCGAATTTTGAGTTTAGCTTTGACTGCCAGCATTCGCGGAATTTCAGCCGATTTGGGATGTCAAAATGGCTAGAAATCTCAAGGAAATGAGATTTCCGACGCAACTAAATCGTTTTGAAATTTTCGCCCCTAGTATTTCTTGGAATCTCAAGTTCAATCAAAGGATTCGGCATTTTTTCTTGAGGTAACAGTGAATCAGGATTCTCGCATCAATCGACGTCGGTCTGAATGGAATCTCGAACCGGGGGGGCACCCGCTGGCCAAAACGGAAAGGCCCATCGCCATCGTTCCGGAAGAGGCACTGGGATCGGTTTTTATACCGCGAGCCATGTTGCATCCGACCGTTTATCGTAAGCGGATAACTCGAATCGAAGGGAGCCCCAAGGCTGGAGATTGGGTATCGGTCTACTCGACCGAAGGTTCTGCAACTCCCCAACTCTTTGGGTACGGACTTTACAACGATCGGGCTGAGATCGCCGTACGCATGATGCGATGGTGGGGGAATCCTCCTGACGATGCCTTTATCGACGAGCTCTTAGATCGCGCTATAAGTCTTCGCTGTGAATGGTTGAGGCTCGATAAAAGCACCGATGCTTATCGTTTAATTCATGCGGAAGCCGATGGCTTTCCAGGATTGGTTGTCGATCGTTA
Source organism: Pirellulales bacterium (assembly GCA_046349875.1). Classification (GTDB taxonomy): domain Bacteria; phylum Planctomycetota; class Planctomycetia; order Pirellulales; family Pirellulaceae; genus JAXMBN01. The sequence continues at coordinate 31,948 of JAXMBN010000052.1, forward strand.
TGCGGATACGCTGAGCGCGGAAGTTTTTTCGCTCGGCATGTTCCAACGCTCGCGATCGATCATCGAGCGGCTTGCTGCAAAGCTAGGGACGAAGCATTGGCTGATTCAACCTAGTCCGATGTTTTTGAGTCAAGAAGGATACGATGCAACGAGTTTTTCGAGTGAAGGCTTGCCAGCATCCGTGGTCGTTCAAGAATGGGGAACGAAGTTTCGCGTGCAGTTTGAGTCGAGCCACAAGACGGGATTCTTTTGTGATCAACGCGAAAACCGGTTGAAGTTGGCTGAACTCTGCGAAGGCAAATCGGTACTCGACTTGTGTTGTTATACCGGAGGCTTTTCGGTTCAAGCGGCCAAGCTTGGCAAAGCAGCCGAAGTGATCGGTGTGGATCTCGATGAGGATCCCTTGAAAGTGGCCAAGAAGAACGCTGATCTCAATCAAGTTCGCATCAAGTTTGCGCAATCCGATGCATTTGCTTACATGCGAGACATGCAACGACTCGGACGAAAATTTGACATTGTCGTCTTGGATCCACCGAAGTTGATCCGAAGTCGGAACGAATATGAGGAGGGTGCGAAAAAGCACTTCGATCTGAATCGATTGGCGATGCAATTGGTACGACCCGGCGGATTCTTGTTGACCTGCAGTTGCGCAGGTCTATTACCCGATCATGAGTTCTTGCAGATCATTCGCTCGGCTGCCAAAGCCACGGGGTACGATGCCGATGGGCAACCCTGTCCACCGCGATCGGCTCAGATCGTGTGGCGGCACGGAGCCGCGGCGGATCATCCTGTTTTAGCGCATTGTCCCGAAACGGATTACTTGAAGAGCTTGTGGGTTCGTTTGTGGTAGCCCCTTGCCTTCTAGTCGTATACTACCAGTAGTGAGTTGGAACCTGAACCTGGTTCATCGAGTGCCAAGCTATGCAGCTGCCCATCATGGAATCGGTCCCTATGCCTAAGACGCCCGACTATTTGTCGCGGCTTGGGGACGGTGTATGCCAACCCTCGGGGCCCATCGCGTCCCTTCCTTTGCCGATGAGCATGGAAGAAGCTCGCAAACGTGGTTGGGACGAGTTGGATATTGTCTTTGTCACTGGCGATGCCTATATCGACCATCCTAGTTTTGCCATGGCGATATTGGGGCGCGTTCTTGAAGCAGCAGGGTATCGCGTCGGAATCGTCAGCCAACCCGACTGGCATTCGTGCGAAGATTGGAAGCGATTTGGAAAGCCGCGTTTGTTTTTTGCTATCAGCGCGGGCAACATGGATTCGATGATCAATCATTACACGGCCAATAAGAAGGTTCGTAATGATGACGCCTACTCGCCGGGCGGCCAGATTGGACGACGTCCCGATCGAGCTACCCTTGCCTATTGCCAGAGGGCTCGCGAAGCCTACAAAGGCGTGCCGGTGATCGCAGGTGGTGTCGAGGCCAGTCTTCGACGCTTGGCGCACTATGATTATTGGAGCGACAAGGTTCGCCGTTCGATCCTCATGGATAGCAAGGCGGACTTGGTTGCATTCGGCATGGGCGAAAATGCAATTGTCGAGATGGCCAAGCGATTGGAGGCGGGGGAATCGGTCAAAGATCTTCGCGATATGTTAGGGGTCGCTTATGTCTTGGGGGCTTCGGAAGCGCCTCCCGAAAATGCGATTCGCTTGCCGAGTTTTGAAGAGGTTGTCGCGGATAAGATGGCCTTCGCTGAAGCGACTCGAATTATCCATCATGAGACCAATCCGCACAACGCTCGTCGTTTGATCCAATCGCATGGCAATCAGTGGGTCGTTTGCAATCCTCCGCAGCCGCCGATTTCGCAAGATGCGATGGATCGTATTTACGATCTTCCCTACACGCGACGTCCTCATCCTACCTACAAAGAACCCATCCCTGCCTTCAACATGATTCGGCACTCGGTGACGATCATGCGCGGATGTTTTGGTGGCTGCACCTTTTGCTCGATCACGGCTCATCAAGGCCGCATTATTCAAAGTCGAAGCAAAGAGTCGATCTTGAATGAAATCTCCAAGATGACCAAGGATCAAGACTTTAAAGGGACTGTTTCGGATATCGGCGGACCGACCGCCAATATGTATCAAATGCGATGTACGCGGCCCGATGTGGAAGCCAAGTGTCGTCGCCAATCATGCGTTCATCCCAAAATATGCAAGCTCCTTGGAGTCAATCATCAACCCGTGATCGAGTTGATGCGAGAATCACGAGAGATTCCTGGTGTAAAGAAAGTCCTCGTGGCCAGCGGGATTCGTATGGACCTCGCACGTCGCTCGCCCGAGTACATACGCGAGTTGACGCGGCACCATGTCGGTGGGCATCTCAAAGTAGCGCCGGAGCACGTGAATCCCGATGTACTCCATTTGATGCGGAAGCCCGATAACGACGATTTCGAGAGTTTCACGGAGGTGTTTCGAGACGAATCCGAGAAGGCGGGAAAGAAGCAGTTTTTGATACCGTATTTCATTGCATCCCACCCTGGATCTGATTTGGATGCGATGATCGAATTGGCGGTGTTTTTGAAACAGAATGGTTACAAGCCAGATCAAGTTCAAGATTTTATTCCTGCACCTCTCGATGTGGCTACGTGTATCTATTACACGGGGATCGATCCGTTTACGAAGAAGCCTGTTCATGTTGCCAAAGCGATGCGCGAACGCAAAATGCAGCGGGCGCTCATGCAATTCTTCAAGCCTGAAAACTATTTTGAAGTGCGAGAAGCTCTCCGTCAGGCAGGGCGAAGCGATCTCATTGGAGATGGATGCGACTGCTTGATTCCATCGAAGCCGCCTCGCGAAGCGGTCGACCGTAGGCGACAAGATGCCAATCAGCGTTTCCGTGGCGAGTATGTGCATCGCATCGCTAAGCCCAATGCGAAAGCGAAGCCCGTTGTTTCTCAAGATGCGAAACCCACTGAAAGCTCAGAAAAGAAACGCAAGGGAAGTCGTAAGGAACGACGCAATCGGGGAACGGCTGGGTATCGCCCAGGTCGTAAGGGTGCATCCGAGTAAGAATGGGTTGCAGAGGATGAGGCTTCACGATGTAGGGGGCTTCGGCGCCGATGGATGAGAAAAGCTTGGTCGTGACCGCGCCCATTTGGGATGGAATTGCGGCATGGGGCATCGGTCTTTTGGGATTGGTCATCGGCTCCCTGTGGATCGCGATCCTCAGCCATTATCATCCACATCGATCGCGCACGCTTTGGTTGATTTTCCCTGCGTGGTGCCTGCTCACCGCCTCTTTAGCCCTGTCAGGAGTCTTGGCG
>JAXMBN010000053.1:0-32580 GCA_046349875.1 Pirellulales bacterium
CGCCCTGCGCCGACTGGCAGCATCGATCCCGCTTCCGATTCGCAGAAGACTGGGGGATATCAATCCGATTGGCTCGAGTGGAAAGATCGTTACTTGCGTCGCGGCATCGACGAGGAACGACGCCAGCAAGTTCGAACCGAGGAAACTCCATTCCTGTGCATACTTCAATCCGCATCGCAATCCAACGGACTTCAGGATCCGCTTGGCTTCATTCATTCGCTCTCCACCCAAGAACTTTCCACCCTTCAGCATATGCATGGACTTGCGGATGCCATTCGCCCCGAAACACTCAACGAAGAAGGTGCCATGAACTTGCTCAAAGTTCCAGGCACAGGAGTAGACCTTAACGGCGATGGACTCCAACAAGTTGGTATCGCTTTGACTTGGCAGTTTCCACCAAGCGATGCACCCGCATCTGTTCGCGAGGCATGGCGAAAGACGCTAGAAGGTAAGCCTGAAGCAGATGAATTTCTATTGTCGGGTAGTTTTTTACCGATGACGCTCTCGATCAATGGAAATCCTAGCAGCAATCCCTTTGGTCCGAAAACGGATTACGCATCGCTAATCGCCCAAGTCCGCGATGCAGCGATCCAGTCACGTCCCTACGATCAACCATGGCAACAGGAAACTCGCGATCACGAGATTCGATTGCTGAGCGAGTTCTTAGGAAATGTTGAATCGCTCAGCAACTAATTCCAACTTTGCTTCGTTCATCATTCCACGCTCGTAGACATCGGTTAAAGTTCTTTCTCGCGTGACTCTTCTCCGATTGCAATGTTGTTGCCCTGCTATTGCATGCTCTAGAATAAGTCTTAGCGTTACTGCAACCACGCGAACGAGACGATGGAGATTTCAATGAAAATCAGTTTCTGCCTTGGCCAAGGAATCGTGGCCCTTCTGATTCTCTGCACCATTTGTGGAGCCCAGGATCGAGCGGAAATCGCTGAAGCAAAGCGAAAGCAACTCTATGAGGTTGCAAAGTCGTATCCTACCCATAACAGCGCAGGAGCCAAGCTGGACGAAGATCTTGCACGACTGGGGCAACTTGCTCCACTTCGCAAACATATCGATGAACTCGAAACAGAATTCGCTTCAGAGATTGCTTCCAAAGTTCAACCCTATCGAAATCTTCTAGGGACCATTCAATACTCACGCGACCGACTTGCAGATTTTGAAAAAGGTATGCGAGACTATTCGAGTTCGGAAGCGATTCAAGCAGATGCCGATCACGTCCGTAAAATGTTGGCTATGTCCCTCGAATACAAGGCACCTGCCTATTTCCGTCCCGAAAATGACATTGCGCGCACGTCGCAACGCATCGCGAAACGCATTCAGGTGTTGGAATCGCTTGACCCAAAGAACGATGAGCTTGCAAGTGCCAAGAAGATCGCCAAGGAACTAGCGGAAGAGACTCAAAAAACTCAAGCTCAATTGATCGGTGGGATCTTGGAACAGAACGAACTTCCCAAAGATCAGTACCGCGGAAAGGATCGCGATGCTCTCCTAAAACTGGTCCGCGCAACATGGACGGAAAAATCACCCAAAGCCAAAATCGTGCGCGACGGGTTGATCGGGGACCAATGGACGCGAACTCACAAATGGGAAGTGCAAAACAAATCCCTCATCGAGGTCGATCAGAGTCGCATTCAAGGATTCGTTCTGATCGATAACGATGCCAAGACTTATGCGATTCGATGGATTCAGATTCAAAAAGATCACGTCAACCATGATAAGATCGAAGCCTGGATCATCAGCGACCCCCAGGCCAAGCCCGAGCCCATGGAACAAATCCTCAAAAGCAAGGTGAAATAGGCACGCAATCAAAGACGCTCTTTTTTTGGCCTATTCGTACAGCTGATCTTCATCCCAGGCATCATCCAACATTTGATGGATGGCCTCCAAGAGGAGGAAGAACTCACCTTGGTATTCTTGAAATCGCTCCTCATCGAGCGTTCCATTACTTCGCATGGCGAAAAGCGCTCCGCGAAAGAAAGCTAATCCTCGAAGGGCGCGACGAAGCTGAACGATCGAATAGGCACGATCCATACGTGAACCGTCGACTCGTACCGATGCTTGCACAATCCCTCCTACGACATCTCCTAGGCCGCGAGATGCAATCTGAAGATGATTGTTAAGCTCGGCATCTTTTCCTTGCATCGCGTAAAGCTCAACCAATACGCTTTCGGCCCGTGAAAGAATAGGATGACGAATTTCAGGCGCCATCGATTCCTCTTCCCAATCCATGTCGTCATCTTCATCCTCCTCTTCCCAGTCCTCGGCTTCCCATTCGAGGTCATTGCTTTCCTCCTCGATCGAGCCTTCTGCTTCTTCTCGAAGGACTCCGTGCTGCTTGAACGCTTCGGCCATCGCCTCTTTAAAATCAGAGCCTGTCGCCATCTGCTCTTCGATGTATCGCAAGATGCGATCCATTTTTCTTTGCCGATCTTGATGATCTTGAGTTGCTACTGCAACTTCCTCCTCCAGCGATTTTTCCTCGTCAATGCCCAAGGTTGGAGATGCGGCAGGTCTAATTTCAGTGTCCCCGCGCTGAGCGATATGGTGATGAACGAGTTGTTGCACTCGATGCAATCGAGCAATCACGATCTCGGGATCTTCGATCGCCTCAGAACTCAAACCCGAAACAGCCGTCAGGATGGGAAGCGACTTTGAATCCGAAGCAGCAGATGGAAGCAACACGCTCCAGTCCCTCGTCGCATAAAACCCCGTCGAATCATGAACCTCCAAATTGCTCATGAAGTGTTTCTGGAGCGAATCTAAAAGGGAGAGCACCGCAACGTGCCCCATCGGGCCAGCCGTTTGTGTGGCAATGCGGCAATACTCGGCCTGATCAAGTTTCCCCAATTCCGCATCTTCGATTCGATCCAACGGGACCAATGTTCCTTCGGGCGACAACAACACACTCAGCGTCTCCAGCCCTGGTGCCATCTCAATCAGTACGCCCCGAACCATGCGCTGAGGGTCCTCGTCCGAATACGATCGCCATAAGGTAGCGTTTCCTCCCAAAGCAAATGTGGCGTCCATGATGGCATCCTCCATGGACTCCAAATCTTCCCTTTGGTCGAGCGACCCGCGATAAGTAATGATCCATTGCATCCTAAAGGCCCCCCAACTCCGGATTCGATACCCATTTCCTGGAACGTTCCATTTTCTGGAACGATAATGGAAGTTCAAGGCGTTGTACATGGTGACTTTTCTTCGCTTTGGCCATTGTGTCCTTTGGCCATTGTGTCGCAGCGACTTGCAACGAGCAGGACGAGGAACCTACCATAAAGGACGGTATGGTTGGCTCAAATGTCGCCTGTCATCCTCCAGCGGCCGACTTCGGAGTATAGCAATTGAAGCGAACGATCGTATGGTAACGCCCAACCCCCACTATGCTGAACGACTTGAGCCCTATCGAGGCTACCTACGCATTCTCGCTTCGATGAGCGTTTCCGATAAGCTGCGTACAAAACTCGACCTCTCCGGTGTCGTTCAATGGACGTTGTGGGAGGCCAGTCAACGACAAAGTGAACCTTGGTCAAGCGATCCACTTCAATGCAAAGCGTTCCTCCGTACCATTCTCGCTCGCAATCTCGATGACGAAATTCGCAAGCTTCGACGAGCCTGTCGAGATGTTGACCGCGAGCAACCCTTGCAGGTCAATCTGGAGAATTCTTCGGCCCAGCTTGAGCAAGCCATCGCCCGCCCCGACCTTTCGCCAAGTCAGTGGTACTCGCAAAAAGAACAAGCCCTGCTAGTCTCTCAAGCCATCGCGAATCTCCCTGAACTACAACGCGAAGCGATTGTCCTTCGCTACCTCAAGCAAGAACCGATTGCAAGGATTGCAGAGCACCTTCAAAAATCCCCCGAGGCGATTGCGGGCCTTCTCAAAAGAGGCCTTCAAAAGCTTCGCGATAGTATGGAAAGCGAGGGCTCCGCATGAGCTCTCTATCGGATTCGGATAGCTCCATTCGGTCGATCGATATCTTGATTGCCGACTATATGGCCTCGATGGATGCAGGAAAGCAAGAGCCACTCGAATCCTTCATTGCCAAACACCCTCAGCATGCCGATGCACTTCGTACTTTCTTTCAACAAGATCAAGCGATTCATCATGCCTATTCGGGGACCGCACGAAGCGATGGCACGCCTTTGGCAAGGACATGGCCGCTCAAGTCGTTCACATCCAAGGAGCCGCAGAACGAGATAGCATGGATTGGCGATTACGAAATCCTTGAAGAGATAGCCCGCGGAGGGATGGGAGTCGTTTATCGAGCTCGCCATCGTCATCTCGGGCGAACTGTCGCTCTCAAAGTGATTCTCCAGGGCGACCTTGCGACACAGGCCGAATTGCAGCGTTCTCGGAGCGAGGCAGAAGCGGCAGCGCATCTCGATCATCCTGGAATCGTTCCCATCTACGAGATTGGCGAATATCACGGGTTGCCCTACTATACGATGGCCTTTGTCCCTGGGATTAGCTTGGCCCAAGCGTTGCAGCATGGCCCTTTACCGGTCGATACGTCTGTTCGCCTATTGATTGCATTATGCGACGCTTTGCAGCATGCCCACGATCGTGGCGTCATCCATCGCGATCTCAAACCAGCCAATATCCTGCTTCAAGCCGATGAACCATCCAACCCCAAAGAGGTCGATGCACTTCAACGCGAATCGGAAACAAACCAACACCAATGGAAACCTCGCATTACCGATTTTGGACTCGCCAAACGACTGTGCGGTCAAGAGGACTTCACCAGAACAGGGCAAATCGTTGGAACTCCCAACTATATGTCACCGGAACAAGCCTCGGGTCACTCGAGCCAAGTTGGACCGTCGAGCGATCTCTATTCGTTGGGTGCCGTGTTCTATCAAATGCTGGTAGGGCACCCTCCCTTCCTTGCCGATAATCCCATTCAAACGCTCAAACAAGTGTTAGAGTCTGATCCCGTGCCGCTACGCTTGTACAACCGAACTATCCCCAAAGATGTCGAGGCCATTTGTCTCAAGTGTTTACAGAAAACAACAGAGCAGCGTTACGCTTCTGCTCATGATTTGCAGAGCGATTTAGAAAGATTTGCTCGCGGCGAAGAAGTTCTCGCGCGTTCGATTCCTCTATTGGATCGGCTAGCGAATCTTCTCAAACAAGATCGGAATGAAGCCCATTTTCAGGGTTGGGGATCGACCCTTATCGCCTTCGCGATCGTGATCCTGATTTCGCACGCAGTCATTTACGGATTGGATCGTTACCAGGCAGCATCATGGTGGGCCTATCTGCCTCCACGGATTGCCATGTTTGGCTCCCTCTTCTTCGTACTTCATCGCGCTCGCACCTACTCCATCTTGCCAACCAATTCGGTGGAACGATTGGTTTGGGCGATCTGGATGGGTTACCTCATGGCAATCGGTACCATCAATGCCATTCTGTCTACAATGGGACGATCGCACACAGAAACCTATCCCTTCTTTGCAGTGCTCGCAGGCTTTGGGTTCTTTGTGATGGGAACTCCGGTGTGGCGAGGTGGCTATATCCTGGGAGTCCTTTGGATGATTATGGCACCGCTATTGGTACTCGCTCCACAAACCGCCCCTCTTTGGATCGGCAGCCTCTGGTTCGTGTCGCTCGTTGCGTTCGGTTTATACTATCGGCACTCACCCAAAAAGCCGACCTCTTGATGCGCTCCGTACTCAGCTTTTCCAATCCTCCAAGCTATTCCTTGTGATGGGAGAGTACCTTGGAAAAAGTGGCTGCGACAAATGCAAACGCCCAAATATAGAGATACACAATTCCGATTCCGAGCAACGCCACTCGAATCAATGGATAGTCGCGACTGGGTTCCCCAAGACAAGCCTGCGCCACGAAGGCAATTGCGATCGTGGTCATCAAAAGGGAGCGAATCGAAAACTGATTCGGCGGATGCTCTGATTTCGGTCCGCCTACGACGTCCTCCTCCAGAGTTCCAGTGTCCAAATCTCGACCGCAATTCCAGCATCGCTCAAATCCTGGTTCCACTTCAGCATCACAGTACGAGCAATGACCATTCACCAATCGAGATCCTTTCGCGGACGTCTTGCGCTACAACCACATGCATGATGCGTTGATTGGGTCCATCAGGCTTCTTTCCATCGCTGGACCATTTCGAACAATTCGGTTCCCATTTCCTCGCAATCCGATGGCTGAAACTGCGACGGCTCAAAAGCGGCAGAAAATACACGCGATATCACTGAGGACGCATCCTCAATGGATTGTATTCTGGGTATTTGACGAACGATAGCAAGAACTTCCGAATCAAATTCATCGAGCGGTGCTCCGCCTGCAAGCAAGGCGTAGGGATCCCATTGGGCTACGAGCTTTCGAACTGCTAATACAGCACGATCGAATTCTTGTCGTGTTTTCATTTTCAATTTGGTTACGTCTCTTCAAAAGAATACGCCTTGCAATCCCACACTGATCATAGATCAATGGCCTTGGAAGTGGGTGGCGAGCTTCTCCAAAAGGTACGAAGCTGATACCACACGCCCAATCCCATTCCCAAGATTCCTCCGAGGTAGCTGGCGTTGTGAATCACTCCTACCCGCAGGAAACTCTGCGTATCCTCAACCTGCAGCTTCTGTAGAAATCGCAATTGCCATTCATTCGGTCCAGTGATCGCGAACGATCCGAGGTAGGCAAGCGATCCAGCCAAGAAGGTACTTCCCAATACAAGACAGATCGCGCGAAGACTTGATTGGAAAAATACCCAATCATCACGAATCAACATTCCACTGCCTAAGACTGCAATCCCAAACAAACAACCCGCCCACCAACTTGCAAAAAACCCTACGATTGCTGCCCCCGCTCGCGGGTGCATCTCCGAGCTCACATGAAACTGCAAGAATTTCAAACGCGTAAAATACTCTGGCGCTATTTGATACGTTACTTGGTCATGCAGAGCCCCATACAAACCTGCTAAAAGGCATGCAAGAACGAGAAGTCCGAGGATGATGAATGCTCGCTTCATGGCACTCCTCGAAATTGCAGGCTTATCACGGACGATCCCAACCGCTGCTGCTTCTCTTCCCCAAAATGCATTTCAACTCCGTGAGTCATAGCAATTCCAACAACGTTGGCATGACATGTCATATGAGTGTGTTTCCAGAGAGTGTCGCGATGATGGGGGCACCGCGAGTCACAATCATGGTGTGCTCAAACTGAGCCGATCGATTCCCTGGTTTTCCTCGTAAAGTCCACCCATCGGAAGCGAGTGTTACCTCGGTACACTTCGTTGAAAGGAAAGGTTCAACAGCAATCACTTGTCCTAGCCGAAGTTTTCTTCGATCGTGACGATCATAATAACTCACCAAACCATCTGGCTCTTCATGAAGACTGCGCCCGATGCCATGTCCCGCTAGATTCTTGATGACTTGAAAACCAAACGCTCTTGCCGTTTTCTCTACGGCATAACCAATGCGATTGAGGTCAGCGCCATCGCGTACTTCCATCATAGCTCGTTCTAATGCTTCACGCGTTGCCGCGCAGAGTCGCTCTTGCTCAACATCACCCGGTGGTACCACCATGCTCACTCCTGTGTCCGCAAAGAACCCATCCATTTCTGCCGACACATCGATGTTGACGACATCGCCACGATCCATCACGCGATGGCCTGGAATTCCATGAGCGGCTTCCTCATTCACGCTGATGCAGGTGGCCCCAGGGAAATGATAGAGAGTACGAGGTGCAGAACGTGCGCCAAATCGATTCAGCAATTCATTTCCCAGCTGGTCCAGCTCGAATGTCGTCATTCCTGGTTCCACAGCTCGGACCATTGCATCGCGGACCGCAGCAACGACACGTCCTGCGTTCATAATGCCATCCATATCCTGCTGATTCTCAATGGTCATCGGTTAGCTCGCTTTCTCGGAAAATTACTTCCGTTGATCATAACGCCAACCATCTATCTTTCGGATCAAGCTTCCTTAGAAAACAAGTATCACCCCAAATATCTCCTCGCATTCCACAGATTGGATTCCAACAGGTTTCGATCCATTGAAAGAATCTGGACTCCATCGGGACTGTATTTCAAAATTTTTCGTGACGAGCGCGCCCGAACTTCACATAGACGACGATTCTTCAAGTAGAGCTGCACGCAATAAACTCTAAAGATTCAGGTACTGCAACCTCGGCTTCAACCACTTAAGGCGTTCTCGCCCCCTTCAAAACTACCACTAGCGTCCCAAGGGCGCGCAAGGAACCATTATGAAACGTTTTTTCGGAGTGCTTACATCCTTGATTCTCCTAGGAATCACTTCCATCACACCGACCAAAGCTCAAGAGTCCGCTAGTCTGCCTTCGGTCACGATTCTGCCGGTCACGGCCATGCCCAATGAATTTCCCGAAGACTTTGCCAAACGAGTTGCCATGGTCATCGGAACCCTTCTCGAAAAACAAGGGCTCGAAAAGATCGAGATCGCCGACAAACCCATCGTGACAGCGAGCTCCAAAAAAATTACGGATCTTGTGACCGACTACCAAAAAGCCGTTCAATCATCCTCATTCACAACAGATCTGGCGCTCCAAGTTCAATTTGATGGAACGCCGAACACGGGGGTTCAGTCTCTGCGCTGGCTTGTGATTGATCGTACAGGCAAAGTGGTGGTCCAGAAAGAAGCCACTTCCAACGACTGGAAGAACGCAAATATTCGACCATCCGATCCCATGACCTGTTCTGCCTATGTCGCCGAACAACTTCAGAAGCATTGGAAGTTACCAGGAAAACCATCCTCCACCGATGGCAAGCTCGTCACTTTTTGGAAGCGAGACGCTGGCTTACCTGAAGCCGATGAACTGACACGCATGCAAGAGCGACGATCGCTCTATCGCAAAGAACGATCCAGCAAAACTCTGTCGATCGTCATCCCCAAGCGATCAGGTCACGATTCGGGAATCGCTTCCAAAGAGCTGGCTGCGTCGCTCGGGAAGAGCCTACGGATGGAGGTCCAAGTGATTGAAGATTCCAAACTCATCCCGAGTCCCATGCATTCCAATGAGCAACGTGTTTTATGGGATATGGCCAAAGCTACCAAGAAATGGGTCGAGGAGACTCGTCCTCAAACGGATTATGTCCTGTGTCTGGATGCTGCCAGCATAGAATCCCATCTACATTTCATTCATCTCATCCTCTGCAACCGCCAAGGAGACTGGGTATGGGTAGATTACATGAATGATCATCACCAAGATTTCCCCAGCAAATCGGCTCAAACGCCCGCAATCTACGATGCCATCTTCCATCGCCTCGATTAGGTCCGATCTATCGCTGGTGGAAGATCTTCTGCACGGACAAGCAAAAACAGAGGACCAACGCACAATGTAGGTCCTCTGCCATGGGCTGCAGTCATCATGCGAATCGACTGCGCCATCGCGTATGCTCAGAAGCGAGTCGCAATCATTGCTTAGTGTGCGATTTGATCCATTCAATGCCAATTGGGATGCCCTGTTCAATCATTGAATCGTAGTGATCTCCTGTCGGTACTTCGCGAATCTCAATCGGCTTTCCTTTCTTCTTCAGCCGCTTCACAAAGCTACGGCTATCCTCGATGGGAACATTCCCATCATCCTCGGCATGAAAGATCAAAGTTGGACACTCTAGTCGATCCTCATGCGTACGAGGTGAACTTCGGACAAGAAAATCAGCAACACCTGGCTTGGCACTTTCCAGCACTCGCACAAGTGGCCCTGGAAAGCGAGCCTTAAGATCCAGGCAAGGAGCATAAGCAACACAGCCGGCAACGCGAGGCTCATGCTCGGCGAACAATACCGCCAAGGTGCCAGCAGAACTGTGCCCCGCAACAAAGATAGTCCGCGGATCGACGCGTGGATGGGTCAACGCAAATTCCATTGCATTCCTCGCATTCACCAGACCAGCCGAGGCTTCTTGAAACTCAGTAAAGGCAGAACCGACGAGCCCATTATCATCAAAGGATGGATCTTCATCCAACATCTCGTCACTTCCTCCATCCAATGAATAGGCAATGACGACCCAACCTGCTTGCACATAGGGAAGATGTTCGTCTTGATCTCCTTCAGCAAGGCTCTTCCCTTCCAGCAGCGTGCTCCCGGCAGGCGCGATCAGAACGCATGGCCTCTTCTCCGATCCTTCTGGCTCATAGACCCAAAGCTTACTCTCCCCACCTACACTTTTCGCAGTACCATTGGGCTTGGCGACGAATTCAGTTGCGGACATGGGAGGCGAAAGGGCCGCTTCCAATGCCCGAACTTTCTCAAATGAAACCGATGGCTGCGATACCATCGAAAATGGCTCTTTGGCCTCGGGCGAGGTGGATGGAAAGCTAAAAAACCACATCACTCCGCCACAGCAGACTAATAGCAACAGGGCCAAAATTCCGCCTAAGACTCCAAGGACGATCCAAAGGGTACGAGCTCGACGCAATTTCGGACGCATCATGTTTCCTTTCAAGACTTCAAAAATGATCCACCAATGTAGCAAATACACGATGCTAACGCGCTCTACCAGGAAAACATCCTTTCACAATTTCGCCCCATATCGGACCTCATACGAGCCCCTGTCAACTTCAAGCATCGAGTTGGCCAAGTTTCACGGACGAGCTCTATGGTAACTCGCGGCTTACACAGATATCTCGATCTTGAATCGCTGACAATCGATTGCCAACGTCGGCAATCCAAATCAATTCGACTTTGCGTGTTACCAATCGAAGATGCAAAAGCGAACAAAGGAAGCATGCAGGGATGCTTCATCGGCGCATTCAAGAAGGTCGTATCGCGCTCAGCCATCTCACGATCGGTGCCAGTAACCCGCTTGCAGACTGCGCGATGCCAACATCATCGCATCGATAACATTGGTCGATGATCGACCAACGCATTCTTCTCTTGCAGCTTTGAGTTGATCGATTGGAAATCAATCACAAAATAGGGCGATGTCAAAAACAGAATCTCATTTTCAACATCAAAAAACTATTTTTCGCACTAGCAACTTCGTTCGACTCAACTCATACACAAGGAATTCGCAGTGGTCCATGTCTCTTGCAACGAGCAACGTCTCCATGTCTCCAGAGGAACATGCCAGCTCCTTTCAGTACGAGCAGTTTAGGCTCCTCGTTGATTCCGTCGTCGACTACGCGATCTTTCTCTTAGACCCGCGTGGAATGATCACCTCGTGGAACCACGGTGCTCAACGACTTAAAGGTTATTCCAAAGACGAAATTCTTGGAGAACATTTTCGACTGTTCTATTCCGAGCAAGATCGCAATTCCAACGTACCCGAGAAAGCACTGGAAGAAGCTCGTTTACTGGGTCGGTTAGAAGTTGAAGGATATCGCTATCGAAAAGATGGCACGCGCTTTTGGGCAAGCGTCATCATCACTGCCATTTACAACGATTCCAAACATCTTCAAGGGTTTGTAAAGATCACTCGAGATCTTACCGAACGCAAAGCCATTGAAGACAGTCTCCGACAAAGCCGAGACTTATTGGAAACGCATGTCGAGCAACGGACTCGCGAACTTTCGATTGCAAACGAACGATTGCGAGCTAGCGAGTCCCGATGCCGAACTCTTATCGACGCCCTTTCGGTCGTCTTTTGGACATGGAACGATAAACTCCTCACACTGGACTCCACCCCTCCATGGCATGAGTACGTCGGGCTTGATGAAAGGCGATGTCAACAATGGGGTTGGCTTCACGCCATCCACACCGACGATTTTCGGCGAGTCCAACAAGAGTTGCCAATCTTGCTTCAGGGCAAACAACCCTTCTCGATCGAATTTAGAGTGTGGGATCGCGATCATCAAATGAAGACCCTTGCAATGAAGGGAGTCCCCATCCAGGACGCGTCGGGGAATTCTTTGGAGTGGACGGGTGTTTGCATGGACCTCACCACGCAAAGAAATCTCGAAGAGCAAGTTCGCCAATCGCAAAAACTCGACGCCATTGGACGCTTGGCCGGTGGCATCGCTCACGACTTCAATAATCTATTGACTGTCATTTCTGGCTATTCGGATTTGCTCCACAACGATTGGAACGGTTCGGATAGTCCCCACTTCAGATACATTACTTCGATACGAGACGCTGCAGGAAGAGCAGCGAGGCTCACCAAACAACTTCTGGAATTCAGCCGCCAATCTCTCCCCAATTTTCAAGTGCTCGACTTGAATGCGCAGATCGCTCAGTCGGAAGAAATCCTTCGAAGACTGGCGGGGGAAGATGTCGACTTCAGCACGATACTACGCTCGGATATTGGCTCTGTACGCATCGATCCCGATCAACTCAACCAAATCCTGCTGAACCTCGTAGTCAATGCGCGCGATGCGATGCCTCGCGGAGGCAAGCTTACCATCGAGACCGATACCATCCATCTCGATCAAGACTATATCAACACACATCTCTCCATTCGCGCTGGAAACTACGTGTTGCTCGCAATCAGCGATAATGGAACCGGTATGTCAAGCGATGTGCGATCGCGAGTCTTTGAACCATTCTTTACTACCAAACCTAAAGGTAAGGGAACGGGATTGGGATTGGCCGTGGTTCATGGGATCGTTCAACAATCGCAAGGTCAGATCGCAGCCTATTCGGAACCAGGAATCGGTACAACAATCAAAATCTATCTCCCGTCACTGTCGACAGAAAATCATCGTAGCACTCGCGAATCGCTAACGTCCTCCGAAGATGTGTCGGGAACCGAGAGAATCCTGCTCGTCGAAGACGAATTAGGGGTTCGCGAATTCACGGCTCTTTCGCTAACGAGTTTTGGGTATCAGGTATGGCAGGCAGCCAATGGTGCGGCAGCCCTACATCTGTTGAGATCTCTTCCGCAAAAGATGGATTTGATCATCTCCGATGTGGTGATGCCTGAACTCAATGGACGCGAATTAGCGGATCAACTCCGTACGATTCAACCCGAGATTCCAGTCCTATTCTTGAGCGGGTATACCGATGACACGATCGTCAGGCACGGCATACTAGAAGCAGAAGTGAACTTCCTTCAAAAGCCTTTTACGGCTTATCAACTGGCGAGAAAAGTCCGCTCCATTCTCAACCATTGAAAAAACGTTGACAGTTCGACATCGTCCTGCATCCATCGCACCAATTGCGATATATTGTGGCATTCTCCTGGCCACGCCTCTTTGCTTCAAACATAGCAAGATTCGTTGCCCTTCGAAGTTGCAATCGATGGATTGTCGTCTGACCAATGGGATCCTCTCATGAAACACCTGCATGCATTCAACCTATCGTTACTATTTGCTCTAACTTCGGCCACCCTGTTGCAAACGGTAACGGCTGCACCGATTCAAGATGCATCCGCATCCATTCCCGCCACCGGTAACCATGTCGTCGGGCCAGACTATACATTGGCAGAGGAACTCAAGGATCATGGCAATCCGAAAGGAAAGCGATTTGAGTTTTCCATGCCGCTCGCCGAAAGCAAGATCTTTCCAGGAACCGACACAACGCTCGATCCGAAGAAAGAGGTCCGCAAGACTCGAAAGATCTTCGTCTACGTTCCCGCTGCATACAAAGATGGAACCAAGGCGCCTCTTCTGATCATTCATGATGGTCCCGGTCAACTCAATCTTGTGGCCAATGCGTTGGACAATATGACCATCGCCAAAAATCCAGCTCGGAAACTTCCTGCCTTTATCGTGATCGCCGTCGAGAACGGAGGGAACGATGGGAAAGGTAGTCAGCGGGGCCTCGAATATGACACCATGTCCGATCGCTTGGCTCGTTTCATCAGTGAGGAAGTGATGCCCGCTGTGCTCAAACATGAAGAACTCCGCGCAGCCTACCCCAATCTTGCCTTCACCGACGATCCATGGGGCCGAGCGGTGATGGGATGCAGTTCAGGTGGTGCTGCGGCGCTATCGATGGGCTGGTTCCGTCCCGATCTCTTCCGCCGACTGATTACTTACTCTGGGACCTTTGTCGATCAACAAGACGATGATGCTCCCGAAGAAGCAAAATACCCGCTAGGTGCTTGGGAGTACCATTCGAGCATGAAGCTGATTCAAAACACGGACAAGAAACCTCTTCGGATTTTTACGCACGTTGCTGAAAACGATCTACGCAATAAAGACCCCGAAGAAACGTATCACAATTGGGTCATGGCCAATGAACGAACCGCTGAGGCATTGAAGACGAAAGGCTACGACTATCGATACGTATTCAGCAAGAGCACCAAGCATTGCGATCGCAAAGTGTTTGAACACACGCTTGCCGATACGTTGGTGTGGGCTTGGCAGGGCTATCAAGGCCCGTAGTCAGTCGTACGATCGTCCCGATCGTGAGTGGATAGTTCCGCGTCGTACGATCGTCCCGATCGTGATTGGATGGCTCTATGTCGTACGATCGTCCCGATCGTTTTTATTCACCGAACACAGTTCTGCTCGATGAATGAAGCGTGATTCATTACGAGTGGGACACTCGCACTACGACTTACACTAATGTCGTACGATCGTCCCGATCGTGATTGCATAGTTCAGCGTCGTACGATCGTCCCGATCGTTTGTATTCACCAAACTCAGTTCTGCTCGATGAATGAATCGTGATTCATCACGAGTGGGACACTCGCACGACGGTAAATCACAAATCTACTTCTTGGACTTGAAGTTAAAACTACGCTTGAGCGATTCGGACGTTCGCTTAAGAAAGTTCTTATTCTCCGCAGGTGCGTTTACACTCGACGCACTTGCACTCTCGGTAGTCGAAGCACTGGAGGACGCGGCCGCAGCAGGCAGCGAGGGCGATAGGTTCGCATCACCAGGAACCACCGTTGTGCCGATAGGCGGAAGCGTTCCGTTTGCAGGCAAGGTGGTCATGGATCCATTGGGAAGCCCTGCCTGAGTCATCGCACCCAACGAATCATTCGCATGCTGCATCTGCCGCTGGAAATTGGCTTCGGCACTTTGTTGCATACGATCTGCCGTTGCAGCTAAATGCTCTTGCCCTTTTTGAACGTTCATCTGCCGAAGTCGTTCCGCCTGTTCAAGCCTCTTTTGCTCGATGCGATCAAAGTTCTGTTGAACACGCGCGGCAGCAGGGATTTCCGTCGACGACAACTTGGCCTTATCGCCTTCAACTTCTTTTTTGCCACCTCGCAGCCACGATGGAAGGCCGAATTTCTTTGGCGATGATGATGAGCTTCCTTCGGATGCCGACTTACCGAATCCCAAACCGCGACTTTCGCGAGCTGAATCCGACAAGCCTGCACGAACGCCGTGCTCGGGGTTCACGCCTGCCTTGCTTTCGCCGGCTGGAGCAGCATCGAGATGTCCAGGGCCCCTGCCCTGCCCTCGCCCTTGAGCCATCACTGGGGCTGAGCAACATGCCAAGAAGCCCAATCCAATTGCGCAACCCCACTTTGCCATCATAGATTCCTTTCGATGGAGCAATTCGAATGCAATGTTCTCAAGTATCGGGACAACCGAATGGCTGGCTTGAAGCACATCCAGCCTAATTTGATATCTCTTGAAGACATTGCTCCATTGCCCCCTCGATCTCGAGGTGGCATAAACCCACAAAGAGATAGCATTGCCTGCAAGGCGATCTACGAATTCGTCATTGAGACTGGTTCGCGGCCCAATCCCGCAAAGAGCTTCGCATTGTTTTCAGCCCACCATAACGCCTGCATGAGATTCGCTTGAGTCCAAAGGAGAGGCGTAATATCGTTGGGAGTCCACTCGCCCTTATGAAGATACCTCGACTCCGGGCAACGATAGGGACCTTTCGAATGGTCGCGGTGCGTCAGCTGGCTCAGCGATCGCTTGAGGTGTTTCAATTGCTTGCCCCACGCTCGTTCATTCCATCCTTGCCCGCGGCGGAGATCGGAAGCGACATGAACTCCATAAGCGCAAGACATGGCTGGGTCGAAAATGCACCACTGAGCCTCTGTTCCAGGCTTCAAGAGGCGATCACGGGACTCCAAATTGTCGCTGAAGTCGACCGAACGCTGGTCCGGCGAAAAGAGATCTTTATAGTCCGCGCACCAGTAGGAATCGCCACGATATCGCCTGACCCCATGATCACCCATCAGATGCTCCGCTACTTCATCCAAGATGCATTCGCTAAGATCCCGCGAAACACCATTGATGGGATAGCAGAGAAAGACCAACGCGGCATCGTGCCGGCGATACTTGGTGGCATCTTCCTGAATACACTCGGCAGGCAAGATCCGCGCAAGTTCATCATTACCTTTTCGATACAGACTTCGCACCTCTTCGATCGAAATCGCATATTGCGCCTGATTGAGGCGCATGATTCCCTCCGGTATGGTTCGGTCGATGAGATCGATCCACTTGCGTATCGCTTCACATACGATGCCCATGCTGGAAGCGGATACTTTTCGTGATTCCTCCCAGTGACCGCTATCTTCATCTTCCCAATAGCGGATAACCTCAAAATACCGCATCATCAAGGCGAGCAATTCCCAATCGATTGCCCACACTGGCATCGCTCCCGCATCCACCAAAACGGCATAGAACCACAAAAAGTATCCCAAGGCATCATTCTGAGCGTGAGCCCATTTTTCTGGCAAATCCTCAAGCGATTCACCGTTGAAACGAATGTGAGGCCTCTTCATGGGATCCTGCCATTCACTCACCCCATCCACGACCTGCTCAAAACGATGCCGGTGCTTTTGGAAGAACCCGAGCAGCGCCTTCATACACTTAACGGCAGGGTCGATTTTCCCCAACTGAAAATGCGCAAACGCTACCTGAACGTTGTCCCGCACCCATATATTTCGATAGCCCGTGACCTCGAACTCTTCACCCATTCCGCTTGCAGCTGGAAAAAGACCATTCGGCAAGGAAGGAAACTCGAAGGTTCCTT
The DNA here is from genome assembly GCA_046349875.1 of Pirellulales bacterium. GTDB lineage: Bacteria > Planctomycetota > Planctomycetia > Pirellulales > Pirellulaceae > JAXMBN01. Next base: position 16,841 of record JAXMBN010000053.1, read on the forward strand.
GTTCGTGTAAAAAACGGGAGATACCAGCAAAAACCTCATGCGACGCCCCTGCATCTAGCCACTGTCCGGCAGGGATTGCATGCCAATCCATCTTTTCTACAACCATTCGGTTCCATTTCTTTCTCTATGAAAAACTCCCACCAGAATCTTAAAAACCTATCGGAGTTTTTCGCCATCTCTTGCTGTCAATAATCTCTGCTAGGATCCGCCAGAGGCCATCATCATACCCAATTGCGGATTCACCATGTTTTTATTCAAAGAGCCGAATGCCATGAACCCGATGCATGACAATCATAGTATGTTGACCCAAATGCTTTGCCCCATCCTCCAACGCACGAACCATTCTTTAGTTGGGTGATGGAACCACAATCAGGCATTTGCTATCGTCATGCATCCCACCCCTGCCGAAATGATTTCGTGAGGCATGCATCGTGAACTCACCCACCAACCAACCATCTCGGTCTTTTGAACTTCCCTCATTCCAGTATTTGCAAGCACTTGTCGAACAATCGAACGACCTATTCTTCGTCAAAAATACGATTGGGCAATACCTTTTCTGCAACCAAGCGACCGCTGATTTTTTACAGAAGCCCATCGATCAAATACTGGGCAGCGATGACTATCAACTACTCGGCGAAGAAAACGCCAAATGGTTGAAGTATCAAGACGAACGCGTCTTACGTGAAGGCCATCCGCAAACGGAAGATCATGTCGTCATGTTAGGTGGAATCACGCGATTCCTTCGTGTCACGAAACTCCCTTACTCCGATTCCCTTGGACAGACTTGTGGAATTCTTGGATATGCCAAGGAGGTATCGCAACCCAGCGCTGACACCGAAATCGAAGAACCTTCCGCATTGCATTCATCGAGTGTCGGCCTATCCTATTTTCAAAACCTTGTCGTACGGCTTGGCCTTCGGTTTCAAATGGAGTATGTCCTCATTGGAAAGGTCAGCAGGTCGGGTCATGACGTCGAAACCCTTGCAACTTGCCATCGCGGTCAACTTATCGAAAACTTAGCCTACACCTTGAAAGACTCGCCTTGCGAACAGGTCATGGCAAAAGGATTCTGCTACTACCCACACAACGTCCAGCAAAAGTTTCCGAAAGATCTTCTACTATCCCAGCTCTGCTTGGAAAGCTACATGGGAATGCCTCTTCTTTCACGAAAAGGCGAAACGATCGGGATCTTAGTGATGCTCGATAAGCGCATAATGGACATTCCCTCTCCAATGCGCTGCGCATTGGAATCGGTGCGTTTGCGAGCTTCCGAAGAGTTAGAACGGTTACTCTCCGAAGAACGCCTGCGTGAAAATGAAGAGCGATCGCGACAACTCTTGGAATCGCTCCCCAATGCGATCCTCGTTCATGATGGTGCACAAATACTCTATGCCAACAAGACAGCACTGATTCTTCTACAAGTAGACGATGTTTGCCAAGCATCGAAGCAAAGCGTGCAGCAATGGTTTCCAGAACTCCATGAAACAATCGCGTCCGCCCCATCTTCCCATCCAAACCAAGCCGCACATGAAGTTCTTGAAACTCGATTCACACCGCCGGATGGAATGGAACGATATTTGGAGATCGTTTCATTCGATACTCTCTATCAAGGCAAGAACTGCGTCCAGTGGGTCATCAGCGATATCACTCGCCGCCGAAAAGCCGAACAATATTCACGAACTTCATTGGCACAGCTCCACTCCATCTACGAAGCCGTCCAGGACGTGCTATTTCTGATCGAAATCCAAGAAAACGATGGTTACCGGTTTCGATCCATCAACTCTGCTTTTTGCAACGTGACGGGCGTACCCAAAGAGTCCATCATCGGGAAGCGAATCGAAGAAGTCATTCCCGAGCCTTCGCTTTCGTTGGTACGCGCGATGTATAAAACGTGCATCGATTCAAAAAGCTCTGTGACCTGGGAGGAAACCACGTCATTCCCGAAAGGCATCCTCACCGGTGAGGTTTGCATCATACCGATCCTTGGGGCCGACGGAAATTGTTCACATATAGTCGGTTCCGTTCATGATATCACGGATCGTAAGGCAGCAGAAATCACCATCCAGCAACTCAACGCCTTCCACCAAACCGTCATCGAGACCGCTGCCGAGGGCCTTTGTGTTGCGTATCCAACCTTTGATTTTCCCTACATGCGATTCACCAAATGGAATCAGCGCATGGAGCAGATCACAGGATACTCGATGGACGAAGTCAATTCAGGTGGCTGGCATAATACTTTTTATCCAGATGAAACGCAGCGCGAAATTGCCATTGATCGCATCAATCGGATGTTTCGTGGTGAGCAACTTATCAATGAAGAGTGGGAATTCGTTCACAAAAGCGGCGAGCGCAACATGGTTGCGATTTCGACATCGGCCATTGGCTTCGAAGATGGACGCATCGGCACGGTCGCATTGGTTCAAGATATCACTCAACGACGTCGGGCCGAATGGCGACTCCGCACCAGCGAAGCCCAGTTTCGACAGTTGTTCGAAAACTCTCCTAATGCCATCATCGAATTGACCTCCGATTTTCAAATCGTTGCCGCCAACCATCAGGCGGCCAACGTGTTTCCCGAATGGTCGTCCCATCAAGAATCGATTTCATTCCTGGAATGTGTTTCACCGAAGGATCGCGCCAACGTCAAGCATTGGCTGGCAAAAACAGACGGCCGGACGGCCGAGTTTCACGTCTTCCAAACGCTGCACGGAATCGTTCTCAGTGGGAAAATCATTCCACTACCCAATGGAAACCTGATGGTTTCCATTCAGGATATTACTCAATCAAAACTCGCCGAAGATGAACTCCAACGATCCGAACACCGCTTTTCAAGACTTTTCGATGCAAGTCCCTTTTCGATCATCGTGGCCACCTACCCCTCTGGAAAAGTAATCGAGGCCAATGACGCGTTTCTGCAAATTTTTGGTTTCAATCGCGAGGAGGTTATCGGAAGAACGACCGGCGAATTGGGCATTTGGGTCCATCCTGAAGATCGAATCGAAATGATCAAGCGTCTTCGCGAAAGCGATTCCGCTCGCGACATGGAAATCGCCTTTCGTACCAAGTCGGGCGAAATACGCACACTTCTCATGTCGGTGGAGATCATCGAATTACATGGACAAGCCCACTCGCTTGCCATGTCCATCGATATCACCGAGCGCAATCGAGCGGAAAGCGAATGGCGCAAAACGGCAGATCTCTTACATGCTGTCGTAGCAGGAACCACCGACTCCGTCTTCGTCAAAGACCGCAACGGAAAATACCTTCTCATCAACGATGCCGGATCTCGATTTACGCATCGAAAACCCGAAGAAATTCTCGGGAACGACGACTCACACATCTTTGATGCTGAAACCGCCTATCGCCTGGCCGTTCAGGATCGCGAAGTCATGGCAACAGGGGAAAACCAAACATTCCAGAACGCATTAGTTCTTGATGGAAAAGAGTATTTTGGGCTGACGACGAAGTCTCCCTATTATGACTCGTCAGGCAAGATCATTGGCATCATCGGAATTTCGCGTGATATCACAGCACTTAAGGAACGCGAACGAGAATTACTGTTGACTCAGTTCAGTATCGAACGCGCCGTCGATTCCGTATTTTGGATCAGCCCCGAAGGGATCATTCTCTATGTAAACGAGGCCGCTTGCAAAACGTTTGAATACGAGCGAGCAGAGATGATCGGAAAGCACGTTGCCGATATCGACGACCATTTTCCTCGTGAAGCCTGGGAGCCCCATTGGAATGATATTAAGGTGCGAGGATCATTCACGTTCGAATCCGAGCATCGCACCAAATTAGGCCGCACCATCCAGACTGAAGTAACCGTCAATTACCTTCAACACGAGGGCCTGGAATACAATTGTGCGGTGATGCGAGACATCACGGAACGCAAACGTGGTGAACTTGCGCTGCGGCAATCGCTAGCGCAGCTCCAAGCGACTCTGGATGCAACGGCCGATGGGATCTTGGCGGTCGATCTCCATGGAAAACTTCTCGGATACAACGAAAAGTTCCGTGAACTCTGGGGACTGCCCACATCGCACACAACTTCAGATCCATTCCATCAAACCATCATGGATCTCTCCGATCGAAAAAATGTACGCTGGCTGCTCGATCCGCTAAAAGATCCCAATCTCGTGCTTGAAAATACTCGCCTCATCGAGCAAAACCCGCATGAATCGAGCTTTGATACTCTCGAATTTCTCGATGGCCGTGTCGTCGAACGCGTATCCCAACCTCAGTGTATTGGAGGAGTTCCTGTCGGACGCGTGTGGAGCTTCCACAACGTTACCGAACAACGTCGATTGGAGAATCAACTTCGACAATCCCAGAAGATGGAAGCCATCGGTCAACTTGCTGGCGGTATCGCCCACGACTTCAATAATATCCTCACGGTCATCAATGGCTATTGCGAACTGTTGCTCCTAAATCCATCTCTAAATCCCCACTCGGCCGATATCATTCGCGAAATTCGCGATTCGGGCAAGCGAGCCACGCACCTCACCGAGCAACTGTTGGCCTTTAGCCGAAGGTCCGTAAGCAAACCGATCACAGTGTCACTCAATACCATCGTTACTGCCGCCGATCGCTTCTTGCGAAGATTAATTGGCGAACAAATCGATCTTCAACTTCAATTGGATCCCCAGGCTGGGTCCATTCAATTCGATCCTCATCAATTGGACCAAGTCTTAATGAATCTCGCCGTGAACGCGCGAGATGCTATGCCTGAAGGTGGCAAACTGGTCCTTCAAACCTCGTTTATCGCTCACCCTGCCGATCCGAGCATCGTTCCCAATCCACTTGGCTACGCTCAACTATCCGTAATGGATAACGGTATCGGTATTCCAGAAGAAATCAGAACTCGAATTTTTGAGCCCTTCTTTACCACGAAGGAAACGGGCAAAGGATCGGGACTCGGGCTGGCCGTCGTGCACGGAATCGTTCAGCAGAACGGTGCCAAGATTTCAGTCGAAAGCGTTCCTGGCGAGGGTACTACTTTCCACATTCTGTTTCCCATCGTTCACTCCACCGAATCCAATTCCCCTGAAATTGCCTCAACCACTCCCTCGCGAGGCTCAGAAACGATATTGCTCGTCGAAGATGAACAAGGAGTACGAAAGATCGCCAAGCTAGCCCTGGAAAGCCAGGGCTATCAAGTGATGGAAGCAGCCAATGGCAACGAAGCATTGCGACTGATGGACCAAATTCATCAATCGGTCGATATGTTGGTCACCGATATGGTGATGCCTGGAATCCATGGACGCGATTTAGCAGACACCCTTCGAAAAGACCATCCGCACACTCCCATCCTTTATATGAGCGGCTACCATGATGATGAACGAGTACGCACCGCTTCCCTGGAGAGCACAGAGTCATTTCTTCCCAAGCCATTTACTCCCAATGAATTGATCGAGCGTGTACGTACGCAACTATTGCGAGCCAAAAATCGCAATCATCCGTCGTAGCGTATCTAGTGATTATTTCGTTGCGGAAGAATCCCAGATAGACTTGAGCTCATTGATTGAAGCTTGCATTTGCTTAGCGTTTCCTCCTCGGCTAAAAAACTTTACCGAAGAAAATGCATCCGAGCCTTTACGCGGACCACTCTTAACAACCGACCCATCGTTAGCCCAAAACTCAACGATCGAACGATCCACCAAGATCTTTATCTCGACGCGATTGTCCGTCGCCGGAGCAGGAACGTCTTGCCATTTCCCTTCGGATCGACGGTATGTGATCTCATGCTCGCCCAATTGAACACCAACTTCCGCAGCCTCACCTAGATCAAACTCCACATCGATATATAAGAGATCCGTCGAAACAGGGACCTCATCGATGATCTCAGAAGATGGTTGAGTTTTGCTGACCGACTTGGTCGCCAATGCTAAAGTCTTCAGCTCCACAACGGGCGATGCTTGAAGCCGTAAGCCATCCTTCGTTTCCTTAAGCGTCAACTCATGGGGAAAAGAAAAGGCTTGATTGAATGGCATACCCGGATAGTCGAGCCCCTGCATCCATCCGATTTGAATACGACGTTGATTCGGAGCATTTTCAAACGTCTGCGATGCATAAAAATTGCCGTAGTGCAATCGGTGCTTGCCCGGATGATCAGGTTGGAACCGTCGACCATCAAAATTCCCTAAAGCATACTGCCCATCTGCCGCAAAAATTACCCACTTGCGTTGCTCGCTAGTATGAGGAGACGGCAAAGCAAAAAGTTCTGGGCACTCATAGTATCCATCCAAATGGCTTTGAAGATCCCACTTCTTGAGATCATTAGAAGTGTAAAACGCAATGTTGCGATCGTGCCCCGTTCGCTCGTCATAGACAGCCATCACCCAATGCCCGCCTGCTTTCTTGGCTTGCTCATCGAGTGGGCTATCGCTTGCCGAATAGGTGTACCACAAGACCTTGGGGTCACGTCCCTGGTGCTTCACGACAGGATTCTCAGAATACCATTGAAATGTTCTTCCGCGATCAAGACTGTAGGCCATCGATTCACCTGCGCCGGTATCGGTAAGAAAGACCACCATCGCATCGCGGTCTCCCTGCTTCCAACCCGCCGTATTCTTGAGATCGATCGCTCCTCCTCCCGAAAAACAGGCACCTCGCGTTGTAACATTCGGGAAAAAACAGTCGGGCAGCTGCTTCCAATGAACCAAGTCCGAACTGATCGCATGCCCCCATGTCATGTTGCCCCAATTCCAACCGACAGGATTGTGCTGGAAAAACAAGTGCCATTCACCATCGAGATAGACCATACCATTGGGGTCATTGATCCATCCGCTCCATTGAGAAAAACGAAGCTGTGGACGCAATTTCTCGCGATGATCGAACGATGCTTGAGGATGGACAGCGCTGAACGACAATCCCAGCATCGATTCCTCCGATGCCTTCGATACCTCGATCTTTGCATGCTTGCCACGATGTTCACCCAAGTGAAGTGCCGCCATCCAATCCACTTGATCTTTACTCGGCGCAAGCTCCGTTTCATACGACCGCACACGTTTGGAATCGACAAATACTTCCAGTTGAACTTTCGGCGCACCATTTTTGATTGGGATTACTAAATAGTCTTTGTCGATCATGACGTCGCGACTTTGAAATACGCGGACGGGCTTCTTTTGCGTTTGGATGATCTCATCGATATTGATATGCCCCCATCCGCCCGACGCTTCGTCCACGATTCGAACGAACGCCATCTGGCCGAGAAACTCTTGCACGTCCCAGGCCTCCTCCCCAAGAGCCTCACTTCCACCCGGTTGCGTGTTGGGCCCGACCGACTCTCGAACCTTCTTGTCTTCCACCCAAAGTTGAATGCATGTTTTTCCCGCGAACCCACCTCCGCCAATCAGGAAACGAATGTAGATTCGCTCGATACGAAACTTGGGGGACTGCAATCGACCTTGCGGCTTATCACCTCCCACGAACGAATTTACCAATCGCTTCCCTTGAAATCCTGAAACTTGCATTTGCCCTGGCAATGTTCCTTCTGCCGGGCCTTTACCAAACGCCTCCCCCTCCACCGTCCAGCCAGCGTATGTTGCTTGTTCGAAATCAGCGATCAACAGATCCTCCTGAGCCCACCCCCACGAACCGAACAGCATACAAACAGCAACGCCAAGAAGTTGAACCAAAAAGCAACGCATGATGATATCGAGGGTTCCCAAATCAAGGAAAGGAATAGAAACCAATGCAAAGACTAGAGCGGTGAGCAAGAATTACCGTTAGTATACTACGTGCCCAGCAGGCCGTAATTCCCTCTCTGAATCACCGGTTTTTCATTAGACCCTCCAGCATGGAATCCGATCAGAATTTCTTCGACGCATGCAGCCGAACAGTAAGCTCTATCTTCCGACAGTTCAGCGAACTGAAATCAACTGTAGATCAGCAGCTACCTTCGGCCATGGATGTGCCTCGCAATTACATCATCCCAACCGAGGATGAATACATACGAGGACTCTTGGTAACGTATTGGAGTCTCCGCAATGCACTTTTGGAACTCGTTTACGATCTCAAGAATCGAGGGGCCTCGTCCCCGGAATCTTTTCAATCGTTGTTCCTTCCTGGGTATGCCGGTGCCCTAGTCCTACTCGATGCAGCTAGGTTCTTGCGCGAGCGATTTCATCACTGGCCCACCCTTCGACGAAAACTCAATGAACCCGAACCAAGTTTCGGCATTCCGGCTGGTGTCTACGATCAGACGCAAGAATCCTGGACGAATCCATCCCATATATGGCAATTGTTTGATGCGGCCAGATACTATCGCGAGCACCAAGCCAAGTGGAATCATCACGATTCGACCAAGTCCGTCGCAGACCTCGTCGCCATCATCGAAGTGCTATCCGAACGACTTAAGATGACGTGGTTCGACTACTCGAGCTACCGATTCCAATTTCGCCTCCGACAGTTGGGCTGTTTTCTGAAACGCAACTGCCTACAGTCAGCCATGTTTCAAATTCAGAAGGCAGCTGGAATTCTTGCCGCCGATAAATATCTCAAATGGGACCATCACCCTTCATTACCAACCAACATTCAACAACAGCTCAATCCGGTTCTTTCGCCCGGTGATGTGTTGTTGGTCCGCAAAGAATATGCCCTGACCAACTACTTTCTGCCTGGCTATTGGCCCCATGCTGCGTTCTATTTGGGCCGGCCCGATCAACTACAACACTTAGGTGTAGAGAAAATGCTCCATCTTCGAGATCGATGGGAAAAGTTTCAAAGTTGCGATGCACCTCTCATCGGCCGAGTGCTCGAAGCCATGAAAGATGGCGTCTGTATTCGGTCGGTATCGTCTCCCTATCGTTCGGATTCGATCTTAGTCCTTCGCCCCAAAATTTCGGTGGACTCTTTAAAACAGGCGATCGATCGAGCCTTCTTTCATGAAGGAAAAGACTATGACTTTAGCTTCGACTTACACGATCAGACCGCATGGTTTGCACCGAGGTCATCTACCGCACTCGACGGGTTAGAAGGCACCACATTTCCCTTATCACTGCGAGCAGGAAGACTGACCCTCGCTGCGGCCGATCTGGTCGGTATGGCTCGCCGCGGCGAAACCTTTCACGCGGTTGCAGCTTATGTGCCCATGCAATCGCAGCAGTTGATTCCCGAAAACCAATTGAAGGAAGTCCTCGATCGCTGGGCCACGTGAAGTTGAAATGGGCATAGCGGGTGCATATTCAACATCCCATCGTTGGAGCCAACGAAACGACATTTCTTACTTATGACGATCGATCCGTCCCAACATACAAGACACTCGCGTTACGCTAACCCCACCGACCTTTTAACATGAACCCAACAACCAGCGATCAAGTACCTCGAAAGCCTTCCCTCGAGCCCCAATTCTGGATGCTGACGATTCTGGTTGTGGCAGCAATCACGTGGCTTGCCACGCCTGACCGATGGAATTGGTTTCTCGATGCTGGTTGGGTCGTCGCGGGTCTTCCACTCTTGTGGTGGACACAATCGAGATTCCCTTTAACACCCCTTCTCTATCGTCTATTGGCATTCCACGCGCTCGTACTGATCGCAGGTGGCTATTGGACCTACGAGAAGAATCCATTGGGCCTTTGGCTCCAGTCCCTATTTCAGACCGAACGAAATCACTTCGATCGATTTGGGCATTTCATGCAGGGATTTGTTCCAGCCATTTTGGCTCGCGAACTGTTTTCTAGACTGTCGCCAGTACGATCGGGAGGATGGCTCAACTACTTTGCCTTTTTGCAATGCCTTGCCTTCTCGGCATTTTTCGAATTGCTCGAATGGCTAGCCACCGTATTGTCTGGCGAAGAAGGAGACGCCTTCCTTGGACATCAAGGCGATATCTGGGACGCACAATGGGACATGCTCTGGGCGATCATTGGCTGCATCCTCTCGCTTCTCATCTTCAGCCGCTTCCACAATCGCCAGATGGCAATACTGCCAGGCTCCAGCGATCGACACGAATCATCGCATGCCTAAATGATTGGTAAGTCGGAGCGCTCTTAATCAAGCCAACGCTTCAGTTTGAGAAAGTGCTTTTCCCAAAGATGGAAGGTCAACCAAGCAATTCCCATAATGGTAACCATCATCGCCATCAGATAGGCCATTGACTGAAGAATTGGGTGAGTTCCCTCCATTCCTGTCGCTTGAATAAACCAACCGATCGTGAAGAGGCTCACCAAAGGCAACTGAAAGACGTACATGCTGTAGCTATATTTACCAAGCCATTGCAGACCACGTTGTCGAATCCATCCCAACCAAACGTGTGGCCAATCCGTCGTTACGAGCATGCACAAGAACAGCGTCCACATGAAGGGTATCATCGTATGAAAAGCTGTCCCGTAGCGTCCGCCCCACAAGGCGGCGGCCAGACATAAGGCAAATAGGATCGGCAGAGCATAACTCGAAAGCTTCCCAATTTTTGCTAAGTGCCTGTCCAGGAAGACCACGCAGGCGAGCGCTGCGCCCATCAACAGTGCATCGGCCCGAAACAGCGTGCAAACATCGACTGCTACATCCATCCCAGGATGTCGAGCCGCCAACATTCGCGATACCGCAACGGCCACGATTCCAACCACACAAAAGCGAAGCAAGTATTTGGGTGCCAGAAGGTAAACCACGATCGGCCAGATCAAGTAAAAATGTTCCTCGACAGCCAACGACCAAAAGTGATCCATCCAACCGAAGCACCATTGATTCTGCCAGGACATCGCCAAGTTCGACGTGTACGTCCACAGGAACCATGGCTGCTCGAGAACGAGCTCCATCTTGGGTGTTTCAACCCAACGCCGGAACCAAGACCAGCAAAAGAAAAAGGGCTAAATAGTAGAGCGGAAAAATGCGAAGTGCTCGTCGCCCGATAAAGTTCAAAAAGAACTTCGGCCTCTCTCTTGTCCGCAGTAGAATGCCTGTAATGAGGAAGCCCGACAGCACGAAGAAGAGTTCCACACCCCGCTCGCCAAAGGCCAAGCATTGCTTAGCGCTCGCCAGCACCGGATGCCATTCGGGATTCCATTCACGCGAAAATCGATAGACCGACACCATCAAAATGGCCAAGCCACGAACGCCATCCAGTTCGGGACAATGCTCGCCCTGCCTCCAAGCGAGATATAGGGCTCGATTTGGCTGTGTCGACTCCAACTGTTCCACGACCCGTTCTCAAATGGATATCACAGAAGACCATGAGGAATGTGCCTCCTCAAAAGTCACCATATCTCGAAAACGCCGTCGTTAGAGGGGAAATTGCCTCTCCATTCAAGATTCCCGAACCGTCGCCGAACATGGTCGGGTTGTAACGATTAATCGGAGTCACCCGCGATCAACGGCGCTGCGTTAACCCGCTAGCCGCCGTATCCGCACGTCCCATTTTCGCTTGTACCCTTTACGGTGTTTGCCATTTCCGTGGAATTGTCGAGCCCATCGAACCGTTATGGTTATCGCTGCTCCAGAATTCCAATCTTCCATGGAATTCCGCCGTACGCATTTCGACCATAACCTGCATCATCGACCCCTTGGAAAACGAATCGAAGTCGATCGCCATCAATTTCAAGTCGCTCATCAATGCCACTGCGTATCAGTTCTCCATGACTCACACTGGTAGTCCATGGTGAGCTTGATTCAACATTGAGCTGAGCATCCGCGAAAGGGTTCTTTGAGGTAGCCAACCAAGGCTGCCATGCACCTTCCAAACTATCTGCAACCCAAGCCTTGTAGTATCGCTTCCCCTTGCCGATCGCCTCGATCAAAGTCAAATAGCGATTCGTACCACGAACTTTATAGGTATGGGATGCCTCAAATAACTCATCCTTCGTATCTTGCAACACCAAGACGGGTTCGTTCCAACCTTGTGGGAAGTTATCAATCGATGTTTCCGATCGCCAAAACGTACCATCGTCGCGGGTATAGAAGAGATGCGCTTTCGCCTCGTCGCAAATGACCCAAAAATCGATCCATTTCGGCCGTTCGATGCCTCCTACTCCTTCAACCTTCATACGTTGCATAGGTGACCACGATCGTGGATCGTCGATCGTATCGGTTGTCGAGAAAACGGGCGCCAACGTAAAGTGCTCGGGCAAAGTTTGACCCGGATGCAACCAATTACTCGCCGCCTGAAAAATCAAATACCATTTTTGATGAGGCCGAAAGTAAAAAACTTGCGGTGCACAATGATAGGCCTCCTGAAAGTGAATGGGGTGACGCTTCGCTTGACCAGCCTCTTCCCATTTTTCGAATTGAAGGTACTGCATGTCCACCTTGCCGGACTTCATGCGATGCGTCGCGAAAACATGCCAACGGTTCTGAAAGGAAACGACCGTCGGATCTTTTAGCGCCACCTCAGGCTCGGCAGCTTGCGAGTCTGCCGCGATCCATGGAGGAGAACATCTCCATTGCAAACTGCCTTTGTCCAAGAATGTCCCCGTCTGCGCAGATACGGGAGCAGAACCGGCGAGCATCCCTACGAGAATCACGAAGGATTGAAAAGCCATTTTCATTCGATGGTTCCATCGCTGTTTCATACTCGCAATTCCTACCATACACTTGGGGCGAAAAGTGCGATAATTTTATCCTAAACAAAACGGCAGGTGTCAGTGGCGATTGCCTATCGTCTAAGAATAGACAAATCCAACGCGGGTAGGCGTTTATCAATGCTTTGAGATTGGTACCAGCCCCTCTTGGCAACGATTTCCTTGTTGTCTTTAACGTCGCTCTGCGGTTATCACCTAAATGGGATCACTTGATCCCATGAGAGCTGGACGGGACTATTGAACATGGCGATTCTGCAACCTACCACCGATGCATCGGGGCTTTCATCGGTAACGTTGGGACGCTTCGTGATCCAACCCAAGCCTCTCGTGCAATGCTTCCTAGCGTTTCATTCCATCTCCATCGCATGTTGGTGGACACTTTTAGTGACGATTCCATCCTTCGCGAATCTCTTCAAGCCAGCGCAATGGCCACGCGAAGCATTCTTCAGCTTCTCTCTTCCCGATCTGCTCATGCTTGTAGCGTGCCCGTGGATCGTCATCATTGCAATGGCAAAACGGTGGAAATGGGCTGGAATGGGTGTTTGGGCTCTCCCGGTTGTGGTGCTTTATCCCACACTCTACTGTTTGATGGCAAGCCTTCAAACCAACGAAGCTTGGTTGGCCACCGCCGCAATGACTTTGGATTTTGTAGGTGCCACCGCCATTGCCACCATCTATGGCTTGGATGGTTCCGATGCACGACTCTTTCGATCGCTGCGATGGTCCAAGCTGAGTTCGAGCATCGCCACCGTGTTGCAATTGACAATTTTCTGGTTGCTCTTCCTCTGGTTTCTTCCCAAAGCCATCATCGAGCTTGAATCAATCGTATTTTCCGATGCATGGAAACTGCCTCCTGTTCCGATCTTGGCCACCATTCTCTTTTTGTGCGCCGCATCGATCGGATTGTCCTCTGCTTGGTGGATGGCATGGCGCGGCGCTGCTACTCCCTTTCCTACAGCTTCGCCTCAGAGCTTAATTATCGCCGGCCCCTATCGATACGTTCGCAATCCGATGGCTCTCGCTGGGATCACGCAAGGCATTGCCGTTGGCCTTGGCGCGGGAAGTGGATTCGTAATCGCTTACGCATTGACTGGCGCATTCCTTTGGCACTTTTGCATTCGGCCTTTTGAAGAACAAGACCTACAGGCCCGCTTTGGCGAGTCCTACAATCAGTACCGAAAGTCGGTTCCTTTGTGGTTTCCCTCGTTTCCGTTCAACGCCAAGAATCATCACGATTCTGATCGCGAACGAGCCTAAATGAGCAAGAAGAATCGCAATGCTGTTGGGCCAAATCCTAGCGTGATCCACCGCGTCGATGATCACTCGGCGTTGGAGCTGCGAGACCTTCGCAATACCGTTTGATATGATCCAGATCCTTGCCAAGCGATTTTTCCATCATCCCCATCATCATCGGTGTCACAATTTTTGCCGCAAATGCCTTTGGCGTTGCTTCCATGAACATGGTGAGTTCGCACATCGAATCGCATTGCTGGAGAGTAAACCACGTATTCCAATGAGTTCCTCCCATATCGGCTTCCATACGTAACAGTTTCTGTGGTTCCATCTCTGTCACCCGAAATGTCACGGTGCCTTCTCGACCATTCATCAGACGCGTCTCCCGAAACTCCGTTCCCACTTGAGCTGGTGACTTCCCGATCGTTTCTACTTTGACGATGTCGGGAATGGCCTTTGCAAATTCATCGCCGTTGGAAATGGTTTCAAAAACGATGCGTGGCTCTGCTTCAATCTTCGTTTGAAATTGAAGCGAGAAGACCTTTTGTCCCAATACTGTGGTGCCCCACAATCCGCCTCCAAGTGTTCCCAAGATACCTGCAATCCACATCCAAATCGGTGAAGGGACACCGAGAAGATTCACGACCACCATGACCGTGAAGAAAAGAGTCACCAGCAATGAGGGACCAACATTCTGACGAAAAGCGACGAGTCGCGCCGCGCAAGCACCGACAAACACACCCGCGATCCAAGCGAATACAACGATCAGCAATGCCGTCGTTGGCAAGGTGGAAACATAGGTCTTCATTGCTTCTGCGTTTTGAAGGTCCAAGTCCTTCGGAATGGGATAGAGGATCATGTTGATCATCTCTACCAAGCCCACCACGACTCCACCTCCAAGGATCCCAATCAATACAGCTAAGGCTCCGCGAACTCGATTCATGGTGGTTGACTCCTCACACTGTCCGTTAGCAGCATGGATGAAATGATGGCATCGACTTGAACAGTTCGTATGCGATAGATAGGGGCAAGATTTGAGCCTGAGATTTTAGGGGTAGAGCTAGGGGGGATGCCATTCCTTTTCGGCCATTCCGAGAGTTTCCACCTAGGATCTCACGCGACAGATTCCTATATTAGCCCGAAATACCTCTGTACCGGCTGCAATTCACATTTGCCAGCTTCCAACGTCTCATGAAAAGCCTTTTCAATCATGCAAGTCTTTGATCTTTGGATTCCGATCGTGGCCAGTGGTTTTGCTTCTCACGTTTTAAGCACGATCGCTTGGACCGCCATTCATCATCACGATCGCGAATGGAACAAAGCACCCAACGAAGATCGACTTATGGATGAAATCGCCAAGGGTATCCCGCCAGGACAGTATATTTATCCTCACACCTGTGATGGGAAAGAGGCAGCGACTCAAGAATTCAAAGACAAGCAAAAGAAATGCTCGGGTATTCTTATTGTTTGGCCCAAGCCCATCCATATGGGAAAAGCGATCGGCCTAACGTTCACCTACTTTATGGTCATTGCCTTTGTTATCGGCTATTTGGCTTCGTTGGCTCTGCCCGCAGGAAGTTCCTTTCTGAAAGTCTTTCAGTTCGCAACCACCTGTGCGATGCTTCCTTTTTGCTTAGGACAGTTTCCGTTTGTTTTCTGGTTTCGACGAACGGTATTGCTGGAAGTCATCGATGGATTGGTATTTGCCATCGCCACTGGACTTATCTTTGCATCTCTCTGGCCAGCATCGTAACTGGTTGCCGTTGCATGATCCAATGGTCATCGGAACATTCCATGCCTCCAGCCACTTGGATGCTTAAGAATTCGCTACGGATTGATGGAGCGGGAAACAGGAGCGATCAACATGCGTCAAAACATGTCGATCTCTTCGCTCGCCTCATCATGATCTTCTACATCCACTTCTGCTTTGGCGTTACAGATCCCGGCCAATGCATCGCGTAGGACGAACGTCGCGCAGAGGATTTCGATTCG
>JAXMBN010000054.1:0-32443 GCA_046349875.1 Pirellulales bacterium
GCACTTGACCAGCACCGAAGGAAATCGCTCGACCGTTGGCAAGCGACAAAGAAAAGCACGGGAAAAAGCCCAGGCCGCTCGGGAAGAAGCCAAGCTCCCCAAAATCGATCACGCCAAAATGCAAGGACGACTCTCCGAACAAATCGATCAAGCGATTCACGAAGGGAACTTTGATCTTGCGGTTCAGCTTCAATCCCGCATTGCGATCAACAATCCCGGCATGACCTGGAATCAGCCCCAGCTTTTCAAAGTCATTCAAGGCTATCTCAAAGACTCTCAATATGAAAAAGCTCTACCCTTGATGGAAACGCATATCGACCTATTCGATACCCATCGCTTCGCCATGCAATCGAAGCTGATCAAGATCTGGCTTCACCAGCAGCGTCCTCGCCATGCGATGCGCTACATGCAAGGATTCAATCCTGCGTTTCTTTCCGAGACAGAAAGAGCCGAGCTTCAAAAGCTGGCAGCCTTTGCGAAACAGCAAATCCAAAAAGGTGTTCTCGAGTTAGAGTAATGCTCGAGGGACATAGCTTCGGCGTATGATTCTCTTGCCAACACCGTCAATAATAAAGCGTGCGAAGATTCTCACGGCGGCGAATGGGGTGGTTCACACAAACGTTTCCCAACCAACACAACATCCTTCTCGATTCCTTCGAGTCTCGCAACGCGCGGCATATAGCCCCACGTTTCGAATCCCATCTTCTTGAAGAGCCCAATACTGGCTTCGTTGCTCGCAAAAATGGTTGCGGTGAGCGTTTCGATACCTAGTGAAGGGGCTCGTTCTATCGCCTTTTGCAAAAGGAATGTCCCCAGACCTTTACCTTGGTAATCGGGATGGAGATAGACCGCCAAATCTGCCGTTATGAAATAGCCAGGTCGCTCATTCATGAAATGAAAGAATGCCAAATAGCCAATCGGTCCAAAGGCCGAGCGATCGCTATCTTCAGCAACCCAGAATGGACGATGATCCCGAGTATGTTCGCGAAACGAGGACCGGCGAGCCTCAACGGATGTGGGATTTAGGTCACAACTGCATGTGCGAGATGCAACGGCATGATTGTAGATTTCCACGATGCGAGGGAGATCAGTCTCCTCCGCGTCCCGAATGGTAAAGTTCATCCTGTTCGTCTCTTCAAAACGAAAAACGAGCCCATTTCAAACCAAGCTCAGTCATGCTTTCCACGAAAATGTCGCGTGGCCCGATAGAACATGAGGAAGATCCCACTAGTGAAGACTCCGAACACCAAGCCAGCGAACATACCAACCAGCCCACCGCCATACCAAGGCAGATTCCAACGTGGATTGATCGCAGCCAAGAGGGCTCCTAACGCAGCTAAGAGCACTACGGAACTTGCGACAAAAACGGCCTGGAATCGATTGTCACTCCACCGAACATTCACCCCCGTCACGGTATCGGTCACCACGTTATAAGCGGCCTGGCCCGAGCTCACAGGGGTAGGCGATTCCGTAACCGCATCGGTTGATTCACTCGGAGCGCGAAATGGATTTTCTGGCATCGATTTCCTTCCTCAAGAGTATGCTAGTGCGTCGCAAGTATTGTAATGCATCGCATGAGTGCGCTGAACCATTTGCTTGATCTTTAGAATAGATTCCAAGAAACTAGTTTTGTGTCCAAGCGATAGACCAAAGCGATTCATGAACGGCAACCTTCTCCACCCGATCCCAATGAAAAAACATCAATTCGGTTTAAAACAGATTATTGTGCTGGTGGTTCTCTTTGCGGTAGCGAGCGCTGTTTGGCGCAAGGTCCTCGGCCCAAGCGATGAAGATCGACTACAACGGACATTTGTAAACGCGGTAATGCAACGCAATGTAAAGGGCGCCGAGAAAGCAATTGCCAACGGAGCAGATATGAATCTTGTTGGTTCGTCTCCACTTTCGATTGCCGTCCGAAACAAGGATTGGCCCATGGTGGACATGCTGTTGTCTAAGGGCGCAATTCCTTTGCTGGCCAAAGACAACGTGCTTGCGTCAGGAGATCTTACGCTACTCAACAAATTCGTTCAGTATGGCCTTGTTCTCGACTGGAACGATGCCAGTCAGGCTTTCCAAGATCGCGCTTCTCCAAACTCGATTTTATCCTAGCGAATATCGATCCCCAAAAGCTCGCACCGCTCCAAACCAAAACCATCGACATGACCACCGGCGAAGAGCGTGTCGTGAACGTCATCTCCCCTCGCGACAAGCTACTTTGTATGGTCGTCGTTCTGCCTCCTGAGACGAGCATTCCCATCTTAGAAAAAATTCTGAAACGATCTCCAGAGCCAAGCACGGTGCCCCTTGAATGCGCTGATCTCGATGGCAACCGAGAAGTCATCGAGTACCTTGTGTCACTCGGTTTTCGCTACGGGCTCCCCGAGATGATCGCTCTAGGGAAGATCGAAGAAGTTCGCAACGTCATTCAACAAGATCCTGAGTCGGTACGTCAGATGGAGATCCATGGTCCAGGTACTCATCCCATACCGGTTCTCGCCATCTCCTTGAAGCGGGGGTATCACGAAATCAGTCAACTACTGCTTGACGCAAACGCGAAGCTGGAGGGCTTTGGATACGATCAAGACCTGTTGATGTGGCTTGCAGCGGCACAGCCCAATGAGCATATTCTGAACCAACTATTGAATCGTAGTGAGGGCTGGTACGACCCTAAACGCTATGAAGGTGACTCTCCCTTGCAGCATCTTCTTCGACATAGCGAAGGGGAGTTGGAGTGCGTTCGCAAATTTCTGAGACACGGTTTGAGCTCACTGAAAGATGGCCCGCTTGAAGTGAAATACGCGCTCGAGGCATTGGTACGCTGCAACGAAGAGCAGTATCCTCGTCAGATCGAGATCGTGCGAGCCTTGGTTGAAGCTCGCGATCCCAGCCTTGAATCCTTTAAGTTCCATTCCTTTGTCGATCGGCCATTGGAGACATTAGGCTACCGGAGTCTCGAGCAATTCCTTGGAGATCCGCCAACGTTCCGCAGCGTGTCGGTCGCAAAGTAGGCTGCAAGCGTTGCAATTTCATTCCAAGCCGATCCTGTGGCCAGCGTGCATCGGACTCATCGCGAGAACGCGCAAGAATCACTTTTCGAACATCGATTCCCATTCTTCGACGGTTCGAGGCCAATCGTCTTTGAGCAATCGCGAAAGAGATCGGTCGGCCAAGACATTGCCATCGGTCTGGCATCCAGGGCAATAGTTGCATTCGTTTTCGGAATAGCAGATGCGCTGCACAGGGGCTCCGCAAACAGGGCAGGGCTGACCAAACTTTCCGTGCACGGCCATCTCTTCGCGAAAGGCAGTCACCTTTTCTGGAAATCGAGACTTGGTGGCTTCACTGCGCAGCCTTTCGGTCCACAGAAGCAGTACGGAACGCGCGGCCTGATGAAGTCGCTCCCATTCTTCGGCTTTCAACTGGGACGTGCGACGAAAGGGAGACAGTTGAGCGGCGTGCAAGATCTCATCGCTGTAGGCGTTGCCAATCCCATCCAAGATGCGAGGATTGGTCAGCGCCCGCTTCAAGGTATGGTTCCCTTCTTGGAGTCGTTGCGTGAATGCCTCCAAGGTCGAATGCAGGACATCCAATCCACCAGGATCCATCGCTTCGACCTCCGCAAGGCTCCCAACGATCCATAGTCCCGCTCGCTTTTTGCTGCTCGCTTCGGTGAGCATCATCGTTCCGTCGGCAATTTGAATTGCCAAGAGATCGTTTTTTCCTTTGGGGTGTTTCAAGGTCGACGACCAGTGAAATCGGCCAGCGATCATCAAATGGAAAACGAGAAACCGTTCGTTTTCCAGATGCCAGACGATCCGTTTTCCTCGCCGCGAAAAGGCAAGAATTTGCGTTCCTTCAATTTCCTCAATGGTTGGCGAAAAGGTCCGCAAAACAAATGGGCTGCGCACCACAATGCGGTCGATCACGCTTCCTTGTAGGAGCTTCGTCAGTGCTTCGGTATAGACGATGACGTCTGGTAATTCTGGCACAGTGGGGAACCGCTAGGGAAGAATGCGTCTACAATAGGAATTCGCCGGCATCGCGACTAGGAAAACCATTTCAAAATCGAGTGTTACGAGATCCATGGAGGGATGTCGTCGCGATTTGCAAGTGTTGCCGTCGTTGCCACACTTCGCCTCATCCATCGAATTCAATCGTCCTCCATGGAAACCAATTCAAGACTATTCTATTCGCATCCGAAAGCATTCGCCACAATTGTAGGACTCGCTTTGCTGTTCCTTGTATTGCGAGTCCCCGTGATGTATTTGCAACCTGGTGGACAAGACGAAGATTGTTACTCGGTCCCGGGTTGGACCATTCTACAAACGGGTTTGCCTCAGCTACCTCACGTGCCAGCTCGCAATCCAGAGTCGGTGTACTATGGAGCCGACAAAGTGCTCTATAGTGAACCACCACTCTACTTTTATCTGCAGGCTTTGTTCTATGCCTTGCTTCCCGATAGTTATGGGACCGCTCGATTGTCAGCGGCCTGTAGTGGGCTCTTGGCAGCGATCATGATGGTCCGCATCGGACTTCGCACGCAACTTTCGGTGCAGGCGTGCGTTTGGGCGTTCGGACTCTTGATCTTTTCGCGGTGGTTCTATTTTCCGGCCACCAGTGCTCGACCTGATATTCTCTGCACGGCTCTAGGCCTGATCGCAATCGATTGCATGATCTCTTGGCAGAAGAATCCTCAGCGTCGCTGGTTGGTGGCATCGGGAGTCGCTATCGGATTCGGCGGACTTACTCACCCCTTTGCTTTGGTCTATGCAGCTCAACTTGCTGTTTGGACGCTCGCTCGCAGTCGTGGCTGGGCTCGCATCGGTAACCCTCTCCTTTTGGCCGCGATTTCGATTCTCATTGCTGCCCTTTGGGTCCCTCTGATTCTGCTGGACACAGACTCCTTTCTCATTCAGTTTCGCAATCAGTTCTTAGGAGATCATGGGGAACCATTGTCTACTCGCTTCTTATTCCCATGGAAGTCGATTGATTACCATTGGTTTTCTCCTGTGGGAATGATCTCGCATCTCGGCTGGTGGCAGTCGGCCATCGCTCTGATCCCACTCATCGTCTACACCATTCGCGGCAGTCTTCAACGTCAAGCTTGGGTTCCATTGGCGTGGATGGCTTTAAGCTCGCTGTACATCATGAGTTGTTTGGTAGGCCCTCATCATCCTGTTTTGGGTTATTGGTCGTATACCGCTTGCCTTGCATTCCTATTCAGTGGTCAAGCTATCGACGATACGATCGCATGGATTAGCCGATCGCTTTCCTGGAAGAGCCAAGGCCGCGCCCTCGTTACCGCCTGCATGATCGTCTTGGTGACGCTCTCCTATATTCCCGGTGCCGGTCTACGCACTTTGATTGCGCATTTACAGCATCGCGGCAGCATTCGAATACGATGTATCGAAGTTCAATCGCATGTTGACCGAGCAGATTCCTGAGGATGCAATCGTTGCGGTCGACACGCAATTGTTGCTCGAGTTTGTCCTCGCCAAGAAAAAGACATTGATCGCGACGACCTTGCCGATGTATTTCCGGTTGGATCAAGTCGAATATGATTACGTCTTCATAAGCCGTTTTGGCATCGATACGCAGCTTGCTTCGCGATTACCCGTGGAACTCGTCCAGACCTTTGGCAATCGCGAGGATCGCTTCGCATGCTACGCCGAACTCTATCGACGTAAGAAAGACACGGCTTCGCCTACGCTCGCGTCGCCTTAGCAAAAAGTGGCGATCGATAAATTCCAAGCTTGCGTAGCCAGAAAACGACGAGCACCCATAGCGTGAGTATGCCGTACCGCGTGCTTCGACGAAAGTTGATACTCGATGCTTCATCAAAGTACCTCGACGGCACAGGAATATCGCCGAGCTTAAAATCGAACCAAACAGCTTGCGCTAAGAACTGCGAATCAAACACAAAATCGTTGGAGTTCTTTTCCCAAGGAATGGTTTCCAGAACTTCCCGTCGATACGCGCGAAAACCGCTATGGAAGTCGCCCAGGTTCTGCCCCAAGCAAATATTCTCAACCAAGGTCAGAAAACGATTGGCGATATACTTGTAGATGGGCATGCCACCCGATGTGGCCTCACGACGTGTCCGAATGCGCGAACCGAGAATGCAATCGCAAATCCCTAACCGCAAGATCTCCACCGCTACGGGAGTCACTCGGCTATCGTATTGATAGTCGGGATGGATCATCACCACCACGTCGGCGCCTGCATCGAGCGCCAGGCGATAACAGGTTTTCTGATTTCCACCATATCCGAGATTCTTTTCGTGGCGAACGACCGTCAATCCCAGCTTGGTTGCAAGTTCGACGGTGTTGTCTTTACTGCAATCGTCGACCAAGATAATCTCATCGACCGATCCTTCGGGAATATCATTGAGAGTCCGTTCTAAAGTGGCAGCCGCATTGTAGGCAGGCATCACCACGACGACTTTGCAGGAAGGATCCGATTTCATCGGTCGCTCGACGTAAGACAAGAGTGGGAACACGGAAAATAAGAAAGGCCAAGGTCGAATACGAAGCGAATCCACGTCGTTCATCGACACAGCCTTTGGAACGTTGTCAGATCGTACTCTATTTCGCCAATTTTGGGTAATCAACATCGTATGATTCTTCGAATGACTACATGGCTATTGCGGATCATGGCCGTTTCGATTTGTCTGGCGTTTTTCCCAATCTTTTTCCCGCTCGCCTGGATGCATTCGCTTCACCAAACGCTCGGCTTAGGGGAAGCCCCTCGCGAACCCATTTTTGAATACCTGGCGAGATCTCTTTCCGCCATGTACTTTGCCCACGGTATTCTGATCTTTGTTGTTTCGACCGATGTCCGGCGATACTGGCCTTTCGTGCTGGTGTTAGGATGCCTGAACCTGTTTTTGGGAGGCATCTTTTGGATCACGGATTGGATGGCCCCCATGCCCTCGGCATGGATGTGGATGGAAGGACCGCCCATCGCTTGCGTTGGAGCCTTGCTCATTTACCTGCATCAGAAAGGTAAATCGCAATTCGATGCGGCTACCTTTCCGCATCGTGCTGAAGCGTAAAACGTTTCGTTAACTCATTTCAAAAAAGAATCTCTATCACGATAGACGTTGAAATCATGAAACGGATCCTGCCTATCTCGTTGACCTTATGCCTCATTCTTGGATGGCAAACGGCCGCTTATTCTCAAGAAGGAATCTCTTTGGATCCGAGTTCAGAGACGAACGCGGCGCCTTATGCTGTCCAAAGAGGAGAAGGGCAGGGAAGGGGGCGTGTATATCGAGATCGAGTCGATCCTCAATGGATCGAAGGGACGTCGCGGTTTTGGTATCGAGTGGCTCTCCCTGAAGGGCGACAAGAACTCGTCGTGGTCGATGCCGAAAAGGGAACTCGCCAACCAGCCTTTGATCATGCGGCGGTTGCCAAGGCATTGGGGCAAGGAACGGCAGAGCGTCTTCCTATCGATGCTCTGCAGTGGGATGCTGCTTCGCAACGATGGATTCTCATCGGCAAATCAGGCCAATGGTTTTGGAATGAGACTGCAAAGACAGTCGAAGCAACCGATCGTGGTAAAGCTGCCAGCACTTCAAACAAACTTACCTCGAACGTCAGTGACGATGCACCTCGGACGGGCATGGAAACCGAAGTCGTGTTCGAGAACCAGCTCGAAAACGAAGTTGAAATCTTTTGGCTTAGCACCGAAGGCCGCCGTCAATCCTATGGCAAGATTGCGCCCAAAGGATCTCGATCCCAGCATACGTTTGGAGGCCATCGATGGGCCATCGTCGATCATCGCGGTGAAACCTTGGGGACTTATGCGGCGAGCGATACGCCTTCAACGCTTGTCATCGACGGCAAGCAATCGAGTGTGCCTCGCGGAAGTGGCGGTCCGCGACGCCCCAATCGACCTCGCGGTCCAGTCGCTCGCGAAGTCTCACCCGATGGGAAGTGGCGAGTCTTCGTCCGCGACTCCAATCTCTTTTTGCAATCCACCGAACCCAATGCTCCCGAAGCCAAAGCTTTGACGCAAGATGGCAAGGAAGGCAATGCCTACTCTCAATTTTCTTGGTCTCCCGATTCGCGATTTGTCGCGGCCTTCCGTACTGAAACGGCGGAGAAGAAAGAAGTTCATCTCGTTCAATCCTCGCCTCCTGAAGGTGGTCGAGCGGTTCTGCATTCCCGTTCGTATGCATTGCCTGGTGACACCTTCACTCGCCATCAGGTGCAGCTCATCGCTGTCGAGAATGGAAACGTTTGGACGCCGCAAGTCGAACCCTTTGAAAGCGAATGGGCTCGCCCCATCATACGTTGGTCTCCGCAGGGAAACAAACTTCGCTATGAGCAAATCGATCGAGGACACCAGCGATTTCGCGTTTTCGAGTTCGATCCAGCCGATCGAACTCATCGGACTTTGGTCGATGAACAATCCAAGACATTCATTTGGACCATGCACATTGAAAACCACAACTTACCTCCAGTGATGTGGCTTTCAGAAACGGACGAGTTCATTCATGTTTCGGAACAGGAAGGTTGGCGTCATCTTTATCTCATCGATGCCAAGGATGGTACGTTGAAGAATCGAATCACGCAGGGTTCCTGGGTAGTGCGTGGTATCGATTCGATTGATGAAGAGAAGCGACAAATCTGGTTTCGCGCCAGCGGAATCTATCCCGATCAAGATCCCTATTTGATCCATTATGGCCGCGTCAACTTTGATGGAACCGGCCTGGTTTGGTTGACTGCGGGTCATGGACATCACACCGTTCAATATTCACCCGACAAACGATTCCTCATCGATTCCTATTCGCGGGTCGACCTCGCTCCGGTGAGCGAACTTCGTCGTGTTTCCGATGGCTCTTTGGTATGCCAGCTCGAAGAAGCAGATGTTTCCTCATTGAAACAGTCGGGATGGAAAGCTCCTGAAGTCTTCGTCGCCAAAGGTCGTGATGGCAAAACCGATATCTGGGGTATCATCTGCCGTCCCAAAGACTACGATCCCACCAAGAAGTATCCCGTGATCGAAGACATCTACGCCGGCCCGCAAAGTTCTTACGTTCCGAAAACCTTCTCCGCTTCACAACGCTACGAGTCGTTGAATCGGCTCGGTTTTGTCGTGGTCAAGATCGACGGCATGGGAACGGCCAATCGCTCCAAGGCCTTTCACGACGTTTGTTTTCAGAACCTGAAAGATGCTGGATTCGAAGATCGAATCCTGTGGATGAAGGCCGCAGGAAAAAAATATCCGGAACTTGATCTCGATCGGGTCGGAATCTATGGCACTTCGGCAGGTGGGCAAAATGCAGGTGCAGCCGTCTTGTTTCATCCTGAATTTTATAAAGTGGCGGTGGCGGCCTGCGGTTGCCACGACAATCGGATGGACAAGGCATCTTGGAACGAACAATGGATGGGCTATCCCGTTGGACCTCACTATGCCGCAAGTTCCAATATCGATAACGCGCATCGCTTGGGCGGAAAACTCTTGTTGATCGTGGGCGAGATGGATACGAATGTTCCTCCCGAATCAACATTGCGTTACGCCGACGCGCTGATCCGAGCCAACAAAGACTTTGACCTATTGGTAGTTCCCAACGCCGGTCACGGAATGGGAGGTGCCTACGGCCAGCGACGGATGCACGACTACTTTGTGCAACATCTCAAACCCAACGCTGGTTGATCGAGCATTGTTGACTTCCAGTCCCTGGACATTGTTGACTTCCAGTCCCTTGGAAGGTGTTTTTTCGATAGCACCTTGAACGTGAGGGGCTTTTGCGAAGACTTTTAGAAGACTATTTAAGAAGACCATTTAAGAAGACTATTAAGAAAACTATTTAGAAAACTATTTAAGAAGACCTTCCAGGGACTGGAAGTCGACTTTGGAAGGCGATCTTAAAACCCGCGGCAAAGTTTGGGGACGCCAATGTCAACTACATGGACTTGTCCGAGATAGGGCAGGGCAGTGGGCTGGCGAAACCCAATCTTCGGAGCCACGAAGGTGATCGTATGATCCGCCCGAAAGCATACGGCATCAGCGATCCCCGTATCACAATCCAATCCAGTGGGAATGTCGATTGCAATCCGCATCCCGCTTGCCCGATTGCACCGTTCGATCCACTCACGGAAAGGGGATCGAACGGCTCCGCGAGCTCCCGTACCCAAAACAGCATCCACGAGAACAGCCGCCGATTGAATTGCTTCTTCGAGCGCAGGATCTTCGGTCTGCACAACATGGCCGATGGCTAACTTTCCCAAAACTGCGATGCGATAATTCGCTTCGCAGTCGGGAGACATCGATTCTGCACGGATCGCTGCTGGATCTTTTCCAAGCACCCATACGCTGGCATCGATCCCCATGAGTTCACAATGGCGAGCGATGACGAAACCATCGCCACCGTTGTTGCCGGTTCCACAAAGGATCACAACCGGTCCCATGGGACCAAGACGATGCAGGATTTCCGCCGCTCCACGACCTGCATTCTCCATCAGCACCAAACCCGACATGCCGAATTCCGCGATGGCGCATTGGTCGATCGAGCGAACTTCATCGCGGGTCAAATAGGGATAGGGCCCTGATGCTTGGAACTCCGCCATACCTATTCCGATGATCCTAACGTCACTGGAATGTTGAGCTGCTTTCCTTTGCGAACGACCGTCAAGACAACTTGATCCCCTTCCTTTTTGTTCTCGATGATCGTCGTGATGTCGTCGGCTTTGGCGATTCGCGTTCCATCGATACCAATGATGAGATCCGCGGAAGAATTGTCGACGACTTCTTGATCAAATACAAAGCCGGCGCGTTTGACTTGCTTTCGCACCAGTTTAAATCCTTGCACGCCAGCCTTTTCTGCAGGCCCTCCCGGTGTCACATTGACGACGAGCACCCCGATCCCTTCTTCGGTTTCATAGACGCGCGTGATCCCAATCGTGGGGCGCGTAACACGGCCACTTTGAATCAACTGAGGAGCCAAGCGCTTGATCGTATTGACAGGGATCGAAAATCCAATCCCCGTATTGTCGCCGGTGTTGGTGGCAATGGCTGTGTTCATCCCGATCAGTTCACCTTTGGTGTTGAGCAATGGGCCGCCGGAATTTCCTTGGTTGAGAGCCGCATCGATTTGAATGATCGACTTCATCGTTCTGCGATTGCGCGATGGGAGCTGTCGATTCAAACTGGAAATAATTCCATCGGTCATCGTGCGTTCCAATCCAAAAGGATTGCCGATCGCAAGCACGCGCTGTCCCACCCGCAGATTGCTCGAATCGCCCATGGGGATCGGATACAACTGCTGCTCAGGAGCATTGATGCGAAGGATCGCTACATCGTTCTCGGGATCTTGACCAACCAGTTCGGCTGCGTAGGCTTCGCCATTGAACAACGTGACATTGATATCGCGAGCACCTTCGATCACGTGATGATTGGTGAGGATATGCCCCTGCTTGTCAATGACCGATCCACTACCGCTCCCTTCGACAGCCGAAACCATCAAGAAAGAATCGGGACGAATCGACTTGGTCGATATGTAGACGACACCAAGGTTGCGCTGTTCATAGACGCGAACATTGACCAACTCTTCAGGGGTAAGATCGGCCAATGGATCGACCGTTGCCGCTCCATTCGCTTGCAGCCCAAGATTGAGGGCAGGGGAGGGTGCGCCTGTTGGAGGAAGACCGCCGGTTTGTGTGAAGGGAGCGTTCGGTGCGGTTGCGAGAGGCGATTGAGCCCAAGTAATGGGCCACTGATCATGAAGAAACCACCCCACCGTCATCCCAATCAGAACGAATACCAAACAGAAAAGTCCCTTTCGCAA
Source organism: Pirellulales bacterium (assembly GCA_046349875.1). Lineage (GTDB taxonomy): Bacteria > Planctomycetota > Planctomycetia > Pirellulales > Pirellulaceae > JAXMBN01. The sequence goes on from JAXMBN010000054.1 coordinate 11,798, forward strand.
CATGGGAGCCTCCATCCTATTTCCTGTGTTGTTGGACAAGTTTTCCTTCGAGAATTTTCCTTCGAGAATTTTCCATCGCGAATATCGATCGATTCGATTATAGACCCCTTGTCGAAGCCTACGACTCTAGCGCACACTTGTATACCATCATACACCTTGGCATCGAAGGGGAAAGGTGTGGTACAAAATGGCGACGATGACCGATTCCAAACGCAACGATTCACCTCTCGATACACCCTTGCAGTTTTTCCCTGGGGTAGGACCGGAACGCGCTGCCTTGCTTGAAAAGCTGCAGATCGATCGCCCGATCGATCTGCTATTCTATTTCCCGCGAGCCTATCAAAACGTCGCTCCGATTAAAGATGCGAGCGGGCTTGAAGCGGATGTGCTCAGTTCGGTGGTCGGCAAGATCGAAGCGATCGACCTGCGAAGCTATGAAGATGGCCGAACTTCCTTGGGAGCGTTGCTCGATATCGGCGGAGGCTTTGTTCGTTTGGTTTGGTTCAATCAACCCTTTCGGCGCCATCAACTCGTTCGTGGTACACGGCTAATTGCGACGGGCATTCCCAAGTCGACCGGCATCTCGTGGCAGATGCGACACCCTGAAATTCAGGTGTTGGATGCGGATGCCCCCATGCCCACGATGAAGCCCATTCCCATCTATGGACTGACCGAAGGTCTCCAGCAAAAGCATCTCTATAAGATGGTCGAGCATGCTCTTGAAAAACTATCTTCGCTCATACCCGATGTCCTTCCGGAATCTTTTCGTCGCGATCACGAGTTGCTCGACATCCACGAGGCTCTCAAAAAAATCCATCAACCCGAAACAATGGAAGAAGCCAAGGCAGCTCGCCGTCGTTTCATCTTTCAGGAGTTGCTGATCTATCAACTGGCATTGGGCATGCGTCGTTCTCAACTTCGGAAAGGCCCACCCGCTCCTTCGCTTCCTCCATCGGTCCTCATCGATCAACGCATCTTGCGGAGATTTCCATTTGAGCTCACGGGGGATCAACAAAAGGCGATTCAGGATGTAGGTGCCGATATGGGACTCACCGTTCCCATGAATCGGCTGATTCAAGGAGATGTGGGTAGTGGCAAAACGGTCATCGCCCTCTATGCGATGCTCCTTGCGGTGGCTCATCGTTATCAAGCCGCGTTGATGGCCCCGACCGAAGTCCTTGCCCGACAACACGCTTCGCGACTGCAACAGGGCTTGCAGGGTAGTCAAGTTCATGTGGAGCTTTTGACAGGTTCGTTGGGGCAACGCGATCGCCGGGAGCTCATGGAGCGAATCGCTTTGGGCACGGTAGATATCGTGGTGGGGACTCAAGCATTGTTGAGTGAGCATGTGGAGTTCGCCAAGCTGGGACTAATCGTCATCGATGAACAACACAAGTTTGGTGTCATGCAACGCGCCGCATTGCGAGGAGCCAAGTCGCAACCCCACTGCTTGATTCTGTCGGCGACCCCGATTCCGCGAACATTGACCATGACGCTCTTCGGCGACTTGGATGTTTCGCTACTAAAAGAAAAGCCGGCAGGTCGCGCGGTGGTGCATACCTATCTCGGTCAGAAATCGCAGCAAGACAGCTGGTGGTCGTTCGTATCCAAACAAGTCCAACAAGGACGTCAGGCCTATGTGATTGCTCCACGAGTCGATCAAGAAGAGGAGGACGATCTGCACGGTGCCGAACAACTCTTTGAAACGCTTCAGCAGGGACCGCTGTCTCATCTGCGTTTAGGCTTGCTTCACGGGCGGATGGATGGCGAAACCAAGCAGCAGGTTTTGGATCGATTCAATGATGGCGAGATCGATGTGTTGGTAGCGACGACGGTGGTGGAAGTGGGTATCGACGTTCCCAATGCCACCGTGATGACGATCTTGGATGCCGATCGTCTTGGATTAGCTCAGCTACACCAATTGCGAGGCCGCATTTCGCGCGGATCATTCCCTGGATATCTATGTGTTTTTGCAAGTGGTGACGCAAGCCCCGATGATAACGCTCGCCTCCAGGCACTCGCCTCAACAGAAGATGGATTTCAATTAGCCGAACTTGATTTAAAGATGCGAGGGCCCGGCAATCTTCTGGGGACTCGTCAACATGGCCTTCCTCCCTTTCGCATCGCTGACTTGCAACGCGATACTGAAATCCTCGAAGAATCGCGGCAAGCGGCTCAAGCGATTATGGCTCGCGATCCCGAGTTTGCGGACCCAAGCTGGTCCAAGGTCTTGCATCAAGTCCAGGGCAAACACGGCGAGATGCTCAGCCTAGCAGATGTCGGCTAGGCTTATCCTTCAAGAATAAATAGGTCAAGGCTACAGAGTTCAACTGCAACTCAGTTTTCTATTGGCCACTCAATGTTTTATTGGCCACCGACCGATATCACGCGAGCTCCATCGGGAAGGACCATACCTGGTCGCAAATCACCGGTTGGTTCGCCGCGTTCGTTCACTCCTCCGCGATACACATTGGATGAAGGTGCGACGCTCGTCGTTCCTGTGGAATAGCTTGGTGCATAACCATAGGAATAGGTCGAACCATAATTTGGCGAGGGAACATAGACGACGGAAGGACGAGGATAGTACGAAGAATATCCAAGGCCATATCCGGAATAGCCAAGCGACGAATATGGGTAGCGATAGCTATAGCCATAGTAAGGTGAACCGTAGTAACCACCTATCCCGGAATAACCGCCCAAGCCCGAGTAGCTTCCAAACCCAACGCTGATACCGCCGTACCCCAAACCTCCGTATCCCAAACTACTGTATCCAAGCCCGCTTCCATAGTAGTGGGAATGGCCAGCATGCGATCCTCCATAATGCCCTGCGTGCCCCATCGAATGCGATCCGCTATGGCCTGCGTGGCTATGCCCTTGTGCGAACAGGACGGGTCCGCCCATACAACTGGCTATCCATACGGAAAACGCTATCAAACCACCACGAACGAATTTGCCCCCACGTTGCCCCATGATCCGATGCTCCTCTGCAACAGGTTTTTCAATGATCCATAGACTCTTTAGATCATCGTAGGATGAGAAGCGTTCCAGAGAAAAGAGTGGAAAAAATCAACTATCGATTTTGTAACCGCCATCAAGCCTTTTCGATGCTTCAACGCATCGACGTTTTATCAAGGGTCCGCTTTCTTCCATTCCTGAAAAGGTTGCTCACCACACGAAGTACTCTCCTTCCCAATGCTCGATCCACCCCCATTTCCTTCAACTTATCCCATACCTTTTGACATGCATCACGAGTAGGAGGATGGGTGTAGAGGTCAGACGTTTCTGATGCATCAGATATGCGAAGGACATCCGTCCCTTTTCATGCACTTGAATGTCGTGCCCGAATCTATCAACACAATTACAATCTCAAATGCGTCAGTTGCAGCTGCTTCAGTTAGTGGGCAATGTTGACTTTCAATCTTTAAGTCGACGTCAGCACCTTTGCGCAATTAGTAACTTTGCATTCCCCAATGTGATTATTCTGGATTGCAAAGAGCAATGGGCTTCCGCGAAATCTTGGATGCGATTGATTGTCAAGATTAGGGTTACCGCCATAAAGTAACAGAGTCCCCGGGTAATAGGAATCTCTGTCTGCAGCAGCATAATTTGGAGCCGCCTTACCATTGCGACCAACAATTTGATTGGGATCAGCTCCACATTTGAGCAATGCTTCGAAACACTCTTTCTCCCCTTTCTCATGGCATAAAGCAGAGGCGTATCGCCATCAAGTCGAACTTTCGATAGAACTGCTTTGTTGTTCTTGGATAATTGCTCGATGGACGTGACATCGCCGTCATCGATTGCCTTCCAAACTTGTCCAGACAAATCACTCATATTGCAACCGCTTCCCAAAACCGCAATTGCAACGATGAAAATCCCGACCTGAATGCCTCTCCAACAATTAAGAATCATGCTTTCCTCATCCCTGCAAAGACATCGGTCATCTTGTGACGAGTAAACATGTCAGCACTTGTTTCTCGAAGCCAAAAAGCAGTTCCAACTCCGTCTGGCATGAAGAACCCAGATAATCCCATCAAACCAATTGGACTCTTCCATGATGCGGTCATAGCCAACACTAACCAAAGCGGACTGCGTCCTGCAAAGGTTGCACCACTCCTCAAACGCGGTAGGCATTGATCAGCGCATCCGCTCCATCCAGTGTCTTATTATGGAGGCCTACCGTATGCGGATGAACCCCAGCCCCATTAAAGGTTGTGCCTCTAACACCATAAACAATCGACACTGTGGAAGCGAGTCCACCACCCAAGGAATGCCCCACGACATGATGTGGTGTCAAGCCCCGATTCGCGTATGAAGCGAATGTATCAACAGCTAGTTGATATTGAACAGTGCCTCCCAAGATCCCCTGCCAAACGTCGGTAACTACATCAGGGAAGTCGTCAGTTCCAGCATATGACAAAACTCTTTCCTGACTCAATTGGTTTGCAAATAGTAGAGCACGAAACCCTGTTTGGCGATGAACATGAGGAGCAAAAGCGACAAACCCATATGTATCATCTAATTCGTCAATCTCACCGTTGCTTTCTGCTGCGATATACGATCCGCTTGCTAGTTTTCCATAGACCCAATCGCGAGCGATTTGTTGAGCGGGTATGGGTTTGATCGGCTGATTCCATTGCATGTGCAACGTCTTGGCGAATTCAAACATAATCGATTGAACTGCCATGCGAATCCCGATATTGGCCATCATCCCAATCAGCCCTTCAAACTTTCCCGTAGGATCATGGTGGAGAATGGGATCACCGTGAGTATACGCATACTTATGGAACGAAAGGGGGTCGGACCGATCCCCGAACACCGGATCCAATCGACTCATGCGTCCAGTAAGCGGATCCATCCATCGAGCTCGCAGATATTGCCATCCAAGAGTCGACTCAAAACTCTCGCCTGCATACAAGAGCGTAGTCCAAGCCTCGCTTTCCACACCCTCCAGAGCCTGGTTGCCTCGTCCAGCCCGTTCCGCACTCGCATCCCCATGCGAGTCGCGCATCCGCACCATCTCACCAAAGGCCCCATAGTCATAGGATTCGTTGGACGAAGCAGCAGTTCCCACGGTTCGCCGTACGGATCCGCGAGCGTCATGCAGCAAAACGCGTGTCTCGGTCGATAAGGCTCGCTTCGCATCGGCATCCCACGGAGATTTGGTTTGAGACGTTTCATCGAGGCCAAAGACCGTCGTCACCCATTGGACAATCCGCCCCTCTGCCGATTCGACTTGTTCGAGAATCTCTTGCGCATGCCCCGTCGGATTCTTTCGATCCACCCACCAATGCTTCTCGCCGAGTTTTTCCGATTCGCTCAGAACCAGATTGGCATCGCGATCCTCCCACTGTGTCATGCTTTGACGATTCCCCATGGGATCGTAGGACCAGTCCGTCCGAACCCAATGTGTTCCGACTCCGTTCTCCACATCACTCGTCTTCAACAAGCCGCGCGCATCATACGACCAAGCCTGCCGAGCTCTCCTTGCAGAAGGTTCGCTGGAAACACCTTCAAAGACTTGCTTACCTACCAACTGAGTCGCATCCCACTGATACCGTATGGTCTGCTCAATCGATCCATTCATTCCGCGATCGATCGACTCCGTTAGTAATCGATCCTGCCCATCGTACAACGATCGGATCGCTTCATCGACCAGCGATGCTTGCACATAATCGATTCGCTTCTCGATTCGATTTCCCACCAAATCCCAGCGAATCGTTTCCGTTCGATCCATACGATCGTCGCTATCGTCCACACGCTCTTCGATCAATCGCCCCAGGTCATCGTAATTCCAAAGGGTCGTGGAAGTGCGAAGCATGCGCGGCGTTGCTGCATTGTCATCATGATCGTAAGTAAACGATTCAATCGCTTGAACTCGCTTTCCATCTTCGCGATAGCGATACTCAAACCGATCCATCCATTCGGTCGATTCGACGGCTCCAACTCGATTCCGTTGGAGATGCTCGATCTTTGCAATCCGATCACGGTCGTCATAAGTGACCAGCTCCACAAGCTGATTGGGAAGCTCGATTCGACGAACTCGTCCCAGATCATCATAAAAATAGGCGGTCTTCTCGGGTTGCGCACCGGACTGAAGAGGATCCGTATCCACAGATATTCCATCGCGGACTCGGGTCTCGATCTCCCCGAGCCTTCCCAAGCGATCGTATGCATAGCGAACATCGAGCAATGGGTGCAACGCATTTTCGGCTTCGGTGGCGGCAGTCCCCGCAATCAACTGAATGCGTCGACCGATGGTGTCGTAGCGATGATAAAGAGAACCCGAGGGTGAGTTTTCTTCGATGACTCGTCCTTCCGCATCGTATTGCCACCTCTGAAAGGATTGAAGATCCCAATCGTTGCGTACGCTACTCCATTGCTCGGCTCGTAGCTCATTCAATCGCCCCCACGCATCGTAACGGTACCGCACCCTCTGCTCAGGCTGATCCACTCCCGATCGATATGAAGATTCGTCGGCAAAATACTCTTTCGCAACGAGCCGGCCGCCACTACCAGGTCGATCATCGTACACCGATCGTTCGACCGTTCCTTGCAGCGTATGCCGCGTCGACTCCCGACCTCTTGGATCATACGCCAATCGTTCACGATCGCCACTCGGTAGAATACGCTCGATCAAATGACCAACATCGTCATAGATCAAACGCGTTGTTCGCATATCATCGCCGGGAACGCCATCGTGATCTCGTTGAATAACGCCCGTCGACCGCTGCGCGAGATTGGCATGGATCGAGACGATGTTTCCGAGTCCATCGTATTCGTATTCCCATCGAGGCTTGGCCAACGTCGAGTCATTAGGTAGCGTAACTTCGGGCAACACAATGGCAGTCATTTGACCACGGCCATCGTATTGCATCTCCGTGCGTCGACCGCGAGCATCGATCTCGGCCAGTACATTTCCCTGCGGGTCATATTCTTTACGAATACTCGAGCCATCGGCCTCGATCTGCCGGACAACTCGCCCCAAGGCATCGTATTCCCAAGACTGGATTCGTTGTCGGCTCCGATCGATAGTGATCGGCTTACCTTGGGAGTCAACGACCTGAACTACACCAGTGATCGTCGATTGCACACGACTATTGCGATCGTATACCGTCTCTGTTCGCGAGCGAACCCACTGGTTTGGATAGAGCGTATCCCAACCGACCAAGCTGGAAGGGACCGCCTGATTCATCACCGACACCAGTCGTCCTCGCCCATCGTACTGGTATTCTTCCAATGTACCATCTTCAAAGGACTTCAGGATCAGCTTGCCGGCGTCATCGTAGGTAAGCGACTCCGATCTTAGAATGGTCCCCGGGTTCTCGATCGCATAGCCATTTGAATTCCAAACCCAGATCACACCACTAACTTGGTAGCGTCTTGCCACTCGACCTTGCTTGTCGTACTCCAGATGCTCTGCCATCGTGGGACCAGAACGACTGACACCAGCCACGGTCGTGAAGCTCGTCAGATACGGCTTCGATTGCCATACGACGCGTCCAACTGAATCGTAGATCGTTCGCGAGGTTTGCCATTGCAACTGATCGAGTTCATCTCGTACCCAAGACCGGGTTTCAATCACTTGATCCCAATGATCGTAAGTCGTCTCGGTGGGGCTTCCAAAGAAATCCCAACTTCGTATGACGCGATTGCGATCATCGAACTCACTTCTCGTCGCATCGATGACAGTGCCTGTCGATTTCAACACAGACTTCCATTGCCCCGCCGAACCTTCGATGGCGATATTCAATCCCCGCAGCCGTTCCAACTTCACAATGCGGCCCTGCGCATCGTAACTGTAGCGTTGCCCCGTCTGCTGATCGGTAGGCGTTCCTTCGCGAGTGGAGTCGAGTGTGTACGCAGGCAACCCTCGTTCATCAAACAGGGTTCGTTCGACCATCCAAATCAATTCTCTGGATCCATCCTCTTTGGGTCGATAGGCTTGCTTTCGCGTCTGAATGATTAGGCCGCGGCGATCATAGAGCGTATCTTGTTTCAATCCATTCGCATCGGTTTGCTCGACTTCGCGTTGGAGTGCGTCCATCATGGCCCGCACCTGCCCCGTCACAGCCATGCGTTTCGAAACCTGATCGTTGCCATCAAGCTCCTGGGACTCCACAATCCATTGTTGAATCTGTGGTCTCGCTGGATCGATCCACTTCAACTTTGACTCTACCTCGTTTCCATTGGCATCGAATATACGACTCTGTTGATTTCCATCTTGATCGATGACGGAAATGACGTCGCCAAACGCATTGAAGGCAAACTGCGTCGTGATCCCGCGAGCAGCCCCCGAGTTACCGGAGCCTTGCCGATGCCCTCCATTGCCTCCGAAATCACCACTGATTCCAGAACTCATCGCCGTGACCATCTGCGTCGGGTTACCGGCCGCATCGTAGTCGATCTGGATCGCAGATCCCGTCGATCCTTTCACCGATATCAGATTTTGTTTGTCATCGTATCGATAGTAGGTTGCGACTCCATTAGGATCGATCTGACTTAGCAAATTCCCTTCGCGATCATATTGATGGCGAGTGACATTTCCTCGCGGGTCGCGGACACTCGCCACTTGCCCGAACTCGTTATAGGTGAGGGTCGTGACCCAATCGTCACCATGGGAGTCCGCGTCAGGCGCTCCATGGATGGTTTGCACCGTGAAGGTAGTCCAGTTCGAGTCTGATCATATTCGGTATCGACTCTCGATTCCGTGCAAATCGATTTCGCGAATCGGATTGTCTTCATCGAACCGATAATTCGTCGCGCCAGCCAATGTTTTATGCTCCACTGTGTAAGTGGACAAATCATATTGCAAACTCGATCTCTTGCTCTTCGGCATCGAGAGTCATGAGAAAGCCGTCGATCATTGGGCCGATATTCGGCTTTGAGCGCAGGAACGCCGTAGGATCGATCACTTGATCCAGAAAATGCGGAAAGTCTTGGTGATGGGGATAGGAAATGCGATTCCCTCGCGATCTGTTACCACCGCTAGATCCCCGAGGTCGTTATAGACATATACCATTGCATTTCCACGCGGGTCGACAATCCTACGAATGCGTCCTCTCGCATCACGCTCAAAAACGACGTTGCGACCTCGGCTGGTTTCGATTCCATCCTCGCGGAAACGCAGCACATTTTCGTTTCGATCTTGCAGGCTTGCAGTCTTTCCGTTTCGTGCCGGGTGCGTTGCGAATGAGGCCCTCCGGAGACTTGAGCTGGTACGTTGTGCCCAGACGGCGGATCCTGCGGGTGGTGGTAATTCCATCAGGCGTAAGATATTCATCGTTGAGCTTGATCAACACGCTTGCCCAACCGTCAATCGCGTCGTATTGCCTAGATCGGGTTGAAAGGCAGGTCGCCAATCCAATGCCATCCCAAAGACCTCGTTCCGGGCTCGGCTACGAAAGTAAATCCTTCTGTCGTGCCATCGGGTAGTTTGACGAGCAATTCGCGTTCCATCCACAAAGGAACGAAACCGCCCACTTCCCATGCCCCCCAAAGTCTCTTCAACGACTTGAAGTTCAGCCTTCGCAATCTCTAACTTCCATCCATACCAAAGTCACCTTTCGATCGGCCTCGAACGAATCGTAGACCCGGGTGATTTCGATTGGAATCCCCGCCACTGGGATCGAAAGGTCGGTGAACGCAACTTGAAAATTCCCTAGCTTCAGTTTTCCATCGATGACAAAATTGCGTCGTCGTGATATGGAAGGCCCGATCCTCAGCAACTGGCGTAGTGCGTAGGGTCCATTCCGCAAGTTCGTGCAATCGATCACACCCACCAGTGTCTGGGCGTTTGCTCATGTTGCATCAGAGAAGCTTGCATCAGGTGGATGATCCGCCAGGGATCATTTCCATCAGATGATTTGATCTCCAATTGAACCCGTATGAGATCGGAATCCGCATCGCGAATCGAAGCGATAACCGGATAAAGTCCTTTCAACGTCTGCTCACCGGTCGGTTGGTGAATTTCAATGCGCGGTGCAGCGTTATTAGGATCGCGAACGTTCCATTCAAGCGACGTTGTTGCCTCGTTTCCTGCCTCATCCCGCACCTTTGCAATCGCATGATGGCGTCCCGCTTGCGATGCGGGCGTTGATCTCGACGATGTCTTGCGAGCTCCAAGAGAGATTCTTTCCATCGACGAGGAGCGATTTATCAATGATGCCCACGTTATCGATACCGTGTAGCTTCAAGGTGATCGTTTCACCCAAGAGTACCTGATTCGAGGAAAGGTCGACTTGGATTTGGGGGGATTCGCGATCGGGACGTACCTAAGACCCAACTGAGAACCACGGGTTGATCGACTCGATGATCGGTAACGGAAACCTTGATGGTATGTTGCCCCATATCGGAGATCTTCGTTAACCATGTAATTCGACCGGTGCGAGGATCCAGCTGCAAGCCATTGGGGGCTTGGTCTAGATGGAGGGTAAGAGGATCACCGTCTTCGTCGCGAGCCACCACATCCCAACGATACGCGTTACCAGCGGTGACATCCAACAGTGGTGTCGATGTAAAACAGGAGAGCCCGCCGCTCTGACCGGAAGTTGAAACCGCGCTTCCCCAACTTGGCCCAGAGGTCGCTTGCCTGGAGATGAACCACGACCGTTCGCCCTGCATCGGAAGGTAGTGGCATCCATTGGACCCGTCCGTGTTCATCGATCGTCATTCCTGCTGGACCTTCAACGACACGGTATTGCAGAGCATCTCCTTCTGGATCTTGAGCGACAAATCGTTTCGTGTAGTTCTTCCCGACTTCTGCCACGCCGATATCGAACGCGTCAAATCGTGGGGGCAAGTTGGTCCCGACCGAATCCACGATCACTTCAAACTCGATGCTCGATCCCTGACCCCATGGATCCAGGGCAGCCACTTGGAACGCGTAGGTTCCATCTTCGGTGGGCAACCATTGAAGAACTCCGCTGGTTTCGTGCAGCGTTGCTTGGGAAGGCCCTCGCACCAATCGAAATCGAATCGGATCCGCATCGGCATCGGTTGCGGTGAAAGTGGTCGTGTAGAGTGTTCCGCGGCGATGCTTCGTTGGTGGATCGCCGTCGATGATGGCAGGCGAATTGGTTCCACGAACTTGAATTGCAAAGGAACGCTGGTCCCATCCTCCGAACACGTCCGAAACGCGAACGATGACTTCGTGGGACCCAAATTGATTTCGCTCGGGCTGCCATCGTAGAAGTCCTTCCGCATCCAGTGTCATGCCTGTTGGAGCTTTCTCCAGGGACCATACCATGAGATCGCCATCCTCATCGTGCGACGAAAGCTGGGCTTCATAGGTTTGCCCGATCACCGCACCATCAGGAATCTGCCCAAAGATTTTGGGGGAATGGTTCGACCAAGAACGCTCGACATCGAGAAAGAAACTACGACTGAATGTAGCTCCATGAGTGTCGCGCACCGTGACGCGAAACTCATGTGCAGGTCGGTCGGGAATCGTTATTTGATTCTCGTTTGGCGTCCATCGAATCCAGCCCTGGCTATCCAGAGTCATACCCGATGGAGCTCGGTCTAATGAGAACGTGAGCGGGTCATGATCTTCATCGCGGGCGGGAACTTGCCAGATCCATGGAAGATCCACGCGAATCCGAGTTCGCATGAGACCATCCATGACCGGAGGATGGTTGATCGACTCGTCGTCGACAAACACATTCCACCGCTGCGTTATAGTTTCTTGACTCTCCACTCCTGTGACTCGCAAAAGCCACGACTGCAATCCTAGAGTATCTGCTCTCCATACGAGTTTGCCCGTTGCATCGATACTCGCTCCGGCCGGCCCCTCGAGAAGCTCCCATTGATAAGTCTCATTCGCGATTCTCCCGCTGGCTGTCGGTAGATATTCATAAAGACTATGCCAAGGTAGCCGCGTGTTGGGTTGACTCGTAATTCGCAAAGGAGGACTCTGAACTACAATCAATCGATAGGACTGGAGGGCCACGAGCCCAGTTGCATCGGTCACGCGAACAAGGACCTCATGGATCCCCACATCTTCATCCTTGGTGGGCCATACGATGGTTCCTTTCTCTCGATCGATCGTCATTCCCGAAGGAGCGACCGCCAATGAATACTCCAAAGGATCTTCATTAGGATCCTTCGCCTGCATCTGATAGCGATACCGCTCGCGAGATCCGATGCGTTCGATGGGAACGCTTGTGATGACCGGCCTTTCTGAAGGTCGAAGGATCGGCGGCATCACCGTGATATTCAGTGTCTGTACGGCGTACCCACCCTTGCCATCTAACACGCGTACACCGATGGTATGATCACCGATCTGCTCGCGGGTAGGAGTCCACTCCACGCGTCCATCTCCGGCATCGATCGTCATGCCAGAGGGTAGGCTCCAAGAACGGCTTGCATCGGCAATCCATTGGTAAGATATGGCGTCTCCATCAGGATCATCGGCCCGAACGGAAAACTGCAAGGGCTTGAGGGCTGGATGTGAGCGATTCGGAAGGGGATCGAATACCGGATTTCGATTGGACAAACGCTGCTTCGCATCGACGGTCCACGTCTGCGTATCGGTCCCGCCCCAAGCATCCATCGCCATCACACTAAAGGTGACGCTCTGCGATTCGATCGGCGACCAAGTCATGGTTCCATGGAGAGAATCGAAAAGCACGCGTTCATGAAATGGCTGGATCCATCGATACTGAATCGCATCGCCATCGGGATCGACCGCACGCACGTCATACCGATAGCTGGCGGCAAAGGATGCGGGTACCATGCCATAAACAACGTTGGGGTGCAAACGATTGTAGAATTCAAAGTCGACATTCCACGCATCACCATCTCCCATCACACGCACTGGGTAAGTGAGCTTACCCGCATCCATGCGAGGCGCTCCAATCGTCACGGGTGCAAGAGCATTCGTCGATCGCAATGCGATTTCAACACGATCTTCGATTCGCTCCGCCAATTCATTGACAAAGGCTCTGGTAAAGGATTCGCGAATGGCAGCCTGTTCATTCGATCGATCCCTGAGCTTTCCAATGCTCCAAGCGGTACCATCGAGCTCCATCGCTAGATCGATGTAATCTTGACGGGTCGTGCCTTCCAATTGCGACCAATCGACGTGATCTCCATGCATAACCTCAAAGGTGCCTTGCTCGCGTTGGACAAAACCCTTCCAACCACTCTGATCTTCTGCGACGCCCATCACGATTTGGTTGTCGACAGCCACCTCACCACGAACAATCGTATGCAATCCGATGTTCAATGCGTTCAGCTCTTGTCGAATCGACTCAAAGCTATTCGAAGATAGCGGGTCTCGATCTTCATCCGTGACGAGAATCACATGTTTGGCAACGCGTGATCGAAAAGGCAACTGATCGATTGCGAAGTCGATTCCATCGTATCCGTCCTCGGCACTGCCAGTAACTTGCAGAGTTAAGGCGCGGCTCGCGGCCAATCCACTCGGTGCAAACGCTTCATCACTCTTAGGAATGCGAAGTTCTAAAGTGGCTCCAGCCTCAGCCTGCCATTGATACGCCTTTGCGGCAGAAGATGGTGCAAAGGAATCCTCTACCAAAGCGTTTCGCGGCAGAGGTGACGATTGGACTCGCGAAGCTTTCGCAGCAAATTTCACACCATCGATGAAAGAAACCACTTCGATTTCGTACGATCCACTCTGCAATGCATGGACGATGGCAGGTGCATTGCGTTTTGAGACACCTCCTTCAAAGATGTCCTCCCACAGTATGCCGCCAGAGGGCGATCGCATGCGTATCCGACCACTTTCGATCTGCGCGAACCACTCGATCGTCTCGCCGGCCTCGATGGTGATGCGCATCCGCATCGGCTCAGCAACCGAAACGGTCCCCTCCATCAATTGATCCCAGGTAAACCCTCGCGAGGGCAGGGGAGGGGGAGCGGTATCAGCCGTTAATTGAAATGTGTAGGAACCCAGTTGGGATTGGTTCGCATCGGACTCCAAGAAAAGGTAATAGGCTCCGTCTTGCAATATCGAAACTTGTGAGAACAAAACACCAGCTCTTCCTACCCCCGCGACAATCGTATTCCCCCATGCATCGGTAAAGCGAAACTGTCCCAAACCGATCCACTGCGATGCTTCCAAACGAACCGTCTCGTTGGCTCGAAGGTCATAACGAATCGCTTCGGTAGATGACGGATGTTGGCCGCGAAGGACGACGGATTCGCCCTTGTCATGCCTTGGTGCACTGGTAGCATCGCGCAGTATGAACTGCGTCCGCATCGGAGCTATCTCGGCATCGACTCCACGACGGATTGCGATCACATACTCGCCATCTTGCAGCAAGGCTATCGGCGGCAGATCTAACGTCTCACCTCGTTCAGGCTGTTGTGACCGCGAAGGGAGGTCGATTGCGCTACCATCAGGTGCAAGTAACTGAAACCGTGTCGGATCTACTGCGATCGAATTCAAATCACCGTCGCGAGTCTCAAACCAACGATCCAACCAGATCAATTGTCCCCGCGATCCTTGAAAACGATAAAAATGCGTCTCATGCGGTTGAGTCCACGTGTCGGTGACTCGCTCATTCCAGGTTAGTTCGGTAGCGAATTCCTCTGGCCGCACAATGCGAAATGAATAATCGGCCGCTACATCGCTCTTGATTCGAAGCCGATAACTCCCGGTCCTCGCAAAAGTACAGGGCGAAAGATCCTGACGGTAGTCGTCGGTTGCATAGGTGATTTTGCCTTGAGGGTCGATCACCTCCAGCGATTTTGTTCGCATTGAGCCCATCGACATAAGCCCGATCACCCGCATTGGCCTGAAACAAGATTTCGCGGACGATCCCAGATTGCAACGATCCAGAATGGAATCCCCAGCCTATGGATGGAAGCGGATTGGGCTTGGATTCATTGGACTCCACAAAGAATTTGAGTTCGGGAATCGAAACGATGTTCGTCCCTGAAGCTCCCGCGTCTTCGGAAGTATTGCGTGAACGAGTCAATACGATTTGATGCGGCCCCGGCAGTGATGTGGCAAAGGCAATGCTCTCCGCACCATTCGGAATGGTCTTACGTTCAATCAATTGGCCGCTTGGCCCATAAAGCAGCGCATCCAACGAAGGTGGTTGAGTCACGATGCGAGGCTTCGGATCGAAGGCACCATATCCCACGATGGCAAACCGATTCTCGCCAATGCCTCGCCGCTGTAGTTCTTGATCCAAGTTCTGAATCATGGTCGAGACCCAAGCTTGCTCCACCATCGATCCACTTTCATCCACCACCAAAACGATATCCGCGCTTGGAAGTTGCAAATCATCGGGCAATGTCAACGCGATTTCACGTTCGAGCACGCTTCCGCGCGGCACTAATTCCTTCCATGCTTTCGGATCGACCGGTCCGAATCCACCGGATCGATTGAGCTGCGGAATAGCGAATTGCAATTCCGGGGTAGTAACGATTACTGGTGGCAGATTATCCCGACTTGGATGGACATAGATCGCAAACGATTGCTCACCCCTGCCACCTCGTCCGTCTTCGACCTCCAACGTCACCTGATGCAATTGATCGACATCACTGGCCGACGGGGTCCACGTCAACACACTATCTGAGGATGCATTCGACACGATGGTTGCCGATGGCAAGCCACTCGCGATCCGATAGCGAAGAAAATCTTGATCAGGATCGTATGCTTGATGCAGATACTCGTAACGTTCTCCTACAAAAGCATCGACGATGGGTGTCGAAACAAACCGAGGTGGTCGATTGAGGTACGTATTTGGCAATACCATGAGCTCAAAGTTGATCTCATCGATTCCTCCGTAAGGATCACGGACCTCTGCGCGAATCGTATGCAATCCGATTTGCGATGAGGTGGGTTTCCACTTGAGCACCCCTGTGGACGTATCGATCGCCATCCCTTGCGGGGCAATCTTCAATGCGTATTGCAGTACATCGTCCTCAGCATCCTTTGCGTGCAAGGGAAGTTGGAAGTCGACATCCACTCGAGCGTCCTTGCGGATCACCTCCTCAATGACTGGCGATGTATTCATCGAGCCCAACGTGCGAATTCCAAAATGGAATCGATCATTCGTTGGATTTTGAAAACGGACCGTGAGTCTTCTCTCCGATCCAGGAAGCCACACAACTTGGGATTCTTTTCCCAAAGGTGTGAAGGAGCCTTCTTCAAAACGATAGTAGGGAGCTCCATTCCAACGCGAAGGCCAACGAGCGTCGCGCTGCGAGAGCTGGATGGGAAGCCACCCCGATGGATCGACCACGGACACTTGAGGATGATCGATGTTTTCAATGGCAATCAATACGGGACCACGTATGGGATAGGTCGCTCGATTCGTGAGCTTGATCGTTGTGGTAATCCAATGCGATTCTGCATCGTAGGTCGTATGTTCATGCTCGATCGCCACGGCAGATGACATGTCTTCCAGGTGAGGCAACCACGTATCGAGATTCGGAAGAGGACTCGATGCGACATCCATGGCAAAGTCTTCCGGAGTCGTGGGGGCCACGGTGCTCCCCTGAGAACTGGATTCGACCTTCCCCGACAACATAACACGACTTAAATTATCGCGATCGTTGTTGACCAATCGAGCCACCAAACGCAGTTCTTTCCCGACCGGTAAATGCCCGACATCCACCGTGACTTTCTTGGTGACTGGATCCCAACGCGATCCTCGTCCCATAACAGGAGAAAAGCCTTCGGTGATATTGAAGAATGCGTCGCGATTCGATGCGATCACTCCTGCCACAGGTATGCCTGCCAAATCCACCAAGGACAATTCCAAGGCATCGTTCATCGAAGACGTGTCTGCGGAATCGAACTGCAACGATTCAATCTGAATCGACAACGATCGCGTCCCTTCAGCCAATCGAATGGGATAGGCGTACCCTGTGATCATCCGTTGGTCTTCGCGAAGTTCAACACTGGGCTGCACCACCTCGATGACACTCTCCTGAAAATCAGTCAAGCTTGGGACGCCGTCATCGCGCACTGTTACTCGCAAGGGAAAGATCTGCGAGCCCATCGATGCTGGAACCTGCCACCGAATTTCACGTCGAACACTATCCCAAACGGCCTGCGGGGGCAGGGCAGGGGAGAACTCCACCTGCAGCGATTGCTGCGGACTATCGGGATCGGACATCACCAACGGAAGAACCACTTGTTCACCGGGAACCGCTCGAACTGCCTGAATGGGTTCCAATCGAGGCGGACGATTCACCTCGCGGACATCCAAGTGAAAAGTCCGCTCAACCCTTATCGCGTTCGCACCTTCTTCTTCCACCCACACGCGGATGCGATACGATGAAGGGCCTTGCGCTTCCGTAGGTGTCCACTGAAGGATTCCCGTTTGCTCATCGATGCTGATGCCGAGTCCCTTCGCCGCTTCATCGATCCCAAAACGCAAGGGTGAACGTGGAACATCCACATCCTGAGCCCGAAGGGAATAGGTCCAGACAACTTGTTCATCGATCACTTGGTCAGGGATCGGTTCCAGCACTGGGGACTCATTCCGTTCGATCACTTCAATCGCAATGGTCTGCTCATCGTATCGATCGGGATCGCCTTGATCATGAACCCGCACTCGCAAAGAGAGCAGGGCAGGGCCATCGGATTCCTGAGGCGTCCAATCGATGCTCGCCGTTTGCGGATTCCATAACATGCCTATAGGCAAGACATCGAGCATCTCCCACCTGAGCGTATTGTGCGGCAGGTCGAGATCGGTCGCAGTCAACGAAACCAGCAATCGTTGCTGTTCCATCACTCGGATCCGATCTAAAGAGAGCATGGCAGGGGGACGATTGACTTCGCGCACATCCACTTGCATCGTCGTACGATACTCGGGGACAGTCCCTAGTGTGTCGTACACGATCACGTCCCAAACATAACGAGCCGGCCCTTGCGATTCGTTGGGCATCCATGTGATGATCCCCAGCGCTGCGTCGACATCGACCCCTTCTGGAGCGTCCTCCAGCCGAAATCGAATGCGATCTTTTGCAAGAGTCGACACGAGCTTCAGAGGGTAGGACCATCCTCTCTCTTCATCGATGACCTGATCTGGTATGGGCTCCAATCGAAGCGGCACATCGCCTTCCCCAACCCACACAGTCCACGATTGTTGATCGCTGAGATTGGGAGATCCATCATCAACGACTTGGACCGTAAATGAATAAGTCCCTATCGCCACAGGTTGGAAAGAAAACGCGCCCGTGTTGGAGTCGATGCGAGCTCCCGGATGGTTTGAGCCAACCAATTGATACTGCAATCGATTCTTGAAAACGTCTTCATCGGTCGCGATGATCGGAATGGACAAAGATTCGCCGAGAACCATCTGGCGATCGGTGATAAGTGGCAACTGCGGAGGCTGATTGACCTCGCGTACTTGCAACGTAAGCCGGCCTGTCACGAAACTGTCTTGGAGTGGATGGCTGACTGCAAATTCAACCCAGTAGGTCATGGGACCTTGAGACTCGGAAGGTGTCCATCGCACTGTGCCATCGCGATCCAATGTAAGTCCTACAGGTGCAAGGCCCACCCATCGATATTGCATCGATGCGGTAGCATCGTCGGGATCGCGAGCCTGCAATCGCATTTCCCATGTTCGGCCTTCATCGAGAACCCACTGCAACGGAGACTCGATCTCGGGGAGACGATCGACTTCGCGAACCGTAATGACAAACGAAACCTCGGCCCGCGAGTTCGGATCGTTGCGATCGAAGACCTCGATTGTGACGGGATAGTCTCGTTGCGGAACTTGCGGGCTGGCGTGGTATTCTTGAGTTTGCCATTCGAAGACACCGGTCACCGGATCCATTCGCATAGCTGGGTCAGAACTTCGTATCAGTCGATACTGTAGTGAATTGAAAGGTATGTCAGGATCGGTGGCTCTTGCTTGGATGGAAACGAAGGTTCCTTCATCGACCACACGCGAGTCGATCGGGGCAAGGGTAGGGGGGCGATTGACCTCGAGAATCGAGAAGATCATGCGCTGCGAAGTCCATGCGGAGGGATCTTCAAGATCATAGGCGATCACGGTTGCTTGAAAGGTGCCCGGTCCATTCGCTTCAGTAGGTGTCCAAATCAAACGGGGTTGAAGAGGATCGATCACCATTCCATCCGGATGATCGGTTGGATCCAATCGGTAACCTATCTTCTGACCTTCCCAAGCAGGCATGGCCTTCAATGGGTAATAAAGAGTCTGTTCTTCAGGCGCGACGATGAGAGGCACTTGAGGAAAGACGGGCCTGAGTTGGGTTCGCGGTTGCTGAAACCAAACACCTCCACGATCGGCAGCGCCTGTGCCACTCCAACTCGCCAACCAATCTGGGCCCGGCCCTAAAGCGACGGCGGCGAATTGTTGATGGCCCGAGTTAGGTCCCGAATGAGGACTCAGAGACGTATCGCCTGACTTTTCGTTTCCTTGCGCATCGAAAAGTTTTGCGATCACTTCCCAACCGCTTCCAGCTTGAGAACCGGTCGCGTTGGGTTGGCCACTTGTCCAACTCACCACAAATCGTCCGTCGGAAGCCATAGCGATATCGGCGTCTTGTTGATGCCCGCGAATATCGCGATTCACAATGCGTTCCGATCCAAGAGGTAGCCCTTGTGCATCGACCATCCGCAAGTAGACGTCCCAACTATTTTCCGTCGAGTATCCAGCCCAGACCAACGCCACATTTCCGGCATAGTCTGATCCGATGCGACTTCGAAATTGACTTCCGATTCGAGTATCGCTTGCGAGTTGCTCGCCGCCGCGAGGCGTCCCATCAGCCGCAAATCTTCGATAGTAAACTCCCCATCCTTCACCATCTTGATGGCGGCTCGACCAACTGACCACAAACGAACCATCTCCTGCGATGGCCAACGAAGGATAGGATTGATCTCCCAATGTGAATGTGTTGACTCGCTGCTCGACTCCGAGACGTTGCCCCTGCGCATTGAATCGCTGCATGAAAACGCCGTCGTTATCGCCATTGCCTGCTCCAGACCAAACCACAATGAGATCACCATTGGGTGCCACATCGATGTCAGGCTGACGTTGAACACCACCGATGGTTGTATTGACTAAGGTCTCTGGGAATAGCCTTCGCTGCTCCACATCGAACATACTCAAGAAGATGCCGCTCTGATCGGCTATGCCTCGAGGATCGCGCCCCCTACCCGCCCAAACGATCCAACTTCGACCAAGTTCGTCCACCGCGACCGACGGTTGAGACTGATCTTCACGGATCGTTTGATTGACGAGTAGAACATCGCTTGGTGCTTTGCCTGGAACATAAGCTCTAAAGAAGACTCCTTGGTCATCCCCTAACCCCTTGCCACTAAAAACCAAGGACGTTTGCGATTGACTATTGATGTCGAGGGCAGTGCCGATCACGTGACTCGTTTGCAAGCGAGGTGTAATCACGTTGACCAGCAATTCAGAATCGGATGCCATCAAGCATCGGAGTTCAAGCACTTCAAAGACGAGCCGAGGAGCCGGCTTCTTGCGACGCGATCGAGCCATGGCCAGTGTATTTCGATGAGGCAGGACAAAGATGAGAGGGCTGAGTCCATACCCACTGGCTATCTTGCTTGCGAAGGATGTGCATCCCATCGCGTTGAGACACCGTTTATTCCTTTGATGGGTGCAAGCCTAACCACCATTTCAGGGAGAGTCAAGTTTTTCGCATTCGATGCCCAAGACTTCC
>JAXMBN010000055.1:0-32260 GCA_046349875.1 Pirellulales bacterium
CATGGCTAAGCCAACGGTATCCGAGCTCGTCTCAATGCCATGGTGATCTAATGCTTCACGCTGACGCTGCTGGGCGAGTTCGAGAAGCGCTGAGTGACAGGCCAAGGCTGGGGTTTGCAAGATGGGAGTTCCCGGCATGAAATGCTGAAACTCTGCGATCGCTTCGGGGATATCGACCTTCGTATGCCCGGCTTCAAACAGAAATACAGGTACGGCCAAGATCTTCCGAAGGGGACGTTGGCAAAGAAGTTTGAGCCCTTCCACAATCGAAGGGCTCGCAAGTTCCAGAAAACCATGTCCAACGGCAAGCCCTGGCAAGAGCTTTGCGACCTGGTCGCAAAGCTCTGTAAATTGCCGAATGCCTTCGGGCTTGCGGGTGCCGTGGCCTATAAAGAGAACGCCAAGGTCTTCCGGAGCGTACACGGCTTCCTCAATGGAAAGTGTAATTACACAAGCTTTTTGATGGCATCCAAGGCTGGGCCGTAATTGGGCTCTTGAGCGACTTCGGGGACGATTTCGCTGTAGACCACTTTGCCATTCGCGTCCAACACGTAAACAGCGCGAGCCAATAGTTTGAGTTCATCGATCATAAGACCCCAAGCCATCCCGAATGCTCCCGATTGGTAATCGCTAGCAACCTTGAGTGACTTGATATCTTCCGCTCCGCAGAATCGATTCATCGCGAAAGGCAAATCGCGGCTGATGGTAACGGCATGGATCTTGTCGCCCAAAGCCCCGAGTTCTTGATTGAACTTCTTGGTCTGGAGAGCACAGATACCGGTGTCCAGCGAAGGTACGACGCTCAAAATCGTTGGCTTGCCACGAAGATCAGCCAGCGAAAGGGTCTTCAAACCACCTTCAAAGTAGTGAAGGGTAAAGTCCGGTGCAGCATCTCCTGCTTTGACTTCGTTGCCCAAAAGCGTCATCGGGTTGCCTTTGAACGTAATGGCTCCTGATCGCGACATCTTTGAAGATTCTCCTCTACCTGAAACACAAACCAAAAAATCTCCCATAACCATATCCCAATCCCCAATTTTGCCAACCCTCGCTGTCAAAAATTCAATAGGTGCCAGCCACCTATTGTTGACGCGGATGGGTTTAGGGAACGGTTTGGGGGGCTATTTGCGAGAGCGCCATCTCTCGAAAGATTTGGGGCGATCATCGGGGCTGTTGGCCGGGAATCCGATGGCATTGGGGCTGATCCAGCCATTGTCGTCCACGACGAACTGCGGCATGTAGGCAGAAGGATCGGAGCCTGAGAGGAGAATAACGGCGGCAAACGCCATATCTTGGACGCGGCGGTCGTATTCGGGGGAATGGGGACTTGGAACTTGCTGGTCGGGGAGTGGAATCTGGTTTGGACGTCTTAGATCGGTTTGTGGAAAGGGTAGGGGGCGATCATCTTCCATCCACTTGGTAAGCAGTTCGACATCTTTTTTCTCGCCATGTTTTGCCAAAAAACGGCAGGCGAGGAATGCGACATTGGTATCCAAATTGGGCTGGCGCAAAGCGTTTCGAGCGGTGGCGGCTGCTTCTGGATGATCCAAAGTCTGCCCTAGCCGTAGGCCTCGCGCGAACTCGTTCTCCAGCTTGGCATAAAACGTTTCGAGAAGTGGGGCCAAATTGACTCGCCAAGACCGATCGCGAAATCGAGTCGGATAAAGCGGGGAAGCAATGAGTGCATCGCATGCGCATTGCTCCACGGTTGCCCCAAGGGGTTCTTTGGAAATAGCCATGGCATACATGATGGCTATACCATCGGCGGTCTCAATCGTCTGCCGCATCAAGCGTTTTTTATAAATCGCTTCGAAGGTTGATATGCATCGTTCTTGTCGTTCTTCCACGGATAAATCCGACTCGAGCAAATCTGGATGGAGTCGATAAAGGTCAATCAACAGTTGCCGAGATAATCGGCCCGAACTGGTGAGCGTGCGAAATTGAGACCAAGCTTGGAAGCCATGATCATTGTCCGATCCAATATCCTGCAAAAACTCTTTGATTCGTCGTTCGTGGAGTTGTCCTTTCAGCTTGGAAAGAAGAGCTGTTAGCTGTACTTTTCCCTCTTCCGTGGAACAACTTGCCATGGCCGATTCCAAGAAGGAAATCACCGATGGATCAGTGGCTCGAAGCAGTGATTCAAAGGCATGCCGACGCTGTTCAGATTGATCGGAATCCAACTGACGCACTAGTTTGCCAAGTTCTTTAGGATCGTCTTGAACAGTCGACGATTGCGTCACTGGGATTCTTTTTTCTTGCCCGAAAACAGCGGCAGGACGAGCCACTTTTCGTAGTGATCCCAATAGCCAGTAGGCAAGCAACGTCCCATAGAAAATGGGGTTCCAACCCATGCGGCCCGACAACGTCCCAAGTCCGAGGTTTGCTGACCTGGGAGGGGACTTGCGAGCATCGAGACTTTGTGGATGGAAACGCCAAGTCATAAAGGACCGTGATGGGGGCCTAGGCAAAACGTAGGATTCGAGCATTTTTTGAGGGGACCGTTTTCATTTGGCGGAACGCTTCGTTCCCCGCAGCCTTGCTCGAGACAAGGTGGCGAGCTATAGTCGATTTAGATCGGGATTTGCGGCCGCTTGCAGCCATACTGCTAAAGAGCCATTTCAAGCGAAGAATGCCTCACGACACCTCACAAGGGTTTCGTATCTTTTGCAGATGGCCAATCATGTCCGATTGGGCCACAAATTCCGCGTGCAACCTCTACAGCGGATTCCTTTCCATGCATTCAACTTCAGTATCACGTGATCGTGCGACGCAGACTTCGACGGGTTTGAGCACATTATCGGTGCACGCAGGTGAAGCGCGACAAAAGCTCGGCGATGCGATCACAGATCCGATTTGCTGCGCTAGTACCTACACCTTCGAATCGACGCAATCGGTCATCGATTATATCGAACAAAAACAAGACCGTGAGGAATATGGTCGATATGGCAATCCCAATGAGAAAGTAGTCGAACGCAAGTTGGCTGCGTTGGATGCGGGTGAGGATGCCATTCTTTATTCAAGTGGCATGTCGGCGATCGTCGGATTGCTCATGGCCAAGCTCAGCGCTGGCGACGAGATCGTCTTCTTCGATCAGTGCTATCACCGAAGCCGCGAATTCTGTTACAAACACCTAGCGGGTGGTGTGGTCACGAAGCAGGGTGCCACGGGTGACTTCGATGCCATGGAAGCGGCCATCCTCCGCGAACCAAGATGCTGGTAAGTGAATCACCAACCAACCCTCATTTGACGGTCGTCGATCTCGAACAATTTGTTGCCTTGGGAAAGGCGCATGAAGTCGAAACGTTGATCGATGCGACATTGGCCACACCCTACAACGTTCGTCCGCTCGAATTTGGTGTCGATTACGTTCTTCATTCGGCAACCAAATATCTCGGTGGTCACAACGACTTGCTTGCCGGTGTGATCGTTGGTTCGAAAGAGAAGCTAGAATCGGTTCGCAACCTGCGAGGCATTTTGGGTGGAATCAATTCGCCGCACAACATTTACTTGTTGGAACGAGGATTGAAGACGTTTGCTCTCCGCATGGAGCAGCATAACAAGAATGGGCAAGCGATTGCCGAGTTCTTGCATGCGCATCCTCGCGTTGAGAAAGTTTATTACCCAGGATTACCCGATCATCCGACGCATGCCATCGCTGCTCGCACGATGAAAGGCTATGGCGGTCTAATCACCTTCCTCATCAAAGATGCAGATTGGAAGCAAACGGCTCGCGTCATCGATGCCGTGCAAATTCCTCGCATTGGTCCAAGTTTAGGCGGAGTGGAATCGTTGATCGAACAACCACTGGTGATGAGCTACTTTAATTACTCACCGGAAGACCGCGCACGATTCGGAATCGACGACAACATGGTACGATTGGCTTGTGGAATCGAAGATACGCAAGATTTGATCGATGACCTGAAGCAGGCTTTGGAAGAATGAAGTTTCGAACACGAGCAATCCATGTAGGGAGTGAACCGGACGCGACAACCGGTGCGGTGGTTCCTCCCATTCATATGGCAACGACCTTCATTCAGCCTGGGGCAGGAGAGTGGGGCAAGTTCGATTATTCGCGATCGGGATCACCGACCCGCGCCAATGTAGAACGAACCCTGGCCGATCTGGAAAGTGGCTGTGGAGCGTTGGCCTTCTCTTCAGGCATGGCCGCCACACATGCGGCAACGATGCTCTTGCGATCAGGCGATCATCTCCTCGCAAGCAGCGATATCTATGGTGGTACCTACAGGCTGCTCCACAAAATTTGTGATCGATCTGGCGTTCGCGTTTCCTTGGCCCCGATCGATGATCTGGAACGATTGGAAGCAGCGATTACGCCTCAAACCAAAATGGTCTGGATCGAGAGCATCGGGAATCCGCTGATGTCGATTCCGGATATTCAAGCGTTGGCAGAAATCGCTCATCGTCACGGTGCATGGTTAGGCGTAGATAGTACATTTGCATCGCCGGTCATCATTCGTCCGTTGGAGCATGGGGCCGACATCTGTATGCATTCGGCGACGAAGTACTTGGGGGGGCATAGCGATTGTTTGTCGGGCGTCTTGGTGGCTCGTGAGGAAAAGCTGTTCAAGGATCTCTACTTCATCCAAAACGCAACCGGCGCGGTATTGAGTCCACTCGAATCGTTTTTGTTGGCTCGCGGGCTGAAAACACTGGACCTCCGCGTTCGCGAACAATCTCGATCTGCTCTTCAGATTGCTCAGTGGTTGCAGCAGCATCCAAAGGTCACTCGCGTGCTCTACCCGGGATTGCCTGATCACCCCCAGCATGCCCTCGCAGCGCGGCAATTTGGGGGGCTCTTCGGTGCGATGATATCTTTTGAGATCGATGGTGATTACACTGCAACGAAGCGTGTTTGCGAGACGACCAAGTTGTTTGGGTTAGCGGTGAGCCTTGGGGCTGTAGAATCGCTCATCGAACAACCCGCCTCGATGTCCCACGCCAGTTATGCACCTGAAGATCGGCTTCGATTTGGGATCCGCGACAGCTTGATTCGGATCTCCGTAGGTTTGGAAGATCCTCAAGACTTGATCGAGGATCTAGCGCAAGCCATTGGGTGAATGCGCATCAATTAGCCAAGGTAGCCATGGGGTCTTCGTCCGAACCATTTCGTCTATTTCATATCCCATCCGAGTGCGAGGGGAAAACGCTGGCGTCTGTCCTGAAGTTGTTGTTTCCCGAAGAATCGTGGGGAAATGCCAAAGGATTGATCTCTTCCCGCCATGTTCAAGTGAATGGAAACTTATGTCTGGACCATGGTCGCAAGATCACCAGTCGCGATGTCATCAAGGTCTGGCGAGAATCGCTTCCCAAGCCAATTGAAGCGAAAGACATTCGCATTGTTTTTGCCGACGATTTTCTCGTCGTGATCGAGAAACCACCAGGGATCACCTCGGTTCGCCACTTCGAAGAACGAAACCTTTCGAGCAAGCGAAGGCAAGTTCAACCTACCCTCGACGAACTGCTTCCAGAAGCGCTCGACCGTTTCTTGAAGAATCGCCAAACGCAAGGTGAACGCCTTCCACGATCGAGTGCGCAGAGCCGCTTTCATGATAAAGCGGACCGAAAACTTCCCAAGGTCTTTGCGGTCCATCGATTGGACCGCGATACCAGTGGGTTGATGCTTTTCGCGCGCACCCAACAGATCGGCGAATTGTTGGGGAAGATGTTTCGTCGCCATTCCATCGATCGCCGCTATTGGGCTGTGGCTTATGGCAAGGTCGAATCGCAAACAATTGAATCCAATATCGTTCGCGACATCGGTGGCGGTAGACGTGGCAGCTCGGATAATCCCGACGATCCAACCGCCCAACATGCGATCACGCATGTCAAGACATTAGAGACCTTGGGTGATTACTCGATCGTCGAATGTCGATTGGAAACGGGTAGGACTCACCAAATCCGTATCCATCTATCCGAAGTTGGACATCGACTTTGCGGCGAGCCTCTCTACAACAAGGATCAAGAAGGTAAGGTCCTAGAAGACTCTAGCGGAGCACCGCGCCAAGCTCTTCATTCGGCCTCGCTTCGATTCAAGCATCCGATCACCGGGGAAGTTCAAGAATTCAAGAGCCCATGGCCAACCGATCTCTATCGTTGGCTACGAAAACTCGGCAAGTCCTCCACGTAAACCATTCGATGCGTTTAGCGTTGCAATGAGGATTCGGCAGTGATGCGCGGCGAAAATCGCCAAGCGACTTTGGCCGTTTCGGAATAAGGAATCAGCCATTGTCGCAGATTGGGTGGTTCGCCCAATTCAATGATGGCTTGCAGATCTTTGATGAGCAATGGATGACTACCGTAGTACGAATGTCCCAGCAAACTTGGATCGACGGGAGATACTTCAATCGTGTCGACTCCCGGAAACCGTTTGGGATCCCCTTGCGACAAGCCAAGCCGAGGATAGCCGTGAATGCGCATCGAAGCCAATAGGGCTCGGTCGGTAGACGAAGTGTAAAGTGTCGTTTGGCGCGAACAAATATCAACGGACTTGGCATAGCGACTTTCGAATTCGCTCAAGTCGACATCGGGCGCTGCCATGACGACTTGGTTGAGCATCGGCTGTTCGATCTTAGGATCGAGTGCCAATCGCTCTAAGGCTGTCACCAGGGCTCGATTCCCCATCGAGTGCGCAATCACGTGCAACGACTCTGCTCCGGTGCGCTGCTTGATGTCCTTCAGGAATTGTTCGAGATGAGGTCCCGTCCAAGCCGCATTGTCGCCATCGCGCGAGTAAGCCAAAACATCACCATGCGATGGCCAACTGTAGAGAATCGCAGGACCACTAAACTCGAGATCTTTTTTGATTTGAGCTGTTCGCAAGAGCGCGTCCGAGAACTGTACGTTATAGCCGTGGATGAACACAAAGGCTGATTTGATCGTTCCTTGCTGAACTCTCTTCTGCAACTCATCAAAGTACGCTTGTTCATCCAACGGCGAGATGGCATGCAACATGACATGCTTATTAGGATCTTCTTTGAACTCGTAGATCTTGGGACGTTCTAGGTGACCTTTTTGATGGATGCGAGGAATCGTAATCTTGCTCTTGCCCAGATGAAGCGGGTAAGCCGAGGATGCATCGTATCGCCGCGTTCCATAAAGAACGCTTTGAGACGCATACAGCCGCTTAGCCTGCATCCCGTAGATCCAAGCATGGTGCGAGAACAAAGCAGTCAAGATGCATCCAAGGGCTAGGCCGGCTCCCCAAATCCACTTGTCGGTTCCACGGAGGACTCCGATACCCAATACGATGCATGTCACCAATCCAGCGATCGAAGGAAGAAAGATGCGCATCCAAAGCAACGAACTTTGAAAATCGATCAGCTCTCGATCCGTGGCGTAAAAGACTTCGACCTCGTCGAAAGGGGAGACCGGGTTGGCAGCAACTGCACTACCTTGCGAACCCTGCGCGGAACCTGGTAGGGGAGCCGTCAGTCCTTCGTCGCTTAGGTGAGCGCGGATTTGAGAACGCGTTCCCTCGATCGTTGTTCCTCTTCATCCACCAGGAGACGAGTCGATTCGGCGGGAAGATCCGTTGTCACGGCACTGGAAAGATGAGTCGGCGTCGACTCGGGGCTCTGACCATTTTGGTAGGTCATTGTCCCGACAATCCCCGCGGCGCCGACGAGCCCGGCAGTCGCAAGCGAAGTAACCCAAGAAATTTTTCCCTGTCGAAGTCGACGGCGGAGCATCCTTGCACCTTTTCCTCCTCGATCGCTATCGGCTACGTGATCGGCAACTTCACCCCAATTCTCAAGAGGAACAACAAGAGGTAATGCCAGCAAATCATCTCCACTCTTTCCAGCCCTTAGAATTGGACTGACGGAGACCATCGGCAATAGCTATCATCCTGGCTCGGTTTCAAAACACACCTTGGGAGTTTCAGCAATTGAGTACGAAACCAGTCAAAGAATTCACCGAAAAAGTGGCTGCAAGCATTGACGTTGGCAGCAAAGCATCTGGAGGCTCAGCGCGTCAAGCCCTTTCTCACCGATATCGATGCCATCAGCACCCATCTCGAGTTGGAAGATCGCGTTGCCGCAGGGAAGCGAGTATGGGAGTATTGCCAACAAAATTCCTTGGCTTCGTGGCTCACGATGACGCCTTGCCAACAATCTCCATGGACTTTTGAAGACGAAGATCGTTTTACGTTTGAACCTGCGAGTCGATCGACTTCGACCGATGTGGATTCGTGGTTATCTGAAATCGGAGTTCTACCGCAATCGGTCAAATTGATTGCGACCGTCAACCAAGTCGATTGGACAGCGCTGCTACGAAAAGAACTCGTTCTAGCCCTGGTCGCTCTTGAACATGTCGGCCAGGCCTGAAGGAATACGCTTCGTTGGTTTGCCCCGCGCAGGGACGGAAAGTAAGTTGGTGCCGACAGGATTCGAGAATCCAGACGAAGCTAAGTCTTCCGTTTGAAGGACGCTTGCGCTACGACCCAACATCGATTCCATTTTGGAAGCAGCTCGTTGGAGTATGGCGGAGGCCAATGATCTATTGGTTGGCTAAGAAGGTGAACTGAGCGACTTGATCTCGACCTCTTGTCATTGGTCCAGTTCGATCCCTGGATTGCAACCGTTGCACCGAGATGTTTTGAGGAGCGTTCGAAAGCGTACAAGTTTCCTTCTCCGTCGAGCTTGGGCTGCGGCATGGCTTAGTGGTTTCCATGAGCAAAATCGGCTACGTGGTTAGTCGATTTAGCCGGATCCGAACCGAGCTCGAAGCATGCTTCGGCGATATCCCGGTTGACCCTTTGATGTTTGCGCCAAGCCAAACTCGTTTGCACAACCCAAGGTCAGCGCAGGTTTGGGGAGTATCAGGTGACTTCGTCGCCTAGTGGTGAAATCTTGGCGGCAGGTCTTTGAAGGGATGCTGTTGTATCGATTGGTTCACCTTTGACGATTGTACAGGTGGTCCGAACAAGAAATGTGTGATGGAATTCACCACGTTGCTATTTCGCAACCTACCTTTCCCTAACGATGCCATTTCGCAACAAGGGTTGCTGTGGCATCGCCATCTCATTGGATGTTTGTGGAAAGATGAAGACAGCGGACCCAAAACTGCAAGGAAATGGGAATCCAACCCGCGGATTTCGTTCGGTTGGATTTCCCCGATCGCCTGTTTCCAAAGAGGTTCGAGCTGAAGGGGCATCGGTAAGTGCCAACCCTTCGGTCTCTGCCTACGCGCCTGCGCCGCGTCCGGCTCCAACCAAGAGAGCCAAAGGGCGATGGTTTATCTCGGTGGTCATTCTTTCGTTCATGGGAACGGTGGCCATGTTTCTTTGGAATGAGTTTGGGCGCTATCAAGCTCGAGGCATTATCGAAGGACGCGTGGTTCGTATCGCTTCCCCGTGGGAAGCCACGGTTTCTGAATTGCTTGTTGCGGATGGTCAGCGAGTTCAAGCAGGTCAATTGTTGGCTCGGCTCGACAATGCCGATCTCAAGTTAAGACTGGCAAAGATCGAAGATGACATGGCTCTTGCACGAGCCTCGATCGCAACACGATTGGCAGAACTCAGTTCGCGCAAGAAAGAGAATGATCTATCGCGACTGCAATCGCATATCGACTACTTTCGCATTCTTTCCCAGGTGCACGCCGAGAAGTCTAGGCTTATCGAGTTGCAAACAACCTTAAACGCTTTCGATCGCTTGCAGGATCCAGGCGTGGTATCGCAAGTGGAGAATGATCAAACGCGAGCTGCTCGCGATGGTCAGGTCGAGCGTATTCATGCGTTGGAAGAAGCTGCTTCCCAACTAGCGATTGGTTTGGAAAAAATCGATTCAGAAGATCGCGATGGGAATCCATTGGAAGCCGATACGGCTCGATGGAACACGCTTCAGAAAGAATGGGATCGACTGCGGCATTTGGAGTCTCGAGGAGAAATACGTTCGCCGGTTACAGGAACGATCCTTCTGAATCATCATTGGACTGGCGAGTTCGTAGCTGCCAATGCGGAGCTCTTTCAGATCCTCGAGGAGCATACTCTGCAGGCTCGCGTATTCGTTACGCAAACTCAAGCCAGACCTTATCGATCAGGCGACAAGCTTTGGCTGTCACTGCCGCCTCATCATCGTGCGATGGCCTTTCGCATCGATCGCGTCGATGATGAAGCAGTACCAGCACCGAACCCGATTCGCCGCTACTACCGTAGCGATGAGAGACTCGTTTCCCTTTTGGCAAAGCCCGATGCTCAAGAAATGTTGGATACGCAGGGTGAGCAGCCCGTGTGGCTCGGCGCAGAAGTATTAGTTCCTCGCTGGAATTCGTGGATGGCCACCATTCCAGGGTCAGGGGAGTAAGTCATCATGCGCATCCTCTACTTTGAACGCGATATTGCCGAGGCTCGCGCCACGCCCAGTTGCTTGCCTACAAAGGCATTCCCGGGGAGCTTCAGCACTGTCACCAAGTCGATGCCGTCAGTGAACTGGGCGCACCGGCGCAAGTCACATCTGGTCGTGTTACAATTTAAACAGTTTGACCGTGCCGATTACCGAAGAGTTGACGAGTTCCGCGCCTGAGTGGCCACGGATCGCTGGTCTGGTGGATCTCGCTCGAAACCGGGCAGACCAGATTGGCTGCGGGTTGGTTTGTCGGATGTGATCGTCGCCCAAGGCACTTCAGGTGACTGGTGGATGCGTCGCATGTGGCTTGCCGTCTCGATACCATCGCTCCATGCAAGAACGCCATTCCGTGCAGTTGCGGCGAAATCTATGTCAATCGCCATCACCATGACTGGATGTGGTGCTGCGGTCGATCGAACCGTCACCGAAGAGCATGTTCCCGCGAGCCTATCGTTCCCTACATGAAATTGGGCTGCGATAGATCCATTAATGCCTCAAGAAACCGATCGGCTTATCGATCGCCATCTGAAGGATCGAGGTACGCCTCGACTTCGGGGAAAGCGACTTCCCGGAACGATGCTACGGTCGAAGTCTTCCGCGATGTGGAATCTTGCGTCGATCGACTTCGCAGGGATCCCGCAAGCTTCTACGTAACCGTCGCCTTCAGCCAGCGATCTCTACGAGCGTGTGGTAGCCAACTCTTTCGGGCATTCAACCCAAGCCCGACCACCTTGGTCCTGCTGTGCACGGATCGATCCGACGCTGCAGCCAAGCTCGGCAACGAAGAGCTTTTCGATGATTGTATT
Source organism: Pirellulales bacterium (assembly GCA_046349875.1). Lineage (GTDB taxonomy): Bacteria > Planctomycetota > Planctomycetia > Pirellulales > Pirellulaceae > JAXMBN01. Next base: position 11,168 of record JAXMBN010000055.1, read on the forward strand.
CTACCCGCACTTAACGACCTCGCCGCTCGTTCGGGGACTTCTGTGCCGAGGAGAGGTCAGTCTATCAAGTCAACGAGGCGACGCGATTGACCGCGCACCCAAGGTATCCGATCGTCGTCGAGCTCTTTTGCGGGGCAGATCGTCGAATCGCTGCACGATACTTGATCACGTCCTTTCTGGCCATCTCCGGCCGCGATGGGATGCCAGATCGAGCAGGGCCTGCGACGCGTTTTCCATCGATTTTTCAGCCGGTGGTATTGGATTTCAGATCTCCAATCACGCGGATGGCCTTCCAAGTCGCAATTGGGTGTTGGGTGTTGAGTGCGTGGACGAGCAAGGTGAGTGCACAACGCTTACTTCTGCAATGTACTCGTCCGCAACGTCAGCTACCTCAGCGGTGTGCGAATGGGAGGTCATTCCGGAACGTGCGAAGAAGATCTTGCTGAGCTTGATCGGCTCTATCCCAAATTGCAGGTCACTTCCGAAAATCGAATGTAGTCTTTCGCAACGCGCCAGGCACTCAATGGGGTCGAGCTAGGTGTTCGAAAAAAGTTGTTGCATCGATTGCAAGCGTGCCCAGAATGCCGTGGAACGGTCACGTTAGGGCATGGATGTCGCGAATGCGGGTCGCCTGATATCCACTTTCACGAGATGATCCATCACTACGCCTGTGCCCATGTAGAAAAAGCCTGCTTGGATCAGGGAAGAACTTTCTGCCCTGCGTTTGACCTGCAAGCTGGTGGCGAGTTCTGATTTCGAAGTGATTCGTTCGCATTACAGTTGCAGGGACTGTGGATTCGAAGGAAGTCAACTAGAGAACGTGGCTACCTGTCTCGGTTGCCAATTGCGATTCCCTTCTTCGCTATTCGGAAGAAGCAGAAGTCTATGGATATGATGCTGAACGACTGGATATTCTGGCTGTCGTCAATGCCACATCATGAGCTTCGCTCTTGGTGTGTCCGCTATTGATGTTTGATTCGAGCCGCTATGTTATCAGCGGCTTTCGCTTTGGTGTGGACAGATCCGACGGTGATGGAATTTCTTTCTTCCGAGCTGAAACCCATGTCCGTATTCGTATTGCCCAAGGGTGTGCGTCGTCGTGGCTGGGTTGAATGAAGCCGATGGCTTAGAACGCGGGCTCTCGAACATCTGGGGAACCTATCCTCGACTTGAGATCATCGTGGTAGACGATGGCTCGAGTGATGGCATGTCCGAGGTCGCGCATCGATTCGCTCGCGACCATGAGGGGATTCGGGTGATCACCAAACAACGCGGTGGCAAATCTGCCGCCATGAATGCGGCACTGCCACTGACATCAGCGGAAATCATCGTGATCGTCGACGCCGATTCAGAACTCGGCACTCAGGCGATCTGGGAGATCGTTCAGCCTCTTCGAGATGCTCGCGTGGCCGCCGTTGCCGGCAACGTGATGGTTCGCAATACCAAAACGAATCTTTTGACGGCCTTTCAGTCTTTTGAGTTTCTTCGATCGATATTGCTTGGCCGCATGGTGAGTTCCCGAATAGGAACGCTGGGAATTGTTTCCGGTGCGTTTGGGGCCTTTCGCAAAGCGATACTAGACCGTGTTGGAGGTTGGGACGTTGGCCCTGGAGAAGACGAAGATATCGTTCTTCGCATTCGCAAGATCGGATATCGCATTGAGTTTGCGCCGTATGCTGAATGCTATACCGATGTTCCGGAAAAGCTCAAGGTGCTCACCAAACAACGTCGCCGTTGGGAGTGGGCCGTCGTTACTTTCGAATCTCGGAAGCATATCGACATGGCTCTTCCTAACCAGGCTCATTTCTCTTGGAGCAATTTCTTTCTCTTCATGGAGCGATGGGTTTTCAATCTCGTGTTACCACTCTGGTGTTGGATCGGGCTCGGTTGGATCGCCTTGGTGCAGCCTTCCGATTCGTGGCTTTTTATCGCCATGCTTTACTTGTCGCTCTATGCGTTCAATGAATTCGTACTCTACTTGTTGATCCTGTATTACACCGACCATAAAGCGCGGGATGCGAAACTGATTTGGGTGGTCCCGTTGCTACCGTTCTACCAAGCCTATCAGCGTTTCGTAACCACGTGGGCGATTCTCGAAGAGATGCTTACGCGTCGATCGTTCCGCGATAGCTTCGTTCCCGCGCACGTACGCCAGATGACTTGGAAGTGGTAAGACTCTATCGTACGATTGGACCTTCTTCGGTTGATGGTTCGATTATTTTCCTCGCAGTGAATCAAGCAAAGGAATGCGGCTTGCTTGTCTCACCGCGAGCAGACTGGATAAGAACCCGGTAACGATGACGATCATCAACATTACGAAGGGACCAACGAAATCCGTGATGGGCTGACCTCCCAGCCAAGCGGGTACTCCCGCAAACAGCGCAGCGCCTCCACCAATCCCAACGCCCACCATCAAAAGCGACGCGCTTTCCCACATCAACAGCGATCGAATGCGAGGTTGATTCCATCCAAGTGCTCGAAGCAATGCAATCTCCGAGCGTCTTTCAAAGATGGTACGCAATTGCACCACAGAAAGGCCAAAGGTTCCCAAGAGAAGCCCCAAGGCTCCTAAGGCTTGGAATGCAGATAGATACGTATTTTGAACGGCCAATAGAGATTGCAATATCGATCGGGTAGGTGTGAGATCGAGCCCTTCATCTCCCCATCCCGTTTCAAGAAGCGATGGCAAACCATCCGGAGACCGCACTCGACTATCATCGATCAAAAAGGCTTGATAACCGCTCAAGGTTGGAAAGGCATCGGTAAAATGATCTTCGCCAAGCAACAGATACCCTTGAAGCAATGTATTCTGAAGGAGGGCAACGGTTTGAAAATAAATGGTTTTGCCGTCGTATTCAAATGAAAAGATCTCGCCTATTTTGGCGCCGCGATGGAGTGACCACATGGCCGTATTGAGATCGAGAATGACAGGGTAGGGGGCTGTTGAACTTCCATCACCTGGCCGATCCAGCATTGCAAACGGAGACCGTTCTTCCTCAGTGTTTTGAGCTCGGTCCTTTGCGGCCCAGCCGAACTTTCGAACAGAGGCAAGCTCTGCATCTCGTTCGGCAAGGCTCTTGCCGATGCCAAGCACTTGAGGTTGCTGAGCCTGGTAAAGATTGTTGCAACTTGCATCGTCTCCTTGCCGCAATCGAAGAGAATAGATTTGCAAACCTTCGAGCGAACTCACTTTATCTCCTAGAGCATTTCGCCAACCCTCGGGATTCGAAAGACCGGAAGCGATCGGTATCGAAGACTCGGCATAGAATCCGAATCCACCAACGCTTGAAGAAGTAGGTTTGGCTTGGAAAAGACTTACCGATAGTACTAAAAAGGAAGCGAAAGCGATCATGCCCACCGAGAGTGTACTTCTTAATGGGTTGCGACGTGCACTTTGAAGAGCCATGCCTGTGACTCCGACAAGGGCGTTCGCGTCCGTCGATGGGCGACCTGCTTTGCAACGCGCGTGAAAGAGGAGCAATCCACCGAGGACCAACATCATGGCGCCCCCCAGCAATGCACCAGCTTTGGCTTCCCCAGCCAGAAAGGGACTTGCTGCCACGCCACCCATTGCACCAAGGCAACAAAGGGCGAGCCAGAGGCGATGCCACGAGGGACGTTTTTGGGACGACGGTGGTTCTTCGAGTCGTTCGCGAAGCAATCGAAGTATAGGGACCTTGATCAACGAAGCCAGGCTCCAGCGAATGGTTGCGATGGCGGCAATCCAACCCAATAGCCATCCGAGTACCAAGCTCCATGGCGTGAGCGTGAATCGTAGAAAGGCAATTTGGATGGCCCCAATCCACCAACCACTGAGCCCCAAAATCATCGCATAGGCATATCCGATGCCTACAAGGATTCCGAGAGTTCCTCCGATCGCTGCTAAGATACCCCCTTCGATGAGCAACAACCAACGTACTTGTGCCAATCGCCAACCCAACGAAAAGAGAAGACCCCACTGCGAAGCTCGTTGCTCGATGCTCAAACGAAACAAAAGCGATACGAGAATGAGGGCGGCGATGATGACGAAGAAACTTAAGGACAGGAACAATGCATCAAATGGTGTTGTTCCTTTGGCGGCGTCCAATTGTTGTCGCAGCAGCGCTACGGGTTGTAATCCCATCTCCGGTGCAACCGCTTCAAGCGAAGGCAATAACTTTGCCTCGAGGTCTTCCACACTGGATGCGGCGGTGATGGGAATACGAATCGAACTGATCTTTCCAAATCGGGAGCCAAAGAGCTTCTGTCCATCGGCCAGAGAAAGATACAGTTTGGGGGTCAATCGATACTGTTCCCAATAGTCATCGTCTTCGGAGCGAATCTCGCGAGTCAAACGAAAGGGAAGATCCCAGTCGGAGATCGAGTCTTGATCGGTAATTCCCGGAACCTCAGGTGTCAGGTGCGGATCGTTAAAGACCGTCGGAGGATCACTAAATTTGGCCTCGCGGTTGCGGCGATAAGGAGACGAGGGTTGCGTCAAAGGCAGGATGGATGCGACTTGAGCTTCAAAGCTCTTTTCGACCTCTTTTCCATGCACGGTCTCTGGAAGGTAGTAAGCGATCGAAAGCCGGTCGCCTACTTGCAGCTTCAGTTGTTCGGCTAACCATCGAGTCACTCCCACCGATACAATATTCGCATCACCTTTTCCCTCACGATTCTCATGCCATCGAAGCGTGGACCCATCATCAATAGCACTAATCGTTGAATAAGGGATCGTGATTTTCTTGGTTTCGGATGGTGCGGCATCTGCTTTCTCAATCCCATTCACCAAGTAGGTGAGGACGGGTTGAAGATCTTGATCAGGCAACGCCTCTTGAAGAGCTGCAGCAACCGTATCGGAGATCAAGAGTTGTTCGCTGGTGATGTGATAATAGTCATAGATGACTTGCGTGTTGTCTTTCGCTGATGCAGCAAATTCTTTGTTGACTCGCTCTAGCTTGAGGCCATAGTCAGCGAGTTTAGGTTGTACGCTCTTGGCTAGCGACTTCCATTGCGCATTCGCTTTCTCGACGGGCAGTGACGCCGAAGAAGGTGCATCCGTTTTGCGAGTGATCAACGTTGCATTGAACTGCCCGCGACGGTTGAGAGCATCCTGCAGAACACCGATGGGAACGAAGGCATTTCTAGGAGGCTTTTGACTGGCTCGCAAATCGAATCGACCGAGCCCTTGATTGGGAATGATGGCTGCAACGCGTAGTTGCGGAAGGTTGATGACTTCGGTCTCCTTTTTGCCGAGTGGACTATCGGCTGGCACAGCTTGTTGACTCGGCAATCGAAGCGTAACGTTATCTCCGACCGATGCCCCAAGCTCGCTGGCCAAGGCCTCATTGAGCACCACTTCGTTGCCCGATGGAATCGATCGCAAGGGATTGGTTTGGCTATGCCAGATCCAGTCGTGGTAGCCGAAGACTAGAATCGAACCCGACCGTTGGATCTGATCGGCATGTTTGCACTCCGCAGTCGCTCGTGGAAACAAGATTGCAGGAAGAGGCGCATCGAGCTCCTGAGGATAGTCGTTGGACTTTTCCATGCGTTGCAGGATCGAATCATCCAAGAAGCGATTCGGAAGCAGGGCGTATTCGATGCGGCCGAGGCGATCCAAGATCAGCGATCGCATGCTAGCTCGGACGCTATCACCAACCAGCAACGCTCCAACAATCACCGCCGTGGTGGCGATGGCGCCAATCGTAACCAGCAGAAAGGTCTTCCAGGAAAAACGGAACGATCGCGCGAGCATCGTTCCCGTCGATAACGATGCTTGGGTCATGATAGGGAAATTCGTCCTTTGATGAGCGTCCCGCGAGTTTGCAACATGTCCGCGATCTCGAGGCTGTGTGTCACCACGATCATCATGGCTTGTTCGCTCTTCTGCAATTCGATCAGAAGCGATGCTATGCGATGCGCATTCTCGGGATCGAGATTGCCTGTTGGTTCATCCGCCAAAATCAAGCTAGGTTTCATCAACAGGGCTCGTGCCACAGCCACGCGACCTTTTTCTCCTCCGCTCAATTCACTCGGAAGGTGATGGAGTCGAGACGCCAGGCCCACCCGCTGAATAAGTTCGATCGCGCGGGCTTGATAGGTCGATGACGATTGAGCGGAAGCGAGCGAGGGGACTAAAACGTTTTGCAAGACATTCAAATGCGGAAGCAAATTATGATCTTGGAAGACGAATCCGATGTTTTGATTTCGAAAAGCTGCGAGTCCGCTTTCGGAGAGCTGGAATGGATCGGTACCGTTCAGCGTGAACGATCCCGAAGTGGGCCGGTCCAACGTTCCCAGTATGTGGAGCATTGTCGACTTGCCCGTTCCACTGGGGCCAACGATCGCCATGTTTTGGCCAGGTGCTAGTTCGAGGGTGATATCCTCCAGCACCACGAGATCCTCGGCAGGGGTCGGATAAGACTTGCGAATATTGCGAGCAATCAGTGCATTCATACAAGGGCAATTCTTGCGTGTGGAAGAGATAAGGAACGCGACGGTTGATGGAAGTGAGGACAAGCCTCGAGGGCTCGTTGGAGGTCAAGCAGAATGCCATCCATTGGACAGTTGGTGTGTTCGTTTTAGCTCGACAATGGGAACGGGCTATTATGAAGCATTGTAGAGCCGCCGGTATTCGAGAGGAGGGGATCCATCAAACGAATTGATGCTAGCACTGCCACCATACGCATCCTAGTTGGAGAAATTTTCACAGTTTGCGAGCCGAATGGAAGTCGAAACGCCATTAACCGGCAAGCTTGGGGAGGGCTTTGTCCGAAGGAGGATTTGGGTGAACTTTATGATCGATGTGGTTGTGAAACGGGGGCTCCAACTACCTCGTAGGGGGCCGCGAATTGCTTGGAAATGAATTGAAGGAAACTTGGCGAGTTCGTCTTGTCTCGAATCGACGCTTAGCTATTCTTCGAAAATGAGTTGACTTGGGCATTGGCCAGGGGTTGGCAATGCAAAAAAGGATTGTTCCGGGTCTGCTCGACTTTCTTTGAATCGACTCTGCATGTCCAACGCTGCCTCGTATCCTTCCGCCTTACGCGAAGGAAGTTCGCTCGCCTCGCCATCGCAATCAGGCCAGGTCCGAAAGGGCCGTGTGCATACGCTTCGAGCCAACCTGAAACGCAGCGTTTTGGATGGTGGATATTACGGTTGGATGGTGGGAATTGGCGAGTCCTATATTCCTGCTTTCGCGTTGGCCATTGGATTAGGAGAGGTAGCCTCGGGGCTGATCGTCGGAATCCCGATGGTGGTTGGTGGCATGGTGCAACTCATCTCGCCCAAAGCCATCCAATACTGTGGTTCTTATCGACGGTGGATCGTCTTGGCTTCGGCCTGTCAGGCGATTGCATTTCTTCCCTTGATCGTCGCAGCGACGATGGGAACGATGGAACCCTGGATCTTGTTCTTGATCGTTTCATGCTACTGGGCCAGTGGGATGGCGGCCGGACCCGCTTGGAATGCTTGGATTAGCAACGTTGTACCGAATAGTATTCGCCCGCGATATTTTGCGCGGCGTACACGCTTGATCCAGTTGGCGACCTTCTGTGGTTTTCTCTTCGGTGGATTTGTGCTCTACGTAGCCTATCGAAGTGAAGCGGTACTCTTGGGATTTGCAACTTTGTTCTTGATGGCTGCGCTGGCTCGAGCCATTTCTGCATTGTATTTGGCACAACACCAAGTCGTCGATCCGCATCCGATCGCAGGATCGCAAACGATAGCGGTCGATGAGCCATTGTCGGTGATTGGTCGAAGGCTTGTGGTTTATTTAGTTTGCATGCAGGTGTTCGTGCAATGTTCAGGCCCCTACTTTGTTCCTTACATGCTGAAGAAATTGCAATTCAGTTATGAGGAGTTTGTCTTCTTGACGGGAGTGGCATTGGTCTCGAAAGGACTGTCGATGCCGCTTTGGGGTTCGATTGCAAGTCGACGAGGTGGTCGATTTCTGTTGGGAGTTGGAGGCGTTTCGATCATCCCGTTGGCCTCGATGTGGACCTTGTCGGATAGTGTGACTTGGTTGGCTATCGTACAAGCAACGAGTGGAGCTACGTGGGCCGCCTATGAATTGGGATTCTTTCTCATCTTCTTGAATCATGTGCCGCAAGCTCAGCGCGCCAAACTTATGACCACCTACAACTTTGCCAATTCATGGGCGTGGTTTGTCGGTTCGATCATCGGCGGATGGATCTTGTCGCAAAGTCAAGCCAGTTATGGTGCGTACCATTTGGTGTTTTGGTTCTCTTCGCTCGGCCGATTGGCCTGTCTCTTCCTGTTGTGGCGGGTTCAAACCACGCCTCATGGCAAGGATACTCAGCGCATCGTGAAGGCCTCTGCTGATTCGCAGGCCATTCACCCGGGGCGTCCTGCAGATTCGCCGATGCTGGGAACACCCGGTTCGCCAACGGCACCCGTCTTAGATCAAGCTGCTTAATCGATCGTATCGCTAGGCGATCACATCGAGCACGTTGCCTGCAAGACCTGTGAGTCGGAAGTCGCGACCATTGTAGAAGTAGGTAAGGCGTTCGTGGTCGAATCCAAGCAGTCGAAGAATGGTTGCGTGGAAATCGTTGATGTGCGCAGGCTTGTCGGCAATGTTGATTCCGTATTCATCAGTTGCACCATACGCCGTGCCCCCTCGAACTCCGCCACCTGCTAGCCAGCACGTAAAAGCATTCTTGTAGTGATCGCGGCCATCGCGTTGTTCCTCTTTGACGTCGGCAGTACGACCAAATTCAGTACAGCAAACGATGAGCGTTTCTTCGAGTAAGCCTCGTTGTTTAAGATCTTGAATCAAGCCAGCGATGGGTTGGTCAACGTTCCTGGCCAACTTTTCATAAGACTTCATATGGGAGTGCGCGTCCCAATTCCCACTCGCACCTTTGTCGATCAACTCGATGAAGCGAACACCTCGTTCGCTCATGCGTCGAGCCATCAAGCATTGCCACGCGAAGCTATTGGTATCGCCGGCTTTGATTCCATAGAGATCCAAGGTGGATGGAGTTTCATCTCGCAAATCAAAGACGTCGGGCGCTGTTTGTTGAAGACCAATGGCCGCATCGTACGCGTACATGCGAGCTGCGAGACGTGAGTCGGTGCTGCGCGTTTGATAGTGACGCTGGTTGAGATCGCGCAGCAGGCCAAGTTCAAGGTCTTGTTGCGATGCGGTCTTCGGATCGGGTTTCAGGTTCGAGATAGGATCGTCACCGGGAACAATTCTCGTACCTTGATGGTAAGCCGGAAGGAAGTTGGAGCCCCACGATTGCGATCCTGCATATGGGAGCTTTTGGCAGAAGACTACATGTGAGGGCAAGTTGGGATTATCCGTTCCCATCCCAAAACTGACCCAGGCACCGATCCCTGGGAGTGCTCCTGCAATGGCACCTGAATGAATGCTGAGCGTGGCTTCGAAATGATCTCCCTTGTCGCCATGCATCGATCGAATCAAGCAGAGTTCATCGGCTTGATCTCGAAGCTTAGGGAACAGATCAGATATCTCGAGTCCACTCGCACCACCACGTCCAAATCCCCACATGCTCTTGGCGAGCACTCGACCCTTGCGCATGACCTTGCCATCATCTCGAGTCAAAGCAGGTTTGGGATCGAAGGTATCGATATGCGAAACGCCTCCCGGCATGAAGATCTGAATGACTCGCTTCGCTTTCGCAGGAAAGTGGGGAGGTTTGGGGGCGAGCGGATTGATGGCGGACGAAGCATCGGCCGCAGCGGCATAAGGGCCTCGCAGTCCTTGGGCGAAACCCGCGCTTCCAAAGAAGCCAAGGATGAGTGCGTCTCTGCGGCGAAGAATAGACATGGGCTTACCCTAACCATGAATACTGATGGTGTACGTTGGAATTAGTCGATGTAAACAAGCTCGTTGGAACCGAGAATTGCTTTGGCCGCGCTGTTCCACGCTTCTCGAGATGCTGTGCCGGCATCGCTCCCTTGCGATTGACGTTGTTGCGAATAGCGATCCAGAAAGATTTGAAGGGCTGCTCGCTCTTCGGGCGTGCTTCGACGGCTATATGCGGTGAGAAATGCAAAATCGACACGTTGGTCGAAGTCTTCGCCACTTGCCAAGATGCGATCGGCAAAGGCTGATGACTGTTCTCGCAGAAACGAACCATTGAGCACGAAGAGTGATTGCAATGGAACGGTTGATTCTCCGCGGATAGGAGTACTAACATTGGAGTCGGCACCATCAAAGAGATCCATCATAGGGTGACGACTGAGCCGTCCTTGCATCAAGTAAACGGATCGATGTTCGTGATCGAAAGATTCAAAGAAGGGAGTTCCCTGTGTGTACTTCAGTTCGTTGGTCGGCTTGAAAGGATGACGACCATTCGAACCTTCGCGAAGTCGTCCGCTGACTATCAAGATGGAATCGCGAAACGATTCCATGTCCATTCGTTGTCGAGGAAAATGCCACAGGCTTTGATTCGGCTCATCCACGGTTTGGCCGCTTCCATGTTCCACGCTGGAAAGATGGTACGTATGCGATTGAACGATGAGACGATGAACGTGACGAAGTGACCAGCCCGATCGAATCAATTCGTTGGCGAGATAATCGAGAAGCTCGGGGTGCGAAGGAGGTGGCGATTGCCTGCCGAAATTGCTGGGGTTCGCTACGAGTCCTTTGCCAAAATGACTTTGCCATAGACGATTGACCATCACGCGTGCCGTGAGAGGGTTGTCAGGCGAAGCGATCCACTTTGCAAGTTCAAGTCTTCCGCTTTGGCCCGGCTCGATGGTCGGTTCCGATTCGTTGAGGAAAGCGAGGAACCCTCGCCGAACAACAGGCCCTGGTTTTCCTGGATCGCCTGCTTGAAAGAGCTTGGCATCACCGGTTTGCGGTTTATCGTGAACAGCCCATGCAACGTTCGATTCCATCTGTTCTCTCAATGGCTCGGGAATCTTGATCTCCGGCATGTCGCTGCGTTCTTTTTGATGTTCGGTTCCTGCGTGCGGATATTGCGTGCTTGCAAAATAGCCATACAGTCCGTAGTAGTCTTCCATGGTGACTGGGTCAAATTTATGGTGATGACATCGGGCACAACCAAGGCTCAGCCCCATCACGGAACGTCCGATGGTGTCGATCGAGTCATCGATGATTTGGTGCATTTCAGCAAACTTGGAATTGCCGAAACGTCTGGAAAGGGCTAGGTACCCTGTGGCGATCGTTTTCTTATAGGCCTCGGGGTTTTCAGGTTGTTGGCTAGCCAAAACATCGCCGGCGATCTGTTCGATCAAGAATTGGTTGTAAGGCATGTCGGCTTCAAAGGCATCGATCACCCAGTCTCGATAATAGCGAGCTTCAGGAATAGGCATGTCGGTACCATCGCCCGATGTGTCTGCATAGCGTGCCAAGTCGAGCCAGCGGCGCGCTTGGCGTTCGGCATAGGCTCGGCTCGTTAAAAGCTGTTCGATCACTTGACTGTGGCGAGGGTCCTCCATCGTTTGCCACTGCGTGAGTTGTTCGGGGGTCGGAGGAAGGCCCGTCAGGTCTAGAGTGATACGCCTCAAGAATACAGAGGGTGTCGCATCTTCGACGGGGTCGACGGTCAGTTGCTCCATGCGATGGAGTACAAAGCGATCAAGATCGTTCCAACACCAATCAGGATTTTTAACTGGAGGCAAAGAAGTCGCTTGGATGGGTTCAAAGGCCCAGTGTGACTTCTCTTCTGAAGAAGCGACAGGCATCACGAAGTTGTCGTTCTGGGGCCACTTCGCACCTTGCTCCAACCATTTTTGAAGGTGAGCTAAGTCTTGTTCGCTGAGCCGCTTTTCGGGAGGCATCAAACGATCTTCATCTTGGGTGGTGAGACGGTCCCAAAGAGTACCTTGGTTCCAGTGAGCATGATCGCTCAATGGACCATTCATCCCACCCTGCTCCCATCCCGATTGGGAAGCAAGATCAAGCTTTCCTTCGGGCGTCCGACCGCTATGACATTCCAAACAATGCTGGATGAGCAGGGGGCGGATATGGCGTTCGAAATGATCTTGGTTGTCGTCAGCGAAGGACGCGTTTGTAACCAAGCCCAAAAACAACGCGCAAAAGGAAAGGGGGTAGCGCATGGTGAGTTTCCCAACGCGGGAAGGGAGGCGGGCGTGAGTCAGGTGGGATGTCTGAGCTCGGAGAAAACTTCGAGCTCAGATGGATTTACGCTATCATCGGGATAAATGGATGTCAATATCCAGAATTTGTCCGCAATTTTTTCTTCTGCAAAATTTCACGAGCTTTTTGTGGGATCGGGGCGATGTTCCATGCGAGACCCAGGAGGCTCATGAGGCGAATCGTCACGTAGGTGGTATCGAGTTCCCACCAGCGATGGCCATAGTTGGCGGCTCGTTGATATGCGTGATGATTGTTGTGCCAGCCCTCGCCAAAGGTTAAGAGAGCTACCCACCAGAGGTTCTTGCTATCGTCGCCGTTGTCGTAGGTTTTATAGCCCCAGATATGCGTGACGGAGTTGATGCACCACGTGGCATGGAGAACGATGGCCATTCTCAAGAACACACCCCAGACCAACATCGAGATTGCCATGGGCCATGATCCGATGGCATAACCTAACGCGAATATGGAACTGGCCAGTACGATTTGCCAAAGCATGAATGTACGGTCGAGAAATCGAAGTACTGGGTCATGGGCCATGTCGGGAGCCCAACGTTCGTGAATAGCATCGCGCGTTTTGGTGTTCATTCCCTGAAGGCACCAAAGCATGTGACTCCAGATGAAACCTTCACGAGGCGAGTGAGGATCGCCTGGGTGATCGCTGCGAGCGTGGTGGATACGATGATTGGCCACCCAGTGAATCGCCGAGCCCTCACCGGCGAGTCCGCCGATCCAAGCGATGAACCACCGCAAGGGTTTGTAGGTTTGGAAGCTGCGATGGCTCAAGAGACGGTGAAAACCAAGGCAAATGCCGATGCCACCCGTCAGCCAATACAAAACAAACAATGTGACCAAGCCTTGCCAAGTGAACGTCCAGGGCGCAGCGATGGCACCGAGATGAATCACTGCAATCCAGACGGCGGGGCCCCACGCAATTCCCTCGGGAAAATGGCGGCTGATAGTGGCTTCCACGACTTGAGATTCGGGCGATGGAGCACGTTCTAGTGCAATGTTCTCCGTTTCATCAGAAACGATGGCCATGACAAAAATCCTTTCAGGAGGGTAGGTTCCAAGGTTCATTTCCGCGGTCGAGCCTCGCGATGGAAGGGCGCTATCCCATTCACTGGGTAATGTTTCTCACGGGTCAATGTTTCGGCATATCGTCGAAGCGGAATTTCAACATTGACGAGGAGACCGCCAGGAACGATATTGTGGATATCCAACTCCACATGTCAAGATTGCTCTGGCGCTGGATGGGTGGGGTGCAAGATCGCATGGTAGGATTGGCTATGATGTGCGATTGCATCGTGCGGAATGGAAATGGCGCGGAATGGAAATCACGCTGCAGCGTTGGAAACTTTGTTGAGGAAAGTTCGGAGAAGAAGTTCGTCATGATCACACAAACGGCAGAGTATGCGCTTCGGGCTGTGGTCTATCTTGCGGACCAAGATGAAGCCTGCACGACCAGTATGATTTCCGAGAAGACTCAAATTCCTGGGGGTTATCTGGCCAAGGTCATGCAAGGGCTGAGTAAAGCAGGACTTGTCCATGCGCAGCGCGGTCTGCATGGCGGATTTGTTCTTGCGATCAAGCCAGAAGAACTTACCGTTCTGAGAGTGGTGAATGCGGTGGAACCGATTCGCAGATTTCATGAATGTCCGTTGGGGCTCCATGGTATTCACCTTTGCCCCTTGCATCGCAAATTGGATGACGCGGCTCAGGCCGTGGAAAACTGTTTCGGCGATACGACCGTTGCCGATCTAGTTCACGTATCCAAGCAACGCAAGCCATTGTGTACCTTCCCCTTGGGCTAATGGTCTTGATCGACGCAAAGAACTTTTTGCGGACGATTGCTGGGGAAGGGTTCCAGGAGTGCTTCCGAGGTTTCTCACGCTGAGCTACTTGAGACCGGAGGTTGCGCCTTGGACTGATCTAAAAAGAGAGTTGGCCAGTCGAAGATAGCCAGTGCAAGATCGCTTCCCGAAGTTCGTGGGCTCGTTCAATCGCTTCGCCTTCGGCTTGGATCCATTCTGCTTTTGCAATGAGAAGCAAGCCAGGAAGAGGCTTTCCAAGTTCTCCCATCGCTTGCAGTTGTTGGATTCTCTCTTTTCGAACTTCGACGAGTTCACGGGCAAGTCGCAATCGTTCGGCAGAGGTCTTCCATTCGAGCCAATGTTGTTCGACTTGGTTTGAGATTTGGCGTTCAAGCATCTTCGTGGCCTCGTCCAGTTGGGACCGACGCATGCAAAGTTCGTCATCGGCCTTTCCTGTCAGGCAATTGGCGAGACTTCCAAGGCCTTGCATTCGATCAACGACTAACGTTGTGCCAATGACCTTTCCAATAATGCTGCGAGCGAGTTCGAGGTCTTGTCGTGTGAGGTTTTGGCTGAGTTCTCGAAGTGCAATGAGATCGCAGCGTCGAGTGAGAGCGGCGGCGATTTCGGTGCAGAGATCTTCTGGAATCGGAAACTCTTGTAGGTCTTGCGTTGGAATGTAAGGGCAGGCAACGTCGCGTGGTATGAGCAGCAGTAACTGAGAACGTAGCTTGTGGATGAGGAGTTCGTTGCTGGCATAGCGATCTTGAGCTTCGATGCGTTGCCCTTTGAGTTTGGTTGGGTCTTCGATTGGAATGCCGTTCTGAATAGCCACGTTCTGTTGTTCAATCGCCGCGTCGAGCGCTGATAGGGATTGCAACAATAGCGGTCTGCCTTGAAGTGCTGCAAAGAGACCGCTATGCAAAATCATGGCTTGCTCAGAGGAAATCTGAGCCAGTCGCGACGAATTCTTGCGAAGGAAACGACTGGCTAATTCTTGGGAGTGTGGCTTCGCTTTGTGCCCCATGAGTTCCAAGGCGGATGCCTCTCTGCACATCAGGTGGGCCAACGTCGATTGATGCCAGGCGATACGGCCGATTTGCCAAGTTCCATACGTTGGCGCATCAGAGTTCTCTGCACTTTGCTCCAAAGGCAATGCTTCTTGTACCAAGGCAATCTTGGTGGGCTCGACCTGAACTCCAGGAATACTCAGCGTAACTGCGGAATGGACGATCTCATCATGCTGAGCAAACAAGCATGTGCATCCCAATGCGATCATCAGCCACGTTCCGAGGCTGATGGAGCTTCTGGTTGCGAGCCTGACGCGGAAGAGCAGGATCATCCATCCAATCCAAAAAGAAATCTGTGCTAGCAAAAACGATTGAAACTGATTCACCAAAGAATCCAGAGTTCTCTTCTGTATCGATTGTTCCCATCGTGTCTCAATAACTCCGTTCCGCTCTTGCCGGTTATACCGCCTCCGCTCCCTTTTCCACTCAATAGGTGCCACCCACCTTTTATTGATATCGGCCAATTTGCTAAGGATTTTGGGGGCTCAAGAAAAAACGGATGCTGCTGGTGGTCGGATCAGGGGCTCAAAGAAGAGATTCGGATTGCGTTGCTAACGCCGGAACGCGTGCGATCGCGAAAGAATGGGTAATTGGGCCGTTTGATGGGCAAGAATGGCGAGGATCACCATGAAATTCGCGATGTGGAGATAGACCGCGAGCGACTGCAGGCAATGGATCGCATGCTGCATTCAGATTTAGAAGGCTGCGTGAATAGTTTCGTTACGAGAGAAACAAGCCTTGAGCTGACTTTTGACCCTTGAGCCAGATGCGACCCTGCTTGGAGGCTTCAGCCTTCATGCTTTCAGGACGACCAGCGGCTTGTGACTTGCCGAAGTACTTGGAGTACTTCCATACAAAATCACACCACATCGAACTATCGATCCCAATTCGCTCGAGGATCGGTTGCAGGTCCGCAGGGATACTGCCTCGTTTTCCTTCGCGTCCTGCTTGCCAGTCCAGTCTAGGAGCGTTAGGTACTCCTCTTGCTTCATCGGCAAAAAGCCCTTGTCGCTGGGCGTGTTTTCAAATGGCTCGGCATGGGACCAGGAGCTTTACGCTCTTCTATCTCCAGAGGACACAGCCAAGAATCCACCGGCATCTTCTTGGAATACTTCATGCCTTCTGATTCACGTTTCCTGCGTGAATCACTGACCTTTGCAAGATGGTTCGCATTTTCAGACTGAGCTTCAAACTCAAGAGCAGCTGCAATCCCTTTGACCCCCTGGCTCGCTGCAATGCGATCGTAAGCCGAAGTAAACTTCGACTTTTCAGGAGTCGCTGCCAAGGCGGCTCGCACCGGATCAAATCGACATACATTGCGCAGGCCAAGAGCCCCTGCTTCATCCACAATCTTCTGAGCCTTAAAGCGTCCTTCCCAGAAGCGGCCCGTACACTTGTCTTCAAAATTGGCTTGCCTTGCAATGGGCTCGCAAAGAGCCCGCATAAACCAAGAGATATCGCTAAGCCTTGTGCGAAGCAGGGCAAGCGCTTGGCATCGCCAAGGACCTTGGCGATATCGGCTTGGGTAGGACTGCCGAGATATTCTTCCAGCTTTTTACCTGGAAAGAGTCGCAACCAACGCGACGCGACGTCTTCATCACTCCATGTTTTCACCACATCGGGCCTAGTGCGGAGCATGACGTGGATGTGATTGGAGAGGACCGCGTAAGAGAGAACATCCATCCCGAAGATGGATGCCAATAACTCCATTCTTCGTCGGATCCATTCCCTTCGATGTTCGAAGGACTTTTGGGATCCGGCATCGATCCCAGCCAGATAGGCTCGTCGAACGCACCGCTGGATGCAGTGAGCGACGGCAACTTCATTAGGCGGAAACTGTTCAGCGCGTTTAGGTCTGGGCATGTTGGAACTCCTTGCAGGCAATATACGCATCTGAAGAGCGGAAGTCAACAAAAGGTGGGTGGCACCAATTGATGTGGTGGTGGAGGCGGGGATTTGCGGTATGTTGGTAAAAGAAAGGTGAGGAAGAGATGACGATTGCGATTGTGGATTATGGGATGGGGAATCTTCGGAGCGTACAGAAAGCTCTAGAGCATGTCGGTGCACAACCATTGGTTACCGATAAAGCTGAGGATATCGCCAAGGCGGAGAAGGTGATTTTGCCCGGAGTGGGGGCCTTTGGTGATGCGATGCGCGAGCTCGAACAGCGTGGGCTCATCGATGTCGTCAAACAATCGGCGCGATCGGGTAAGCCATTTCTGGGGATCTGTTTGGGGCTGCAGTTGCTGTTCGAAGTTGGTGAAGAGTCAGGCAATTGCCCTGGATTGGGGCTGTTTGCAGGAAAGGCGGTTCGATTCCAACTTCCGCACGAATTCAAAGTCCCTCACATGGGATGGAACCAAGTTCAATCGAACGACCCATCCAATCCATTGCAACACAACCTGCAACCGAACAGTTATTTCTACTTTGTGCACAGTTATCACGTTGTTCCCGAGGACCCCAGTATTATTTGGTATACCTCGGAATACGCTCATCCCTTTTGTGCGGCGATCCGCAGTAAGAATGTTTTTGCCACTCAATTTCACCCCGAAAAAAGTCAGTCCGTTGGACTTCAATTGTTAGAGAATTTCGCTCGCCTTTAGAGGTGTTCCATGCTCTCCCTCCCTTCCTCGGCCCAGTTCCTACGGGCTTCGTTGCTTTTGACGTTCGTTACTATTGCTTCTTGCGGTACTATCCTCGCTTTGAATGCGCAGGATGAAGGTGCTAGGCCCTTCTTCGTGGAGGGCTATGCGGGGAAAGTCAGCTACGCGCCCGGCGAAGGGCTCGAGCTTCATGTCTCCACGTCCGCCAAGCAGTTTTCGATCGAGGTCGCTCGCGTAGGAGCAACACGGCAAACGGTTTTTCAGAAGAACGGTATTCCAGGAATGGAGTCACCCATTCCGGAGAATGCTTCATCGCATGGGTGCCAATGGCCGATGGCTTTTCATATGCCTATCCCTTCGGATTGGAAGAGCGGATACTACGAAGTCAAATTGAAGATTGCCGATGATGGTGGCAAATACGCGTATCGTGGAAAGCGAACTGCGGAGTCGAGTTGCTATTTCGTATTACGAGCCTCCAAGCCGGGAGCGTCAAGTCCGATCCTGATGCAACTAGCAACCAATACCTACAATGCATACAACAATTGGGGTGGCTTCAGCTTGTATGCATTCAATGGTCGGGCCGGAGTACAAGGGAATCGCGTTTCCTTTCATCGGCCACCTCAAAGTCAGTACTCGCGCTGGGAGCAGGCCTTTTGTTCCTGGGCCGAATCGCAGGGGTACGTTCTTGAGTATGCTGCGAATAGCGATCTAGAATTCCATCCGGAGATCCTCGCTGGCTATCAACTTGTATTGAGTGTTGGGCACGACGAGTATTGGTCTGCTCCGATGCGAGATCACTTGGAAGCCTTTATCGCCAGCGGAAAGAACGTCGCTTTCTTCAGCGGAAATACTTGTTGTTGGCAAGTCCGGTCAGAAGATCAAGGCAACGCGCTGGTCTCTTGGAAGCAACGCTATGTGATGGATCCGATCTATCCGTCGAAAGATCATCGGTTGCTCTCCACGCTTTGGAGCCATCACTTGGTAGCTCGTCCTGAGAATCAGCTGACGGGTGTTGGATTCCTCTTCGGCGGTTACCATCGAAGCCATGGTCAATTCATGGATGGGAGCGGAGCCTACACGGTACATCGTCCCGACCATTGGTTACTGGATGGCACGCAACTCAAGAAGGACGATAGTTTCGGCGGTAAAGATACGATCGTCGGATACGAATGCGATGGATGTGAGATCGAATGGAAGGATGGCCTCCCGTTCCCGACCTATCGAGATGGAACGCCGCAAGGATTTCAAATCGTTGCGACAGCTCCTGCGAAATGGCATCCCGATGATGCTTACTTTTACGATCGTTTTGAACAAGGTCGTGTCGGTGCAGCCGTGGTAGGAGCGTATACACGTGGTGGTACGGTTATCACGGTTGGTTCGACCGATTGGGCTCATGGTTTGGCAGGAAAAGACGTCATCGTGGAGAAAATTACTCGAAACGTTCTCGATAAACTGTCGAAGGTAAACGCGAAGTAGGATGATTCGCGCTAGGTATTGGCTTTGATCGTTCATCCGCGATCAGAGTGTCAAACGAAAGTGTGTTGGAATATGGAGACCAAGAAGTCGATCGCCGTTCTCGGTGGTGGAATCACGGGGCTTGCTGCTGCATGGTACCTTCAAAAACACTCCGACCACTTCGATGTGACGCTCTTCGAAAAGTCGGATCGATTGGGTGGTGTGATCGGTTCTCATCGCGAAGGAAATTGGCTGGTTGAGAGAGGGGCTGATAATTTCGCGACGCTCATTCCAGACGCGCTTGAGCTGACTCGCGAGTTGGGGCTTGAGGGCGAGATGATTCGCCCTAACGAAGCCAATCGCTTGGCTCGCGTTGTGGCTCACGGAAACCTTTGTCCAATTCCTCAAGGTTTCTCGTTGATGCAGCCCACACGAATGGATGCCATTTTGGCTTCGCGTGTCTTATCGCTCCCCGGCAAGCTACGCGTGTTATGGGAATACTTTGTATCTCGTCGAACTGATTCGCGGGATGAGTCTCTTCAGGATTTTGCCATTCGTCGCCTTGGGAGAGAAGCTTTTGATCGATTAGTCGAGCCGATCGTGGGAGGCATCTTTACGGCTCGAGCGGATCAATTGAGCATGCAAGCAGCGATGCCCGAGTTTGTCGCGATGGAACGCGATCACGGAGGTCTCATCCGTTCTTTCTTAGCCAAAAAGAAAAAGGCTAAGCAATCGCAGGACGCGAAGCACGCTGTCGCAAAGAAAGCATCCGGGGCTCGATACGATCAGTTTGTTGCTCCAAAACAAGGTATGCAATGGTGGTTGGATCAAATCGTGTGTCGGCTCGATCGTGTTCACAAGAAACTGAATACCAGTGTGAAGAGTGTTGAAAAGAGTGGCGATCGGTGGATGGTCGAATTGGAAGATGGAAGTTCATCACCGTTCGATGCAGTTGTCGTTGCCTTACCTGCACCTGCGGCGAAACGTCTCTTTCAATCGAAGTTGCCCGAGCTAAGTGGTTATTACGAACAAATCCCCTATGCCAGTTCGGCTGTGGCAGTGATGGTCGTTGAACGCGATGAGATTGCACCTGCGGACCTTTGTTTTGGAATTGTGGTTCCACAAGTAGAGCATCGCGATTGCTTGGCCATCAGCATGAGTAGCGAGAAGTATCCAGGACGTGTTGATGAAAACAAAGTGTTGCTTCGAGTTTTCATGGGAGGGGCTGTGCGTCCCGATTTGAATCAAAAGTCCGATGCAGAGCTGCTCGAAATCGCATGGCGAGAAGTGCAGACACTTTTGAAACTGAAGTCGCGACCGGTTTGGCAGTCCCTCGTGCGATGGAATGAAGCCATGCCACAATATCATGTGGGACATCTCGACCGAGTTGCTGCGATCGACGCCATCATTCAACGCGATCCAACATTGCAAGTGGCCGGCAATGCCTATCGTGGAGTTGGCATTCCTCAGTGCGTTCGTTCGGCTCGCTTGGCCGTACAGCAACTGTGGAATCATTGGAAAGTTGGATAGTTGTTCGGGCAAATAGAGCGGCTCATTATTGACACCAAAATTGGGTTTATGGCTACTTGGGGAGGGAAATCCCCCCTCTCTAACCTGCATTTTCGGTATGAACTGAACCCAAACTCTCCATCGTCCGAAGAACCACTGTGGCTCGCCGTTGGGGCGTTTCCCATTCCAGGCAACCTAAGTATTCTGTAGCTTTCGTCTGCTCGTCTTCGGCCATCTATTCCTGCGTTGTCTTCTACGGCGATACCTTGAGAACGATTCGTCCATCTTCGATCTTTCGCCGATTGCTAATGGCATGGTTCGTTCTTTGGGGAACGCTGCTTTCCGTTGATTCGACGATCGCCTCACAAAACAGTGAAATCGAAATCACTGCCCAGATGGGTGTGGGTGGTATGTGGAAGGTCGGATTTCCAGCACCTCTTCGCTTGGAAATTCAATCCAAGACGAAGCAAAGAATCTCGGTGCGCGTACGTTCGGTAGATGGCGATGGTGTGCCAATCGTCTATCGTTCTGAAGAATGGAGTTGG
>JAXMBN010000056.1:0-31689 GCA_046349875.1 Pirellulales bacterium
CGACTTCAGGTGAAAGAGGATTTTGAGCGAGTCGATGAAGATTTGCTTGGGCGCTGGCATCAGGTTGAGTAATCGGTCTGGAACCATTGGATCCCGTAGCATCACTTAATAAGAGTGCATCATTGGGGTTGCTTGCAGGCTGCGATTGCAATCGCGCCAAGTCTTTGTGCACCAACCAAACCTGCATGTCTTCCACTTGAGCCCGCAGTGCTGGCGAGTCAATAATGACGTGACCACTCGCATGAAAGCGATCTGCTAAGATCGTCTGGGGCTTGCGATCCGGATGGAGTGCTTGAAGCTGTTGCCGAGTCGACTCAGCCAGCTGAAACAACCATATATCCAAAACTTCGGAAGAGAAGCGACCATGTCGGATGCTGCTTGCATTGGCGCTACCATCGATGGTAAGCCGATCCTGCTCTTGATCTGGTTGGAGAACCAATCGTTTGGACCACGAGAGCTTCCATTCGTCGTTGTCCTCCGTAAGCAACTGCGCAGAACCAGGACCATCCGCCCATAATGCGCCCAGATGAGTGCTCGGAGGTCGCTTAGCCACAAGATTGAGCTGATCGTTTTCCAGCTGAATCTCTGGCGACCAAACCCTCAAACCTTCATGTTCGATAAATGTCCGAGACGAAGGCTTTTCGCCGATACCAACGTAGTTCGAGATTCCAATGCGTCCTCGAACCAAATCCAATTCGAGATGCCGCCCTTGGGCACGCGTCTTGAGACCTGGAGAATCCATCTGGACCCACCATCCTGGATCGGTTTCCTGACCATGTAGCTTACCTGTCGCTTCGAGATGTTCCATCGTCCATCCACCTGCCAATCGACTATCCGTGGAGACGGTGTTGGCATCGGGCACCCCTAAACGCAATCGGAGGTCGTCGCAAACAAAACGGTCTTCAGGTTGCCCTTGAATTTGGTGAGTGATTGAGACTTCATTGGAAACGTGAAGCGTCGTGCTATGAAAATCAAACTGAAAACTACCTTTGCTTTGAACTCGGGCCTTCGCAGGCAACTTGCCTTTCGATCCTTTGGGAGTCCAAAGACCACCATGTGGAAATTCGAATTCAGCCTTTTCCAAGTAGACCAGCTCCATACGATCCAGTCCTTGAAAAGGTGAATCCTCAGGGAGCGACGTGTTATGCGTTCCCATGAGACTTCGATCGAGATAGATCGAAAGATCTCGTCCAGAGATCTGACTCTTCCCCATTCTCATTTGCACGGGATGGAGTGTCCAAAGATGTTTCTTGTCGATGGCGATATCGCGAGTTTCGATTAGAAGATCACCCTTGCCATCGCGCGAAGCAGGTCCATAGATTTGTATTGGACCTATCAAGCGACCGCCGACAACAGGTGGAGGTTCCCCTGTAGTAATGTCGATCGGTTCTAGAAACTGAATCTCGGCACCTTCCGGGTTCTTGATGAAGAGAACATCTCCTTCCGAAAGCTCCTTCCCCAACATATCTCCTTTGCCGCGAGGAAGAATGATGGTCAAAGGCGAGAGCTTGAGGCTATTGGGAGTCAGCTTTTCCGAGTGCTGAAAGAGAAGGACTCCATTTTTGGTTTTGAGAACGGTAGGATTCTGGTTTTCCCAAGCATTCGGTAGAAAATGCCGAGACCACCAATAGGTCTCCGATTGGTTTTTGACCTCGACGATGGGTGCCTGTTTGGAAGCCACCACGGGAAGTTCAATGTAGGGAACGGCGAAAAGTTGATAGATCACCATGGCCACCACCAGTGGCAATGTGACTTTCAAATATTCGCGAATCGTTCGCATGACGTTAGCGTCCCAAGACTATTTGCGAGTACCATTCAAGGGTCGCGGCACAAAATCTTCCCAACGACTTTTGGCCTTCAACAAGCGTTCGATCAGCTCGCGAAGGGCTCCATGGCCCCCAGGTGATCGAAGGGTCCACTTGGCTTGCCCTCGTACTTCTTCTGCCGCATCCGCTACCGCTACCGAAAGTCCAACATGGAACATGACCGGCAAGTCCGGTAGGTCGTCGCCGATGTAACAAACTTCTTCTGGGCTCAATTGGGTTTGCTGAATCATTTCCATTGCGGCTGGGAGCTTTTCTTCGAAGCCTTGCCGCAACAGCGATACACCCAGCTCGTTGGCTCGCAGTTTGACGATTTGAGACGTTCGCGCCGTCAAAATGCCGAACTGAAAACCCGCCTTTTGCCAATACTTGATGGCGATTCCATCGCGCACATGAAAGGCTTTGGATTCTACGCCCGAGTTATCGATGATGAGTCGACCATCGGTCATGACTCCATCGACATCGGAAAGGATCAAGCGTATCGGTCGAGCGACTTCCACATCGCGACTTGCAATGGATCTCATACTTCCCCCAAAGTCGCCGAAAACAACCGAATAGAGGCGGGCCTTATCTGCTCCGTTCGATCGATCGACTTGGACATGTTTTGCACCAACCCAAGAACGTCGGTGATATCGATCATGCCTATGGGCCGATCGTTTTCATCTACGACGGGCAACTCACTAAATTTCTTAGATGCGAGCACGAACAAAGCGTCTTCAAATCTTGCTCCATGCTGAATAGCATGAAACCGCTGCGTCATCACTTGATGAATGGGTGCATCGAGCTTGGATTCGTCGCGATGCTCCATCATGCGTGCGAGATCGCTGTCGGTGAAAATACCGCACAGCCGATGCTCGTCATCGATCAACATGATCGCACCCGTACGACGTCCCGCTTTGGCCACGTGTACCAGTGTCTCGCGAACTGTTCCTTGAGCAGGAGCCACGCGGCATTGATCCAACGGCCGCATAACATCCTCTACACGACTCAGCTTGCGTCCGAGAGCGCCACCTGGATGGTAGCGAGCAAAGTCTTCAGAAGAGAACCCTCGCACTTGGCTCGTCACCAACGCCAAGGCATCTCCCAGCGCTAACATGGAAGCCGTACTTGTACTCGGTGCCAAACCATGCACACAGGCTTCGCGAACCTGCGGAATCAGCAGGGTGATATCAGCTGCCTTGGCTAGCTGGCTATCGGCATTGGCCGTCATCGCGATGACCCCCTGACTTTGCTGTTTGAGCGACGGAAGAATGCGAGTGATTTCGCTTGTCTCTCCACTTTGCGAAAGAACGAATACGAGATCGCGATACGTTACCTTTCCCAAGTCTCCATGAATCGCTTCCGCCGGATGAAGAAAATGACTGGGAGTACCTGTCGATGCAAAGGTGGCCGAGAGCTTTTGGCCGATCAAACCAGCCTTTCCCATCCCTGTTACGATCAATAATCCATCGAGCTGTGCAAGTTGCTCAACGACTTCCAAGAATGGTTCGCCAAGGGATTCGGCCAAGAGATCGAGCGCCTTGGATTCTGCACGGATGATCTCCCGCGCAGCTCGCAGCTTCTCAAATTGCGTACGCAAACCTGTAATGGCCTGCTTTGCTCGTTCCGCCATGACTCGTCCATGATGAAAGGCTGAAAATAGCGATGACACCCTCCTGGCATCCATCGATTGCTGGTCAACATACCGAATTCTACTCAGCCCGGCAATCTAGAAAAGAAATGCTAGCGTTACTACGAGAAGATTGTATCGACCGTCGAATCTCTCAGCAAATCTCGCTTAACTCTCGTGGCAACCTCTACAGTCTTCTCTTCGTCAGCTTCGTGATACTTCTCTCGCGCGACTTATCTACCGCGAAAAACACTCCCGCGCGACTTATCGACCACGAAAAACACAAAAAGCACGAACAAAGAAAATTACATATGTTGGCCGTGGATCAAAACTGACGTACTTCTCGCTGCGGCCGTAAGCAATTGCACCTCGACCTTTCTTCTCAAGCACAAATAACATTCTTCTTTTCGTGGTTTTCGTGCTTTTCGTGGTTCCTCTCGCGCATCTTATCTACCACGAAAGGCACAAAAAGCACGAACAAAGAAACTCACTTATGTTGATCGTAGATCCAAGCTGACGTATTACTCGAAGCAGCCGTTCGCGATCACACCTAGACCATTCTTCTCGAGCACAAACAACATTCTTCTTTTCGTGGTTTTCGTGCCGTTCGTGGTTCCTCTCGCGAATCTTATCTACCACGAAAAACACAAAAAGCACGAACAACGAAATTCACTTATGTTGGTCGTAGATCCAAGCTGACGTATTACTCGAAGCAGCGGTTCGCGATCACACCTAGACCGTTCTTCTCAGCACAAACACATTCTTCTTTTCGTGGTTTTCGTGCCGTTCGTGGTTCCTCCCGCGCATCCTGATCAAAGGGCTAACCGTTGAACGGTGGCTTTGGGATAGGCGCCAAAGTTAACCAACAAACCTAGGCGGTACCCCGTCGCGTTCAAATAGTTGAGCACTTGTGCCTGATGCTCGGGCGCGATCGATTTCACTGCCTTCAGCTCGACAATAATCTTGTTGTAGCACACAAAATCGGGTTGGTATGTTTGTAGAAGTGGCTGCTGCTTATATGTCAGGTTGAGTGCGGGTTGAGCGACGAAAGGAATATTTCGCAAGGAAAACTCTTTGGCCAAACACTCCTGGTATACAGCTTCTAAGAACCCACACCCCATTTCTCGATATACCTCGAAGATTGCACCATTGATCAAATAGCACTCTTCCTTGAACACAACTTTATCTTTTTGTTTGCTGTGTTCACTCGATTCATGGATCATTTTTCAAACCCTATTGACCGCGAGAACATGCATCGAAATGCCCATTACAACTATAGCTATGATATTGTCGATCGAGCCAATCAATTGCAGTGGATATCTATCACGAAAGGCACCAAAAGCACGAACAAAGAAAATTACATATGTTGGCCGTGGATCAAAACTAACGTAATTCTCGCTGCGGCCGTAAGCGATTGCACCTCGACCTTTCTTCTCAGCACAAACAACAATCTTCTTTTCATGGTTGTTTTCGTGCCGTTCGTGGTTCCTCCCGCGCGACCTATCTACCACGAAAAACACAAAAAGCACGAAAAAAATTACTAGTGTTGGTAGTGGATCCAAGTTGACGTATTACTCGAAGCAGCGGTTCGCGTTTGCTCTTCGAGGTTCCTCTCAAGCACAAACAAGATTCTTCCTTTCGTGGTTTTCGTGCCTTTCGTGGTTCCTCTCGCGCATCTTATCTACCGCGAAAAACACAAAAAGCACGAACAACGAAATTCACTTATGTTGATCGTCGATCCAAACTGACGTACTTCTCGCTGCGACCGTAAGCGATTGCACCTCGACCATTCTTCTCAGCACAAACAACATTTTTCTTTTCGTGGTTTTCGTGCCGTTCGTGGTTCCTCCCGCGCATCTTATCTACCACAAAAAACACTAAAAGCACGAACAAAAAAATTCACTAATGTTGGTAGTGGATCCAAGCTGACGTACTACTCGAAGCAGCGGTTCGCGTTTGCTCTTCGTGGTTCCTCTCAAGCACAAACAACATTCTTCTTTTCGTGGTTTTCGTGCCTTTCGTGGTTCCTCCCGCGCATTCGATTCTGTCTTCTCTTCGTGGACTTCGTGGGCTTTGTGGTAGCTTTCCCGGCCTTTCACCTGCCACGTTGCGGATTGCGTCTTCTTAGCGTTAGAGTTGGATGCGTTGGATGCGATGATTCAACGAATCGAGAACATGGATTCGTCGCCGCGAGTCTTCGATGCTACCCCAAGGTTGATTGAGTTGTCCTTTTTCTTTGCCAGGGCTTCCCCATATAGCAAGCGATTTACCTTCGCGAGAAACTCTTTGAACGCGATGATTTCCAAACTCTGTAATCAGCAACGTCCCATCTTTCGACATGGCGATACCGTAGGGATATTGGAACTGTCCTGGTTCTTTTCCTTGCTGACCAAACATCTGTAGAAGTTTAGGTTCCGTACCTTTGCATTCAACAACCTGGATGCGATGGTTGCATGCATCGGAAATCCAAAGTCGATCCTGCTCATCGATGACCATCGATTGGGGGCGATTGAATTCGAGAGGTCCATCGCCATGCTTGCCGAACTGGCATAGGAACTTACCATCGGGAGTAAATTTTTGGACTCGATCGAACTCGCCATATTCAGATATGAAAAAATTCCCTTGGCTGTCTTGCACTACATCGGTCACAAATCCAAACTCGCCAGGCCCTTTTCCGTTCACTCCACCGATCGTACGATCCTCGAGCAACTTGCCCTCCGGGGTATAGAATAGAACCCGAAAGTAATGTGTATCGGCGACCAGGATATGTCCGTCGCGATCGACGCCGAGACCAGTGGGTCTACCGTTCTCGATCGTGGGTGTATTCCAATATCGAAGGAACTGTCCGTCGGCATCAAACACTTGAATTCGACCCGACATATCGACCATATAGAGCTGGTCTTGAGCATCGATCGTGATCGCTCGCGGTTTCATGAAGCGACCTTCGCTCAACCCACGCCGCGCATAGACCAGTTGCACCTTCTTGGCGTCGATCTCGGATCGCGTTTGTTCGACGCAACCTGAAAGGGAAATCAATCCGAGCAACATGATGGCCCATTTCCACGATGAAAGGCGAAGTCGCGTAAGCCTCTCGTGGGGAACCCATGTGAATTGGAACCATACTAATTGGAACCATGGGAAGATCGGTAGAACGAGTGGACGCTTGGACGAAACCATGGTGAACAACGATCAACTTCCCAATGAGAAAGAACCCATCACTTGGTATCTACGAGTTTAGGCGGAACAGCTCAGAATTGCGAACACTAGCGCTCTAGGACGCCGCACGATTCGTCGAGGAATGCTCGCCGCTACAGTCTTCCGACCAAAGGTGTGGCAAAAGCTTGACTTTGGAAAGGGGCAACCGTTCGAGCCGGGTTGAAGATTTGGGCTATTGCCAGCTATGATGTTCCCAACCATTTGGTGGCCGTACCATTGGCGTCGCTTTGACTTTTCGCATGCGCGTCGCTCTGCCAAATCCCTCCATCCCTTGCTGACCGAGGAATGGATGGTGGCTGGCAATCGGTAGCCAAAGCCGCAACGAACCGTGAACTTGCTGGGATGCTCGATGACACATGTTCTTGACTGGAAAAGAGCGGACGACCCACGCGACGTCGTGCACTTGGCAGTCCAAGCTTTGGCCGAAGGGCATCTCGTCGGGTTGCCGACCGATACCCTTTACAATGTCGCGGTGAGCGGACTTCATGAGGCTGCTATTCCCAAGTTGCAGGCTCTTCGATGTCGCAATCCGCATGCGCGTCCCACCTTAGCATTGCGATCGGCGATGGAAATCGATGATTTCTGTCCAGCCTTATCGCCGGTTGCCAAAAGGTTGGCCAATTGTCTATGGCCCGGTCCTCTAGGCCTCGTGCTCGATGGTCAACATCGCGATTCGCTGGTTCAGCGATTGCCTGAAGCATGTCGCGAAACGCTGCTCGATGCCGATGGACGGATCACGCTCCGCATTCCTGCGCATGATGCAATCGAACACGTCATGCATTTGTTAGCAGGTCCACTGCTTCTCTTAGCGGCACCTGCGCAAGGTGACAAGCAACCCACAACCGCCGATGCGGTACAACTTCCCGAAGTCGCCTTGGCTATCGATGATGGAGTCACCCATTATCAAGGCCCATCTACGTGTGTGCATGTAGATCATCAAGAATGCCGCATCGTTTCCCCTGGCGTGCTCGATCAGAAAGCCCTTATCGCCATGAGCCAATATCTCATTTTGATCGTATGCACTGGCAATACATGTCGATCTCCAATGGCCGAACGTCTCCTTCAAGCGAAGTTTATGAAACGCTTCCAGGATCGCGTCCAGCCCAATCGCCCCGCTCCCTTCTTGGTCAAGTCAGCCGGAGTGTCGGCGATGCCAGGCAGCGAAGCTTCTCCGCAGGCCATCGCCGCCATGCAATCGTATGGCCTGGAACTTCAAGACCATCAAAGCACGCCTGTGAGCGAACGATTGCTCAAGCGAGCCGACTTGGTTCTCACGATGACCGCCAATCATCGTCACGCCATCTTGTCTCGATGGCCCGAACTCGAAAGCAAGACTCACTTGCTTTCGACCGATCATCGGGACATCTCCGATCCCTTCGGTGGAAGCGTCGAAGTTTATAAAGCTTGCGCCCAACAAATCGATCGCTATCTGGATCAATGGATCGAGCGAATTCCTTTGGACGCTTTAGCCGATTGGCCTTGATGCAACGCATCAAGGCCGCGATGGACGCTATACGCTCAACTCGAATGAATGCCGTTTACCGATGGACCTAACGCCCTCGGGATGCTGGCGCATTGGATAGCTCGGAACGCTGAAGGATTCCATCGCGATTGGAATCCATTTGCTTGATGATCGGTTTCAGACGATCGGGGACTTCGTCCGCCGTGAGCTGACCGTCTTGATTGCGATCCAGTCGCTCGAACATCGCTTGCGGCGAAGCACCAGCGTTGCGACCGCGGCCCTGCAATACCTGTGGGGCCGTTCCTGTTTTGGGATCGATCGGAACTGCCACATGGAAGTAACCAATCATCATCTCTTCATAGGTTTGGTCACCCCAATGCACCCATTGATCCGGGGCAGGGTTGTTGAGATTCTTGTCCGAATTGTCGTAAGCAGCTTCACATCGAATCCGCGTTCCCTCTGGGAATTCCTTGAGCTGGTCGACACGATATTCGGTCTGCCAATTGAAGTCATACCGCGGAATGTCGAGTAAGGTTTCTTCCTTTCCATCCGGATACAACGCGGTATAACGAAAAGCTTTGCCTCGCAAATGCATATGAGGGCTCATGGAAATCAATTGGCAACCAGGAAGCTTTTCCGGCAGCAGTGCGGATACCTCGTAGTTTGATGCATTGGGTGGAATGTTCAACTGAACTTGAACGGCACTGGTCGTTTGGACTTCGTGGGTGATCGAACTTGGATCAGCAAACACCAAGCCGATCTTGCTCAGATCCTGCTGTTCGGTTCCAACCGGTGTGTAGTGAACCTGAAAGATGAGCTCACTGTTCTTCGATAGCCGCTTGGCATATCCTGGCTTGGACGGTTCGATACGCGTGCCAGGGACATAACCAAACAAGAAACCACGCTCGCCTCCAAGATCTCCTTGGCTTCCTTTCTCGCGAGCAAACACCAAAATATGGTGAACCACAGCGCGATTCCCTGGAACGATCTCTGCCGACTCGATCCACTTATCCTCCGTCAATTGAGGATCCACGCGAAAATATTGGTAACGAACATCTCCTGTCGCCGGAATCGTGTAGGGCCGTTTACTCATCGGCAAGACGAGATCGGGTTCGCGCGTTAGTTGCCAACCCGTGACGAATGTCATCGCCGATGGAAGTTGTTCACGATTGCCTTCTGGACATCCTGCTTGCACCCACTTAGCGATCGTATCGATTTCTTCGCGAGGCATGCGTCGATCGTTCGAGAAATGCCCAACACCTTCTTTCGCATGCCAAGGAGGCATACGTTGGTCTTGGATCACTTCCAAAATCATCTCACTCCATCCAGCAACCTCTTCATATTGCGTCAAATCCATGGGGCCAATATCACCTTCATGATGACATGAGACGCATCGCTTCTGAAGAATTCGGGAAACTTGATTGGAATACGTGATCTCGGAACCTTCCGAGATACTTCGTTTGCGGCCGATCAAGCATCCAACAGCCGAAGGCTGTTCGATGGCCACGTCCTTACCCGCCAAAACCTGATCCAACGCGGATTGAAGGTCACGACTGTGGGGTTTGTCTTTGATGTATCCAATTCCATATTGATCGTCGATGCGACCTCGATAGACCAAGCGACGTCCGCTATCCAACACGCACACTTCGGGTGTTCGCGTCGCTCCAAGACGATCTGCAAGCACTTGACCCGCATCCTTGAGAAAAGGAAATTCCCATTGATGCTTGCGAGCATGCGCAGCCATCTCGGCAAGCGAATCTTGATCGTTGGGATCGACGGCGATGATCGCAACCGACTTGCTCTCATAGGTCTTAGCCAGTTCTTGAAGACGTGGCGAATAAAGCTTGGCCAACGGGCACTGCGTCCCCAGAAACGCTACGACCCATACTTTCTTGTCGCGGAAATCATCGGGACTCCACTCTTTGCCGCGATAATCCGTGAGCCGAAACTCGTTTAAAACAGTTCCTAAAGTCGCCGACTTTTGGGGCCTAGGATCGTCGGCATGCACGAGTCCACTCAACCCCAACACCCATCCGCAAACAAGCATCCAACGTCGCATATTCTTCGGCTCTCGTCGTCCCAATGAATTCCTAGGCTTCACCAGTTCCATCCCAGGTGGATCTACCGATTGGTTACTAGGTAAAGCTCCCTACCGGCTCCATCCTAACAACCCCGCTTCGCGATGTCGCGACCGGTTTTTTCCCAATTTCACTCTGACTCGGGAAAAGTCCCCTCACGATAGGGTTCGCATTGCCCCCAGCATGCCCGACCGAATCATGCCTTGAATGGATTCCCATCGCTGGCTGGTTGTATGGGGCATGTG
The DNA here is from genome assembly GCA_046349875.1 of Pirellulales bacterium. GTDB lineage: Bacteria > Planctomycetota > Planctomycetia > Pirellulales > Pirellulaceae > JAXMBN01. Next base: position 10,434 of record JAXMBN010000056.1, read on the forward strand.
TTTGAAACGATGCGACAGCCTTTCTTTGTTGCCTTCCCAAGCTTCGATTGGGAGTGTTCCTGGGTGTCTTTGGGCCCCGTTTCGATCCCGGTTTGTATTGCGGTATAATCGGGCCATCGCTGACCTTGCACCTCGGTTCGCTTTCGTTCTTTGATGATTGGATCCCACTATGCGTATCGTTCTAACATCTCTTCTTTTGTTGATTGGATTTGGCGCATCAGCAACGCCAAGCTATTCGCAGGATCGCGGTATCGAGGATTTTCCAAAGTTGAATCGCCAAAGCGATTGGCCCTTTTGGCGAGGTCCCTATCGGAACGGAAACACCGTCAACCAAAATGTTCCAATCCAATTTGGGGATTCGAAACTCTTAGCTTGGCAAACACCGATTGCCGGGCGCGGACACGGTTCGCCCATCGTCGTCGGACAACAAGTGATTCTTCCTACTGCGGATGAAAAGAATCAGGTGCAATCGATCGTGGCCATCGATCGCCGAAGCGGCAAACAACTTTGGTCGACCGAATTGAGCCGTGAAGGATTTCCCAAAAAGAATCATCCCAAGAACACCGAAGCGACACCCACCGTCGCATCGGATGGCGAATCCCTTTATGCGTGCTTTTTTCATCACAAGGCCATCCACTTGTACAAGTTGAGCCTGGATGGAAAAGTTTCTTACCAACAGAACCTGGGCGAATTTGATCCAAAACAATTCGAGTATGGATATGCTCCTTCGCCGTGCCTATACAAGAATCAAGTCATCGTCTGTGCGGAGTACGACGGTAAGAGCTACCTCGTATCCTTGCAAAGCCGCGATGGCAAGGAACTTTGGCGTACGGCTCGCCCCTCGAGCATTTCGTTTTCGACACCCGTCGTTGCTTCGGTTGCAGGTCGCGATCAATTGTTGCTTAGCGGCAATCAGAAAGTTTCTTCCTATGACCCAATGACAGGCAAAGAACTCTGGGCAGTCGATGGAACCACCTTTGCCACGTGCGGCACGATGATATGGGAAGGGAATACCGTATTTGCAAGCGGAGGATTCCCGAAAGCGGAAACTATTGCCGTTCAGGCCGATGGAAGTGGAAAAATCCTGTGGCGCAATGATCAAAAGTGCTACGAACAATCGATGATCGTTCATCAAGGCTACGTTTATGCTCTCACCGATAAGGGAGTCCTCTATTGCTGGCAAGCGTCGGATGGAAAAGAGATGTGGAAGCAACGCTTGCAAGGCCCCGTTAGCTCCTCACCCGTATTGGTCGACAACCGCATCTATTGGGCCAATGAATCGGGAACGATGTATGTATTTGAAGCGAATCCACAAAAATATGTTTCTCTTTCAGAGAATAAGATCGGTGACGAGTCCTTTGCGAGCCCTGCAGTTTGTGGTAATCAATTCTTCGTTCGGACGGCGGTAGGGCAGGGGGCCGAGCGACAAGAGTATCTCAAGTGTTACACCGCGCCTTAATCCGCGCCCTCATCGCATTGGAATGAAATCTTCTCCACATGTATGTAACCTTACCAGCTTTGATCAGTTCGTCGCCAGGCTGGCCTGTCGTGGCCGAACTTCTCGATGGCCCCGATGAAGAGACTCGATCGACTACAGCATCGAAGGCCATGCAAAGGCTGGAAAAGCGGCTGGGAAAGATCGCAAAGCAAAATGCGATTTCTCCGGCAGCTCAGTGGGCTTCCGGTGAACTTTTTCAAAAGTCATTTCCCGTTCAGCCCATGTATATCTATCAAGGGCGACGGTATCTTGCGGGTCCATCGATTCAATTCCCGGTTCGAATCGTTCGGTTGAGAGACGACCGAGGAAATCTTTATTGCTTGCTGCCCGATCTGGGAGCTGAGTTTTTCTGTCCAAGCGAGGATTTGTTTGCCACGATGTTGGCGGAGACTGTTCGTTCCATCACCGCTACGATGACTCCGCAACAAGCGGTCGAGTTCTGGCCACCGACCTCGAGTGAATTGAAATGGGTTCGTGTGAAGGTCCCGCGGGCTTCCAAGGCACCGCGAAGCGTTCGAACCAAAGTTCTTCATCTAGTCGCCGAACCGCTGGCTCGCAAGTCGTTCCCCTTTATTCCCGTCGGCAACCAATTGCACGCAGGCTATGAACTGGATCAAGTGCTTAGCCGCGGCAGCTGTATCTTGGTGGGCGAATCGGGAGTCGGCAAAACAGCCATGTTGCAGGCATCGGCCAAGCGACTCCAAAAGATTCGTCAATTGGAGCGCAAACGCGAAGAGAAAGCGTCGGGGTTGGCACGCTGGGCGAGCCTTCCCTTGTTTTGGCAGTCGAGTGGAGGGCGACTCATCGCTGGTATGCAGTATCTTGGTCAGTGGCAAGAACGGTTAGAAGCGATCATCGCCGAACTCTCCGATATCGGTGGAGTTTTGGCGATCGAAAACATGCGCGACCTTCTGTCCCTGGGAGGTGCTTCTCCGCGCGATTCGCTCGGTGCCTTTATGGTGCCCTACATCAAGAATGACCAGTTGCGAATCGTCGTCGAATCCACCCCTGAAGAACTCGATGCCTGCCGCAAACTGTTTCCTGCTTTCATCGACGCCATTCCCATGGTGCGTGTCGAACCGCTGCAGGCACAGGACGAAGTTGAAATACTGGAACGGCTGTTCGTCTTGGATCAACAACATCACAAGACATCGTTCGAACCACCTCTTCCTTCGTTGATTCAGAGATGGTGTAGCCAATTTCAGAACTATGCCAGTCCTCCTGGTCCATCGGTTCAGTTCGCTCGAAAGCTTCTAGCGGCCAAGCCTCCCAAACGGCACACTGTCGAAGAAGCCGTTCAAAAGTTCGTTCAAATCACAGGTCTTCCGGAATCGATGATTCGAGATGATTGGATTTTGCATCGAAGCGAGGTAGCAACGGAACTTCAAAAGGACGTGATTGGTCAAGACCACGCATGCCACATCGCATCGGGGATCGTCACGAAGATCAAGGCCGCGATGAATGATCGACAGCGGCCATTTAGCTGTATTTTACTTTGCGGTCCTACGGGTGTTGGCAAGACTCAGTTAGCAAAATCGTTGTCCAACTATCTCTATGGCCATGGTGAAAGTAAAGCTTCTTTGGTTCGCTTGGATATGAGCGAGTATTCCGGCATCGCGGCAGGGTATCGTTTTCTTCAAGATGGAAACGACAAACCGGCCGCATGGATTCAGAAGATTCGCGCGAAGCCGCTCAGCGTGTTGTTACTGGATGAAATCGAGAAAGCAGGTTCAGAAGTTTTCGATATCCTTTTGAGCTTGCTCGATGAAGGTCGACTCACCGATCGTAGCGGACGTACCACAAGCTTTCGAAACACCTTGGTGCTTATGACCAGCAACTTGGGTGTGCGTCCTTCGACGGCCGTTGGCTTTACTCAAGATGCAATCCCAGATTACGTTTCCGAGGTCAAAAAGGCATTTCGCCCCGAGTTCTTCAATCGGCTAGACCACGTCATTCCGTTTCGGCCTCTTTCTCCTGAAGTGATTCGGCTCATCACCGCCAAAGAGCTACAAGAAACTGCAAGTCGCGAAGGGATTACTCGCCTTCGCCTTTCTCTGCAGTTCACGGAGGGATTGATTTCGCGACTGGCAGAAATTGGATTCCATCCCCATCTGGGAGCGCGACCATTGCAACGAGCCATCGAGACTCGAGTCATCGCTCCCTTGTCGCACTGGTTACTCGACCATCCTGTCTATCAACGAACGTTGATGCTGGACTGGGATCGTTCGGTCGATCAACTCACGGTATCGCTTGCCGATCGATAGGCAGAGGCTTGTGTGGCCAATCAATCGACTTGCCAAAGCCCGATTTCGACTTCATTTTGAATGACGATGGCGCACGTTCCATGTCCTGGAAGTTTCATCGGGGGAACCGCAACCACCGCACCTGCTTGCTTCGCGATGGCCACGATCGCCTCGATATTTTCGACGAGCATGTAAGGGCGGACGACAGGTTTTTCCGCATCATGCATGGGTGCACGAACACCGATCATGCCTCCTCCTGCAAGCTTGGCCGTACGAGCATTGCCAAGATTGGGATCGGGACCTTCGAAAGTGACGTTGTGCATTTTCGAATAGAGACTCGATACGGCTTCAACTTCTTTGGTTACGATCTCGAGGTAATGTATTTTCATTGCGACTCCGCTTTCTTCAGACGGCTTCTTGGACATGTTTGGATCTTGGTTCGCTTCTTGCGACTTCAATGGAGTTGCGCCGGAAGGAGTGGCTGGAGAACCACTGCAACCTCCTGACAACATCACCACCCAAGAAGCAAGAAGGGCGGTAGCACTTTCGGTCATCATCGTGCGACGAAGCAACACAGCGTCTGCTTCTTCGGACGACATTGAATCATGTGACTCGATCACGCAAGCACGCTTCTTTCTTGGAATGATAGACTCAAATAACTTGCGATTGCCAACCGGATGGTATAGCCCCGCGATCATTCCCAACTAGAAGGTTCGGGAAAAGAGTCGACGAGTCCAACGGAAGTAGCAGACTCCCGCCAATACGGCCACAAGCAACCATTCCCCAACGAGCATCCATCGATTCACTTCAAACTCGTGCGAATCAAACTTCATCTCGGATGCAGGATTGGGAGGGTCTTTTTTTATCGTCCACTTGGATCCAGACAAGATCCAATCGAACCCCGCGAACGAAGTTTCGTAAACTTGAACTCGCCTCGATGAATAAAGAACTTGCTGTCGTTGACAATGCACGGCGGTCCATGGTGGAAGCAGAGCCGTCATCAGCACGACCAGTAGCGCCACACCACCTGTGGCAACTGCCATCCCAAATTTTCCCCAAAAGCGAACTGCGCTAGAGGAAGTTGGCATTTGATTCATTTGTTTCGCCTAGTATCGAAACAGGGAGAACTTGCGTTCTCCCTGTGAGTTCGATTTCCATTCAATCGATTCAACGATTATTCAGCCAAAAGCTTCTTAATCATCGCTTCGATATCGCGAGCATTCTTGTCACCCGAACCAATCTTGATGAGACGGATGTTACCACCTTTATCCAAGAGGCAAACGTGGGGAATGCCGGTAACGGCATATTCTCGATTCATCGGACTGGATGCTGGTGTGACGATGGTTCGATGCTTGAGCTCGTAGGAAGCCAAAAACTTGTTGAGCATTTCGAGTTCGGCTTCTTCGGTCACGACTTCTTCAGACTTCTTGGCTTTGTTTTCTTTCTCATCCCAAAGATAGTTGTATCGACGCGTGACTCCGACGATTTCCAATCCCTGAGGGCCATATTCTTCGCGGAGATGGCGCAAATGCGGGAAGGTGGCAATGCAAGGGCCGCACCAAACAGCCCAGAAGTCGACCAAGACGACTTTACCCCTGAGGTCTTCTTGCTTGAAAGCTTCGCCATTGACGACGTGTTGGATATCAAAGCGAGGTGCAGGTTGACCAATCAAGGCTGCCAACTTTTTGCCCGCTTCAACACTCGAATTCAAGCGATCCATGGATTGACGAAGTGGCTTGAACTGTGCTTCTGCCTCGGGCAATGCAGTTTCTGCATGATCGACGAAGGCTTGCAGTTGTTTAAATGCACTTTCAGCGCGATCAGGGTTGTCGCGACTAAGCCGGCTTACATAAGAGTTCATCGCTTGCGCATACGCAGTGACCACTTGAATGTGAGGATGGTCTTTCATCTGTGCGTTAACCAAATCTGATAGCTTTCGCACGGCTGCATCGGCCTTTTCGTCTTCCACAAAGAAAAGAAGGTTCGAATAGGTACTGATGGCATACGATGCAACTTGAGGGTCAGCAGATTGGCCTGCTAGCAACTTTTCAGCTTGCGACACATTGCCAGAAAGCAACTCGATGGCTTGATCGACCTTTCCTTCGGAAGCAAGTGCGCTGGCTTTATTGCGAAGGATCGAGGTATAGGTCATATAGAGCGGACTGAACCCCGAAGCTGGGAGCTTTTGGGCAACCGTCTTGAGTGCTCGCTCGGTCAACTCCGACGACCGGTCGGGCATTCCAGCTCGCGCACAAATCGAATTGGCGACCATCAATGTGTTGGCCAACATGCGATTGCTGTTCTCATCGGTTTGTGCCAACTGATATTCAACCACGTGACAGATTTGATCAACCGCCTCTTTCTTTCGTTCCTTCTGTAGCAAACTCGCCGCCAAAGATTGTCGAAGGTTAGCAGCGACACTTGCTCCATCATCTTTCTTGGCAAGCGCATCGATGGCTTTTTGAGCGTCATCGAGTTGTCCAGCTTCCAACAAGCCGCGAATCGTGTTGGTTTCCTCTTTGACGGTCGCGTCCTGCGCATACGCAGCCACTCCAAGCACGGCGGCGAGTCCCAGAGACAGTATCCAGCGTTTCATTTCGAGTTCTCTCTATAACGGAAGGTAAGGAGGCCTGTTCCAGACATGGAGGGAGAAGGAGTGGGAGAATTAGGAACAGAGGCGATTAAGCGATTCTAAGACAGAAGCATGAACCAATCCATTACTTCCTACACAATCCCCACCATGAATTGTGAATTCCCCTTTCCAACTCGAACATCGACCGCCAGCCTCTTCCATGATCGGTTGAATCGCAGCAACATCCCATGGACTCACGATGGGATCGACCATTACTTCGGCTCTTCCCGTCGCGACCAACAAATATCCGTAGCCATCCCCCCAAGAACGAGTGATGTATGCTTTACTTTCGAGATCGAGATAAGACTCGAAAGCTCCACGCTTTGCGAAGTTATCGACTTGCGAAACCAGAAACACCCCATCGCGAAGATCGGCCACCTTGGAAACATGGGCTTTCTTCCACGGAGCCTCACCCTTTTGGTACCAAGCACCATAGCCAATCGCAGCAAAGACCAACTCTTCCAAACAGGGAATGTAGATCACTCCCGCCATGCTCTTTCCATGGTGGGTCAGCCCAACCAAGGTAGAGTACAAAGGAACACCCGTAATGAAGCTCTTCGTTCCATCGATTGGATCGATGATCCATTCGTAATTCGATTCCCCTTGGCTCGTTCCAAACTCTTCCCCCAGGATGCCATCTTGAGGAAAGCGGTCTCCAAGAATGCGACGAATCAGCTGCTCGGCTTCTTTGTCTGCAGTCGTCACCGGAGAGTTATCACGTTTGCGTTCGGTTTGGTACGCGTCTGTTTGGAAGTAATGATCGCGCGTCAGATTGCCCGCTTGCTTGGCCAATTCTACGGCCAATTGAACTCGACCATCCCATAGCGATGCGTACTCTTCGAAGGGTTGCATGATTCTCGATCCTAAGAGACCCGATGTTAAGAAATATCTGGGCAGGCATCGATACGGGAGAGCCCCATCGGCTCCTGCGAAGGCCGATAGCTCTTCACCGAACGCGAATAAGCTCCCCCATCATCGCTGCGTGAATCTCAAGATCATTGCGAGAGAGGGGATTTTGGTCAATGCGGTGCCCCACTTGCTCAAAATCCCATCTCGTCCATCATCACGCCATCGAGCTTACAATCTGAATCATGTCGACTGTTAGGTCGATCATGGAGTCGCCGTTTCCTCTTGAATGCGATCGTACTTTGTTTTGTACTTGCGGTACAACTCCGTATGATGGCTCGTCAGATCGACTGGTCGTCCTTGCACGAAGGCATCGGTGACCAAGGTTTGAATCTCTAGGATATCTCCGTCCGATACGAAGAGCGTCGCATCTTTGCCCGCCTCGATCGAACCAACGCGATCGCTGACACCCAAAATCTTGGCAGCATCCAAGGTCATGCTCTTGATAGCCGAATCGCGATCCAAACCATATGCGACTGCCGTGGCGGCATGATAAGGAAGATTGCGAACCGTAGAAGCACCAAAGTGCCCCGCGCCGGAAATGGCATAGGTCACTCCTGCATCGTGAAGTCGTTTAGGCAACGTGTAGGCCTCATCGTAAGGCTTCTGCGGACGGGGTAATCGATACACTCCGGCAAGAATGACTGGAATGTGTTCGGCTTGCAATAACGTGGCGCACTCGGCCGCTCCCATTCCACCGTAAACGATCAACTTGATCTGATTCTCTTTGCAGAAGGCAACGGCCGATTGAATCTGCTGAACATCGTCCGCATCTACCATGATCGGCAGTTCGCCTCGAACGACAGGAATCATTCCTTCCAAACGTGGATCGAGTGGCGTGTTGGCAGCATCGCGTTCTCGCCCAGCTGCGTAGATGCGAGTTGTCTCGAGGAGTTGCTTGAACTCTTCGAGCCGTTGCTGGGCATCACCTGCACCACCCGCTGGACCTCGACCTCCACCACCGCCGCGTCGTCCCATCCGTGGCGCTGAAAATCGTGGCCATTGCACGTGCATAGCGACATTGGAACGAACCGCCATATCTTCCCAAGTCCAGCCATCCAATTGCATCAAGGACGATCGTCCATTCACGAACTGGCCCGAAGGAACCGAAAGGGCTAAGAGAACTCCGTTCGCTCGGGCCACAGGAATCGCTTCGCTATCGGGATTGAAAGCAACTTGCGTTCGCACATTCGAATTGACGCGTCCTGCTTCGGTCGTGTCGATCGTTGCGCGAACGGAATCGATCTCTACCAACCCCAATTGCGACGTGCTTTCGATGAGGCCTGGATACACATGCTTGCCATTGAGATCGATCACCTGCGTCTTCTCTGAAGGTGCTGCTATCTCTTTGGCCACTAGTTTGATCTTACCCTGCTCGATCAATACGCAGCCTGGATGCAGCGTTTCACCAGATACGGTGTGGATGACACCTCCTCGTAGCAACACAGGGTGCTTCGATTTGGCTCCAGGTATTTGATCCGATCCTTGAGCGAACGGACCTGGCAGGAACGAGGCCATCGCTACCACAAAGGCGAAGTGAGTGGAAACGGTCGCAAGGAATGCGGAACGCTTGAGTGAAAAACAGGACATGAAATATTCCTTGGTTGCGAAGCGAAAGGCAAATGGCAAAGCAGTCTTAGAAGTCCTCACTGGTTTCATTCTTGGACTCCTTCTTCACTTTGCTGAGTTCGCAAAGCCTGTTGCAGGCGTTCCGATTTGGTTGCACAGTATTCGTCATAACGGGCCCAAATCGAAGTTGGATCGGGTTCCCGTTCTCCTGGTCCCGATGTGGGACCATCGGACGATAGTACCTTTTGAACGAGCTTCTGATGAAGTTCGGCCACGCGTGTTCGAGCCACCGCATCCTCGGTTCGATCAAAGTACTTCTTGCCATCTATCCAGGTTTGTTCGCACAAACTTGTAGCGGAAAGCGGCGAACCATTCCAAATTACAAAGTCGGCCTGCTTGCCCACTTCTAATGAACCCACATAGTTGTCGATCCGCAATTGTTTGGCAGGATTCAAGGTCACGAATTTCAACGCTTCTACCTCAGACACACCACCGTACTTGATTGCTTTTGCAGCCTCGTGATTGAGGTGACGGCCAAGTTCGTTGTCATCGGAATTGAAAGAGACGACAATCCCCATACGATGCATCAAGGCTCCGTTAAAGGGTACCGCATCGATCACTTCGAACTTGTAACCCCACCAATCGGAAAAACTCGAAGCCATCGCACCATGTTTTGCCATCGCTTCAGCAACTTTGTAACCTTCCAAAATATGCTGGAGGGATCCGATGCGAACGTTGTAGTCTTCAAGCGTTCTGAGCATGGCTAGGATTTCATCTTGCCGATAACTGTGGCAATGAACCCAACGTTCCCCTTTGAGGATTTCGGAAATGGCATCGAGCTCGAGGTCGCGGCGTGGAGGCAATCCGCGAGGATTTCGATTCCATTCGGTCCACGCTTTTTGGTATTCGCGAGCCGCTTCAAAACGATCTCGCATAATTTGCTCGACCCCCATGCGGGTTTGCGGATAGCGTTCGGTTCGTTCAGCGGAGCTACTCTGTTTGACGTTTTCGCCCAACGCAAACTTGATTCCCGCAGGAGCCTCTTTCATCTTGAGCTCTTCGGAAATGGCTCCCCATCGAAGCTTGATGACCTGGTTCTGTCCACCGATCGGATTGGCGCTACCATGCAAGACGTTGGCTGCGGTTACTCCACCCGCCAATTGACAATAGATGGTGTAATCGTTGGCATCGATGAAATCGCCGATGCGAACCTCGGCCGTAACGGCTTGCCCTACTTCATTCACGCCTCCATCGGTAGCCATATGAGAATGGCAATCGATGATCCCAGGGCTTACGTGCTTGCCTTGAGCATCGATGAGGGTGGCTCCTTCGGGTGCTTTCAGATTCTCGCCAATCTCCGCGATGTATCCGCGGTGAATGAGCATGTCACCCTTGTCGAGCTTTCCAGGGCCGGCCAACGTCCAAAGTGTGGCATTCTTGATGAGCACCCATTCCGTTAACTGCGGCATCTCGGCTCGGCCAAAGTCACCAAAGGGGAAGTTAACCTTGGAGAGAACTTCTTGAGCGGCTTTTTTGTTGCCGGAAGAATCCTTCTTGGTTTCATCTTTGCTTTCAGGCGTTTTCTCGCGGACCCCATCGACGATGGAAACGCTTCCATCGTGCCAGGTGATGGAACCATGCAACTGGATCTGCTCTTTCTCATGTAGCACCACTAAACTCAACTGCGCAACGCCTGCACTGTTCAACAGGCTCTTGGTATCAAAGGTAGCGGTCAGTCTCAGGTCTTGCCGCTGAAGTTTGTCCAGCTTGGATCCCGACTCTTTCTTCTTACCTTCCTCCTTCTTACCTTCCTCCTTCTTACCTTCCTCCTTCTTACCTTCCTCCTTTTTGGTCTCTTCCTTCGGCGATGTATCGCCATCGGACTTGGCGTCTGCTTGAGGTGCTTCCTCGGACTTGGCTTTGCGGTCCGATGGACTCGGCGGTTCTTCGGCCGAGGGCTCGGACTTGGCAACCTCCGGAAGAGAAATGGTTCCCGCTAACTTGCCGCTTTGGAGTTTCAAATGGAGCGATTGCGGACGGCCTTCAGGTGACTTCAGCGTCAACTTCCAATCGCCAGCAATATCGAGTGGTTTCTCCTCCGACCAACGATGGCGTTCTCCTTGAACCCAGGTCTCTTCGATCTTGGTTTTTTCTCCCCAAAGATCACCATCGGTGACGATCAGATTGGCCCACTTGCCTGCCGCAATGGTCCCCACATAGGCCTCGGCTCCAAACATGGCTGCCGGATGAAGGGTCACCGCATCGAGTGCCGCGGCGGGATCCAATCCTCTCGCGATCGCCGTCCGCAATTGGGCTCGCAGTTCGCTTGGATCTTCTAGGCCTTCACTGGTGATGGCTACTTTGCAACCGGCTTGGACGAGTCGCGCTGGATTCTCAGGGGCAAGCTCCCAATGCATCAAATCTTGTGCAGGGACACTCGATGCAAGCTCGGGCGTGGACACGTTCGGAGCCTTGGGGAAATTGACTGGCAGAATGATGTCGCGATGGAGCGACGATACTTGATCGAGCAAGCGATACTCGCGTCCCGATCCATGCAGAATCATTGGCAAACCGAACTCGCGAGCAAAGTGATCGGCGCGCATTGCAAACTGCTCATTGAGAGCATCGATGATGAAGGGACGCCCCGATTGAATCGCATCTTGAATCGCTTGCAGGGCTGCGTTGTTTTCTGGTTGCGGCAAACTGGGTTGAGCTCGATACGCCTGCCACGCTTTGCGGTACCAATCCGCATCATAAAAGGCTTGTCGTGCAAGCGCGACCGCACCCATAGGACTCGTCGGATATCCACCACCTCGCGCGCTGAGCGTCAAGCGAAGGTGATCGGCAACACGTGGAGCAATCAAACTCTTTTCGATAGAGTTTGCATTGGTCGAAACCAAACTACTCGAACCGCGAACGATGCCTCCAGTGGGAACCGCCAAGATGGCACCCACACCCGCCTTGCGGTACTTGGTGAGGGATTCAGCATTGGGTTGATAGAGCATCGAAACATCGCGTTGAGGTACGACGTTGGCGTTCCAATAACTCGATCCTTTGCTGTTATCGGGATTTGCAACTTCGACTTCAACATAGGGATCGATCCAGGCGGGATAGAGGACTTTCCCTTCGAGATTGATCCGTCGAGCTCCTTCGTACGCTTTGAGCGTCGTTCCGATCTCTAGGATCTTTCCATCGCGGATCGCAATGCTGCCTCGTTCGATCGTCTTGGACGAACTACAAACGATCTTGGCATTCTCGAGAATGGTGACAGAGGGTGGTAGATTGCGAATCCCCTCCACAGGCGTTGTAGAGGGTATTTGAGCCCAGAGTGAAGTGGATCCCATCACTCCCAAGAAGGCAACGAAACAACAAAGACGCAGCATCGATGGTGACCTATCAAAAACGCGTAAAAGGATGGTATCGCGGACGCGGGTGAACGCAGCAGGAAGAGGAGAATGCTGCATTGCCGAGAATCATTTAAGCTAATCGATGATCGATAAGACTTCTACTCGGGTGGCCCTAGGAAGGGAGACTCAGCGTTTTTCACAAGCCTTTTTCGGTGAAATTTCAGTCTGCCGACTTCCAGTCCCTTGGAAGGTTTTTTCAAAAGTCGACTTCCAGTCCCTTGGAAGGTCTCTTCATTCTTCTTCAACCACAAACATCAATTCACTAGCTGCCGACAGGATGCGCCAACTACCGTTGAGGACAATCGAACGACGATTGCGATCACAGACATTTTTTTGCCCTAACATTTTTTTGCCCTCAATGACCTTACTGACACGTTAACCATGCGAGATTGAAGCGTTGGCATTCTAAGGGCAAAAAAATGGTTGGGCAAAAAGATAGAAGACTGTCGACTTCCAGTCCCTTGGAAGGTTCTTTCATTCCTCTTCAATCACAAGCATCAACTCGCTAGCCTCCGACAGGATGCGCCAACTACCGTTGAGGACAACCGAACGACGATTGCGATCACAGACATTTTTTGCCCTAACATCTTTTTGCCTATAAAGATCTTATTGACGAGATTGAACTGAGCGCTCGAAGATCGATGGCAGTAATGGAAAAAGAGATATCGCGCACGCGGTGTCGATTGAAGATGCTTAGGCCTTCCAAGAGACTGGAAGTCGACTTTTGAAAGATCCTTCCAAGGGACTGGAAGTCGACTTCTAGAAGAAACCTTCCAAGGGACTGGAAGTCAACTTTGAGTCAACTTTGAGTCGACTTTGGGGCAACCTTAAGCGCGGGGATGGTATTGCTTGTGAACGCGTTTCAAGCGCGAGCTTTCGACTTGAGTATAGATCTGAGTGGTCTGAATGCTGGCGTGTCCCAACATTTCTTGAATTTGACGGAGGTCGGCACCACCAGCTAGCAAGTGCGTTGCGAAACTGTGACGAAGCGTGTGAGGAGTGATATTGGGATCGATGTCGGCTCGTAAGGCATAGCGTTTGACCAACTCCCAAATCGCTTCTCGTCGCAAGCGTTTGCCCGTCCGTGAAAGGATGAGCCACGGCACTTCCGCAAGATCTTTGCCATTCGCTAGTTTGGGTCGAAGCTCTTTGAGATAGAGTTGGATCGCTTCGACGGCTTGCCTTCCCAAGGGAACCATCCGCTGCTTGCTCCCTTTCCCTTCCGCTAAGCAATATCCATCGCTGAGATGCGCGTTGGCCATATGCATATTGGCAACTTCAGAAACGCGACACCCGGTAGCATACATCAATTCGAGAATTGCTCGATCGCGTTGCCATAGAACATCGGTACGATGGGGCGCCGTTAGAAAACGCTCGACGGCGGCCGAGGTCAATACTTTGGGGACGCGCTGCCACATCTTCTGCGTCGCCAACAGTTCCGCCGGATTATCTTGGACAGCTCCTTCGACTTGAAGGAATTTGTAGAACATCCGAACCGCTACAATGTGCCGCGAGATCGAACTGGGAGCCAACTTTTCCTTTTTCAAATAACCGACAAATTCGGAAAGGTCGCGAATGTCGAGTTTGGTAGGCGATCGACCGTCCAGCCAGGTGGCCATGCGGTCTAAATCCCGTCCATATGCCTGCACCGTATTGTCCGCTAAATGGCATTCGCTTCGCAAATAGATCGTATACCGCTCCAGCCAATCCTTCATCGTATTGACTGGTTCAGCGATTTCCGCCGATTTTTGCAGCATTTTCTTGAGCTTGCTGACCGCCATGTGCGATGCCTGTTCTTGCGTGAACGATTACAAAAAAAGATACTCTGGTCAAGAAGTTTACAAGATCTTTGTCGTACAAGGGTCACGAAAAGATCCAAGAATAACTGAATCGAAGGATGGGACCGATGAATGTTTTGGTCGTAGGTGGCGCCGGTTATGTCGGTTCGCACACAGTGCGGCTCCTCATGGAAAGAGGGCACCGCGTTTGGGTGTACGACAACCTTTGCAAAGGTCACGCGGAAGCGGTACCTCCAGGATGTCTCATCGAAGGAAGCCTCCATGATCGTGGCTTGCTTCAACAGATCATGCTCGACAAAGAAATCGAAGCGGTCATGCATTTTGCAGCCTTCGCGCTGGTTGGCGAATCGGTGCAGCACCCGGCCATCTATTATCAAAACAATGTCGTGGCTGCCTTGGAATTGCTCGAAGCGATGCGAGCTGTTGGGGTTTGGCGAATCGTCTTTTCCAGTACCACTGCCACCTATGGTCAACCTGACAAGATCCCTATCTCCGAAGAAACCCTCCAACTCCCTATCAACCCCTACGGCTTCACCAAGCTCGTGCTGGAACGAGCCCTTGCCGACTATGCCAAGGCGTATGGCTTTGGAGTCGCGGCCTTGCGCTACTTCAATGCAGCAGGTGCCAGTCGCGACGGTGTGATCGGTGAAGACCACGACCCTGAATCGCATCTCATTCCGATCGTCCTTCAAGTCGCGCTTGGTCAACGGCCTCACGTCACCGTTTTTGGCAACGATTATCCCACACCCGATGGCACGTGCATCCGCGATTACGTCCACGTCGAAGATCTCGCCACAGCACACTTGGCAGCGCTCGAAAAACTTCAACCCAACAGCTCCATCCAGCTCAATCTTGGCACCGGTAAGGGCAATAGCGTCCTCGAGGTCATCGAAGCGTGTCGCTCGGTGACGGGGCATCCCATTCCCATCGAATGGGGACCGCGACGCAGTGGAGATCCAGCGGAACTGATCGCCGATGCTCGAAAGGCTCAACAAGTACTCGGCTGGACACCTCAGTACATTCAGATTCGCGACACGATCGCCACAGCCTGGAAATGGCATGCATCGCATCCTTTGGGATATCGAACCCCCAAGTCCTGATGCCTATCGCATCCACGATTCGAACTTTTTCGGAACGGTACTATGCATTGCATAGTACCGTGAATCCCCTTCGATCCTCGCAGTGGATGTGACTGGCCCCCACGTCCTCGCGCACCTCATCCAAAGGCGTTGTCTCCATGCAAGACATCATCATCGAGAAGCCCTACGAATTCATCGGTCCTCATCGGGGCCGAGGATGGCCATGGATTATTCAACGCCTACGCTTGGTGGATTGGTATCTTCGCAAATATGAAGGCGTCGTTCGTCATCAGTTGCATGGGGTCGATCATCTTCGCGAAAGTCTTCGGCAGGGCAAGGGTGTGCTTCTCACACCGAACCATTGCCGGTATGCCGACCCTTTGGTGATGGGCTGGGTTTCGCGTGCGGCAGAGATGCCGCTCTATTCCATGGCCAGTTGGCATTTGTTTCATCAGAGCCGTTTTCAAAAGTGGGCACTGAGGGTTTTGGGAGCCTTTAGCATTTACCGCGAAGGGGTCGATCGGCAATCGCTCGATCAGGCCGTGGATATATTATCGAGCGGTGAGAGGCCATTGGTATTGTTTCCTGAAGGGGCCGTTTTCCGAACCAATGATCAATTGCAAAACCTCTTGGATGGGGTTTCATTCATTGCACGAACGGCGGCCAAGAAGCGAGCCAAAGAGAATCGTGAAGCGGGAATCGTGATACATCCCGTTGCCATCAAGTATTTGTTTCTCGGCGATCTTCAGCATACATTGCCACCCGTGCTGGATGAGATCGAACGACGAATGACTTGGACCCACACCGAGCATTGGACGATTATCGATCGCCTTCAACGGATCATTCATGCCTTGCTCTCACTGAAAGAGATCGAACATTTTGGCCATGCCAAACAAGGCGATATCGTGCTACGTCAGCAGGGCTTGATCGATCATCTCCTTCACCCCTTAGAGCAGACGTGGCTTGGCAAAACCCAAGAAGGGGCCATCATTCCACGCGTCAAAGCTCTTCGTATGAAGATTCTACCCGACCTCATCACGGGTGAAGTCGATACCACGGAACGCAAGCGACGTTGGAAACATCTGGCAGATCTCTATCTGGCTCAGCAGGTCGCATCCTATCCGCCCAACTATCTCACTCATCCCACCACATCGACGCGAGTTTTAGAGACGGTCGAGCGCATCGTGGAAGATCTTACCGACCAATCAAAACCACTTGGTCCCTTGGAAGTCATCATCGAGGTAGGAGAAGCTATTGAAGTCCCAACGGAACGAGGCCCACGGGGGGAAGAAGATCCTGTGATGGTCCGTCTAAGGGACACGATGCAAGGGATGCTCAACAAATGGTCGACGCATGCATCGCCTTGGAAAGAATGAACGGTACTATGCATTGCATAGTACCGTGAACTCTCTGATCCTCGCAGTGGATGTGACTGGCCCCCACGTCCTCGCACCATCCAAAGGCGTTGTTCCATGCAAGACATCATCATCGAGAAGCCCCACGAATTCATCGGTCCTCATCGGGGCCGAGGATGGGCTGCTGATTATTCAACGCCTACGCTTGGTGGATTGGTATCTTCGCAAATATGAAGGCGTCGTTCGTCATCAGTTGCATGGGGTCGATCATCTTCGCGAAAGTCTTCGGCAGGGCAAGGGTGTGCTTCTCACACCGAACCATTGCCGGTATGCCGACCCCTTGGTGATGGCCAATTTCGCGTGCGGCAGAGATGCCGCCTCCCATTCCACGGCCAGTCGGCATTTGTTTCATCAGAGCCAGTTTTCAAAAGTGGGCACTGAGGGTTTTGGGAGCCTTTACATTTACCGCGAAGGGTCGATCGGCAATCGCTCGATCAGGCCGTGGATATATTATTGAGCGGTGAGAGGCCATTGTATTGTTTCCTGAAGGGGCCGTTTTCCGAACTAATGATCAATTGCAAAACCTCTTGATACCTCATTCATTGCACGAACGGCGGCCAAGAAGCGAGCCAAAGAGAATCGTGTGAAGCGGGAATCGTGATTCATCCTGTTGCCATCAAGTATTTATTTCTCGGCGATCTTCAGCATACATTGCCACCCGTGCTGGATGAGATCGAACGACGAATGACTTGACCCACACTGAGCATTGGACGATTATCGATCGCCTTCAACGGATCATTATCTATGCCTTGCTCTACCGAAAGAGATCGAACATTTTGGCTATGCCAAACAAGGTTATATCGTGCTACGTCAGCAGGGCTTGATCGATCATCTCCTTCACCCTTAGAGCAGACGTGGCTTGGCAAAACCTGCAAGAAGGGCCATCATTCCACGCGTCAAAGCTCTTCGTATGAAGATTCTACCCGACCTCATCACGGGTGAAGTCGATACCACACGGAACGCAAGCGCGACGTTGTCATCTGGCAGATCTCTATCTGGCTCAGCAGGTCGCATCCTATCCGGCTCAACTATCTCACTCATCCCACCACATCGACGCGAGTTTTAGAGACGGTCGAGCGCATCGTGGAAGATCTTACCGACCAATCAAAACCACTTGGTCCCTTGGAAGTCATCATCGAGGTAGGAGAAGGCCATTGAAGTCCCAACGGAACGAGGCCCACGGGGGGAAGAAGATCCAGATGGTCCGTCTAAGAGACACGATGCAAGGGATGCTCAACAAATGGTCGACGCATGCATCGCCTTGGAAAGAATGATCGCACGGCCAATGGCGGAGGACAGAGCGAAAGAGTACATTGAGCCTTGCGGGAGAATGGCAGTTCCACAAGAGCTCGCGGGAATCGAAGGGGCTAATTGCCCATCGCGTCTTGAATGGACTCGGACGAATTGTTGAAGCTATCGGCAGCCGCAGTCGAGAGAGCTCGAACAGCTCCTATGCACACGCCCACGATCAGCGAGAGCATGACGGCGTATTCAACAGCAGTAGGGCCGTCCTCGCTTTGGAGGAATCGACGTATCCAAGTTAGGGTTCGTTGGCGCAACACGATAAGGTCCCCATTCGCTTCTACCGCGAAGTGCAATAGATCGAGACATTCACCACGGCATCTGTGGACATTAGAACCGTAGCTTGCAATGGTATGTGGGCAGCGACTTTTTGAAAGATGCGGCTTCTTTTCGCGTCCGAGAGTTTCCGTATTCCGATTATTCGCCACAATCGTTACGACCGTACCCGATCGTGAGACAAACCCGTCCGCGGCGGAGTGCGTACATCAGAGAATTCGGGGAAACTATTGCTCTAGAGTTCTCTCAGTCCACCTGAGAAGCCGTAGGGATTTGGGGGGTTCTCGAATAGAATAGGACCGGTGCCGATGCGGCTGCAGCGCCGATAGGTTCGAGCATCCAGGGGAATGGAAGCCAACGTTGAACGAAAAAGATATTGGAACGAAAGAGTATTCGGATGTTTGGTCCTATCTACGATCGAGAAGTCATCGTTCTTCCTCGGAGGCCTCGCCATTATGTGGCTCGGCTGATCTTCGCAGGTGGCCTCTTTTCATTGATCTGCACAGCTTGGCTTTTATTGGCAGGGATTCAGCCGGTCCGCAATCTTGGAGACTTGGCACGATTCGGGACGCTGGTCTTTCAATTCTTAGCGCCGATCCAGGTTTTGATTTTGGCCTTTATGGCCGCCTTGGCTGGCGTCAACGTCGTCGCACATGAGAAAGACCGAAGAACCTTGGTATTGCTGTTGCTGACCAGTTTGTCGAATCGGGAAGTGGTCTTGGGCAAAGTTGCCGGCGGCCTTCTACCGACGCTCAATCTGTTTTTGATCTCGATTCCGGTCATGATGCTGACCACGCTTCTTGGAGGCGTGTCGATCGAGCAAGTGTTGGGGACATCTCTGCTGTGCTTGGCGACGATGCTGGCCTGTGGAGCCCTGGGTGCCACCATGGCCTTTTGGCGCGAAAAGACCTTTCAGTCGATCGCTGCAACATTCTTGACGATGGTGTTGTGGATCGCGGCATGGGAGATTGTGGCATCGGGTTACGTCGCTGCCATTCCAACTTGGTGGGCCGTACTCGCCAGTCCGGCTCGAGCTATTCTCGAAATTGGAAAGCCCATTCCGTCTTGGAACGACTATGGAATTTGGGGAAGCGTGGCCATGACATCGAGCTTGACCATGTTTGGCGTATTCCTGGGACTGACCTTGATGGCTATCGCTTGCTTGCGGGTTTGGAACCCATCGCGTGAAGCAAGACCAGCCACACCTGAATCCGATGAACCGGAACCGCAAACCGATTCCGAGAATGCCGACCCCAATGTTCGCCCCGTCTTGGAATGGAAGTCTCGGAAGGCTCGCCCGGTTTGGAATCGCCCGATTTTATGGCGTGAGATGTGTACCTGGGCGTATGGCCGCAAGGTCTTGATTGTACGGCTCGCTTACTTGGCGTTCTTTCTTATTTGCGGAACGGCGTTGATGCAAAGCTTAGATAGTGGCGCCATCGCTAGCCGCAGTGTTCTTGAGGAAGAGCTTATTCCAACGGCTGCGCGCTACTTGGCTCCATTCTTTGTAGTGTCGCTCATCATCATCAACGCCTTGGCGGTGAATTCGATTACGAATGAACGCGATGGCCAAGCCTTGGATTTCTTGTTGGTCACGGAGATATCGCCGCTTGAGTTCATCTTTAGCAAGATCTTGGGAGTGCTTTATGTGGCCAAAGAGATGGTCATACTTCCATTGCTCTTAGTCCTCTTTCTTTGGTATCGCGGAGGAATCAATGGCGAGAACCTCCTATTCACGCTCAGTGGCTTGATCGTGATGGATCTCTTCGTCGCGATGCTCGGCATACATTGCGGGATGATCTATTCGCAATCGCGAGCTGCTATTGCGGTGAGTTTGGCAACGGTCTTCTTCCTATTCCTTGGAGTCGTAACCTGCATGCTCATCATGATCAGCTTCCGTGGTTCATTCGGTCGCCAACTCGCTCCTTTCTTAGCAATTATTCTTGGCGGAGGAGCGGGACTTTTCATGGCATTAGGCCATCGCAATCCATCGCCGGCAATCACGATTGCATCGTTCGGATTGCCGTTCTTGACCTTCTTTGCGATCACCAGTTTCATTCTGCGGAATCAAGAGCTCACCGTGTTTTCGGTGATCTGTGTCTCTTACGCTTTTGCGACGGCAGCCATGCTGATTCCGGCGCTGAGCGAATTTGATTTTGCCAATGATCGCGCTCGAACAGTGGATGATGAAGGGTAGAAAACGCGATCCCGTTCAACGAATGATCTTCGCTTAGAACATTCCGCCACCACCCATGCCTCCCATGCCTCCCATCATTCCGGATGGTCGTTTCGTCCCAGCCGATGGAGCTGGGTTTTGGTTGGCAGGGCTGAGCTTTGAAATCTCGACCAATAATCTTTCGATTTGATGGTGACAGTCTTCGCTGGCGTTGACGATCATCATAGAACCGACCACGGAAATGGACGACATTCCACCCTGGCTCACCCATTGATCGGTATAGATCGTCGATTCAATCGCCTGCACGATGCTGGGGATGAGATCGGTGCGATTGATCACATAGGCGAGATCATAATACCGGATCACCTGAAGTGCATCGTCGCTGGCGACGACTTCGATATAGTCTTGCGTGATGCGGTAGTCGAGCTTGTGTTGTTTCAGGAGGAAAGAAAGAGCGGACCGCATGTTCATTTCGGGGATGCGAACTTGCACGATCTCCTGATCGATATCGAGTCCACTATTCTCTAAAACCGACTTGCGATTGATAACGATTGGAAACTGCAACTGTGCCGACCAGGTGTTGAGGACATCGCCGAGCGGCACGTTGACCATATCCTTCGTCGTTACCGTTTCGCGATCCAATTGGTTGCGAATGTTTTCTGCGATCGCGAGATTCGTTCGACCTTGCATCAGCCATTTGGGTTCCGCATCGGCAGGTTTTTGAAGCGGAAAGTTGGTGGATGCTGCCAAGGGATCTGTCTCTGAGCCGCCTCCCAAAAGACCGGGACGCAATGGACTAGCAACGGGATTGGTTGATGCCGTGGTCGGTGCGTTAGGGTTGCCTGCGGTCGTGGTGGATGTCGCTTGCCGATTGGATTCGCTACCACCGCGATTGGTTGGAAGACCTTGTGCAAGTTCAAAAGGGGCTTCCGTGATTGCCTCGTTGGCAGTCAA
>JAXMBN010000057.1:0-27925 GCA_046349875.1 Pirellulales bacterium
GCGGTCCGCGCATTCTCTCCCATCCGAAGGCATTTTCGCCTTCTTCTGGCATCCATCTCAGCCAAAAGCCGAACCGAATGAGCCCTCTAAGCTCAATTTCGGCCCCAAAACCTGCAAACGAACTCAATTTCCGTCATCAACAATAGGTGGCTGACACCTTGTGCGCGCGTCAACAATAGGTGGATGGCACGTTGTGGGAGTTAGGCGGCTTTGGATTGGGATGAGGTGGAGCGGATGGAGCGATAGAAGGCGTGGAAGATTTGGTTCATGGCAGTGGTTTTGTAAGGGAAGATGTCGGGTGGGTCCATGGAATGGACCACAGCGCCGTTATCTGCTTCGAAGACAACCAGTTCGCCATCAAGAGTCTCTGCACAATCAAAGACGACATAGTCGAGGGCTAGGTGACTGTGCAATTGTGCGAATGCCTGGCGGTGGCGATCAGCGAATTCGTGTTCGAAATGCTCCATGAATTCCGATTCTTCTTGACGGTGGTCAGCGTTGTGTAGCATGTCGGCATTGAGGTAGTGAACGATCCAATGTTGGGAAATGGCCATGTGAACAGGAAAGAGTTCACCTTGGATCATGGCAACGCGATACTTGCGATACTTGCCATCGTGACTTCGGTAGTCGATGAATTTGGCAACGAAGTATTCGTCGCTTTGCACTTCCTCTAGGTAGATGGCAAGATCGGCTGGGCTGACAAAACGATCTAGTCCGTGACCCGCATGCGAATCAACGGGGCGAATGATCCAACCATGCGGCACCGACTCGGCGTGTTCTTCAATATGACGTTGAAAGGCCACCTCACTCAGCTTCTCTCTTGCATAGCGCATGGATGGCGAGGTGACCACACCTTGCATGCGATAACAATCTCGACTGAACGCGTTTCTCGCAAGCTTTCGTATCTGCGAGGGTTGATTCAGGATGGGACGAGGCCAGTAGCGAACGACTTCTTCGAGGTGTTGCAGTACCGTTTGATTTTGATCAGACTCGCACAGCGCAATCATCGCAACATCGTGATCAGGAATCGATTGAGGTACGGGAAGACCCTCGCCCAAGTACAAAGTTTCCAATTGGATCGGGAGCGGTTCCACCAAGAATTCGATCGGCATATTGGCCATCAAAGATCCTGGTCCCATGATGGCCAACAGTCGCAGTGCATCACGGTGTGGTCCAGGTTGCACGCGATAGTGTTGTTGCAACGCCAATGCATTGGATTGAAATTCGGCCGCAACTTCGGGGTGGCCGTGGATTTGAAAAATGGTCGAAAGATCCATCATTGCATGCGCATCTTCGTCATTCTCTTCCAATCGCCCGAGCAGTTGTGAAGCAACCGGTTTCAAGCTGTCGCCACCGAACGCGATCCGCATGAGGTTGGGGATGCCGATGAGCGAAGGGAAGGATGCCGTCATGGATTGCTTTCTCAAGAAGTGCAGGCACACATCAAGTTAGAGTGGATGGTCGATCTGCCAACGCCCTTCCGAGGCGAAGCGAGCTTTCAACAAGCTGGTCCAGATCTCGATGATCGGTTCGATGATTGAAGATCGCAGCACGAATGGCCACTTTCCCATCGACCTTAGTGGCGGAAGGCGCCACCAATCCTTCTTGCTGAAGTGCTGCTACCAGGTCGTGATTCAGCACATCGGCATCGGTCGAACGATATCGGTAGCAGACGATATTGAGTGTGACGGGTGCGAGCAACTCCAATTCTTCAGATTGCTCGATTCGCTGCCCTAAGTAACTAGCGAGTTCACATGTGTGATCCATCATCGAACCCAAGCGTTGCGTTCCGAAGACTCGCAATGTCATCCACGTCTTGAGTGCACGAAAGCCTCGCGATAGATCAGGACCCAAATCGCATGGCCAAGGAGATCCCGCTGCCATGGCTCGAGGATCGCGGGCCAAATAGTCGGCTGGTGTATGAAACGAATCCAAGTGCAACTTGCCATTGCGGACTAAAAGGAAGCCTGCATCGTAGGGCACCTGTGTCCACTTATGGAAATCAAAGGCAATCGAATCAGCTTCCGTTATCCCGACAAGCTTTGATCGTAAGTTGGGGGACATCATACCCAATGCAGCATAGGCTCCATCGATATGGAGTGGTATACCTTCGCGATCTGCTATGCGCCGCAGGGCGACAAGATCGTCGATCGCGCCAACATCCACCGTTCCTGCAGATCCAACGATGCAAACAGGTCGCAAGTCTGCACGGTGATCCGCTTCGAGTATTCGTTCAAGTTCCTCGATATCCATGCGATGTTGCGAATCGACTTGGATCTTACGAAGTTGATCGCTTCCCAAACCCATCATCTCGACCGCTTGCGCGATGCAGCGATGAGCGGCTGTCGAGGTGTAAATGGTCCACTTAGATGGGTCATCAATGCCGGTATTTCGAACTGACAATCCCATCACGGCGTGTTTGGCGATGAGCAAGCCCAAGAAATTTGCAATCGAAGACCCTGTAACGAATAGGCCAGTCGCATCAGAGGGA
Organism: Pirellulales bacterium; assembly: GCA_046349875.1. Lineage (GTDB taxonomy): Bacteria > Planctomycetota > Planctomycetia > Pirellulales > Pirellulaceae > JAXMBN01. The sequence continues at coordinate 2,492 of JAXMBN010000057.1, forward strand.
AACGAAAACAACTCCCGCATCCAATGAACGATTTGCTTCTCGACTTCGATCGGCGCATGATCGCGGCCACCCAAGTTGGCATTGAGTCCGCCAGCTAGAAGTTCGGCGAGCATACCTACGTAGGTTCCACCCCCTTGAACCCAACCCATGAACCCGGGATGCGCGTTGCCACTCGAATATGGAAGGATCTCGTTTTGAAACTCGCGATAGACATCCTCAAAGCCGGAAGATTTAGTAGGGATTGGCTGATGAAATCGTTCGCGAATCGCATCGGGGATCTTTTGCCAAACCGGGAATTCTCGGATCTTCTGCAGAAAGTCCAGCATGTCGTCGAGCATCCCATGCGCAAGTTCACGCGTCTCCTTCCAATCGGCAGGATCCAGCGAGAATGAGGCATTGGGTGTGGGCGTTCCACTGGCAGAGTTCAGCATGGATCAGTCAGTCGCGATGTCGCTCGATTCGGTCCTATTCCTTGCATGCAACAAGGACTTTTCGAAGCTATCAGTAGTCGATCGTTTGTCCGACGTCGAGGTGAGTTTTCAGCAATCGCTAGCGTATGACGTAGCCTTAGGTAGAGTGGGTAAGCAGAAGGTAGTTGATACCGCCCGTTTTGGGAGCGACTCGTCGGCGATTGTCTCTTGATTCCACCTGCAAAATGCAACTGGGTTCGACAGACAAGTTATCATGAATGGCTTGCACGTTAGGTCGAAGGTTTTGTCGATTTTGCTTCGCGATTACAGAAAGAGGCTCATGGATCGTTCACCGTCAGAAGAAGGGCAAGGAAACCGTGAGGCCTTCGCTTTCGGAAAGAACTGGTCCCAGTTTCTCCAGCAACTCAACGAGGAGAGGATTGCCAGTGCGGAGCAATCGCTTCGCCAACTTCTTCAGCAAAATGGATTCGAAGGGATGCGCGTCCTCGATGCAGGGAGCGGAAGCGGGCTCTTTAGTCTCGCCGCGTATCGAATGGGGGCTGACGTGACATCCTTTGATGTCGATCCAGATTCGGTGGGCTGTACGCGAGCCTTGCAGAATCAGTATGGCGATAACGAACGGTGGCGAGTTCACTCGGGTTCCTTGCTCGATGCAGCTTTCTTGCACGACCTTGGCCTGTACGATGTGGTTTACTGCTGGGGCGTCGCACACCATACAGGAGACATGTGGAAAGCCATCGATCAGATCGCTATGCGGGTCGACGTGAATGGTCGATTGGTATTGGCGATCTACAACGATCAACTCTACGTTTCCCGAATCTGGCACGGAATCAAACGCATTTACCAAAAACTGCCGAAGCCGCTGCGTCCTCTCTATGTTTTGATCATCTATCTCGGAACTTTTCTGAAGCGATTGACAACGACCTTAGGGGCCTCCATGCTCCGATGCTTCACTCTACGAAACCCGTTGGTGCCGTGGTTGCGCTGGGCACGCGAAACTCAAGGGCGAGGCATGCATGGTTGGTATGATTTGGTCGATTGGGTCGGAGGCTGGCCGTTTGAAGTAGCTCGTCCCGAGGCGATCTTCCGATTTCTTCGCGACCGAGGATTCCAATTGGAAGAGATGACGACTGTTATCGGACATGGATGCAACGAATACGTTCTTCGTCGCGAACGCATGATGAACGAGTCTCAAAGGGATGGACAATAGTATTTCAATAAGGCATCCATCGAACACACAATGGAACCAAACTCCAAAGTCGCATCGCATGATCCGTGGGATCTTCATCGTTTTGTAGAGGCCCAGCGCGATACTTTCTCGATTGCCTTGGATGAAATTCGCCAAGGCAAGAAACGTTCGCACTGGATGTGGTTTGTTTTTCCTCAGCTCGCTGGACTCGGATTCAGTTCCATGGCGCAGTACTATGCAATACATAGTACTGCAGAAGCCCAAGCTTATTTGAATCATCCCCTTCTTGGTTCGCGATTGCTGGAAATCTCTCAAGCTCTTTCAAGCCTTCAAGGAAAATCAGCTCGAGAGATCTTGGGCGAACCCGATGACCTTAAATTGCGTTCATGCTTGACGCTTTTTAGTCAGCTCGATCAGGCACCACCGATCTTTCGTGAGCTACTACAGCAATATTTTGATGGAGAATCCGATGCTAGAACTCTTCAATTGCTCAAGCTGTAATTTTCATCACGGCATTCGTTCGAGCGTAATGAGTTGATCTTTTTGATTGGCGATAACGGTTTGTTCCGATGATGAGCCCTCCACGCGAATCTTGAGGGTTTGATTGGTAGCCACGACCAGTTCCACATGATCATTGGTGTCAAATCCTTCATCGCGGGTTTTGGCTTCGGCAAGTTTGTTACCTTGCTCATCGGAAACCGTGACCATCGTTGCGATCCGCTGGCGATGGGTAGGATCGATGACTCGCAATCGAATGCGAATCTTCCCTTCTTCGAGCTCTACCTTTTTATTGGTATAACGGGATGTCACATTGATGGCATAGGAACGGGCCCCAGAGCGATCCCAGACCATAGGGAAGAGCAGGGGAGTCTTCTTGAAGCTCACTGCGCAAATAGCATGGCGAGGTTCATCGACTTTCGCTTCCGAAGCGCGAGCGATAAACCAACCTTCGTCGAGTCGATTGCCGGCTGGTTCGCACGCGCCCGTAAAGTGCCAGTCACCGTCGTTCCAGACCTCGACCCAGGAATGATTGCCGCTACGATCGGACCATAAGGGTGTACCTACAAATCGTGCGGGAACACCAACACTTCGGCAGGCATCGATCAGCAAAATGGAAAGGCCCGTGCAAGACGCGGTGTGGTACTCGATGGATTCATAAGGGCTTTGATCGGCCTTCTTCCGTTGCGCCGAGTATTTAACGTCGAGCATGCCGTAGATGGTTTGATTGAGTTTGGCGGCTGCTTCGCCGGGAGATTTCGCTCCTTCGACGAGAGGCAGGAAGCGATTTCGAAAATCCTTCCGCCATGCATCACGGCGTTCACTGACATTGGCGTAAGGGAGGATCCCATTCAGGAATAGTTCTTCGTCGATTTGCGACTTCCAAGGGGCTTTCATCCACGCTTCGTAAGCACCTTCGACATGTTCCACCAAAAAATCAGCCGACAGCGATTTGAGATCGGGATCCGACATGTTCTCGAGCAAGAAGGCCAACCCCTTTCGGTGTTCGGGGGAAACTCGGTTGAATGCTTCTTTCCATACAGTGCGATGATCTCCCGCGTCTTCTAAGCGATCTTGCTGTTCTTGTGATAGAGACGTTTCTTGGAAGGCCGTCTGAGCCGAAACGCTCGCGGCCCAATGATTCAAACTGCTGAGCAACACTACCCAAACGAAGACTTGGTGAAACTTCATGGGGTTCCTTTCATCTTTTGAAGGTACGCCAGGATCTCCATGATCTCGTCCTGGGTAAAAGTATCCATCAAGCCATTGGGCATCATCGACTTGGAAGATCGTGCGCGTTCGCTGATCTCTCCCTTGGCAATCGAGGTCGGTTCTTTCTGTTCCGCCGACACGACCAAAGAGATGGTCTGATCGTCTTCGCGAACGATCACTCCCGAAAGAACACGACCATCATCGGTCAGGATATTCTGCATAGCATACTTGGGATCGATCTTATGGGAAGGGTCTACGATCTCGCGGAGAATGGAACGCATATTCCCTTTCCATCGCGTCGCGACATCGGAGAGGTCCGGGCCGATCGCACCCCCTTGTTGCTGAAGTTTGTGGCACTGAAGGCAGGTAGCCTCTTGCAACAACTTGCTCCCAATCGCTTCCGATCGGCCTTGGATTCCTTGCTCAACCAATGCTTCCAGATCGTTATATTTCCAGTTGCGGACGAATGAACGATTGTTTCCGATTGGGTCAGCAGGTTCGCGTGGATTTTGATTCCATGTTTCGAGATCGGGAACCACAACCATTACTCCATACATTCGCATCCAATGATTGGGGAAGGTGCAGACATAGGGATACTCACCGGGTTCCGATGGAGCGGTAAGCGTTAGTTGGGTCATTTGATGAGCGGGAACCATGGTGGTTGCCCACAGCACCTGGTTGGACTTCGGCACGTATTGTTTCCCATCGGTCATCGCATCAGGCGCCATTTGAGCGGCTTCCAGGGCAACGGTCTTGAGTTGACCTGGAGTCGTGATCACCAAATTGTGAGGCATCAGGTCTTCATTCTTGAGGACTATTTGTACTGGCTTGCCTGCCTCGACGACGAAGTACTTGTGGTCGTAACGCATCTCTTCTTCCACCGTGGCCAGACGAATAATGCGGACGGTGACTTGGTCCAATCGTTTGCGGAGGGCCTTGGCCTGTTGCGGTTCAATCGATCGAAAGAGGCTATCGGCAAGCAGCATCGCATCTAGAAACGATTCTTCGGTTCGAGCAGCGGCGGGTGTAGCTTCTGCATACTCCACCAATATTTGGGCCAGTTGCGAACAGAGTTTCGGATCCCGCTCGCTGGTCGGAACCTTGAGCAGAACGCGGATCAAGGTGGGGCGAATCTCAGCGAGGTTCCATTGGGTTGCGAGAAGGTCAAAGGTTTGACGCTGCTCAAACTCGAATCCCTCCAGCGCTTCCAAGCAGGCTAGGCGAATGGCATTCGAGGATGTTGATCGGTAACTTTCGACGATCAAGGGGTATAGGGGGCGCCGAGCATCTTGGGAGGGAAGCCATGCAATCGAACTGAGGCTATCTGCAAGCATCGAAGGATTCGTGCGTGCACGTTCGATTTGAGTTGCTGGTGCTTGCGATGGGGTGAACGGATACCATAGCAATGACCAGCTGAACTTGCGTACCCATGGCTGGGCATGTTGCGTTCCTTCAGTCAATGCGCGATTATCCGCTTCCGAGGGAATGATCGCCTGCGATGCAATCACGTGGGCCAAATCGCGGGCGATGCGCGAGGCGTCACCTGACTCGGGTAGACCACCGAGAGTCGCGATGGCTTCTTGAATCAGAGTCGTCTTTCGAATTGTTGCCAGGGAACGCAGCGAGTTCGAGCGTTCTTCGAGCGGCATTCCCTGTCGTCCGAGGATCGCTTGGTGAACAGGTACGTACTTGGGATGGTCTTCTTTTCGTTCTACCAGCAGCAACTGCTCTTGAGTCAATCGTTTCAACTGATATTCGACGATCTTGGGGCTTTTGTCGAGAAAGACCTTCGGAGGCTCTACCTTCTTGTTGGCTCCATGATCCCCGTGATCGTGCTGAGCCAAGGTCGTGGCGTTTCCGAGAAGACCGAAGAAAACGAGTACACTGAAGCGATAGAATCTGCCATTCATACGTGCGCTACGAATCATGAAAAGTGCCGAAGTAAACAAACAGGTCACAACAACGATTGCGTATACTTTAGGGATGGCTTTCAAAGTATCGCATCGTCTCATCGAGAGCATACTGAAGATCATCGTCCATCTCGAAGTTAAGTACATCGAGGACCGCTTCTTGCATCTCGGACGCTTTGAAGAAACTGCAACCTCGAACCGCTTCGATGCGAACACGAGGATGGGGATCATGAAGTTGATCCTTCATGAGCTTGACCGATTCGGGAACTCGATCTTTCCAGTAAGTGAGGACTCGCGTGGCAGCGGCTCGGACGCGTCCCTCATCGCATCGCAGCAGTTGTCGCAAAAGCTTTTCATTCACGACGTTATGCGTTTGGTACATCCACAGCCCTTCTAGTTTTCGTCGATGAGCCATGGCATCGGTAGATTGATCTTTTGCCAACCAAGCATCGACAGCCGTAAGGACTTCTTGCGAGGGTCGATGAGCTAACTCGCGTCGAGCGCGATAGATCGTGCGATCTTCAGGTGCATCAAGTAACGCAACAAGGTCTGCCAAGGGAGCTCCGGCAACCTTGGCCGGTTGGATCTTATCCCGCCCGACGGCGGAGACTCGCCATATACGACCATGGGAATGGTCTCGATTGGGCTCGCGGAGGTTGTGTTGCAAGTGACCGATTAAAGCATTGTGCCAATCGACAATATATAGGGCTCCGTCGGGACCAAACTGGAGATCGACGGGGCGGAAGTTTCCATCGTCGCAAAAGACCAAGGGCGTGACTTCCTTGCCTTCGAAGCCCGAATGGAAATCAGCCATAGTATGCTGAAGAATACTTCGATCACCGATCACGTTGTTGATCAAGAAGTTGCCCTGGTCTTTTTCAAGAAATTGTCGGCTGGATACGATCTCGCAACCAGATGATGGACGCGTTCGCTTCTTGATGAAGTGGCGAGGCTCCCGAGTGATTTTGGAACCTTCATTGGAGAGTCCTTTCGCCAAGGCGCCCCCAGGATGTTTGTCGGGATAGTGACTTCGCCCCGAAATAGGCGTGGCCCAGTAGTTGAAACCGGGTGATGCGTCGCAGATAAAGTTCTGACCCCAGCGATCGAAGACGTGTCCCCAAGGATTGGCAAAGGCTAATGAAACGTGCACGTCGAGTTTTTCCGTGCGAGGATCGTAGCGCCAAACTCCTGCATCCGAGAGTCGCTGAAGTCCGTAAGGTGTTTCGACCTGGCTTTGCTTGAAGGTGCCTTCTTGAAAGTAGAGAGCGCGTCGGGTCCCCATTCCAAAAGCCGCGATTCCATGGTGAGAGTCGGCGGTATCGAAAACCAAAGAGCTTTCGAACGCGGGTGTCGGCTCGGTCATCGCCATCCGTATCTTGCAAAAACAGGATGTCGGGTTGCTCGGCAATGTAAGCACCACCGCGTCCGATTTCAAAGCCGGTGGGTTGATGAAGACCATCGGCGAAAACCTTACAACGATCCGCGCGACCATCTCCATCGTCGTCTTCGAGAATCAGTATTTTGTCATCGAGTTTGGACTTGGGTTTCCATTGAGGGTAGCTTGGCATGGTGGCGACCCATAACCGTCCGCGTTCATCGAAATTGAGAGCGACGGGCTTTGCCAAATCGGGAAACATCTCTTCCGATGCTACCAAAGTGATCTCGTACCCAGGAGCCATCTTGAACTTTTTGCGTTGTTCTTCGGCTGAAAGATAGTCGAGTGAGCCGAGCTTACCTGCTTTTCGGTTGGGATCATTATCGATCCCGACATTGGTTTTCGGTTCAATGAACGGTAAGGTCTTGGAATCGTCGATGGTTGGCTTGGCCTGAGGATCTTTGGCAAGTTGCCAAATGGCCTGGTCACGTAGCTCGCACATCTGATCAAGAATCTCACGTTCGCGTTCCATCACTTCACGATTGCGATAGGTGCCATCCGATCCTGCTTCTCCTCGTTTGCCGTAGATGGAGTATCCATTGACGGCGCGGTATCGATGCCACCAATGAAAGTTTTTATCCTGAACGAAATCACGCAGGCGTGATGGAGAGTTCGCTGGTCGAGTGGTTGTTCCGAAGAGACCATCATTGAGTATGTTTGCGAGAGCTTGATAGCCTTTGTCGTTGAGATGGAATCCGTTGTGCGTCAAGCGTTCTTGTGAATCTGCAAAGAGTTTGCGTGTTGGAGCAAAAAGATCCACAAAGGCAACCTGCTGAGCCTCGCAAACTTCGCGCATGGCTTCGGTGTATGCAGCCAAGTTTTTGTTTTCCTCGGCTCCGTTTGGAAGATTGGGGTCACCTGTATCTTCAAAAGCGATAGGCGAAAGAAAGACCATTCGCGGAGCGCCTTGTCCGGAGTAGTCTTGCGACCTCGTATGTTCGACAACCGCGGCCAGTTCTTTCTTGAATGCAGGAATACCATTGCGTCCTGCAAAGGATTCATTGCTTCCGAAGAAGTAAAGAATGACCGACGCTTTGGAATGCGTTAAGTGAACGTCTGGTTCGCCGAAATTCATGGATCGAAGGCGAAAGCTTGGTTCGTCGCCAGGGAAACAGAGATTGCGAACGGTGAGATCAAGATCGGGAAAGCGGCGGTACAAATCGACTTCCCAATCAGGATGATGTTGCAACCGTTCACCTAAAGCGTTTCCAACAAGACAGATATGGTCACCTTTCTTGAGTTTCCAATCGACCGCGTGAGCTAAGGATGCGAAAACCCCAAGATAGGAACTAGCAATGACGAGGGAACGGACCCAGGATGAAAGCGTGAAGTGCATGGCGAGGCTCCTGAATCAAGGCGGGAGGAAGGAGAGGATCGGCTTCAAGATACTGCATGGGACGGGCAGAGCCTAGCTTTTTAAAAGCGAATAATCGACCCTTTTTCAAAGCATTTGCACTACCATACGATCGCTGTATCGCAATGAATCGATCGCTGTATCATAAAAGACGGATGCAGTTGACGGTTTTCAAGTCGGTTTTTTAGGGAGAGGGATTCATGCGAAATGTATGGTGTTGGAAGGTGAAGCGACCTTGGAACACGCGCGGCATTTCCACACTCGCTCCCTCAGGCGTTGTCGTTCGAGTCTTCCTTGCCGCTCTCTTGTTAGGGGGCGTTTGTGGAAAGAGTCTGGGGCTCGAGGGACCATCGAGTGCATCGACGAATCCTGGCTTCAATCTCATCTTCATCATGGCGGATGATTTAGGGTATGCCGACCTTGGATGTTACGGAAGCACCTTTCATGAAACGCCGAATTTGGATCGCTTGGCCACCCGCGGCGTGCGACTGACGCAGGCGTATGCTGCGAGTCCGCTTTGTTCTCCGACTCGCGCTAGTATTCTGACAGGCCAGTATCCTGCGCGGATCGGTATCACATCCCCTTCATGTCATCTACCATCCGTGCAGTTGGTGAAGCGATTGGTTGATGGAAAGAATGGCCAAGATCGAGTGCTTACCGCGGATAGTTTGACGCGACTGAAAAGCGATTATGTGACTCTAGCTGAGTCGCTGCAGCGTGCAGGTTATCGAACAGCGCATTTTGGAAAGTGGCACTTGGGACACAATCTTCAGGCCAGCGATCGATATGAGCCTCGTGATCAGGGATTTCAATTCGATTTTCCTCATACACCCAAAGCTGCAGGTCCTGGAGGCGGATATTTGGCTCCATGGAAGTTCATTCAAGATGCCGCCATCAAGGGTGAGCCTGGGAAGCATATCGAAGACCGCATGTCGGAAGAGGCCGCAGCATTCATCGAGAAGCACAAGGCGGAACCATTCTATATGAATTACTGGGCTTTCTCGGTCCATTCTCCTTGGAATGCAAGACGCGATTACATCGATCACTTTGCGAAGAAGGTTGATTCGTCGCGCCATCAAAAGAATCCGCTGTATGCTGCCATGGTTCGCAGCCTTGATGATGGTGTTGGAAGAATTTTAGAGGCGGTGGATCGAGCCGGAATTGCTGATCGAACGATCGTGGTGTTTACCTCAGACAATGGAGGATGGGCTTATCCACCCAAAGCCACCGATCCCGAAGGGTATGCCGATATACCGGCTACCAGTAATGCTCCGCTTCGAAGTGGCAAAGCCTCGCTCTATGAAGGAGGAACCCGCGAACCATGTTTGGTGGTTTGGCCTAAGACCATCCAGCCGGGAACTGTACAACATGGATTGTTGTCGAGCGTCGATTGGTTCCCTACCTTGCACGCGATGTTAGGGGTGTCACTCCCTGAAAATCTTCTCTTGGACGGCATCGAGCAATCGTCCATGTTGTTGGGAAAGAAAAAGCCACGCCAAGAGGTCTTTTGCCATTTCCCGCATGGCAGTGTTGCGCAATCGCAATCGATTCCAGGATTCAGGCCAGGAAGCTGGGTCCGCGATGAGCGATGGAAGCTCATTCGTTTCTATGCGGATCACGAGGATGGCAGCGATCGATGGGAACTCTATGATCTGCAGAACGATGTCGGCGAAAAGGTCAACGTAGTCGCCGAGCATCCAGAGATCATGCAACGACTCTCCAATCGACTCGGTCAATATCTTGCAGAGACCGATGCGGTGATCCCCAAACGCAATCCAAACTACGGAGCATCCAAGGTCGAAAAAGGATCGAACCGAGATGGTGATTCTGCCAATCTGACTTTGGGATGGAAGGCACGACAATGTTCAGCTCGAGCATTGCCAACCTCCATCGAAGTCCATCGTGAAGGAGCCAATCCTTTCTTCGGTTATTCTCTTGGAAGTGCCGGGCCACTCGAAGTTCGCGTACGAATGCGAGGTGGGGAGGCGGGCCAAGGTAAAGTGGAATGGATTCCTCAAAAGCAGGGCAAGGCAGAGCAGGGGGCCGCAGAATCGATCTCGTTTATGACGCAAGGGAAAGACTGGGAAGAGATTGCAATCCAGATCCCACCTACCGAAAGGATCGGTATATTAAGAGTCTATTTCCCGGCGAACTGGGAGACCTTCGAAGTAGACTGGATCGAAGTCCAAACGAAGTCGACTCCACGTCGTTGGGACTTTGGCAATCCTTGACCCGCTTTAGGTCTTGTGCCTCCTCCGATTTCCTTCCTCATTCATCTCACCCAGTACGTTCATTGATTTCATTGAGTGTTCGCTGCCTGATTCGGCTCGACACTCTCTCGCAATCTATTGATTTAAGGATTGATACTCCATGTTGTACTCGTTTCGTTTTTCGCGTTGGGTTCTCGGCTTATCGCTGGGGGCTTGGATTGGCTTTGCATCGGCACCCGCGTGGGCTCAGTCCACGGCAACGAAGGCGGCTCAAACAGCTCCAGAACCAGCGACCCCAAGTTGGGTATGGTATGGTGAGGCTGGTGATAATGCCAAGATGATGATGCGGCGCGAGATTGAGGTTCAAGGAGAGATCCAGACCGCGACATTAGCCTTTTGCGCCGACAATCAAAGCGAAGTTTTTATCAATGGCCGCAAAGCTGCATCTTCGGATGATTGGGGGCAGTTGACTACGGCGGACATTGGATCGCGCCTGACAGCTGGGAAGAATACAGTGGGCGTGACCGCCAAGAACGACAACGGTCCTGCGGGAGTTCTGTTCTTCCTTCGCATTCAATACAAAGATGGAAAAGTTGTTGATGTAGTCAGCGATGAAAATTGGAAAGCGACCAACGATGCCAAAGGCCCATGGCGCGATGCAGGCTTCGACGATGCTTCATGGCAGAGCCCCAAGGTGCTTGGAAAGTTAGGGCAAGCTGGATTGGCTTGGTCCGATAAGATGAAGAGCGAGGAGCTCGTCATTGCCTTGGGAAGTGGTAACGCTTCGGAGTTCAAACCCGAGATCGCGGCCAATGCCAAAGTTCCCGAGGGATTCAAGATCGAAAAGATCTTTCATGTTCCACGGCCGATGGGATCCTGGGTTAGTCTTACGACCGACCCCAAAGGACGATTGATCGCGTCGGACCAAGGTGGTGCAGGCTTGTTCCTCATCACGCCAGGCACTGGTGACAAACCAACTCAAGTTGAAAAGCTACCGGTAAAGCTTAGTGGAGCTCAAGGGTTGTTATGGGCCTTCGATTCTCTTTATGCCGTGGTAAATGGAGGCAATCAATCGGGCTTGCATCGCTTGCGCGATACCGATGGCGATGGGCTTGTGGACCAGGACGAGTATTGCATGCATGTCCCGGGCGGAGGTGAGCATGGTCCGCATGCGGTCGTATTGAGTCCCGATGGCAAGTCGCTCTTTGTTTGCTCGGGCAATCATACCAAGCTTCCTTCTGACATTGCGGGAAGCAAGATTCCAACCAACTGGAACGAAGACCACTTGCTGCCTCGTCGATGGGATGCCAACGGCCATGCCGCCGGGATTTTGGCCCCAGGTGGTTGGATCTGCAATGTGGATCCTTCGGGCAAGCAATGGACCGTGTATAGCATGGGCTATCGCAATGAATACGATATCGCTTTCAATCCGGAGGGCGAATTGTTCAGTTATGACGCCGATATGGAATGGGACTTTGGTTCGCCTTGGTATCGTCCTACGCGGGTGTGTCATGCCACGAGTGGCAGCGAGTTTGGTTGGCGAAGTGGAACTGGTAAATGGCCTGCCTACTATGAAGATTCGCTTCCAGGTGCGGTCGATATTGGCCCTGGTTCACCGACCGGAATCGTGTTTGGCACTGGTGCAAAGTTTCCGGCCAAATATCAGAAGGCCTTGTTCATCTTGGATTGGACCTACAGCACGATCTATTCTATTGATCTGACCCCGTCGGGCTCGACCTACGTTGGAACGAAGAATGATTTTGTGACGGGTAGTCCGTTGCCAGTAACCGATGGTGTCATCGGAAACGATGGTGCGTTGTACTTTGCCGTTGGTGGTCGTGGTACCCAATCCGCTCTCTATCGTGTGAGCTATGTCGGCAATGAATCGACCGCCCCTGTGTCTGGAGTGGATACACAAGGAGCGGAAGCGCGCGCCATGCGAAGAAAATTGGAATCGTTCCACGGTCGCAAGGATGGAGACGTCGATTTCATTCTGCAACACCTTGGACATGAAGACCGCTTCCTTCGTTATGCGGCTCGTGTGGCACTCGAATCGCAACCTGTCGATCAATGGCGAAACAAGGCCTTGGCTGTTCAAGGTGCCAAAGCATCGATCAATGCCTCGATGGCATTGGCTCACCAAGGAGTCGCAGCGGATCTTGCCGGTATTCTGCGCAAATTGAATCAAGTCGATGTTGGATCGCTGGTTGAGTCTGACAAGTTGGCATGGCTACGCGCACTCCAGTTGGCTTTCATTCGATTGGGTGAACCAACCGAAGAAGATCGGGTGAAGTGGGTCGCTAAGCTCGACGGGATGTATCCTACTTCTTCATATCCGATCAACGCGGAACTTGTACAACTGCTCGTCTATTTGAAGTCCCCCACCGTCATCGCCAAGACGTTGGCATTGATGGATCAATTGGGTCCGGAACCCAAACCCGATTGGGGTTATCTTGTTGAACGCAACGCGGGTTACGGTGGAACCGTGGGCAAGATGCTAGCCGACATGCCACCTGTGCGCGGCATTCATTTTGCATTCGTGTTGCGGAATGTGAAGTCGGGTTGGACATTGGATCAGCGCCGCAAGTACTTTGAGTTCTTCTTGGAAGCTGCGAAGCATCCAGGTGGAAATAGCTACGGTAAATTCTTAATGCAGTTCCGTGATGACGCGATTGCAACTTGCTCGGATGCAGAAAAAATCGTGCTCGAACCGATCACGGGCAAATCGCTAATCGCCGCACCGATTCAAGCGCAACCACCCAAGGGGCCTGGCCGCAAGTGGTCGACCGTGGAAGCGGTAGAGGTTGCTGGTCAATCGTCGAAGCGAAACTTTAAGCAAGGTCAGAATCTTTTCCATGCCACGTCGTGCTCCAAGTGCCATCGCTTGGCAGGAGAAGGTGGCGCGATCGGTCCCGATTTGTCGACGGCAGCCAAGAAGTTTTCCCTTCAGGACATGATCGATGCCATCATCGAACCTAGCAAAGCGATTTCAGATCAATATGGTTCGCATCAAGTCGTGACTGACGATGGAAGAGTATTGGTCGGTCGAACGGTGGAGATCGGTGAGGAAGTTTACGTCTACACGGTCGAAGCGGATGCGAAGCCAGTGATTCTCAAGAAGGAAGATATCACTTCGATTACTCCTTCCAAAATCTCGCAGATGCCCGTGGGATTGGTCGATCCGCTCAATGATGAAGAGCTTAAGGATCTTATTGCCTACTTGATGGCTGCTGGCGATCCCAAGTCCGACATCTACAAGTAGCGATATCGGCCTGTGAGATCATGGAGAGTGATGGAAGAGAGGGTTTCCAGGATGCTCGGATGAACATTCGGTAAACTGGAAACGCCGATCGAAGCAGGCGGGTGGTCGAAGGTTTCGAATTCTGAAAGCGAGATCGATATGAAGACGTTCTGGCGGATAGCATCGGTGGCATGTTGGATGCATGTGATGTGTTTAGGGTGCCTTGTTACGCAGATCGCTGCGCAGGACAACAAAGCGGAGACGCTTCAGAAGACGGAAACCCTCGAGGGTCCCAAGCCGTTTGCTCGACCGGACCTGCGGCACTCCGATGCCAAACGTTTGACCATCAGCAATGGTGAAGCGAAGTTTCCGGTCGTGGTGGTGAAGGGTTCGCCTTACGAGATGGGATACCAACTGGGTAAGGCAACCCGTGAGGAGATCCGGACGTTCATTCCGGCTGCATTGGCTGGAATTCAGAAAGCACTGGGAGTCGATCAATCGACTTTGTTGGAAGTATGGAGTCGCACCGCAGCTTACGCGGATGATCGCGTGGAACAAGAACTGGCAGGGCTAGCCGACGGATGCGGATTGCCTCTGACCACTTTGCAAGCCGTGCATGCCATTCCGCTCATGATGCCTTATTCTTGCAGTTCGATTGCAGCTTGGGGGCATGCTACGGTCGATGGTCACCTCTATCAAACCCGCAATCTCGATTGGAGTATGGACGTTGGAGCTCATGAATTTCCGGTGATCGTAGTCTTTATGCCGGAGGAAGGGATCCCGCATGTGGTGCCTTCGTTTGCGGGAATGATCGGCGCGCATACCGGTATGAATGCCAAGGGGATCGCGTTGTCGGAGATGGGGGACGCATCCGCTAAGGAAGCCCCTTATCAAGTTCATGCTCCACACTTTACCGTCTTCTTTCGCACGATGCTGTACGATGGAGATAAGCTCTCCAAAGCGCTCGATATCTTTCGTTCGCAGATTCCAACCAAGCGTTACCATTATGTTTTTGGTGATGGCATGTCTGAAGTGGGCGCGGTCAAAGTTCGGGCTCATGCGCCCGAACCGGCTTCGAAGCGGGTCACGATTTGGAAGGACAATGATCCAACGGATGAGTTTGCTCCTAATGTTCTCTCCTGTGTCGTCTACAACGATGAGGGACGCGGCGCATTTCCAACATTGAAGCAAAAGCTTGGAAAGCTTTCAGCTGAAGACTTGATCGCCTTGGCCAACCAAATACCGATCAAAGGTGGGAATGTCGAGAATGTCGTTTACGATGCCACGGCGCTACGTCTCTGGGTGTCATACGCCAAGGGTAGTCAGGAAGCCTATCAACGCCCCTATGCTTTCTTGGATCTCAAGCAGTTACTCGAACAACACGCAAAATAGCACGGGACTAGTTTCTCAAAACCCGAAGCGTCACAGTATCAGCGAGCGACCCTATACTTCACAACCCGAAACGTCAGTGAGGGACTGCATACCTCATGTCACGAAGCGCTAGCAAGGGACGTGTTAGAGAAGCCAAAAACACTGCAAAAGTCGGTCCCGCGCTTACGCAGCGGGTTGTGATAAAACGCAATTGCGCAACTTCATAACCTACGCAGCGGGTTGTGATAATACTCGATGCATAGCTTCATAACCTACGCAGCGTGTTGTGATGATACTCAAACGGGCAGCTTCTAAACTCTTGCATGGCCCAAGGCAAAAGCACAACACAAAAGCTTGATCCAAGCTTTGGGTTATCAACTCTCTTAAAAGTCCGTTGGCAAAGTGCAGCAGAAGAGGCTTCTAGAACGTGGAAAATTCCCAGGTCGGGCTATCTTTCCAAAAGTGTAAATATTACAGTTTCGTTATGTTTTGACTTTTGAGATTTCCCTTGTTTTTCGTGGCCTAGGTCTTCCGAATGAGTTCCCCTCCCGCGACTGCACCCTATTCTTTCGCCAAAGATGTCATCGCCGGGTTGGTGGTTTTCCTGGTGGCTTTGCCGCTCTGTTTGGGAGTGGCGTTGGCCTCGCGTCCGGCGGGAGGCGAGTTTCCGCCGCTCTTTGCAGGGCTAATCGCAGGAGTCGTCGGTGGGATTGTTGTTGGCATCATCAGTCGTTCCCATACCAGTGTCAGTGGGCCTGCAGCAGGGCTCACGGCAATTGTGGCGTCCGAAATCGCCAAGCTGGGATCGTATGAGTCTTTCTTGACGGCGGTCGTGCTTGCAGGAGTATTTCAGATCGCATTGGGACTTCTTCGGGCTGGGTCGATATCTTCGTTCTTTCCAAGCAGCGTTGTCCGAGGCTTGTTGGCGGCGATCGGTACCATTCTCATCTTGAAGCAAGTGCCTCACTTGCTTGGGCACGATTCGGATCCTGAAGGGGACATGGCGTTCCAGCAACCGGACCATGAAAACACCTTCACCGAGTTGGTGTCGATGCTATCGGACTTGCATCAAGGGGCTCTTGTGATAGGGCTCGCCACGCTTGCACTGCTCATCGTTTGGGACAAGATTCCTGCGCTTAAGAAGTCGATCATTCCAGCGCCATTGGTTGTGGTGGTCGTCGGTGGATTGATGGCTTGGTGGATGGAACGTTGGGGTGGCGATTGGGTGATCGGTGAATCGCATTTGGTGGGAGTGCCAACAGCCAAGAGTCTCGCCGAGTTCTCCAAGTTCTTGATCTTCCCAGCCTATGATCGCTGGTTGCAACCAGAAGTGATCACAACGGCCATGACACTTGCGGTGGTGGCATCGCTTGAAACCCTATTGAATCTGGAAGCTGTCGATCGTTTGGATCCCAAGCAGCGCATTACACCCTCCAACCGCGAGTTAGTTGCGCAGGGGATTGGCAATATGGTGAGCGGATCGTTGGGTGGGTTGCCACTAACAGCTGTCATCGTTCGCGGTAGCGTCAATATCTCGGCGGGATCGCAATCCAAGCTATCGGCGATTCTCCACGGTGTGTTTCTATTGGGCTGCGTTCTCTTTCTGCCAAACGTGCTGAACCAAATACCGCTATCGTGTTTGGCTGCCATTCTGATCATGACCGGTTACAAGCTTGCAAGTCCATCGTTGATCAAGCAAATGTGGTCGGAAGGGAAGTACCAGTTCATTCCATTTTTGGCAACCGTGGTGGCGATCGTTGGAACCGACCTGTTGATTGGGGTTTTGATCGGCATGGGAATCAGTATCGCCTTTGTGCTTTCCAGCAACATGAGATCGCCCGTAAAACGGGTTGTGGAGAAGCACCTGACAGGTGAAGTGACGCGCATCGAATTGGCCAATCAAGTGAGCTTTCTCAATCGCGCATCCATCGAAAAATCCTTGGAAGGAGTGAAGCCTGGGACGCATGTCTTGATCGATGGACGCAGTACCAACTATATCGATCCCGACGTTTTAAGTTTGCTCAAGCAATTCAAGAATGTCTCTGGTCCAGCTCGTGGGATCCAAGTGAGCCTCTCTGGTTTCCGCGACAAGTATGACCTCAGTGATCAGATTACTTATGTCGATTATTCGACTCGCGATTTGCAAGACCAGATGACTCCTTCCCAGGTGCAAGAGATTCTCAGGGAAGGCAACTTACGTTTTCGAAAAGGTCAGCAACTCACTCGCGATCTAGGCCGCCAAATGCAATCCACATCGTCAGGCCAGCATCCCTTGGCCGTGATCCTTAGTTGCATCGATTCACGTACCCCCGTGGAACTGATCTTTGATCTTGGACTTGGAGATGTATTCAGCGTGCGCATCGCAGGCAATGTGATCGGTCGTAAGGTGCTCGGAAGCATTGAATTCAGTTGTGCTGTTGCAGGCGCGAAGCTTGTGGTTGTGATGGGGCATTCACGGTGCGGAGCGGTTTCGGCAGCTGTTAAACATGCGGCTTTAAAGACCGATACAGGCTTGGGCCACTTGGATTTTGTGGTGCATCGTATCCAGGAATCGTTCGAGCCCCCATCGCAGCAATGGTACGAAGGACTTCTCCCGGAAGCGCGCGAGGACTATGTCACGCACGTTGGCAAACAGAATACGCGATTCTCGATCGAGACGATTTTGCAGGAGAGCGAAATCTTGCGCAATCTTCAGAAGGAAGGAAAAATTCAGATCGTCGGTGCCTTCTATGATGTCTCGACGGGCGAGGTCGAGTTTCTCAATTGAAGCCATGGTTCGGCTGTTCGATACGGGCAAGAAGATGATGGGGCAAAAATCTCGCCGCTCATGACATCATTGGCATTTTTTTGCCCTAATAATGCCGATCTTTAAGATTTAGAGTTGCGCTATTATGAGAATAGGCGTTGGGAAGCTTAGAGTCCTAAAACACTGCAAAAGTCAGTCCCTTGCTGACGCTTCGGGTTGTGATAACAATCAAATGCGCAACTTCAATCTCCGTAGTTGGCTGATACTGATCGTTCGCAGGCTTCGCCGCTTTCATTCAAGGCTATTCGCGTGATGCTCTTGAGCAAGAATTTGGAAGAACTTCGCGATCTTGGTTACTCGGTTCTCAAGCAGGTCTATTCTCGAGATGCTCTGGAGCAGCTTCAGCGAGCCATCGATGTTGGCTTAGCATCAACGCTCGATCCTGCCGAACGGCTCGAGGGGCAAGGAAGCGTCGTCGGGGGACGCAATTTGTTGCGATTGATTCCTGCAACACGGATTTGCTGGAAAGTCGATTGCCTTGAAACGCTGCTTATGGAAGTTTTAGGCGTTTCTTGCGGACTGGTACGAGGTCTCTACTTCGACAAGCCACCTTTAAAATCCTGGGCTCTTCCTTGGCATCAAGACCTTACCATTGCTGTGCAGTCGCACGTGGGGCATTCGAGCTCCTTTACAAAACCGACTGTAAAAGCGGGAGTGCCTCACGTGGAAGCTCCCGAGTCTTTGCTTCAAAGAATGGTGACTCTTCGTATTCATCTCGATCCCATGATGGATGAAAATGGGCCGCTGCGAGTGATCCCTGCAACGCATCGTCAAAAGTCGATGGACCGCTTGCTCGAAGCGGAAGCGCGAACCATCCATGTGGACGCGGGAGATGTCTTTGTGATGCGTCCGCTATTGGTTCATAGCAGCCTTCCTAGTCATCCAGAAACGAACTTGCATCGCCGCATTCTCCATCTCGAATTCGCAGCCGATCCGAGACTGGGAGATGGATTTGCTTGGCACGACTTTGTTCCCCTTCGCGGCGAAGGGCATGGAAGACTCATTCGGGAATAGGATCAGTGCGGCGAACCGTCTTCCCTTCCCAAACTGCCTCGTCGGTTGCACGATCATAGGTTAGGACACGACTAGCGCTGTTCTTAGCCGGAGGCACATCGATCTTGGGGAGCCATTTTCGATGATCTTCGAGTACCTTCGCATACTCGGGACGCGATGCGAGATTCGTCCATTCGTTGGGATCGGATTCATGATCGTAGAGCTCTTCCGTTCCATCGGCGTAACGAATGAATCTCCAGCGTTCGCTGCGAATCCCATGATTGCCTTGATTGTGGGACGTCATTGCAGGACGCGTGCGAATCGATTGAGCGTTGCGCAGTTGCGGAACCAAACTGATCCCTTCCAGGTCCTCTCTTGCGGTGAGTTGACAAAGTTCGATCAAGGTAGGGTATATGTCCAGCAGCTCTGCCGGTTGCGTGCAGCGACCACTAGCGGCGATACCAGGACCTGCAAAGATCAAGGGGACTTTGGTTCCTCGATCCCACAGCGTGTTCTTTCCAGTAATCCCCTTTTCGCCCAAGTGCCAACCATGATCTCCCCAGACGACCACGATGGTATTTTCGGCGTGTCCTGTTTCATCCAATACTTGGAGAATGCGACCAATCTGCGCGTCGACAAAACTGGTGCAAGCGAGATACGAGCGAACGAGATTGCGCCATTGGTGATTTTCTTGAACCCATTTCAATCGAGGTTCGGGTAATTCCCAATGCAAATACCACGAGAATCGTGGCGTGTCGCTGCGGTCTTCGGGAAGAACGCGAGGGAGGACGGAGTCATCATCTGGATAAAGATCGAACCAGGGCTGTGTGGCATAGCAGGGAACGTGTGGCAGAAAGAAACCCGCCGCCAAAAAGAATGGTTGGTCTTTAGGGGCTTGTCGCAGTTGTTCGATAGTCCAAGTGGCAACTTGATAGTCACCCTTGTCTTCATCGCGATGAGGAAAGACACCCCAATCCATGAGAGGGTTGTTGCCCATGGGAGTGGGGCCAATCAATTTCTTATCAGGTTTGGCTCCCAGGCCACCAGCATTGCCCCAAACATCGAACTCGCGTAGCCTCTCTTTCGGGCCACCGGCTCCACCATGGTAGATCTTGCCTGTCGACATCGTCTTGTAGCCGTGCGCATGAAAATGTTGTGGCAAAGCGACTCGATCTTTCCATTCATCCAAGGTGCGAAACCAAGGCGAGAGTCCATAGATACCGGTGGTGGTACTACGAAGGCCCAGCATCAGGCTGGTGCGCGATGGATTGCACAATGGTGCTTGGCAATGTGCATTGAGAAAGGCCGTGCCACGTTGAGCAAGTCGATCTAGATGGGGTGTTTTGGCGAGTGGATGTCCTCCAAAAGCACCGACCCAATCATTCTGATCGTCGATGGCAATGAACAGCACATTGGGTTTCGAGGTCGCTACTTTTTGACCAGAGACCGAAGGAATGGCAATACCGACAAGTACTACCCAAATTCCTACCGCCGTGGCGACTCGCTGCAGTCGAACCAACCATTTTGATCGTACCATCATCGTTGCTACTCAAGCCAAGGAAGAAATTATAAAGCTCGGTCGGAGCCTAGGATGCAACAAAGGAGAGAGGCGGTCGTTGATTGCGGCCACGTCCTTTGGGTTCGATTCCACTCAACAGAAGCGCCGTCGCATAGACGTCTCCATGATTGGGAATGAATGATTCGGGATGCTTGGAATGCTCAGGGCGGAGTTCACCTGTCGTGGGATCGTAAGCAGGATCGAGCTGACCATCGGGCATGATAGGGATCGCCATCAAGGTTGCTTCTCCCACGCGACCATACTGAGTATTGCCACGCACCTTTCCACCCAGGAAAGCACAGGAAGTCACTTGCCAGTGTGCGCTAATATCCTGGCCGCCAATCTCGGATGCCTTTTCTGCTTCGGAGATTTTCTTGGCAAGGATCCCATCGACATTGCCATGAATGGATCGTCCAAACTCGGAAGTGATCACGATGTTGGTATGTTCAAAGAGCGAGCTTTGGGTATCGCGATACTCGGTATTCTTTAAGAGATCGACCAAAGCGTGCAACGGATCCCACAGATCGACCTTCATCATTTCGGTTTGATCTTTGTTCCCCACCGGTTGCCCATCCTTCCAAAGGGCTTTGCGATTGTTGTGCGAATCGAACCTGCGTACATCTCGCGATTCGATGAAGAACCCACATGAATATCCTCGCCGCATCATCTCGTAGCTCATCATGGCTTGCACGTTCGTGTTTGGTGAAAACTTGCTGCGAGCCTTGTTGCCATTCACGCTTCGATAGGTGATCAACTCATCCTTGGGGGTGATACCAAACCGTTCGCGAAGTTCAGCATCTTTAAATAGCTGTTGCAACTGCGACCGATCAAGAGTTCGTCCGCGCCGAGCCAATTGAAGGTAGATCTCGCGAGCCGAATGGTAACTGCGGACGGCATCGATATTCTCGTCTTGCAGAATATGTTGATGCGCCGAGTCGAGGAACGAATCTACCTTGGCAGCTACTTGATCGCCTGACGTTTCCTCCAATCGCAACAGGAGTCGTCGAAGTTTATCCGGCGTTCCCGCATAGATGGTGTGAGCGTGGGATGGACCCAGCGCGTGATAGTATCCTCGCTTGCCCGTATATTGGACTTCGTTGAGTTCACCATCGGAGAGCCACCAGTGCCATGACAGGTTGGGGAGAACGTAGGGTTGTCCCACCGCTTCACAAAAGGCTTGCATGACCGAGCGTTCATCTTCTTGACGCTCCTCGGTCTGCTTAAAGGCATACTCCCCCATGTGGACTTTGAGGCGATCGCGGGAGTGCCCAGAACCGGTATGCATAGAACTGATCACGGCCATGTCGGGAAAAAGATCTTTGCCTGGCTCTGCCAAGTACCCATAGCGAATGTTGCCATGCGTCTTGATGGAGTAATCATCTTGTCCCCATGGGAGCACGCGGTAGCGTTCGTCGGAAATCTTTTCGAGACGTTTCACGACATTGTTCTCGGTATTGACCGGATTGAACATGTCGTATCCACACCAGCCTCCTTCGAGATACCAATAGATGAGAAACTTTGGATTCTCGGCCGCGCGGGTGGCATCACGAGCCATGCGGGTGGCCTTGCTTTCCTCGGGCATTCCGTAAGCAAAGAAGTGGCCGAGGAAATCAGCACAGGTAAGACCCGCGATCGAACCGATGGTTTGTTGCACGAAACGACGACGCGTTGGCATCGGTGGCTGCAACGACGAAAGGCCCGAGGATTGGACTTCGCTTTCGACTTGGCAAGATGGAGTGCGTGTCATTTCGCTACCTTGCAGAAGGTGGTAAGGAGGGAATGGACAATCGAGGTATCGATTCACGATCGGAGGAATCGCGTTGCAAGTATTCCGGTGACGTGACAATCGAACGGATCAAGGAGCGAATCGTAAAGTTCGATGCGTGCGTTTCATCCCATAGACGTTTGTAAAGAACGCGCTCGTCCTCGCGAAAACGCATCGGCCGTCCAAAATAGAAGTGGACGTGCGTATTGAACATCGTTCGGAAGAACCGCTCTTTTCGAACGGCTTGCGTTGCAAAAGCTTCCAAACCATTTCCTGGGAACGGATAGTCTTCCGATACCTGTTGATCGCTTGCATCGATTGGAAGGCCATCCTCATTCTTGAGCCGAAAGTTGCCATCGTCGTCCCAATTCAGACGCTGAAAGGCCAAAGGTGTCAGTATTTTATGGCAGCTATAGCAAACGGAATTGGGGTCGGTGGTACCTAGGGCCGTGATACCTTCGCGAAGTTCGACGATATCGGGAGGTACTTCAAAGACAAAACCCAAAAAGAGCATGGCGACTTGAGCCGCGTAATTGTAGTGCGGCAATCCAGGTTTACCTTGGATGAAACCGGGGGTTGTGAGAACGCCGGTCTTTCCATGGTGAGGTGGACGCGCAATCTTTTCCATTTGCGTATTCACCGTGTAATCTGCCGTCAAAATCTCTTGGAAGGGACGATTCTGAAACGCAATGTAGCACCAGAGCCGCACCGGTTCGTCTTGCACCTCGGACCCTTGGCTTTCGAGATACAACCGGATCCGATGAAAGTAGAAGTCGCGAAACTCCTGGGAGTCGAGATACTGATCGATGAGAGTTTCAAGAGAAGCCCCTTGCAGAAGTTGTTCACATTCTTGGCGAGTGGGAGGACGGCCAACAAGGTCGAGCGCAATCTTTACCAAGCGCAGTCGATCAAGATGGGCGTGTGAATCTTTCAGATCCAATGAAGGTGGGCGTACGAAGAGGAAATCGGGATGACGCAGGAGCGCGGCACAAAGCGATGTCCACGCAACGTCGTGGGCCTTTCGACGCGGGACCGCAAACTCAAGGGAAGATGCATGTTCATCCAAATTGGGAATGGTTGGCCCCGATATCTGCTTCCAAGTGAATTGCAATGGATGGTGATCGGTCGTGAAGCTGCGCGATGCGTCGATTCGGACGATGGCATCCGATTTGCCCAGTGATGGGTACGATATTTGCGTGATCGGCGAAGAGGATAGGGCGCGTATATGGAGAGGTGTTTGGATCTCTTGATCCTTCTTGCCGGGATAATAGACTCGCAAACGATAGGAAGTCTCGGGATTCCATCCTTGTTCTCTTTTGGTGACCGGTTGATAAACGAGTGAACGTTCCCCTTTGTGCTGGTTGTTGTCATGCACTTTCGTTCCCTTGACGTTATAGGCTTTGAAGCGTCCTTCGTCATAGCGTTCCCAAGCTTCGTTGCCTTGGGCTTCCTTGCTGTCGATCATAAAACCAATCTGATCTGACTTGGACTCGACGAACTCGATTGCCCCGGCGGTAACGGTGTCGAGAGTTCCTCGATTCGAGATTTCGACCGCGCCCTGCTCTGAAAACTGGAAGATGGCTTTGGGGCTCACAAAAGGCTCGGCATCATTGCTGCAATCAAATGCAAAGTGGGCTTCACCGAGAGGTGGTATCGGGAGCAGGGCAGGGGAGGCTAAACGATTGCCGGCCAAGGGGCTGAAGATCTCCACGAGGACACGGACATCGTTGCGAGGGTCGGCTCGCCATAGGTACTCGATTTGATACTCGCCTTCTTGTTCTACATCCAAGAGGACTTGAATCGAACTTTGGCCTTTGTGTTGGTTCTTGTCTTCATAGCTCTTGAAGCCATCCGCTTCCACCAACTGCCATGCTCCTTCGATCTCAACCTGAGGCGCATCGACGGGGATGGATTGGATTGGGTTTCCATCGCGATAGATTCGCAAGCCAGCAAACGAGACGTTGCGCTGCGTGTCAATGTTGTGGATGACCAGTCGTTGCGTAGCCACTTTGGGATGGAGAGTGATCGGATCCAATAGGCGTCGCCGCATCGAACGTGGCGACGGAGAACCATTCGAATCGGGGCCGGGTTCTTCGGGATGGGGATCTTTCTGATCGAGCAATTCTTGCCGAACCTGTAGTGGATCGCCGGAGATGGGAATGCGAATCACCGATGAATCGGTCCACTGCGTTTCAGGATCTGTGATCAACAGTTGGAAGACGAGCTCCTCATCGCGAACGCGAATCACTTCATCGAGAGCAAATATGTTTTGAAGAAGACTCAATGCAGAATCGATCTCGGTGGAGGTGGCAGGTCGATAGAGGACGTGTTGATAAAGTCGTTGAATGGCATCGCGATAAACAGAGGTGTTTTCGCTGTTAAGTGGATCGGTAGGGACATTCCATCCACGAAACGGACCACGTTTTAGGTCGAAGGCTTGCTGCGAGACATCACGCGAGAGCATTTCGATGCCTGTGAGAAAGGTTGCCGAAGCTTGTTGCGATTCGTTGAATCGGGTCTTGAAGTCTGCGCCTCCAAAGAGGGCGATGTTCTCGGCGAAGAGATCGCGATCGCCACGAACCCAATCGTCTTCAAACAGGATTCGGATCTTGTTTCGCAATTGCCAGTAAGAAAGAAATTGATTGTCGGAAGGAGTGGTAGAAGACTTGGGTGGAAAGGGCTCGAGTAAGGAAGAGGGGAATCGTTCATCGGCTGCGCCACGATAGGCATCGGTGTCTTCTACAAAATGAAGGAAGGTCTTCAACTTTTGAATGTCGCGCGGGGACCAGGGTGTTCCATCTTTGGGCATTCGCTTGGAGTCGTGAGTGGTTACAACGCGTTTGAGAAGTGTGTCGACACCTTTGGATTTGAGGTATTGCTCATCCAAAAGGGTCTGGAGGTCTTGGCGTGCATCCCCGGTGAGAACTAGTTGGGAAGTTCCTTCGGTCCGGTGGCAATCGACGCAACCCTTTTCGGGATGGGTTAGCAGGGGAAAGATCTTGCGGCGAAACTTGCTTTCGAGTTGTTTGTCCCAATGATCACGAAGCGTCTTGTCAGCGGTTGGGGCGACTTGAGGCTCTGATGGATTGGGAGATTGGGACCAAGACTCAAGCGGTACCAGTCCGCAGGCGATCCAAGCGATTGCCAAACTGTATGCAAGCGAAGAAAAGAAGATGCGCATGGAGCGCCTCGGCGGCGGGGGGAGGCAGGGGAGAAGGGAAGCTCTAGTATAAGGCCCCATCCCCTTGAAAAAAAGCATCGAATTCCTGGCAACCCAGGGTATCTCGCCATGCCTTGAGACTCGGAAAAGGAAGATCATTGGAACGCCAGCCAATATTTACCTTTTTCTGGTCGGACCGTGTAAGGTTTGAGGAGATGGGGCGAGTAAGGAAGCGGAGGAGATTCATGGCACTATTTCCAGACACACGCGTCAGCCTGATTTTGCGGCTTGCTGATCCCCA
>JAXMBN010000058.1:0-27054 GCA_046349875.1 Pirellulales bacterium
ACATGGCCGACGGCAAAACGAGATCAGCCAATTGTGTGGTCGCTGTCGGATAGACGTCCGAAACGATCAAGAATTTGTCTTCGAGCTTCTTCTTTCCAAGGAAGAGCTTTTCCAAATGTGGTAACGATTGACCTGGATTAGTAACTTGCACCCACACCGTGTCGATCGCCGAGGGCTCGCTCGATGGAGTGCAAAACTTTTCCCAAAGTAGCAAACTATGGTAGCCAGGAGTGGCTAGAATCCTTCCCTCTGGCAGCTTCCAAAGTTCTTCAGCAATATGCCGACCCTTATCATCATCGACTCGCAAATCGCCAGGCAAGGCGTGCGCCAGCGTGCCAACCTCGCGAACCGTACCACATGCCGAAGGTTGACCGGTGAGCGACTGGGGTCCATCACCCGGCTTGCCAAAGTGTCCGCTTAACAAGTGGATGGCATGCAACAGGTTGTTCATCGCTGTTCCCTGCGTATGCTGGTTCACCCCCATGCACCAGAGACTCAAAACTTTCCGCGTTCGATCTGCGAATCGATCCCCCAACAATTTCAGTTGTTCCGCGGAAAGACCACTGATTTGAGAAGTCTTCTCGATGGTGTACTCAGCAACCGATTGACGAAATTGCTCGAAGGTGATGGACTCGCCTTTGAGAGTTTGCGGTTGTCCTGGTCCTCGAAAATTGCAATATCTTTCGACGAACTCGCGATCCCACGCGTTTCGCTCGATCAATTGGTGTGAAATGCAGTTCGCAATGGCGAGATCCGATTGCGGCTGGAAAACCAGAACATGATCGGCTTGCTGGCTTGTCCGCGTATGCCGAGTAGTCAGGTCAATCAACTCGACCTTCTGCCCCCGTAGACGGCGATCTACAACGCGACTGAAAAGCACCGGATGCATCTCGGCAAAATTATTGCCCCACAGAATCAAGGTGTCACAATGGTCCAAGTCGTCATAACAATTGTAAGGTTCATCCACACCATATGTGCTGATATATCCCGTCACGGCCGAGGCCATACAAAGACGAGCGTTGGGATCGATGTGATTATTCGACAATCCACCCTTCATGAACTTGTTCGCAGCATACCCTTCGGGAATCGTCCATTGCCCAGATCCATAAAGGGCAAATCGCGAAGGGTTGGCCGCGATACGACGAGCAATCACGTCAATGGCCTCCTCCCAACTGATTTCGACCAGCTTTCCATCGCGACGTAACATCGGCTTTTGCAGTCGATCTTCACCATAGAGCGCCATACCGACGTGATAGCCTTTGACACAGAGCAAGCCTTTGTTCACTTCGGCTTGACGATCTCCCGTGACAGACACCACGCGGTTGTTCTTAACTCCAACCATCACATGACATCCTGTACCACAGAAGCGGCAAGGAGCCTTATTCCATGTCACACCTTCCAAGATCGGCAGGTCATTCCCTCCTGGCGGAACCGTTCCAGGTGACTGTTGCGTCATCGCACCTTGCGTGTATCCATCTCCTCGGGCCAGCGCAGTAGCCGTTGCCATCGCAGCAACTCGCAAGAACGATCGTCGATCTGGGGATGTACCCACTTCGCTCGCTTGATTGGACATAACTAGGTAACCTTCTCCTTCGATTCCACATCCTCAAAACTGACGAACGCAACTTCTACCGATGCCACTCCGGGAAGACATGCAATCCAGTCATGCCAATAGCGAGAATCCTCCGCGGTCGCTTCAACCACAACAGGCAACCGCTTACCGATGCAATCGCCGAGTGTGAAAGCGGAGATCGAGCGCAGCGCGTGGAGCACACCGTCGTTCACTTCCCCATCCGCGTCGTGAAGGGTTATCACCAAGCTACTGATCCACACCGATTTTTCTCCTGTGCATCCTTGTCATCCCCTTGCCACTTCGAGACTTTGCCAATTCGAGATCTTGCCACTTCGAGATCTTGCCACTTCGAGATCTTGTCAATTCGAGACTTTGCCAACTCGACGCTTGCCCCTTGCTAGCCGTAACCTATCCCATTCATCGGCCGATTTCAAGAATAAAAGAACTGCAATTCTTGATTTGAATCGCGGATGTCGATAAACTCAATAGCCGTTTCCTTTTGCAAGCTCGATTCGCAAGCCGGACACAGACAACCATGCCTTTGAAAACCTGTGGAGTGAATGCGATCCGCTGGTGCATTTGCCTAGCTTTGGCAATCGGAATGATCGGCTGCGGCAAAGAGTCGCCATCGGAATCGTCGCGTTCCACGAACCCGCAATCGAGCGCACCGCCACCTTCGACTCGATTCAAGACCGTCGTTCGTCTTCCGCCTCCCATCCGGGGTACAGCCTTTCAGATCTCCTCGGCTAGCACATCGGATCTTAGCCAGGCACCCACGCGAGAAGGGACACTGGCCTGCGCGGCCTGCCACAACCTTCGACCAGCTCAAATCGAAACCAATAAGGCGAGCCAGCTCGATGAATACCATCAACGCATGCGATTCTCCCATAGCCAATTGACATGCGTCAGCTGCCACAATGCGAACGATGACTATGCTTCGCTCAAACTGGCCGATGGTCGCAAAGTGAACTTCGAGGAATCGATGACGTTATGTGCTCAATGCCATGGACCGCAGTATCGTGACTATGAACACGGAGCGCATGGAGGGATGTCGGGTTATTGGGACCTGGAACGTGGCGACCGGATCCGCAACCACTGTTTGCATTGTCACGATCCTCACGTTCCCAACTATCCAAAGTTTCACCCTGTTGCACCACCGAACGATCGGTTCAAACCAGCGTCATCGGTCGGAGGAACATCGCATGACCACTAATCCTTCCGGCAGTATGCCGATCCTGGGCCAAGAACCCAACAGCCGTCGAGGATTCATGAAAGCTTGCGGTGCCACCCTGGGGCTAGCCGCATGGGCAACAGCGCTGCGGCCCTTGACCGAGTGGGCTGCCGAGATGAACGTCGATGAGTTTCTGCAGAAACACTATCGCGAATTGAAGCCCCATGAGAAGCAGGCCATCTTCCAACAGATCGAAGCAGATTGCAAAAAGGAACGTGGTATCGATATCACGATCCATGATCCACAGCCCAACGAGAACGTCCAATTTGCCTATGCATTGAACTTAAGCATCTGCATTGGATGCCGCAAATGCGCCGAAGCATGCCACCTCGAGAACAATCACGATCGCAAGACTAACAACTCCTACATTCGCGTCTTTGAGATGCAGATGGGTGGCATCGACTTCGAGCAAGGTGATGCGAACTATGATCATCCGGTTCCGCAGCCGGACAAGTTTTATATGCCGGTTCAATGCCAACAGTGCGAGAACGCTCCTTGTGTAAAAGCATGTCCGATCGAAGCTACCTGGCAGGAAGAAGACGGCATCGTTGTGGTGGACTACAACTGGTGCATCGGATGCCGTTATTGCGAAGCGGCCTGCCCATACCATGCTCGCCGTTTCAACTGGGAAAAGCCGACCATTCCCACCGAAGAGATCAACCCCAATCAAGGCTATCTATCCAATCGATTGCGTCCGCAGGGGGTGATGGAAAAGTGTACATTTTGCCTGCATCGAACTCGAGAAGGTCGCATGCCCGCATGTCTTGAGGCCTGTCCAACGGGAGCGCGCGTCTTCGGCAATATTCTCGATCCACAATCCGAGATCCGCTGGGTGCTGGAGAACAAACGCACGTTTGTTCTCAAAGAGGAATTGGGCACCAAGCCTCGCTTCTATTACTTCTTCGACAAGTGAGACCGAGCAGCGATATGGCTTCGATACAAACACCTATCGACGATACCGCCGGTGCGCCGATCTCCCCGTCTGGCATCCCGCACGCAAGTCTGCTGCGATCGTATCCTCGTTTCCTCTGGAAGGCTCTCGGCGTAGCGACCGATGGCGGATGGATGTTCTACGGTTGGATGATCTTGCTCACCGCCATTGCTTTGGTTGGGGCGAATGCGTGGGCTGTTCAAGTCCGCGATGGAATGATCGTCACCAACATGAGCGATCATGTGAGCTGGGGATTGTACATCGCCAATTTCACCTTCTGCGTAGGACTCGCGGCAGGGGGAGTGATGATGGTCATTCCTGCCTATCTCTATGATGACGAGGAAATGCACCATCTCGTCATCATTGGAGAAGCGGTCGCCATCGCAGCCATTTTCATGAGCACGCTGAGCGTTGTGGTTGACCTTGGTCGTCCTGATCGCTTTTGGCACTTGATCCCAGGGATTGGAAAATTCAATTGGCCTCTTTCGATGTTGACCTGGGACATCATCGTGCTCAATGGCTACCTCGTCATCAACCTTCACATCGTGGGTTACATGCTCTACATGCAATATCTGGGGCGACGTCCCAATCCCCTTTGGTATGTACCGTTTGTCTTTCTGAGCATCCTTTGGGCCATCAGTATCCATACCGTGACAGCCTTTCTCTATTGTGGGTTGGGCGGACGTCCTTTTTGGAATACGGCTCTTCTTGCTCCTCGATTCCTCGCCTCCGCCTTCGTCAGCGGCCCTGCCTTCATTCTGCTTGTACTTCGCGCGTTGCGTTTGTGTAGTGGTTGGGAATGGTCGCCTCGTCCCGCACAAACGCTCGTACAGATCATTCGCGTTTCGATGATCATCAACCTTCTGATGCTCGGCAGTGAGCTCTTTACTTTGTTTTACACGGGCAGTGGACACGCGGCTTCGGCGCGCTACTTGTTTTTTGGGACGCATGGAGCTTCCGGCTTGGTGGTTTGGATCTGGACGGCGATCGGACTCAACCTTGCAGGAACGATCCTCTTCTTCCTTCCTGCAGCCTTGGAACGAGGTTATGTGCGAGTACTTGCATGCCTCTTATGCATCGTCGGTATTTGGATCGAGAAAGGAATGGGGCTCGTCATCCCTGGATTCATTCCATCCACGCTACATGAGATCGTCGAGTATGCCCCGAGCCTTGTCGAATGGAAAATCACAGCAGGCATCTGGGCTTTCGGCCTGCTCATCTTGACCGTCCTCACCAAACTCATCGAGGCCGTCCATGCTGGCCGTCTCAATGCTCGCTCGTAAAGAAATCGTAAGCTTTGAGTTTGCGTTATTGAGTACTATCACACCCGACGCGTAAGTTACGCTTCGGGTTGTGATCACTTCATAAGCAACCTTCACGCCTAGAACTGATTTTTCAGGGCAAAAAAATGTGGGGCAAAAATATGCAAGTGCGTTCGGGATCGTCGGGGACCGAAAAACGTAATCCGAGGATCGAAGTAGAAAAACGGAACCACATGAACGATTGGTACCAGACTATGTCTTGATCTCTGACATCTTTTTGACCCTTATTTTTTGCCTAAATCGAAATGCCGGAGGTGCTAAACGTGCCAAGGTATGGTCGTCGATCGAATGACGCGAGTGTCGCTTGCTGACGTTTTTTAAGTTGCGCATTTGATTGTTATCACAACCCGACGCGTGCGCGAGGGACGAATTATGCAGTGTTTTTGGCTTCTCTAAGACGTCCCTTCCAAACGCTTCGTGGCATGAGACATGCAGTCCCTCGCTGACGCTTCGGGTTGTGAAAACCAAGGCTTTCTGGACGCCGAACGCTGATAAGCGCAACTTCAAAACGAACGCTTCGGGTTATGAAATAGATCGTCCTTTTCGTGCCTCAGGACTTCGGGATCCACTTGGTTCGAGGCCAGACCCAGAGAGCCTGCCAGGGGTCGAAAATCCCGGCGAGGCGAACGCGATCTTTCTTGGCAACTTGATGCACGTGCTGCCATGCATAGATCGCCTCCCGCAAGCGCGCATCCTCATCATCAAAGCCTCCCTCGGAACGAATCACCGCCAACCGTTTCATCGCAATCTCGATCCACTGGCTTGGAACTTGTCGACGCAATCGCACGGCTAGCTTTACGGCGACAACCAAGAAGTACTGATCGTCATGCCCCATCCCATGCTGCAAAGCATCGCAAGCCTTGGCGAACAACTCCGGCGTGCAATGGTTAAATTTATAGGATAGATTCGTGATGGCCATCGTTTCGCGAGGATTGACATCTAGCACTTGCAGGTAGGTTTTACGGCACTCGACCAACTTATTCATAAGCTGGTATCCGCGAGCCATCCGAGTGAGCGAATCGATATTGCGCGTGAGATCGAAATCCTTTTGGAGCAATTCTACCGATAGCTGCGGATTGGTGTCTTGAACCACAATTCCCTTGAGCCGTATCCAACGTGGGTTCTCTGGATCTTGCGAGAGAAGTTCGTCCGCAATTGTGATCGCTCGCTTGTCTTCGTTTCGGATCGATAGACGAATGGCCAATGCTTCGCGAAGATCCACCAGATGCGGACACTCTTTGCAACTCCATTCGAGAAACCGTACATAGTGCCCCATCTGCTGAGGCCCACTTAGGGCTGAATGAAACGCGATGACCATCGCATCGCGATCGTCCCCTTTCTGATTAGCAACGATGCTGCCAATCTTGGCGATAGGATCCACCTCCGATTCGATGGCCGCTAAAGCAACCACCGGCAATTTACTCCCCTTCGCAATCTGTTCCATCGCCATCGCGGCCGCCTGTTTCAAATCCGTATGCCGCAACAACCTCATCAGTTGATCGACGATATCCTGATCGTCCGGATTGGAATTCGCCATCTCTTTGAGAACGGAAATGGCTTGAGCATAATTTTGCTGCGCGATTGCCAAATCGACTGCTAGCCACTGGTACTGCATTTCCAGTACCTGCTTACGGTCGATTTGATGTAACAGTTGCGATGCCTTTTCAAGGTTTCCTGTATCCAGGCACGTTCTTGCTTCGATCAAGTATTGATCCTCTTTGCTGAAACGATCGGCAATACGGTTCAGAAAGTTTGGTATCTCGGCTGGGCGGTGACGTTGCATCGCAGCCAGAACGTCAAATAGCCTGGCCCTTGAATAAGGAAAGATCTGCAATAGCGATGAACAGTACTCAACCTCTCGCGGATCGTTGACATACGCAGCTAGCTTGGCGAGTTCCGAATGGGCCCCCATCAAACCAGGAGCAATCTCAACCGCTTTCGCTAGGCAATCCCACGCCGATGCATAATCCATTCGCTGAATTTCGATTTGCGACTTCCGATACCATGCCGATGCATAGGCAGGATGCAATTCGAGTAGCTCGTTTAAAGTCGCTTCTGCTTGAACATACAATCCCATCGCTTCCTGAAAATAAGCGACGTGAAAAAAGAGAGCAGGATAGCGGCGATAGTTGGGGCATCCTTCCTGAATC
The DNA here is from genome assembly GCA_046349875.1 of Pirellulales bacterium. Classification (GTDB taxonomy): domain Bacteria; phylum Planctomycetota; class Planctomycetia; order Pirellulales; family Pirellulaceae; genus JAXMBN01. Next base: position 7,208 of record JAXMBN010000058.1, read on the forward strand.
CATCCGACTAATACCGAGGCCACTTCTCGCGTGAGATCGCGCTGCCCTAATCCATCGCATACGGCCAAAACATATTTTTCAGGAATTCCCATCGGGATCGGCAAGGGAAGGATTTGACGGAGACACTGCAGCAGTTGCTCCTTGCGATCAGCATGGACAGTCATTTCATCGAGAATGCGATGAAGAACAATCGATCGAAAGCGAACCGATTGCCACCATCGCATCTGCTCTTGTTTCTCATAGGCCAAGAGCTTTTCCAATGCAGGACACTGCAAGACCTGAGAACTCTCCAGCTTTGTACATTCTTGCCCGAGTTCGGTGATTTCGGATTCGACCGTATCTTGCGGTGTTTCGTTTTCTTTCTTGGAGGGCGAAGGGACCTCGGTTGCATCCTCGGGTTTCTCTGCCGATTCTTCCCAACGATACAAGGCTAAGTCCTCTGGCCCCATTCGCGATCGCCCTTTCGCAATCCACTCTTTGGCCAGCTCTTCGCGTCCCTGATAAAGATACCAATCGGCGAGTTGATAGTATTAAAAGGGATTCATCGGAAAGAAATGAATACAACGCTTTAGACAATGTTCATACTCGAGGTCATGAGTCCTTCCCTGGCGAAAAGGGATACGAGCGAAGGATAGTATCCGCGTTGATGTTTACGTCCCTCGGCCGCCTGAAGAATCTCTTTCCGTTGCTCGCCATAGGAAAGGCTCGACTCTTGTAGCTTCACCAAGACTTGATAGAGCCCTGGGTCCTCGGGATTGATATCCAAAGCTCGTTCAAGAGCCAACCGAGCGTCATCAACACGTCCAAGTTGTTCCAGGACTTCTGCAGAGTCTCGCCAAAGTTCTTCGACTTGCGGTAATTTGCGACACAGCGATTGAAGCTCCTCATAAGCCTCATTCCATCGATTCTCCACCATCAAACAACGGGTCGTGACCAATCGAACGAATGATTCCCCAAGGGTCGCTTGATGTTGCAGAGCAATCTCGCGCACACGTGGCGAATGTTCTTCATCGATTTGATTCATCAACATTCTCAAGTGACTGGCGCGATTGGCCTGAACCTCTGCCAACAGACGGTCTTTCATGCGTTGTTCGTAATCTCTCGGAGTCAACACGACGCCTCGCGCATCTGGCGAGTCTCGAGGAGAGTTCATGTTCATCGGGAATCTTCGCAAATGCTCGCTTCGCTCCTTTTTCATCGCCGGTCGTACAGGCCCGTGAAGATCCAAATAGGCCTCGCCGACCTCATCCAACCAGTTGACATCGATATGGATCTGCCCAATGCGATCGAGCGCGATCAAAGCAATCAAGCCACCCGATTCCTCATGGCGTTTGGTGATCGAGTTTGCGGCCGGTTACCAAACCAGTGCATCGGATCTCGAATGTACAATAGGTTCAAACTGCGGTCGAAGCCGTTGATGACCTCGACGTGACTGGAGGTCACGCCTTGAAGCGTACCAATGAGCGCAATCCCTTGTGCCAAAAGTCCTTCGATCGCGTCCCTATCGGCACGGATGACTTCTGCCCGAAATCATGCGAGCACTCCGTCGATCATTCGCCATTGGTGCCGTCTAAAGTCGACATCGCCAGTCGCATAGTCCTGAGGGAGGCCTGCACACCTTGACTCTCGGCAACCATGGCGGCCACGGTCAGTGCGCAATGCTTGAAACTCTGGGACACTAAAGGCAACGAAATATAGTTGCGACCAGTCACATCGCTTGCGGCCTTGACCGAAAAATTGCGAATGCGCATCGATGCAAAGTGCTTCAGCCTCGTCGGCTCGATTTTCACACCATGAGCGATAATGCGGCATGGCGAGCGGCGAATCGTTGATGTCGCGATCGAATGTTCAGTCTTCCAGCAACTGGAGGACGCGCAAGCTCTCCTGTCGATGCCCGGCAGCCTCGCGAACCAAGACGCGATTCCACTCAAAGGCAAAGTATCGAGGCAAATCTGTCAGGGTACATTCTGCAAGACCTCTTCGGCCTTTTGGGGTATCCTCGCGACAACAACGTATCACCCCAAAATGCGGCTCGCAACCAGTGGGAGCCGACCGTTTGTTCGCATAATGCGGCTGCTTTGCGCCCATTCGGAACGATACCCAGCCGAACGCGCTAAAAATGTAACAGGCGATCGGAGTAAGCTTCATCGATTTCACTTTTCGCTCGGCCTCAGCGGCCAGACGTCGCCAGCCCGTCGATGAATAGGCAAGGGTTTCCAGCGCCAATAATTCACTGGAAAAATCCTTCTCAAGCCAGACGTTGCTTGTCGAGCCGTTCTAAAGTCGAAGAGATTGCCGCTCGGCTTCATCGACATCATCATGGTCAACCAGAACATCTTCAGGATGGCGAATGCCCATGGCGATAAGGCTTCTTAGCTACTATAATGACTGCACGCGATTGAATGTAACCGAGGATCCAATCCGCCGGCAAAGTTGCATGTTCTTGGTTCATGGCCTTGATTCGAGAACGCAGCAGTCCGATGACCTTCAATCGGCTTTTGTTCCCTCAAAGTCGATGCACCTCATGCATCGGGTCGCTCAATAGTTCCACACCGCGGCCATAAACTTCCAAAAAGCATCTTGGAGTCGATCTCTATGAACGAGTACTTCGCTAACGGTAATCCCGATTAGCCGCATTGGTCCTTTACCAAGGCGGTGGCGCTTCTCGAAGATTACTCACTTCGAGGGACCCATTCAACTACGAGGGGTTCGGGTCTTCGAGAAATTGAGTGATGACGGGAGTGCAATGTACGCATTGCAAAGGGCTCGGTCCCTAGGCTCCGAACTGTTCGCGAACCTTACGATACAAGGCGGTGTCGGCTTCGGCGGACCCGTGAAGAAGCGCTGCGTGCATCCGGCCAAGTAAGACGATCGAAACGCTGGACTCACGTGGTAATAATCTTCAAAGATGGCAGAACTGAATTTGTAATCATGCGAGTCCGTCCCTTTGGAAAAGACGAGATTGCGAGCCATCGCCAAAAGGGAGTCGGGAGTTGCTCCTTGTTCGAGCAACGAAAAGGCCATCTGGGACGCGGTCTTTCTCTTTGCCTAACGCTGCCAGAAAATGCTCGGGGGTCGTTGGTTCTTCAGTTTTAGCAAAGTTGACTCGATATGAACATCGCGAAGCTGACCTCGATCTGCCGCAGCTTTTCGAAGCAAACTGACAAAGGCTACGTTCTGCATCATGATCCACAGACGTAGTTTGGAGTCTCGCACCGATTGAAAAAGATAATGCATGGCATTGGTGGATGTGACCGCATGCGAGGGCACAATCGCATTCTGGCGCATGACCATCTCACTCGATGCAAGAAACAGTCCGTCGTAGAGGGTTTGCCAGGAAAGGGAAGAGGCTTTGAGTTGCTTATGCAATGCCTCGCGGACTTGGGGCTCATCGGACTGATGCAACACCGCCACCCATTCCCGCGTTTGATCGGCCTTGGCCTCGACTCGCGTCCATGCATCCGAGACCTGAGAAGTGAACTCCCAATTGTCCTTCCCTGGACGATCAGCATCGAGGTCCTGCCCAGCGGGATTGGGACCCGAACCATGATTGAGCAATGCGTACGTCAGCGAACGAACGACGGGTTCCAGCGATTGACCACCGATCGTGTCGAGCAAGCGAAACGCGCCCGGCAACGGATCGCCTTTGGGCCGTTATCGCGAAGAAATCGCGACGACCATACCGAGCTTGCGCCCTCGAAGATCTGTCCCGCGAACTATGCCGAGAACCATCGCGGTGCATAATGATCTGCCTTATCGACGTAGGCATCCATTCGCTTCTTCAAACCCGCAGAGCGCCTTTCAAGAGAACTCATCGGATGGGCATTTCGGGAGATTTCTTCATCGCCGGTCTCCTGCTTGCTCGGCATCCTCCGCTTGGAGGCAAGCGAAATAGTCCGCATTATTGAAGACGTAGTCGCGATCGGTTGCCGAAAGACTAGCTTGGTGGGCCGCATGAACGACCAATACCGAGTGAAATTTAAAGCCAACGTTTGGCCACGCGGTTGGACGTTCTAATCCCCGCCAAATATAAGCGCTGATAGAGAAAGGGTAGGGAGTCCGCGAATCTTTTCGATGAGCCCTGGAACGATTCGATCGCGAGGTGTCGTTTCCAACCAAGCTACCAACGGTTCTAACTCGGACGAAAATCGAATTGGACCGACCACCGATGATGACTCCGCCGCCGAAACAGGACGGAGCCATCCATTCGGTCCAATCAAACCCCACATCGTTGACATCGATGCTGTGGAGGCCAAGAAACACCGCCGACTCTCTTGGCTACCCATCATTCATCCTCCGCATTCGGTGTGCTTGAAATCACTTAGGTAAGGATGCATCGCTGTGGTTGGAAATCTTTCTAGAACCAACCCTTCTTCTCAACACCGTAGGTTTGATAAAAATCTTCGTCGCTCTTGGTTAAATAGATGATCCCTTCAATCAAACCAATGATGCCAGTGATCATGCTACCAAAGCCACAAGTGACAAGGGTAATCACAAGCATAATGATGCCGGGAGTTGTTAAACCGAGAACGAATTTGTGAATCCCTAACGACCCCAAGAGTATGGCGCAAATTCCCGCTGCAACCTTCTTACCTGCAAATTCCTTGACTGGATCCGAATTCATCTTTGGTTTCCCTGTGTATCAATTGGCTAAGAGACTTATCCTTGGACACTGGCAGTGCGGTCAATGCCATCTCCCAGGCCCTGGATTTACCTTAGCGAATATCGGCCACGGATGTTTCCGAACTAGGCTAGGATTCTTCGGAAAAAGCAGAAATTTCCCGAGATGCCACGCTCTGAAAACATAACGCCCGACATCTTTTTCACATCGGATGTGTAACCTGACTCCTCGCGAACCATATCTCGATGACACATACCTCAAACCTTGAGGCATCCCCAACTCTCAGCTCACTTCACGCGAAGACTTGCATCGTCGTCGACTTCGGCGACTCGGACGGGATCGAAGGCCCAGTACCCCGAGGGTCCCTCTTCGATCTTGCGAAGATAGTGACGATTTTGGATGGGCAAGTTGCGAAGCAAAGATCCCAAATCACTGAGCACGCTGATGTTGCTTCCATAGTAAGAATGTCCGAGTAGACTGCTATCGACCGCTGTGGCATCGATGGTTTCAATGCCGGGGTACAACACGATGCGTTCTCCCGAATCGCCTGCTCGCGTTCCGTTGTTGAAGTAACGTGAAGCCACGAGTGCCAAGTCCGATTGTGACGTGTAGAGGGTGGTGCGTTTGGCTTTGCTAACGATTTGTGGAGCGATCCGATTTAAGAAAACATCCGCATCGATATCTGGGGCCGCCAACACTACTTGATTGAATCGTGGTTCATTCCCTTGCGTTTGAATCTCGCGAAGAGCTTCCGTCAACCCAACATTTCCCATACTGTGGGCCACCAGATTGATCGTATCCGCGCCTGATTTTTCGGCGATGTCCGTCAGAAATTGCTTGATCTGATCGACGCTCAGTTGAATGTTTTCCTGATCTTGACGATACCCATACCAATTGGCTTGAGAGGGCCAACTATAAAAAATGGGAGCCCCTGGGAACTGCAGATCGTAAGCCATCTGTGCCGTACGGCGAGCAGCATCTTCGAACGATACGTTGTAGCCGTGCACAAATACCAGCACGTTTTTTCCTCGTCGCTGCTGGACCTTTTGAAGCTGTTCATGAAATGCGTCGTGACTCATCGGCTCCACACTTTGGAGTACGACATGTTTGGCGGCATCCATCTTGATTTCCAACTTGAGCAAGTTTGGAGACTCGAGACCACCGGGCTTATGAATCGGTGGAATGGAAACGGAACACATTCCGTACTCGATCACCGAAGAATAGGTGCCACCGTATTCGACCCTTTGCGTATGTTTGTCTTGAAGCCATTCCGAATAGAGTCCTGCAGGGACCAGGGCCGCTATCCCGGCAATTGGAAAGACAACGAGTCCTCGACTTCCTGTACGCCACAGAGCAATTCCACATACCAGAAAAGTCGCCATACTTCCCAAGATTCCCGACCAATGCAATCGCGATTGCCACTCGGATCGCTTTCCTTGGGTGGGCTCCACGCGAGCTCGATTGGTCCCATAAAAAACATCGACATTCCGATCGGGATAAAGCCCATCTTCGATGGCCGCAAGTTCTGTGGATTTTGCCGCGGCATTGGATTCCGGAGGCATGCCTGCTTGAGCGGAGGGTGAAGGCGGACTACGTTTTTTGGGTGCACTGGGAACGGCTTTCGACGCATCCTCTTCCGGCATCGCTTCTGCCATCACCACGGGTTGCGATGCGCGCCAAAGGTTCTGTGCCGATTCGGGTGTCGCCAAAGTCAGTCCTTTCCAACCTTCTTCGTCATCACCCGCACCAAGCCCATCGGGAGTGAGCAACTGTACGACGTGCAACTTACCCATCGGCTCGAGTGGTTCTCGTTCTACCACTTCCAGCAGCGTATCGATGGCTGCAACCGATTTGCCTGGATCTTCCATGATGGTCGTATGCCAATAACTTGCCAGGCACAGACCAAAGTCTTCGCTGTATTCAAAATCATTGGCTAACAGAAGGAGTCGTTTCCAATCGGGATTCTTGGATGCGCACGCCAACTTACAAGCCAACATGCGTTGGTCGCGCGATCGTGAACTATCGATGGCCGTTTCGTAGAGCCATGGATCGATTACATCACCCATGTCTCTCAAAATATTCTCCACGATGAAGTCAACATCCGAACCCTGAACCAGCTCCATCAATCGGTCGAACGACTCTCGCGATCTTCCCGCAAAATGAAAACTGAAAGCACGATGCGCTTTCATGAAGAGCGATTCGTCCTCCATCTCAGTTTCGAGAAATGGAGAAGCGGATCTTGGATCGATACGAACCAACGCCAAAAGACAAGCAGCGCGGAGCGGTTCGGGGCGTCCTTCGGAATGGTTTTTCATAAGAACCGGTACGCTACCTTGCGCCCACGATTGCATGGATCCCAAGGCATGGGCCGCAGCGACACGCGTCTCCAATGATTGCGTGGCGTCATCCACCAACTTGCGACACAGAGGATCGGCCGCCTTGGCTTTAGGGCCAAGCAGAGCTATCGACTGAAGTAGGCTCGGATACGCATCTTGATGCTCGGGAACGATTGCCGCGAACAACTCTTGGATCGCTTCAGGGCCTAACTTTTCGATCGCAGCAGCGCAGCGATTCTTAACCGCTACCGACTCTTCGCTATCGCGAATCCTCTGCACCAAAAGCTGACCGACCTGCCTGGGTTGAGCCTGTATTTTTCCAAAGGCTTCGATGATTTCGCATCGAGTCTCTTGGTCTACCGTCGTATGAAGTTCGATGAGATGTGGTACGGCGGCAGCGCATCGAGGCCCAAACGCGCTGCAGGTTCGCACCAAATCGATAAGCAACAGGTCGTCTGGTTTCGTTTGACCAAGAAGCGAAGCCAACCAAGGTCCGGCTTGCGATGATTCGTAGGCAATTTTGCGGAAAGTATCGAGGGCCGTGCTTCGAATCCACTCATCCTTTTCTTCCACTAAAATTCGAGCGATCGTACCCTCTTCTTGAATGGCGCTGGCCCCCGCTTGGCCAAGAGTCTCCAAGGCTGCGACTCGCAACTCGGTATCGAGACCGCGATCGATGATCATCCGCACGATCTGCTGCTGGCTTTTGCCATCTTGGGAGATTCCTTTTCCTATTGCTTCCGTTGCAGCGACTCGGATGGGGAGTGCCTGTGTTGCGTCGGTAGCCCAACCCAGCAAACGATCCCTTACGATAGAATCGTTGGGTGGACAAAAGCGAATCAACCGAGCTTCATACTCTTCCAAGGATTGGTCCCAGGCTCTACTACGAATCCAAGACTGTAAGGTCGCATCGCCTAGAGAATTCCATTTCGCCATGGCATAACGCAGCATCCCATCTTGGTCATCCTTGGCCAATTGCTGTAGCAGTTCCAATCGCAAACCATCGCTGGCTTGCGCAGGATCTGCAAGCCGATGTAGAAACTGATACTTCCCCAACACATCTAAAGCTTGGAACGATTGCATCACTAGGGCTCGAGCCCTTTGTTCTTCAGCTTGCGACTCGCGATGTTCGGGCGAAACCGTTGGAATTCCGATCTCTAGAGCCAACTTTGATAGAACGAGATCAATCGCCTGTCGATTCCTGGCTTGATGTTCGATTAAGGTCAAACTTCGCTGGGCTTGCTCGAAGAGAACTTTGAGTTCGCGGGCATCCTGCAAGATGGGGCTATCGGCCAGTTCTTTGGCCAGTCGTGCGATCGACCATTCGGCCGAATAACGAACATGTTCATTGGAATCGCCGAGCAGCGGTAGGAGACCACGCAACGACCTCGCAGGATCGGATTGTACACAGACGATGGCATAGCAGGCCGCCACGCGAACATCTACGTCAGCATCTACCAAAGCATGGAGCAGCGCATCTGTAGCAGGGGTCGCTTGCTTGCCCATCTCGGCCAGATGCAATGCAGCTTCTTGACGAACCTGAGCGTGAGGATGATGGAGTTGCCGCATCCAATGCTCAACCGTGGCTTGCCCTCCCCATGCAAAGAAGGGAAAACAACACAAAGCGATAGCGAGGGCCATGCATACCCGCACGAACTCTCGGACTTTATCCTGTGGAGCCGACATAACGAGCCTCCCTGCCCGCAATGATTTTCAGCAAGTCCGCTAGGCTCCTCTTCTTAGGTTTGCCCAGCGAGACTTTTCGACGCGTTCGGCCTATATCAGCATTTTCGGCTCGAAGCAATAGAACTTGAGCACACTAGGCAATTCACCAAACCCTACCAACATGGGCAAGTAGATTTGATGGTGGAGAGGAAAGTGGAGGCGGCAGTGGAAAAGACTGTGCAGCACCATTCACTTTTGCCTGCGGTCGATGGCAAGTGGAAAACGTCGTCACTAATGGCGAGGTACTTGCGATAAAGCTCCCAGATCCAAGACCCCAGGCCGCTCGACTACTTTTTCCAATCGCATGCTTTCACTCGAAATCTCGATGCGACTACCTACTGGAATTCCCGGCACCTGGAACCTGCCCTCTGAGTCTGAAACCACTTCGATGGAAAAAGATCGAATCCAATCATGAGTGCCTTCATAGCGAAGAGGCTGGAAAATGATTCGAAGTTCTTGGTTTGCTCGCGGACTTCCTTGAGCATCCACAAGGTTCCCTTTCACCGACACTGCGGGGGTTAGAACCACTTGAAAGGACACCATATTCTGTTGTAGATCGTGCCATGCTGCGAGCTCTGAGGAAGCGTCGGTGGCCCAAAGTAGCAATCGATCATTTGCTCTTTGCCCTCTTACGAATCCACCATTATCGGATGTCGCACGAAATCCCGTTCGGAAATTCGAATCCAGAGAAAGCGATTGAATATGGGCGCCGCGAATGGGGTTTCCTTTCCCATCTACGATTGAACCGACATACTTGCACAATGGCCAGCGATCCCAATGAAATTCGCAGAGAATCGCTTCCTGATCGGTTACGGTCACCATGGTTTGCTGCGTGTTCCAAGTGTCGCGAATCGTGTAGATGCCTGGTTCAACACATACGGAAAACTCGCCCAACTCCGATGTCTTTAGGAACTCATGATGTTTTTGTTGGCCATCGACCACCTGGGTCACGACGATCCACTGGTCCGCTCCCGGCACATTCGCCTCACCCACTGATAGCGATCCACCAATGCGAGTCCCGGAACGCATGCCGACCACGACAGAGGTAACTGGTGCCTTGGGTTCTGGTTTGAACTCGACATGCTTGGTAGCCCTCGAACGAGATATAGCTTTGAGTGTACCAGCCATCTCCGGTATCGAGAGGAATTCGAGATGCCCATTGCGATCGGTGATCCCATAGCACTGCATTCCATTGGATCTTGGAAGTGTCGGGGCAAACGCTTCGGCCAACACCAGCGTATCCGCCATGGGGAGATTGTCCTCATCGACTATATCGACCACCACACGAGCTCCTTCCCTCATGGTGACCTTGATTGGTTTATGGAGCGAATCATAGCTCCATTGCGGTCGCTCATTTTCAAAATGGGTTGGGTGCATGAGCGTAATGTCGATCTCCTGGAGCCCCTCACGAGGAATCCACGGCCACCGTATCCATCCTTCGCGATCGCTTGAGACAGGGGATCTCACCCGCATGGGACCATGAGGGATCGTTTGAAGCGATAGCCATGCATCCACATCAGCTAGGGGCTTTTGATTTGTGTCGAGAATTTGAATGGCGGCCTCAACCGCACCGCGAAAGGACAATGAAATCGAATCGGGCAACGGCGATGCGGGCTCGCGGTGGAACCAGAAATCACTTCCAATACCATCGCGAAAGCCCCACACAAACTGAATCTCTGTTTGCCATGGGTACTTGAGAACCACCGTGCCATCCGCGTTCGTTCGCCCGACTGCAATCGCGTGCCCTTCGGACATAGCCTGAACTTCTGCATCTACAACAGGCTTCTGATCATTCCCCGTCACGCGAATCGTGCATTGTCGAAAAGGAGCGATCTCCATCCGAAACACTTTGTGAAGGCTTAAGGACCAATCATGATGATCGACTCGCCCAACCTTCGATTGGGAAGCATCCATTGCCACGATATGCGATTCTAGTACTCCCGAGCCACGATCCTCGTCGATGGGTACCGCGATCATGAACAAGCCATGCGCATTGGCGCGAGCAACGAGTGGTTCACGATTCCATCTTCGCTCGTACTGAACGATTGCATGGGGAACGGGCTGCCCCTGCTCGTCCACCACTTCTCCGCGAATACGGACTACTTTTGTCTGTTGGGTAACAGAAGGTATTGGAGCGGCTTTGCTCCCTCCCAGGGTCAGCCATCCCCAGACGATGGCCAAAACCATTGCGATAGGAAATGGATCTACCAACGACCTTTTGAACGCGATGAGCGCATTCAACCGTTGGTAGAACGGCGGAGTCCTGTCGATGAGAGTTCGCATCGATGAAACCATGAGGTCCGAATTCTTTTCCTTTCACATGCCATCCAATGACTCATCCATTGGCACCAGAAGATAGTTAAGGTGCCAACAGTTTCTCCAACAAGTAATCTTGAACGGAAGTGTGCTTTGCGTCTTTGGCATTCGGATAGTACAGTTCGCAATCCACTTTCTTGGCACGGCATTCTTCCTGCAACTTCACTCCAAAGTTAGCCGTGTGCGTCGGATCTTTCTGATCCTGCCCCAAGGCAGGAGGAGCGTTGTAATACAAATAGACGGGCGAATCGTCTGAGCTTACCAATGCGTAGGGAGAGTATTCGGCGATCCAAGGTAAGATGGTGTCACGCTTCTGATAGAACTCCTCAAACTGCGATAACTTGCGAGCAGGGTCACCCATGAAACCAAAGGCATGACCACCGTAACGGCTATTGGGAGTCCATTCTCGCATTTGCTTAGGATCCAGCGTTGTTTGTGCACCGGTAACGGCAGCACAAAGTAGGCGAGTCGATTCACGAGCAACAGGATCTTCACTCTTGGGATCGGCGAGATCCTCGTGGAAGGCCAACCACAAACTAGAACAGGCGCCTGCTGAGCCCCCCGACGCTGCGATCCGTTTCTTGTCAATGTTCCATTCGGTAGCTTTGCTCCGCACGAACTGAAGAGCGCGCGCTGCATCATGAAGTGGCGCATGGACGGGAGGAACCACGCCCCCTTCAGTCGCCTCTGCGATGAAGCGATATTCGACCGATACCACCGAGACTCCTTTCTCCAACATAACCGGCAACATATTGGAAAGGCCATTCAAGCGACCTCCATTTTGCCAGCCACCTCCATGAATGAAGAATAGAACGGGAGTCGGAGTTTTGGACTCGGCTTTCCAAAAATGAAGGATCTGCTTGGGATGAGCTCCATACGCAACATCGTAGTGCGTCGGATTGGGAAGCGATGGTTCTTTGGCCAATGTTTGTTTGGCTTCTCGTTCGGGGATCTCGCGCACATAAATGTTGCGCCATCGGATTTCACCTCCGTGGGTTTGCAACATAATAGGACCTTTGGCAGGGAGAGGTTGGCTGCGGTCCCAGAAGTTTTCCATGACCGCACCTTGAACCACCACCTTACCATTGAGCGTTACCCAGGTTCGAGCTCCGATCTGCTTGATGCGAAATTCATTCCACTGACCAAAGGGCTTGTCAGCGATCATCAATGGATCACGTCCCAACGTACTGGGCGTATTGTTGAATAGACCACCCGGAACCCTGGTGTGGTTTGCGAGTCGGATTCTTGGGATTGAACTCTTGAAAGCGGTCCCAGATCTGGACCTGTGGCGTTCCACGAAGATAGATTCCACTATCTGCTTTAGCGACGGTCTTGTATTCAATCATGAGTTCGATATCACCAAACTCTTCATCGGTCGTTGCATACGGCCCGGTGCCACTGTTGACAAGTTCTCCATTTTCAACGCGCCAATGGTTCGCAAAATCATCGCGTTGCTTCTTCAGATTGTTTTCTTTAGCCTCTCCGCTTAGCTTGGCAGAATCGTGAGGATTCCATCCATACCATCCCTTTAGATCTTTGCCGTTGAAGATGGGCCGAAACCCTTTGGGAGGCTTAGAAGAATCTTCTTGCTGTGGTTCGTTCGCCCATCCTAAAACAGGCCATGCAATGCCGACCAGGAAAGCGAGGGTGAGACCGTTGAAAATGCGATAGAGCATGGTAGACCATTTCTGAGGAGGGTAGGGGAGGGAAGGATTCTGTTGTTGTAATCTCCTTTTTGCTGAGATTCAACGAGCATCCATGAGCGTTTGGTTGCGAAGTGTATTCGCTCACAGTTACCATGGAGGCTTCCCAATTGCATGACGACGCTGGCCTTTTTCGAGCCTTCGGTGATTTCTGTGTCGCTTCCCTCCCATTCTACTCGCCGCGCTTGGTTGGGCCGCGCAGCCCAAGGTTTAGGCCTTGCTGCCTTGGCATCACTCGACAATCGCCTAGCCGCTTCGCCGATCGCATCGCCTTGCGCCGTACCTCGAGTTCGCCGCGTGATTTGGCTATTCATGCATGGAGGTCCCAGTCATGTGGATCTGTTCGACCCTAAGCCCGAACTAAAGCGCCTTCAAGGTCAGCCACTTCCGGACAGTTTTGGCATGGTGATGACGAGACGCAAAGTGGCAGAGAATCCACTCTTGCCTTCCGTTCAACCCTTTCGACCGCGCGGACAATGCGGCATGATGATCAGCGACTTCCTTCCGGAGATCGCCAAGCATGCAGATGATCTCTGCGTCATTCGGAGCTTGCATGGCGATAGCGTCAATCATCCGCAGTCGGTTTATCAAATGAATACTGGGCGGATCCTTATGGGCCATCCTAGTCTTGGCAGTTGGGTTGCCTATGGACTTGGATCCGAGAATGAAGATCTACCGGCCTTTATCGTTTTGCCCGACCCTGGAGGAGGATTGAAGGGTGGACCTCCAGCCTACGGAAGTGGATTTTTGCCCGCAACGTATCAAGGCATTCCCATGCGATCGGGAAGCAAACCCATTCTCGACATGGAGCCTGCGCATCCAACCCCGCTTGCCGTTCAACGTCGAACCTTGGATCTACTCCAACAGTTCAATCGTGATCATCTTCAGCTTCGCGATGAAGAAGACGCCTTGGCAGCGAGGGTTCGATCGTACGAACTAGCCTTTCGCATGCAAGCCGCAGCACCTGAATTGGTCGATATCGCCGCAGAACCGACTTCGATGCAATCGTTGTATGGTTTGGATCAACCCCATACGGCAGAGTTTGGAACGCGATGCTTGCTGGCGCGCAGAATGATCGAGCGAGGTGTACGATTCGTGCAACTCTATTCGGGAAACACCGAGGGTTGGGACGCTCATTCAGATGTTCTCAAGAACCACACCCAACTTTGTCGCGCCACCGATCTCCCGATCGCAGGCCTTCTCACCGATCTCAAGCAACGTGGTCTTTGGGATGATACGCTGGTTATTTGGGGCGGTGAGTTTGGACGAATGCCGATGAGCGAACAAGGGAAAGGACGCGACCATAATCCTTGGGGTTATTCGATGTGGTTGGCCGGTGGAGCCATTCGTGGTGGAATGACCTATGGCGGGACCGATGAAGTTGGCCTTCGCGCTGTCGATCAACCTGTTTCGATTCACTCCTTTCATGCTACCTTGCTTCATCTTCTCGGAATCGATGCGGAAGCGCTTTCTTTTCCGCACAATGGTCTCGACGAGCGTTTGATTGGCCCCGCACCCGTTCCTGTCATCAAGGATTGGTTGGCATGAGTGCTCGGTTAAGTCCAATCTGGTGGGCGAGTCTGATTCTTATCTTGCTCGCATCGCAAGCCAAGGCTCAGGATGTATCACATGATTCATCATGGGACGAACCTGCGATCGAAGAATCCGATCGAGATCATTGGGCCTTTCGTTCGTTGATACGCCCCTCTCTTCCTTTAGGAGCTGTATCCCAGGCCTCAACGAATCCGATAGATTGGTTTATTGAATCGTCGTTGCAGTCGGAACACTGGACACTGGAACCTCAGGCCGATCGTCGGACATTGCTTCGTCGCCTGACGTTGGCGACAACGGGCCTTCCCCCAACGCCTGAAGAACTTCACGAGTTCGAATCCGACTGGGCGCCCGATGCCTACGATCGGCAAGTCGATCGACTATTGGCATCGCCCCGTTTTGGTGAACACTTGGCTCAGGAATGGCTTGACCTTGCAAGGTTTGCTGAGACCGATGGCTTTGAACATGATCGTGTTCGCGAAGATGCTTGGAGGTATCGGGACTGGGTCATTCAATCGCTGAATCATGATCTTTCGTTTGACCGATTTGCTTGGCTCCAGATATGCGGCGACCTCGATCCTAATCCTGTCCCCATCGCGACGATGTTCGGTCTCGCAGGTTCCGACATGCCTGACCTCAACGATCAGGAAGAACGACGCCATTCGCGACTCAATGATTTGACTTCCACGATGGGGTCGGTATTCCTTGGATTGCAGATGGGATGCGCCACTTGCCACGATCATAAAACCGATCCCATTAGCCAAGCGGACTTCTATCGTCTTCGAGCGCTGTTTGAATCGGCATTACCGCCTTTGGTCCGCGATCGACCGCAGAACTTACTCAGTGCCAGTACTTCATCACCGGGTCGAATTTGGATTCGAGGTGACCATCGCCAACCTGGACCACGAATCGAACCTGGCCATCCTCGCATCGCTTCTTCCCATCGGACGGTCATGACCCGACGCGAAGAATTTGCTGCGTGGTTGGTCCATCCCGACAATCATCTCTTTGCTCGAGTTGCCGTTAATCGCATGTGGCAACACTATTTTGGCCGAGGGCTCTTTGATACTCCGAGCGATGTTGGAGTCGCGGTGGCAGGTCCAACGCATCCAGAGCTATTGGATTGGCTTGCTTGTCAATTGCGAGATCAAGGCTGGGGTGTGAAACAACTTCATCGCCAACTTCTCCTTTCGCAAACCTATCGCCAACGAAGTCGCATTGATGCATCGGAAGACTCGGGCTCATGGAAAGCCAAACAGCTTCGCGATCCCACCAATAGACATTGGGGGAGATTTCCACGTCAACGTATGACGGGTGAAATGCTTCGCGATTCCTTAGTATCCCTTTCGCAACAGATCGATTGGGAAACAGGCGGCCCAGGAGTGATGCCTCCTCTTCCGAAAGAACTCGAGTCCGCATTGCTTAAGGGACAGTGGAAGACGTCGCCTCGCGAACAAGAACATTACCGAAGAAGTATTTACCTATTTGCGCGTCGCAATCTCCGTCTTCCCCTCTTCGAAGCGTTTGATCGCCCCGATGCCATCACCAGTTGTCCCATACGATTCCAATCGATCACGGCCCCCCAAGCTCTGAGCTTGATGCACAGCGAATTCACTCGCAAGATTGCAGAAGCAATCGTTCTTCAGTGGAACCGCAGTGATATTTCCACCGAATTACGACTGAGCGACCTTATCGAGCGAACGTGGGCTCGACCTCCCACACCGTCCGAGCTTCAAACGATGCGAACTTTTTTGGAAGACCTGCGAACAATGGAGCTTGCTACCGTGTCTTCAACTGAGCAATCTTCTGCGCGTTTGTTCCCGGATTCAGCCTGGGTGCAGCTCGTCATTGCAATCGTCAACTCGAATGAGTTTCTGTTCGTCGATTGAGTTGGAGTCGAGGTAGTAAGTTGGGGTGGAAAGTCGTGAAAGGAGCAGGAAGGAATGCAGAACCTGCCAAGGGACTGGCTGTAGACATGGCGATCACCGGATTGAAGAATGCGTATCGTAGAGCCTATTCAGGACTGCCAAAAGAAGTTTGGTTCCTGGCCATCGTCGTGCTCATCAATCGATCGGGGTCGATGGTACTTCCCTTTTTGGCTTTATATGTCCATGAAGAGTTGGGCTTTAGCCCAGAGAGCGCAAGCCTGATCATCGGAGTTTACGGACTCGGCAGTAGTATTGGAACCTACCTCGGGGACATAGCAACGTCGCGTTGGGGTGCTATTCGCGTCCAGATTTTTTCGTTGTCGGCGAACGCATTGGGTTTTGTTCTCTTGTCGCAGATGACTTCCTATGTCGCGTTTGCTTTGGCATTGCTAGTGCTGAGTATTGTGGCGGATATGTTTCGACCAGCGAACAGCGTCGCTATCACCGAGCTGACGGCTCCCGAGCATCATCGCCGCGCCTTCACACTCAATCGTCTTGCGATCAATTTAGGTTTCACGATTGGTCCCGCCGTTGGCGGCATTTTAGCGACGTTTAGTTATCAATGGCTTTTTTGGATCGATGCACTCACCTGTCTTCTGGCTGCGATTGCCATGGTGAAATTGCTCGGACGACGTTCAACTCCATCCCATGTGGAGGCCGTATCTACTCAGGCAAGCCCGACGCGGTCTCCATGGTTCCATCCGGCCTTCTTGTGCTTCCTTGGGTTTACCTTGGTGACCTATGCCGTATTCTTTCAATTGATGGCTACCTATCCTCTCTTCTTGAAAGAGGAATATGGTCTCCGCGAGTGGCATATTGGTTTATTGTTCGGACTGAATACGTTGCTCGTGGTCGCCTTTGAGATGCTGTTAGTCGATTGGTTGAGTGGTGTATCGCCGATACGTTTGATCGCATGGGGAAGCTTGCTCATGATCGAAGGCTTCAGCATGTTGGCCTTTGGAGGTGGTCTCGAGTATGCCATTCTCAGCGCCATCGTTTATACCGTAGGCGAGATGCTCGCCATGCCGCAAAGCATGGCGTACGTGGCGAGTCTTGGAAACGCTCAAACGCGAGGTCGTTATGTCGGAGCGTTTACGACCACGATCTCCATTGCCTTCGTTTGTGGTCCTCTGATTGGCTCGTATTGCTATGGGATCGATCACCATTTGTTCTGGTGGATTACCATGCCCATCGGCTTTTTGGTTTTGATGGGCATACCAAGGTTTAGCCCACGTCCCTTGCCACCCTCCGCGGTGATCGTTTCATCCACGGGAACCTAAATTCCAAAATGCAACAAGCCGTTCGCAAATGCGAACGGCTTGTTGTGTATGAACGCTGGACTTCGTTAGGTCGCTTCAGGCGAACTAGGAAGCAGCAGGTCGCGGCATCGATTCGATCACGCGGTCGATCAATCCATACGAGACGGCTTCTTCTGGATCCATAAAGCGATCGCGGTCCGTATCCTTTTCAATCTTGGCCAAGTCTTGACCGCAATGCTTGATGAGGATTTGATTCAAGCGATCCTTGGTACGGCGGAATTCGCGCATGTGAATGGCGATATCTTCCGCCGTTCCTTGCATTCCGGCCAAAGGCTGGTGAATCATGATGCGAGAATTAGGAAGCGAATAACGCTTGCCTTTGGCACCTGCCGTCAACAGAACAGCTCCCATCGAGGCTGCTTGGCCGATGCAGTAGGTAGCGACATCGCAGGATACGAATTGCATCGTATCGTAAATCGCCATCCCAGCGCTCACCGAACCACCAGGGCTGTTGATATACATGTGAATGTCAGCCTTGGGATCATCCGATGCCAAGAACAACATCTGGGCCACGAGGGCATTAGCGATCTCATCATCGACTTGGGTTCCAAAAGAGAGATAATGCCGTCCTTGAGAAAACGACTGTAGATGTCGTATACGCGTTCTTCGCGTCCGCTCTTTTCAATTACATAAGGAATGCTAGGCATCGTTGCTGTGCTCCGTTTTTTCCTGCGCTAATGTAGATGTGCGTTCGTTTTATTAGACTGATCAAAACGTTCCGTTCAGCTTTCAGCGCTATCCGGAGTCACTTGCTTGGTGAGGATCTCATCGACCAACCCATACTCCTTGGCAGCTTGAGCAGTCAAGAAGAAATCGCGATCGGTATCCTTGGCGATTTGATCCACTGGCTTGCCAGTGTGATGAGCCAAGATCGCATTCAATTGCTCGCGGCAACGGAGGATCTCATTCGCCTGGATTTCGATATCCGAAACTTGTCCACCGACACCACCGTGCGGCTGGTGAACCATGACGCGACTGTTGGGCAAACAGAAACGCTTTCCTTTCGCTCCACCTGCCAGTAGAACCGCTGCACCACTTGCAGCCTGTCCAACGCAATAGGTGGCCACAGGGCACGAAAGCATTTGCATCGTATCGTAGATGGCGAGCGTCGCGACCACTTCACCACCAGGTGAATTCAAATAGAAGTGAATGTCCTTGCGGCGATTCTCGCTCTGCAAGTAAAGCAACTTCATCACCACTTCGTTCGCATTGCCCGTGTAGATCTCTCCTTGGAGAAACACGATGCGATTTTCAAGCAACAAATCACCAAGGGTCATTTGTCGCTGACGCTGATAACTAGGGGAACTGTACGCGTTTCGAAGCGGCTGCATGGGATCGAGCTGGTTCAAGACATCGTCCTTCCTGAACAAGAGGATGTGAACACCGGTACGCACTGCGTTTTTCAACCGGAAAAATAACCAACTTCAGTACTTCCAATGTTGGCTTTTCACGCTGATTTGGCAAGGGCACCTTTTCCGTTTAGGCATTCTGGTAAAGAATCGCCTGCTCCCGCCAAAGCGCTTTGACGAGAATCGCACCGAAGTAACGAAAGTACTTCTCCGTCAGATCCATAAAAAAATCCGAGTCGTTTTTGCGACTCGGATCGTACTGGATTCGGGCGTTTGGGCCAATAGCTTTCTACTACGATCAAGGCGTTGGCTTAACGGTTGCCGAAGGTGCCGCACCATCTTCTGGCTTCTCGTCATACTTGGCCTCAGGAAGCTCTTCGCTGGCTGGGGCAACCATATGCTGGATCGCAGCTTCGGTTGGCGACTTGGTCAAGAACGAATCGTCTTTGGCTTCGGTAACGGTCGCTTCAGCAGCGATGGTTTCGATAACGCGTCGCTCGATAATTTGGTTGCGAAGCGCATCCATCTGACCGCTGCGCTCGAGGCGAGCTCGAATTCGACGTGGGCTCATATCGCTTTGGATTGCGATCAAGTCAATTTCGGCATCATACTCTTCGGGAGTTGGCTCGATCTTGAGGTCTTCAGCAATCTTTTCCAAAACGAAGTGCTCACGCAAAGCCTTGACGGTCATGTCGGTTGCGTTACGACGAGCCGAATTCAAATAAGCACCGACTTGGTCATCCGAGAAACCGCTTCGGCGGAGTTCCAATGCTTGGCGCTGAAGTTCGCGAGAGGTTTGCTTTCGCACCAACGTCTCGGGAAGCTCCCAATTGGCATCTTTGGTAAGTTCATTGGTGATTTGCTGACGATAGCTCTGCTGTTGGTGATATCCCAACTGCTTGGTCAGCTCTTCGCGAACGAATCCCTTGAGCTCATCCATGTTGTCGAATCCAAGTTCGTTCAACATCGATGGGCCGAGATCGGAAACATTGAGTCGTC
>JAXMBN010000059.1:0-26963 GCA_046349875.1 Pirellulales bacterium
GCTGATAAGATCGCGAGCTAGTGCTTCGTGACGCGGGATTCCGGGAAGTTTGAGGTCCTCGAGCGGATGGCAGTAGGGCCAGTGTCCGATATCGTGAACCAAGCATGCGACGATGAAACGCTCGGCATCTTGAATCGATACTTGATGGCGAAATGTGTCGTCGTCACCCAAACTCTTCAGGTAGAGGAGACCCATGCGATAAACGCCAAGCGAATGCTGGAATCGCGTATGCGTTGCGCCTGGATAGACGAGACTTACTAAGCCTAACTGCGAAATGCGTTGAAGCCGTCGAAAGGCAGTGGTCTCAAGAATTCGCAAAACGCGAGGCGTTACCGGAATATCGGTTTCGGGAGGTATGCGAATCAAAGCGCGCCCTCGATCGAGCGCAGCAACTTCGGGAATCTCCTTCAGATCGCGACCATCCATGAACGACTCGTCCTCCTGCACGCGAGACTTTTTGATTGAACCGGTCTTAGTGGATCTGTTTCAGTGCTTTTGAGATCGACGTTGGTTCCAAGGTTGCTTTGACCGGAGGACGAGGTCCTGGTCGCTTGGGAACTCCCGGCCTTTGAGAATTGGAGCCGGAAAAGACTTCACCAATGCTCAGCCCCACGATGGCGCACAAGATGAGCGTGACGACGAGATATAGCAGATAGTGAAGGACCGCTTGGCCAAACTCTAATTCCAAAGACATTAACGAGGCAAACGTTCCAATAACCACCATGGCCACCATCAGGACCGACATCTGCGTCAAGGGTGTATCGGCGAGCGTTGGGTTTTCGAAATATCGCGAGATCAGCGCGTAAAGTCCCCATGTGATCGCGAAGATGGCCGAGCAAATAGTTGTTCGAACAAGCATTTCCTTACCGGTATAGCCTTCGAGTTCCGAATCCCGCAAGAACCCATAGCCCGCGACGATGAGTGGTGGAGCGATAAGGATGGCTCCAAGCGCAAGCACGAATCCGTTCGGTGAACCATTGGAGACGATCCGCAAGACGATGGCACCGACGAGCACCAAAACGACTCCGCCGATGATGCCACCCCAAGCCGCTTTGCTGAGCGCCACATATTCGCGTCGGATGGGTTTGAGGACGGCTTTGCCTTGACTATCGGTGGGGCCTTCGACTTCCGGAGCGTGGATGACGACTTCTTGACTCGCATCCGGAATCGTGATCTCCTTCTTACACTTAGGGCAAGGGCCCTTTTTTCCAGCAAATTTTTCGCTGACCGTGAATCGGGAGAGGCAACCAGGACAGGTAACTTGGATTGGCATGCGATGAATATTGCAATAGAAAGACAGGAGAAGCCAGGTCGCATTTCGACACAGGAACCCCATTTCCGTGGAACGCGACTTGATTCGAATTCGACAAAAGGTGGCAATCGCTGGTCGAGCGTTCGCAACCTGTTTATCGTCTCATCGTTGGGTACTCAAACAGTATAACCGCAAATCGTTCCGTCGAGGCAGCGATCTCGCGTAAGGATACCGCATGCAAGCCGAGAAACCGCTTTTCAATGTCGTTCTTTTTCAGCCAGAAATTCCGCAAAATACGGGGAATATCGGCCGCTCATGCGCCGCCTTGCAGTGCAAACTTTGGATCGTTCGCCCCACCGGTTTTCGGCTCGACAATACCCAGCTTAAGCGAGCGGGATTGGATTATTGGCAGTATCTGAATTGGCAAGCTGTCGATAGCTGGGACGAACTCCTTCAGCATATCCACCCTGATCGGTGCTGGTTCTATACCAAATTTTCTACCCAAGGTTACTCGCAAGTTTCCTACCTGCCCGGTGATACGCTCGTCTTCGGATCCGAAACGTCAGGCCTACCACAATCGTTACGCGATCAATACGCAACTCAATGCGTCGGAATTCCTATGCCAGGCCCTGTTCGCTCGTTGAACTTGGCCGTTTCGGTAGGAATTGGACTTTTCGAAGCGTACCGCCAAGTCACCGTCTAACATTTGCTGTCTTCATCCTGCATCGGTCACGCCTGGCCAAGAATTGTCCTTAGGCTTTTCCTTGGTGTTCGAGAGCTTCATCTAAGTGCGAACACAAATGGGCAAGGGTACCCATGCATCGAAAATAGAGAAACTGAAATTGTTCGAGAAACGTATGCGTAGCTTCCATTAATGCCCCAAAGTCGTCTTCGGCGGGAAGTTTGGGTAGGAGATAGGTAGCTAGATTCAAGCTTGCATCAGCGTGTTCAATCGGCAGTTCCTGGTTCATTAAAGCTTCACGAATGGGTGGCAAGGCTTGTGATACCGAACGAGAAACGGAATGAAGGGATTGAAGCATCTCTTGGCTAATTTCATTGCCTTGGATGGCATTGAGCATGACGGAGAGTGTAACGAACTGGTTGCGGATCTCATGGAAGGAATCGAGCCAACTGCCTAGCGTCTTGAGAGTGCGGATCGATTTATCAGCGCTGACGAGATCGCGAGCTGACGTATCGCCATAGGCGAGTGCAATCTTGGGGTCCTGTAAAAGTTGGATCGATAGACCGACCAGTTCAATAAAGATCGCGTCGCTCGATTGGAGCGCCGACTGCAACTCATTACGTTTCGCAAGAAGCTTTTTCTGTTCTTGCTCCGTGTCGCGAGCGTTCTTGACAGGTACGCGAAATTGAGCAGGCTTGAGTTGAGCACCGAGATTGAGCAAGCCGATGACTTGATAGCAGGTCATCCAATCGGTATCGATCTGATCAAGATCTTTTTCTTGAACTTGCCGCTCCGCTTTCCATGTCGGCAGCGTTTGAGCGATCCGTTGCCGTTCTGCAAGTAACGAATCGGTAGAGGAGCTTTCCTTCGAATCCCACTCAGGAAAAGAAATGGAACGCGGCAATTTGAATTCTTGTCCGAAGTAGGATTCGAGCGCTTTGTTGGAATTGCGAGCTTCCGTTTTTTCCCGAAGAAGTTGATCGACGGGAATAAGCATTTGCTTTTGAAAGCGGTCTTCCAAGAAGGAATGGAGTGTTTCCTCGGTTATTTGTTTGCTCAACGATTCATAATGGCGAAACAACATCGTGGCGGGAACTTCAAGTTGAAAAACACCTGTCGCATTTTCTTTCTTGGCAGCTGCGATGCGATCGCGATCGCAAGGGTGAGTGGTCAGCCAAGCCGTTTTTTCCTCTTGAGAGGACTGTTCGATCTTCAGCACGAGTTCCACTTCTTGTTCATCGCGATTGATGGCGATCATCTTGGGTAGATCGTCTCCCAGCTTGCCTTGCAAGAGATGGTTTTGAAGATCGACCATCGATTGCTGATAGGCAACTCCCAGTCGTCGAAGCTGACGCGATGTTTGTTCGAATGTCGAAGATCCTGAAAATCGGCATTCATGAAGGTCGGCGTCGTACTCCATTTGCCGCAACAGATAGCATGAGACAACGTGGCCTACCATCATGAGGCACCAGAGGATCCTGCGCGTAATCCAGACCATTAAGCGTGCCACATGGAGCACCGCGCCGATACGAATATCGAGAGCATTGGCCGTTCGTTGAAGCCAAACATCCCATGCATCGCGCTCGTAAACCACTCGCAAAAACCAAGCATTGATCGTGCGAATGACATAACTCATCCGCATCCCGAAACCCTGAGAGAAATGTCCAAATTCGTGAGCAAGAACTCCCGAGAACTGTCGAATGGTCAGCCCCGATACGAGCGGTAATCCGATCGTTAGAACCAAGTCACTTCCCAACATGCTGAGCATGCCATTGCGAAGAGACGCAGAAGCATTGACTTCACAGTCGACATCGATTCGAACCGGCTTTGGCGAATGAACAGAGTCGCAAAGACGATCAACGAATGTGAACAACAAGGGTTGTTCATCGCGGGACAGAGACCGCGGCTTTTCTCGCTTGGGGGCTCGCGCGAACAGAGGCTTGATCATAAAGAGAATCAAGATGACGCCAGCAACGATGGGGCCGGCGTAAATCAAGACGAGCATCAGTCCTCCTTTCCCTTTGACTTCCACTTGGAAGATGCTGACGTTGTTGACTGCGTGCCAGTAGATTCCCCAACTTGCAAGACCGATCAGTCCGACGTAAATCATCGGCAGGAGAACCATCAAAATAGCGACCAGCAATAATGCGATGCGATACTGCGGAGTTGTGGGAACAGGTTGAATGCTCCCTTGAATGGCTTGCAGGATGCTTTCATCGGAAAGAGTGGGGGCCGCTTCCATCGAGCTAGTGTTAGGCTTCGAGGATTGTGGTTGAGGCTTTGGTGCAACGCGTACAGCGGCAATCGTTGGAAGTGGCGACAACGGTGCGTCTACCAATTCGGCCACGACGTGAATGGGCTCGGTTTGATTCGAATCGGTCGTAGAAGTACTTGGCGCCGCTCCGGGAGGATTGGGTGGAGAAGCATCCGCTTGGACGAGAAAACGGTGTCCACATTTTTTACAGGTCGCTGTTTTGCCGAGAGCGTCTGAAGAGAGTCGATACGACTTGGCACAGGAAGGGCATTCAATGGAGAGCGACATAGTTCGAATCGAAGTGAGGATCGAAGTGGGAAAAGATTGGATTTGACGAGTCCGGATAGTATATTCGAACCACGCTCAACCGTGGGGTGGCTGGCGCCGCGTTTTTTCCCTGCGATTTCAAACGAACAAGAATGCTCTGCGGACGGTTCGGTGGTGGAGGAATTTTGAATGAGCGCTGAGGGCTGCTTCGCCAGTCCAGGTGTTGAAATCATTGTCTTTTCGGGTGGAGGCAATGATCGTGCGACCACGTACGTGGAGAAGTCAATCGCACGAACGAGTGTCTTGGTTTTCATTTTCATCCAAGTAGGGATCGATGTCCCAACGAGGATGCGGTTGTTGCCGAGTTGTTATGGTAAACTGCTCGGCACTGTTCTTTTTCAAATAGACTTTTGATGTGAGAGATACTTCATGTTGCGAAATGTCCGCGCGTGGGTCTTGGTAATGTCGACGCTGGGGTCGATTGGGATTGCCCAAGAACCGACTAAAGTCACGACAGTCGAAGGGGTCACAGAATATCGATTGGCCAATGGAGCTCGTGTGCTTCTCTTTCCTGAAGCATCGCGCCCAACCATTACGGTGAACATGACCGTCTTAGTGGGTTCACGTCATGAAGGCTATGGCGAAGCCGGTATGGCTCACCTTCTGGAACACCTCGTCTTCAAGGGAACTCCGACGTTTCGTGATGTCCCGAAAGCTCTTCGCGATCACGGAGCCAATTTCAACGGAACGACAAACGTCGACCGAACGAATTATTTCGAAACGCTTCCATCGAGCGATGAGAATCTTGAGTTTGCGATTCAGCTAGAATCGGATCGCTTGGTCAATAGCTTTATTGATCGCGAAGACTTGATGTCGGAATTCACCGTTGTGCGCAATGAGTTTGAGCGAGGCGAAAATAGCCCTCAGGGTATCTTGTCTCAGCGAGTGCAATCGGCAGCCTATGAATGGCATAACTACGGAAAATCGACGATTGGAAATCGATCGGATATCGAACGTGTTCCCATCGATAATCTACAAGCGTTTTATCGCAAATTTTATCAACCAGACAATGTCGTCTTCATTATCACGGGACGCTTTGATGAAGCGAAGGCACTTGGTTTAGTACAAAAGTACCTCGGTTCCATTCCCAAGCCAGCGCGAAAGCTCGACAAAACCTACACAGAAGAACCACCACAAGATGGCGAACGCAACGTGGTATTGCGTCGCGTTGGAAGTATCGGTTCCGTAGCGGTTGCTTATCACATGCCAGCCTCGGCCCATCCTGATTGGGCCCCGCTTTCGATTTTGGCCAGCGTGTTATCGGAAAATAAGGTTGGTCGATTGGATCAAGTGTTGGTCGAAACCAAGATGGCAACCAGTGCATCGGCCAATGCCGACAGTTCACATGATCCTGGGCTCTTTTTCTTTTCAGCTCAGCCCTCTGAAGGGAAGTTAGAAGAGGTTTCGCAAACTTTGGTCCAACTGATCGAGACGATGTCGGAAAAGCCATTCGGGGCGGAAGAAGTGGAAAGGGCCAAGCGTCGGGCGCAGCGAGGTTCCGAGCAATTGTTCTCCAGTGCAGCCGGTGTGTCGCAAGCGCTTAGCAGTGCATCGTCTTTGGGAGATTGGCGATTGCTGTTTTTGAATCGCGATCGGGTTCAAGCCGTTACGGTTGATGATGTCAATCGCGTCGCTGGAACCTACTTCAAGAAACACAATCGAACCCTGGGGTTGTTCATTCCAGTGACCGAACCGCAAAGACTCTCGGTACCGGCCGTGGAATCAATCGCGGATGTGGTGAAGGATTATCAAGGTTCGAAAAAGGTCGTTGAAGGAGAAGCCTTCGATCCGACTCCTGAAAACCTCGATTCCCGTACCAAAGTTGTAAACTTCGATGGTATTCGCGTCGGGTTGTTGCCCAAGAAGAACCGCGGTGAAACCGTTTCCTTGGTTTTGACCTTGCACTATGGCAACGAAGAATCGCTTCAAGGAAAGAGTACCGCGGCTGGCATGCTATCAGGCATGATGATGCAAGGGACGGCAAAGCATGATAAGCAGGCGCTTCAAGAGACGATGGATAAGCTAGGCGTTCGCATATCGGGTGGAGCAGGAGGAGGAGGCCGCCGAGGTGGACGTGGTGGCGGAGGAGGGGGCGGTGGTCGCGCCGGACAGTTGACGTTCTCGGTCGAAGCCAAACGGGAATCACTCGCCGATGGCATTCGACTCCTCGGAGAAATTCTTCGTGAACCAAGTTTCCCTCAGGACGAGTTTGAGCAAATGAAGCTTCGCTCATTGGCAGGCCTATCGATGATGGATACCGACCCTAACATGTTGGCTACCACCGTTATGTCGCAAGCTCTTTCGGACTATCGCCAAGGGGACGTGCGGTACGCACCTTCTTTGGCCGAAAGCAAGCAGATGCTTGAGTCGGTAACGCTCGATGAAGTGAAAGCCATCTATCAAGAGCAGGTATCGGCCGCGAAGGGGGAGATCGCCATCGTGGGTGACTTCGATCCCGATCAAGCACTCGAAGTGCTCAAACCGATTCTGTCCAAGTGGTCTTCAAAGGTGCCGCAATCACAGATCGAGCGGGAAGCCAAGAAGGAGCTCACCGGAGCCAAGCAGGACATCGTGACCCCAGACAAGGCCAACGCTGTGTTCTTGGCAGGATTGTCCTTCCCATTGGATGAAGATCATCCCGACGGTCCGGCTTTGCGGCTTGGCAATTTTATCCTTGGCGGGGGAACGCTTTCGTCTCGACTGGGAGACCGCATTCGGCAGCAAGAAGGATTGTCGTATGGAGTGTCGTCAGCCATTTCTATCCCAAGCCGTGGAAATGATGCTCGCTTCACCATCAATGCGATTACGAACCCCGTCAACATGCAGGCTGTTGAAAAAGCTGCCTTTGAAGAACTGACTCGATTTATCGAGGGTGGGCCAACGTCGGAAGAGTTGGCGGATGCCAAGAAAGCGTTCTTGGAAGCCAGCAAAGTAGCGCGAACCGGAGATGCGGGAATTGCGTCCCAGATTGTCTCGAACCTCAATCTCGATCGAACCTTTGCCTTCACGGCGCAGCAAGAAAAAATGATTGCGAAATTGACGGTCAGCGACATTAAGGCCGCATTCCAAAAGCACATTAACCCCAAGAAGTTGGTGGTGATTCGTGCTGGAGATTTTCGCAAGTAAGGCTTGCAGCCTAGGATAAGGACAGACCGAGAATGAAGAGTATCTTCATTCTCGGTTTTGTCATGCGCTTCAAGCAGAGTGTCATTGCCGAGGTTGTGAGTGTTGAGTAGATTAGGGCTCGGCATTGCTCGCGTTTTCTCACGTTAACGCGTACGTCATGCCGAAGATTCAAGGGAGGAAGCGAATCTCTCGTATAGAACAGGAGTTCCCATGACGACACAAAAATGGACGCGTCAATTCGCAACGGTCGTCACTGCGGGCTCCGTCATGGCTACTGAAATGGCGGCCGATGCCATTCTCATCTTGCTCGAAGGTCCCACCGATTGGGACAAGCTGCGGCAAACCGTCCCCCCCACCATCAAAAAACTGATAGTTGCGGCCGATTCCCAAGAGGATCTCGAAGGGGCGAAAGAAGAAGGCCTGATTCCATTGGTCCTGAATAAGGAGCAGTCGCCCTTGCTGGAGCGGCTCCAGCACGCTCTGTTGGAAGCGGTGGCGGACGAGATTCTGCAAAATAATTGTGATGTGGTCGCCATTTACGGCGGTTTTGAACATAACACCTTCGATTCGGTTTCGTTGATCCGGCTCGACGATCGCATGCGACGATTGACGAGCCGCGATCTTCAGCGTCTCGAAAGCAGCGTTCCCTTGAAAAACCTAAAGGTTGTCATCGACCTGGCGGTTCAAATTGGACGCGAAGGACGCGAAGGAAATAAGGTCGGAACGATCTTCATCGTGGGAGACACTCGAAAGGTGCTCCAGCATTGCCAAGATTCTGGTTTCGATCCGCTTCGCGGCTACAGTCGACGCTTGCGAAATTTGCATGATCCTCGCGTGCGCGAAGACATCAAAGAGATTGCGCAGATGGATGGAGCCTTCGTTGTTTCCGCGGATGCCGTCGTCGAAAGGTCGCGTCAGATCATCGAAGTGAGCCATGCGGATCTGACTCTTTCCAAGGGATTGGGAGCTCGGCACTGGGCAGGTGCTGCTATGTCGCAGAAAACGAAGGCCATTGCCATTGTGGTGAGCCAATCGAGCGGTACCGTTCGATTGTTTCAAAATGGGGAGCTTGTCCTTCGCATCGAGCCGATGGATCAAGCGGTGAAGTGGCAGGAGTTCAACTACGAGCCTCCTGCGGTCGATCACGATTTCGATTAAGTCGATTCTATGCAGTCTTCGAACCACTTACCTCCCAAGATTCTTGTGCTGTTCGACGGGCAATGCAATTTTTGTCGAACGCAGATTGGATGGCTACAATGGCTCGACAAGTGGTCGCAGCTCGAGTTTCTTTCGCTGCATGACCCGTCGGTAGCGGCCCGTGCGCCGAATCTTACCTTCGAACAATTGATGGAGCAGATGTGGGTCGTCACGCCTGAGGGATCTCAGTTTGGTGGGGCGGATGCGGTCCGCTACTTATCGAGAAAGCTACCGTTTCTCTTTCCGCTAGCTCCAGTTCTTCACTTCCCTTTCAGCATGCCGCTGTGGCGAGCTTGTTATCGATGCATCGCTCGCTATCGCTATTATCTTGCTGGGAAGAACTGCGAGAACGGCACGTGTAGTCTTCACTTCCATCATCATGGAAGTGAAACTCGTCCGCAATCCACTTCCAACTCCCAGCATTCCAAGTGAGACGTCGTTAGAACTCGTTCATCGTCGAGTCTTCGATCCGTAATCGATGAACGAGAAGAGCCCAAAGCCGTGCTTAGGAAGCGACCCGCAATCGCGAAGTAGCATCCTTGGTGCTCTCGGCATTCGGAGCATGTTGGACTTGTTGTGGGTACGGTGGAGCAATGCCCTGTTCTGCAAAAAGACGATGAATGCGTCGTAGCCACTCTTGTTTGATCGTGCCGTGCTTATTGGGAAGAGTCTTAACCGAAAGCTTGAGCTCGATGGAGGATTCCCCGAGCCGTTGAATGATTGGCCCTTGAACTTCATCGATCATCAAAGGTCCCAGTGTAGGATCGGTTTTCAGCGACGCCGAGATCTCTCGGAGCAATTGAATGACTTGATCCATGTCTTCATGGTATCCAATCGCTACTTCGCAGACCGCTCGCGACCATCCGTGCGTTTCATTGCTGACACTATTGATGGTCCCATTGGGAATGAAATGAACGACACCGTTTGCGTCGCGAAGGACAGTCATACGCAGGGTAATCCTTTCGACCTGACCACTCACGGACCCGATTTGGATGGTATCGTTGAGCATATATTGGTTTTCCAAAAGCATCACGAATCCATAGAAGTAATCCTTGATGAGGTTCTGCGCACCAAATGCAACGGCCAATCCGATAACCGCAACACCTCCCATCAACACAGTAATATTGGCTCCGATCTCTTCTAAGGCCATCATGGAACCCGAGATGAAAATGCCGACCGTTGCTGCATTTTGAAATACACCGACCAAGGTTCTGGCTCGGTTTTCGCGTTCAAGCGTTGAACCGCGTCCACTGCTTGCAGTGACGAGTTTTACCGATCGTATCGCGAAGAAACTAGCGAGTCGATAGAGCAAGATCATTCCGGCGAAGATACCGACCAATTTGATACCGTGATCGAGAATCCATTGCGCGATATTGCGAGGTGCAAATGGATTGCGCAGCGCTTCTACTCGGTCCTCGGCAGCATCGGCATCCTGTTGTTTGAGCTTTGCTTCATGCAAGGCAAGGATGTGTTCTGATTGCAGGCTGCTTAGTTCGGCCCGCCGATCATTCAAACGATCATTGATCTCGGCGACTTCAGCGCGCGCTTTGATAAGCCGCTGATTGGCCGAACTCAAGGCGGCTCGCAGGTCCGCAAGTTCTTGGGCATCCGCACCTTCACTTTGACGGCGAGCGATCTCTTCTTGAAGGGAGACTTGTTCGGCGGTGGCTTGATCGACTTTCTTCTTCGCAAGTGCCAGTTCTTTTTGCTCTTGGTTGACAAGCTTTTGAAGATCCGAAATCCGGCCTTCGATCGACTTTGTCTCTTCTTCAGCTTCCTTTGCTGCCTTTTCCTTCTCTTCAGCTTCTTCCGTTGCCTCGCGAAGTTCCGAATCCATCGCTTCTTCTTCGGCGTCGGTATCCTTGGCTTCGTCTTTGGTCGATTCGGCTGGAGTCGCGGTTTCTTCTGACGAAACGTCGTTGGATTTGGTGGTCGACGGAGACGTTGATTCCGATTCCTTGGTCTCCGATGAGTCGTCTTTATCACCCGTTAGTTCGGCGAGAGCATCTTCGTCTTTCTTGAGTTTGCTTTTCAAAAGTTTGAGTTCGTCGCGCTGTGTCTTGCGGCTTTCGATGGCCAAATCGAATCGATCTTGAGCCAGCTTGCGTTGGCGTTCCAGAGAACTGAGTTCCTTTTCAAGGCGTTCGACCTCTTGTTGGGATTTGCTTTCGCGAGCTTTTTCGAGTTGTTCTTCAACTTGTTGAACTTCGTCGTTCAATTCATGAAAAGCCTTTTCCGCTTGAGCATATTCTCCTTGCGGATCATCCAAATCCTTTTCGAGTTTCAGGATCTGTTGTTGGTCTTCCTCGATCGTATCTTGCAATTCGGCGATACGAGCGGCTAGCGTTTGCTTGCCATCTTGTTCTTCGGTCGTGGCCGAATCGGGATCGGTAAGCGTTTGAATTTCGGCCTGAGGTTCGGCTTTCGGAACTTGGTATTCCGAGCCAAAAGTTGTTCCTGTGAAGAAGGAGCAACAGCACAATAGAGCCAAACCACAGCGAGCAGAAACTGTCCAATCCATGACACGTTCTCTTGAATCTGTTTTTGAGATTCGACCACCTTGTCGAACTTGGCCCCAAGTATAAAGGCTCAAAAGCGAGATTGCAATTCAGACGCCAGGGCGGAATGCTAGCGTAGGGGCTAGAGGCTAGAGGCTAGAGGCTAGGGGCTAGGGGCTAGGGGCTAGGGGCTAGAGCTGAGAGCTGAGAGCTGAGAGCTGAGAGAATACCTCAAGCTTTGAGGTATTGAAACAATCGAGGAGCGAGAGACTAGAAGCTAGCCTCTAGCCACTAGCTTCTATGCTAGTGACTAGCCACTGACTCTCTACTCTCAGCTCTCTACTCTCAGCTTAAGCTTAAGCATCGACTTTGATCGTCTTCTTGTTTTTCTTCTTCTTCGGAGTCTCTTTGGACTCGTCCTTCTTCATTTCAGGAGAGGCCGAGTCGGGCTTGGTTTCAGGCTTCTTAGCTTCGGCTGCTTTTTCGGCCTGCGCTTTTTCCTCTTTGGCTTTTTCAGCTTTTGCCTTTTCTTCTTCGGCTCGTTTGGCTCGCTGCATAGGGTTGTCACCACCGGCACCGCCGCGGAATTCGCGGCGACCTTTGAAGAGTTGGAAGCGCGATGGTTCGAGTTTGGGTGGATAGAAATTGTTCTTGCGATCCACATCGGCGGTTTCGCGATACGGATCCAATTCAAATTGAACGACGGGTTGGTCGCAAACGATTTGGGTAGCACAGCGTTCTGACGAGGTCCGCCAGATCTCCGCAGGGATGCGAATTTCGCGATGCGAGCCATCTTCAAAGGTGGCGTGCAGAATGATTGGCATCACCAATCCACCGACATTTTTGAAACGAATACGATAGATACGATTGGAGGATTCCAAAAGTTTCTTTTCTTCATCGTTGAGTTCGGACAGCATCTTCTCGTAGGCCTTCCGCTGTTCGTCGGTGGCCAGATCGGGATCATAGCTGTTGTAGAAATCCTTCAATTCAGGATAAATGTCGATTCGCTTTTCAAGATCTTTGTTGCGCTGTTCGGAAAGAGAGGGTTTCTTGGCAGCTTTATCGGCCTTCTTCTTTTCGGCAGCCTTATCGGGATTGCCGGTGTCGATCGTAAAGAGTTCTACACTATCGATGGCGATATCGACGTGATCGGTGGTGTAGAACCAACCCTTCCAGAACCAATCGAGATCGATTCCCGATGCATCTTCCATGGTGCGGAAGAAGTCGGCTGGCATGGGCCGCTTGAACTGCCAACGGCGAGCATATTCCTTGAAGGCATAATCGAAGAGTTCGCGACCTAAAATCGTTTCACGAAGGATATTGAGCGCCGTGGCGGGCTTGCCGTAGGCGTTGTCGCCAAACTGAATGACCGACTCACTGTTGGTCATGATGGGAACTTGATCGTTGGTTTGCATGTAGTGAACGATTGCTTCCGGTTCGCCACGCTGCGAAGGGTAGCCCGATTCCCATTCTTGTTCGCTGAGATACTGAAGGAAGGTGTTGATTCCTTCATCCATCCAAGTCCATTGCCGTTCGTCGGTATTGACGATCATCGGGAAGTAGTTGTGTCCTACTTCGTGAATAATGACCGAGATCAACGCGTACTTCGTGGCAGCGCTATAGGTGCCGTCGGCTTGTGGACGTGGACCGTTAAAGCAAATCATTGGGTATTCCATACCACCGACTGGTCCATTCACGCTGTAGGCAACAGGGTAAGGGTAGGCGAAGGTATAGCGGCTATAGACATTCAACGTATGAATGATGGAATGCGTGCTGTATTTGCTCCATAGCGGTTCTCCTTCATTGGGATAAAGGCTCATCGCCATCACTTCATTGCCTTCGACGTTATGCCCCATCGCATCCCAAATAAATTTTCGGCTCGATGCAAAGGCAAAGTCGCGGACATTCTTGGCTTCGAATACCCAAGTCTTGGTTTCGGAAGTCTTTTCTTTTTCGTTTTCTTTCGCTTCTTCAGGAGTGACGATGAAGACGGGCTTCTTGGCAGTCTTGGCTTCCTTTAAGCGTTGAATCTGTTCAGGCGATAAAACCTCTTCTGGGTTTTGGAGAACACCGGTAGCACCTACGATGTGATCCGTTGGTGCGGTGATGCGAACCTTGTAGTTTCCGAATTCAAGCGTGAATTCGCCCTGACCCAAGTATTGTTTGTGTTGCCATCCGGTGACGTCGGTGTAAGCGCAAAGTCGTGGAAACCATTGTGCGATTTCGTAGATGTAGTTTCCGTCTTTCTCAAAGAACTCGTACCCCGTTCGCCCAGGATTCACGTGTGCATCGTTGATCTTGTATTCCCAACCCACAGAGAATTCAAACTCTTCTTTGGGCTGCAACGGCCGAGGAAGATCGACGCGCATCATCGTCTTCACCACGGTGAAGGAAAGTTCTTTCCCCGATGCATCGGCGACTCCGATGATCTTGGCGCCGCCATCAAAATTCTGACGAGCCACCATCGACTTGAGGCGATCGTAAGACAAGCGATCGACAGGAGCAGGCGGCCGAGTCAGATTGGCATCGGAATCGGGACGATAAATGTTGGCATCGACCTGCAGCCATAGGTACCGCAATGTGTGAGGCGATTGATTCTTGTAGGTGATCGTCTCTTTGCCTTGGATCGTTTGCTTCTTGTCATCAAGCGTGACATCGATCGTATAGTCGACAGCTTGCTGCCAATAGTCTGGGCCTGGTTCGCCAGCTGCCGTGCGATAACTGTTCGGAGTCGGCAGGATTTCGTCGAGCTGCCGGAACTTATCCTCTTGCCCATACTTCCGATTGTTGACGGCTTGTCCGAAGCCAACCGATGAAATCACACAAACAGCGATAAGACCAAGGAAAAATCTCATATGCATCCAACATCCAAAGGTAGGAAAACGCGTTCATAAGAGGATCTTTTAGTGTAGTTAGATTCTTCCGGGACAACAGAAGCCGCCTGCTGATTCGAGGGGGTCAAAAACCGGACTCTGCCTGAGATTTCGGGTTTTGCGAACCGTTTTCGCTGGCATACCGCCTCCTTTCCGGCTCTCCGAAATCTTTACCGTACCGGCAGAGTCAGAAATCATCCGTTTGGGAGGATGGGCCGGAGGTTCGTAATGTCGCAACGAATTGCACTCTCCAGCCCCTTTGGATCTGTGAAAACGAGGCAAAGATTCCAGATGTAGCGAGTATCCCGATTTCAATTCACAATCATGTGAAAATTGACTCGCACATCGATCGGTTTCCGACTCGATGATGAGTTGCATTGCAAGTGCAGGGAAGCATGAAGCAGTAAACGGGCAGGATGCAGGTAGTAGACCATGGCGATTTTCCTTCGATGCAAACGAACGATAGCGACAGCTCGTTTGCTCGGAATGTGCAGCGTGGTCATTGCCAGCATTTGTGGCTGGGACGAGAACGAATTGTTGGGGCAAGAATCGAACCAAGTCTATTCCGAGTCCAGTGACAGTACGCCGAACCTCGAATCTCCGACGGGCGAACGCAACCAGTTTTATCTTCAATTGCCCGACGGGATGACTAGCCTGCCCTTGCCTGAGCATCCTCAACGACGTTCAGAGTCGATCGAGTCATCACGACCCCCGGAAGCTCAGCCCAATCGCGACGCTCGCGCATCATCGTCTCTTCGAACTCAAGGGACGCGAATGCCAATTCCCGGTAGGCCGAGTAAACGATTGCCACCGTTAAGCGAACTGGATTCTTCCAGCCATGATTTCCGTTCGGATGGGGAACCGTCGATGGAGAGACTTGAACTGCTGAATGGAATTCCCCATTCGTTTCGCGACGGAGGATTGCAGTTCGAATCGATCTACACCGGTGAGACGTTTACGAAGGCTCATGGCGGCAAGAGCATGGGGCAAGCTACCAACTATCGTGGCAATCTCGATCTGGTTTGTATCGTGAATACATCTCGCATGGAATGGTGGGACCACGGACGATTCTTTGTATACGGTCAAAATCTGAGTGGGCGACCGTTATCCCAGCATGAAGTTGGAGATACTCTCCTCTTTAGCAATCTCGACTCGACCATCTCTGCCAACGAACGTCCAACCTTTACGACGATTGCAGAATATTGGTACGAGCACGTTTTTATGGATGGACGACTCCGATGCAAAGTGGGCAAACAAGATGCCAACGTCGAATTTGCACTTTCGAATGTTGCCGGCGATTTTGTGAATTCGGCCTTCGAGTTTCCCGTGATGATTCCTCTACCCACTTTTCCCAGTCAAGCGTTAGGGATTTCGACCTTCCTCCAATTGCACGAAACCTGCACCTTCGGATTTGGCGTCTTCGATGGATCGTTGCCTTCTGGACCTCAAGGAGTCCGCTGGGGTTTTGATACCCTAGGCCATCATGGTGCGTTTAGCATCTATCAATTGGAATGGAGGCCTGCATGGGATTTTTACCAGCAGGATGTGACAACGATTCGAGCCGGTATGTGGCATCACTCGGACTCAACCGTTTGGACGCAAATCACAACCGATCCCAACCCCATCACCTTTGCACAAAACTATGGGGTCTTCTGTTCGCTTGATCAGATGCTATGGAAAGAATCCAACGCTTTCAGTGACGATCAAGGACTCGCGGTGTTCGGGCAATTCGGATGGGCTCCGGACGATCGCAATCTCTTCACAGAATACTATGGAGCGGGATGGGTCTACAAAGGACTGATTCCTGGCCGTGACCACGACCTTCTTGGGATGGGGGTAGCGAATAGCCTTTTCAGTTCGGGCGTGATCGCTCAAGCATCACAGAGTGCTGCTCCAATGACAGCATCGGAGACAACAACAGAAGTATTTTATAAGTACTTGCACTCGCGTTTCTTCTCTTTTCAACCCGATCTGCAATACATCGCCAATCCGAGCGGAAAGTATAAAGATGCGCTCGTCGCAGGTCTTCGCTTCGAAATCGTGCTTTGAACACGTTGCACGAACTTTCTTAATCGTTTGGGGATTTGCTGTAGGACGATTGTCCTTTTTTTAGCAATTTCCGAATCCATCGAGGGTTCGCGGTTGGGACAACCTCACGACGGGTAATTCGCGGTTGGGACAACGGCACGACGAGTAGCACGATTGTCCTCAATCGTTTGGCATTTGCTGTAGGACGATTGTCCTTTGTTTTTCTTGCAATTGCGGAATCCATCGAGGATTCGCGGTTGGGACAACCGCACTACGGGTAATGAATTCGCGGTTGGGACAACCGCACTACGGGTAATTCGTGGTTGGGACAACGGCATCACGGGTGGCTGCGTTGCCTGCAATGAGCCAGATTTTTCAGATATTTCAAGCATGAGGAAAAAGGGCAAGCTAGGGTACAAACGAAAGCCCTCGGTTATGTTGCCTTTTTGAAACATGTTGCCCGAAATCAACACGCGAGTCAGCGATTGCGAACGAAGTGGTGTTTGGTGATTTTATTGGCCTGGAGCAGTACCGCTGCTGCGCAGGAACAGACCGCGAATGGCCGTACGATCCAAGTTTTTGTAAGCACTCACGGCAATGATGCAGCTTCGGGTACCCAGCAAGATCCATTGGCTACGGTACAGGAGGCTTTTGCCCGTGTTCGCGGTCTGCGCCGACAACTGCAAGATTATGACGCGGCATCGCATGGGAGCGCGTTGGGGTCGGTCGAAATACTGCTCGAACTAGGCAATCATGAATTGCAGCATTCTGTTGCCTTGACGGCCGAAGATTCTGGAACTTTCGAGGCACCTGTCATCGTTCGTGGTTTGGGACAAGTAACGCTCAGTGGCGGCACTCCTTTAACCGAATGGCAAGAATTACCGGAACAGGAATCTCGCCTTCCCATGGCGGCTCGACCTCATGTGCGCGTGTGCGATTTGAATCGAGTTGGGCTGGATCCTGGAGAATGGAAACCCTGTCGACTCCACGAGCCATTGAGCCATGCACCGATGGAGCTCTTTCTTGATTCGGAACGATTGAAGCCAGCAAGTTGGCCGAATGAAGGTTGGGCTATTGCTGAGAAAACAGGGCATGGTTTATGGCGTGATACTCGACCTCAGCATGGTCGTAAAGCAGATCGAGTGTTGTCGCGAGAAGAAGGCTGGGCGTTTGGATTTTGGAATGACGAATCGACGGCATCGCTTGAGCCCATCGAGTTCGACCCATTTCAGCAAACGATTCGATGGACTGATCCGAAGACATCCTCCAAGTCCGAAGTGCGGCAAGGATCGCGATTTCGCCTTTGTCACCTATTGAGCGAACTCGATGCGCCAGGAGAGTGGTACGTCGATCGAAAGACGCAACTTCTTTATTACTGGCCTGCCTCGGAGACGGAGCCGCCAGTGGCTACGCGACTGAACACACTTCTTTCGCTGTACGATGTCCAGCACCTGACGCTTGAAAATCTGACGCTCCAACATGCGCGATCGATGGTGGTAGAAATTGCTGGAGGCCAAAATGTAACGCTTCGCCGATGCCGCCTTCACGGGGCCGGCAATGTGTTGGCTCATTTATTTCACGGCCATCAACACCGCCTGGAACAATGTGATCTAGGGCACTCGGGGTCGCATGCGATACGCGTTGAAGGTGGCGATGTCGTAACGCTGCAATCGTGTGAGCATGAAATCGATGGGTGTGATATCCATGACTTTTGCGCCCGCTTTCCAGGCGGTCGCGCGGGAGTGGCTCTTTATGGCGTTGGCATAATCGTTCGAGACTGCACCATTCATTCTGGTCCCGATGCGGCCATTCGTATTCACGGTAACGACCATCGCATTGTCGGGAACGAGATCGAAGACGTGTGCTTGGAAACAGATGACGTTGGAGCGATTTATTTGGGGCAAGATCCAACCTATCGTGGCAATCAAATCTTACGAAACTTTATTCACGATATTGGAGTCGCGAAACGATTGTCAGTGATAGGAATCTATCTAGATGACTTCGCAAGCGGCAGCTTTGTTTCGCAGAATTATCTTTGCCGAATGCCGAGAGGCATCGTCATCGGTGGCGGTCACGATAATGACGTGACTGAAAATGTGATCGAGCAATGTTTGGCAGCGATTCAAATGGATGCTCGTGGGAGAACGTGGGCTAAACATCATTTATCAGGAGATGCCTCGACGTTGCACCGTGCCAAGCGGTTTGTGCAACATGAGGCTCCGACTCACCTTGAGCGATATCCTTCGTGGACGGAACTATTGCAAAAAGATCTCACGATGCCACAAGGGAATCGTATTGCCGACAACCGATTTGATGGACCGATTGGTGTCGATCTCCAAAACGTGGAATCG
This sequence comes from Pirellulales bacterium, assembly GCA_046349875.1. GTDB lineage: Bacteria > Planctomycetota > Planctomycetia > Pirellulales > Pirellulaceae > JAXMBN01. The sequence goes on from JAXMBN010000059.1 coordinate 18,589, forward strand.
TCTCTCGTTCAGCTTGAACGGAATCGAAGGCAGGATCTGCGCGAATTGGCCCTAACGCAGCAGCGGCATTGGGGCGATAAACGCTGGATCCGTCGGACGCAATCCCTCGAGGAATTGCATGACTTTTCCTATCGTTACAACCTATTGATATCTCCAACGCGATGGGTCGCGAAAGTCGATGAAGAAAGTCGATGAGGATTAGCCAAAGGTAGTGCTTATTTCCCCGCAAAAGCGATGCGAAAAGTCTGGTGCGACAAAAGGACTCCAGATGTGCGAGCCGCTTTCTTCAAGGGGCTCCCTTTAAGAGCAAGATAATCTATGGATAATCAGAGACACTTTGGGATAGGGATGTGTCTCGATTGGTACGTCACTGTTGAGATCTTGTCTCGGCATTGGTGAAGATCATTCCTAGTTACCCAATCTTGTCTTTGACTTTTCTTGATCTCGAATCCACGAAGAAAGTATTCGAGTGATGGAGTGGATGTCTCATGAATTCGCTCGCGGCTGGCCAAGGTCCAGAGGATCGGAACGCGAAAGCTTCGCAGGATGCTTCGGCAACGACACCTTCTGGCGACACTCCCCGTCATGTTTTGTCGTACTCTTCTGACAAAGGGCAGAATCCATCCCGACGATCTGCGATTCGTGTTGGCACATCGATCGTCGTCTTGTTGCTACTTTTGGGACTGCTCGGCTGGTATTGGTTGTTCAAGAATCGGAATAGTTCCCGAATAAGGACATTACCAGCGATTGTAGAAGAACAAGAAGTAAGGCTTAGCTCCAAAGTGGGCGGCCGCGTTCTCGAAATACTGACCTCCGAGGGGAGTCACGCAACGCAAGGAGATGTACTCGTTCGATTGGATGGGAGAGAACTGCAAGCGAAACGCAGGCAGCTTGAATCGCAGTTGACCATCGTGGAAGCCAAACACCGTCAGGCGGTGAATGGTGCTTTGCCCGAACAAATCGAAGCTGCTAAGGCTTTGCTTGACCAATCGAAAGCTCGCTATGAAGCATTGCAAACGGGATCGAGGCCTGAGGAAATCGAGGCCGCTCGTGCTGAGGTGGCTGTTCGCATCTCTGAAGAATCGCGAGCTCAAGCTGAATTCGATCGTATCCGCGAGCTGTTTGAAAAGAATGCGGTAAGCCGATCGGATTTCGATCAAAGCCAATCCGCCTTGCGGCAGGCGCGGGGATGGTTGGATGCTGCTAAGCAGAAGTTGCAAATGTGGGAGATTGGGCCCCGGAAAGAAGCGATCGCCGAAGCGTTAGCCGAAGTGAAGAAAAGGGAAGCCGATGTAGCGTTGCTCGTTCGCGGGACTCGCGAAGAAGAGATCGATCAGTTGAAAGGCCAAATAGCGGAAGTCAATGCTCGCATCGCCGAGGTGAATGTCAACTTGGAAGAGTGCGAAGTCAAAGCCCCTGAAAATTGTACCATTGAAGTTATTTCGCTTCGGGTCGGTGATTTAGCGGCGCCCAACCAACCGATCATTCGGATCCGTTATCCCGAAGACATCTGGGTGAAGGCGTACATTCCCGAGACCGAATTGTCACGCATTCGCGTAGGGCAAGATGTTGAGGTCACTCACGATGGTAGCAAGAAGGTGTTTACGGGGACGATCGTACACATCGCTTCGGTCGGTGAGTTTACTCCGCGAAATGTTCAAAGCGTTTCCGAGCGGAAGCATCTGGTGTTTGCCATCAAGATTCGCGTCCAAGACCCGGAAGGTGCGTTCAAGTCTGGCATGGCAGCAGAAGTACGCTTGGTTCCCAAGCCTTCCGAAGCACCGCCGAATCTTAAAGGGGATTTATGAGGATGGCTTTTGTGCTACGTGTATCAAGCTCCACACGAAGGAACTTGATTCAGCGATCCTTGTAAAAGCCCTTGAGCGTTCCTGTTGATTTTGGACTTCTCGCAATTTTGGCCATACCACCATAGCGACTTGAAAATTTCTTGAATGAAAATGCAACCATCCATGATGTGGGCGAACCGATGCAAATGAATCGCGTGGATGCAACGTCCTCGAGCGTGAAAGTCGACGAGGCCGTGAGTATTCGCGGCGCAACGATTCAATTCGGTTCGTTCCGGGCCGTTCATGACGTTAGTTTTGATGTCCATCCTGGTGAAGTTTTTGGATTGCTAGGGCCTAATGGTTCAGGCAAGACGACGCTCATTCGAGCCCTTTGTGGGTTGATACCGCTGCGTCACGGAGACGCGACCGTTCTGGGACTTGATGTCAAAACCCAAGCCGAACGCATTCGTGAGAATGTGGGGTACATGTCTCAAAAGTTCTCCTTGTATACCGATCTCACGGTTCAGGAAAACATGGATTTCTATGCCGGGATCTATGGACTATCGCGACCTCAAGCGCTCGAGCGGCAAGCGGAACTCATTGCATTGACGGGCCTCGAGCCTTATTTGACTCGCAGTGCCGGCAAGTTGTCGGGCGGATGGAAGCAGCGGCTCGCCATGGTCTGCTCGTTATTGCATCGTCCTAGTTTGGTATTTTTGGATGAACCGACGGCTGGGGTCGACCCTGTGGCTCGCCGAGAACTGTGGGATCTCTTGTTCGAGCTTGCAGCGCAGGGGATTACTTTGTTTGTGACGACGCACTACATGGATGAAGCGGAACGATGCGGTCGCGTTGGCTATTTGTATCTTTCGAAGTTGTTAGCGTTAGGGACTCCAAACGATCTCAAGGAACTTGATTCCATCACTCCGGAAGGGACGCAACGCTTTGCCATCATGGGAGGCGATGTGGCTGATTTACTATGGAAATTGCGGAAACGCCCCGGTGTACGCGAAGCGACGATTTTTGGGCAAGCCGTCCACGTGCTTCTGGAGGAAGGGACATCGTTGGACGATGTGCTTCACGAAGGTATGGAAATGGTTCCTTCGCCTCCCAACCTTGAAGATGTCTTTGTGACATTGGCAAGGTTGCATGGCTCGAAAGGTTAATGGCGAGAGGAATCTTCGATGAGCGGCAAATCGTGGCAGCGTACCAAGTTTATCGCGTACAAAGAGATGCTTCACATCCTGCGCGATCCGCAAACGCTTTTCTTTACGTTGTTTATACCCATTGCGGAGATGTTCTTGCTTGGTTTCGCCATCAACACCAACGTTCGGGATGTACGAACGGTTGTGGTTGATTTTTGCAACACCCAAGAAAGCAGGAAGCTGATCGAACAGTTCGAGAACTCTGACGATTTTTGGGTTGTCAAACGATGCCTGAGCGAAGAAGAGGCAACCCAATTCATTGTCGATGGACATGCTCAAGTGGGAATTATCATTCCCTCCGATTTTTCAAGAAAGATCGAAGCTGGGCAAGTATCTCCATTTGCTTTGCTCGTCGATGGAACTGTGTCGAGCGTGGCTGCGGAAGCTGTCAACGTCGGCAACAACCTAGCCCTTCGCACCTCCCTTGAAAAAGCGTTGCCGGGACAACCGCTACGTATTGAAGCGAGGCCAAAAGTACTCTTCAATCCCGACACACGTTCGGCGAACTTCTTTCTACCGGGCCTGATGGTGGTGATCTCGCAAATGATGGCAACGGTATTGTCTGCCAATGCGATCGTTCGCGAAAAGGAGTCGGGTACTTTAGAACAGTTTTATATGACACCCGTGCGGAGAACCGAAGTGATTCTCGGCAAGATGGTCCCCTATGTTGTGCTGACGGCCTTGGAGTTTTGCATGATCTTGCTGGTCATGCGAACGGTGTTTCAGGTCAAGATAGTGGGATACGTTCTGTTGCTTCTTTCGCTGCTTCTTCCATTTACATTGACCATGCTTAGCTTTGGTCTGTTGATATCGACCAAAGCCGATACCAAAGATGCGGCGGGGCAGATGGCCATGGGAACAATTATTCCCTCCATCTTTTTGTCGGGATATGTGTTTCCACTGGATTCGATGCCACTCTTTTTCAAATGGGTATCGTATTTTATTCCTACGACATGGCTCATCGATGCGGCTCGCGGGATCATTCTCCGCGGCACCGATGTTTGGGGGCTTGGCCAACACGCTTTAGTCCTTTGGTCGATGGCCTTTGTGGTGATCACCTTCGCGGCGCTCAAAATGCGTAAGCAAATCGCCAGCTGAGTTGGTATCTTGGGATATTCTCTTTCCCAGTCACGATTCCCGCGACAAGTCTTCTTCGGTGAGCAACCATCATGTCGGAACCGGTATATCTCATCGCGACCATGGATAGCAAAGGTCACGAAATCGAATTTGTATCGCAAGTGTTGCAGCGTGGTGGAGTCCAATCTGTCATGGTAGATGTCGGGACCTACGCCGCGCCTCAGGTGACACCGCACATCGGCAGGGATGAAGTCCTTCATTGCATCGGTAAGGCGATTTCTGACTTGCCAGCCGATCGCGGAGAAGCGATAAGCGTGATGGGAAGGGCGCTGGCTACATTCTTGCGAAGGCGATGGGAAAGTGGTCGGATGGGAGGTGTGTTAGGAATCGGCGGCAGTGGAGGTACTGCATTGATCGCCGAAGGCTTGAGGGCTCTTCCCATTGGCTTTCCGAAGGTTCTCGTATCGACCGTTGCCAGTGGCAATACGGCGCCGTATATCGACTGTTGCGACATCATGATGATGTTTTCGGTGGTGGATGTTGCGGGGCTCAATGCCGTTTCTCGCCCCATCTTGGCCAATGCAGCCAATGCTATTGCGGGAATGACCCGTGGTGAAAATCCGTCCCAATCGATGAAGCCGACGATCAGCACGGCGATGTTTGGTGTAACGACTCCTTGCGTGGATCGAGTACGTCACGCTTTAACCGACCGGGCTACGATTGTCTCGTCTTTCATGCGACTGGTACTGGTGGAAGGGCTATGGAGCAACTCGTCGAGTCCCGGTTTTGATCCAAGGGGTGCTCGATATCACGACGACCGAAGTGGCCGATGAAGTGGTGGAGGCGTTTTTCCAGCAAGTCGCGTCGTTTTGATCGGTTGCTTCAAGCCAAGATACCCTTGGTGCTCAGTTTGGGCGCCGTCGACATGGTCAGCTTTGGAGGTCTCGCATCGGTCCCGGGTGATTCAAGGATCGAACCTTGCATGTTCACAATTCCAATGTGACATTGATGCGAACTAGCTCAGAAGAGAATCGAGCCATCGCCGAATGGATCGCTCGCAGAAACTCCAATCAAGCCACGGCACCCTGAGTTTGCTCATTCCCGAGCGAGGCGTATCGTTGCTCGATAAGCTGGCAAACCTTTTTATGATCCTGAAGCGAACGAGGCATTGTTCGGGCAACGGAAGAAGGATCGAGCCGGCGGCAAACGCATCGTGCGATTGCCTATCATGTCAACGATCCTGCGTTTTCAGCGGCGGCTTTGTCGACGGTTCTTGCGACTTGCTGCGGAGCAACGCTGCCGCAGACGATGCGGTTACGGCCGAAGAATAACCTTCATCGCACCGGGTTCGCCAGCGTACAGTTTTTCGAACCACTCAGGGCCATGGTCGAGCGAATCGACGGCTGTGATGAGTTTGACTTGAACCGGCACTTACGACGCATCAACTCGATGCATTCAGGATATTCGCCGTTGGATGCGCAGCTACCATGCAGCGTGATCTCGCGGGTGGCGATCTGGCTGAAGGGCACTTCGACCTTTGGGGCAGGTTGCCGACGAGCGTCACATGGCCACCCCGCTTCACGGACTGAATGGCCGATTGAATCGTGGGGGTAGCACCGACGACCTCGAAGGCGTCGGCTCCTCGACCGCCAGTCATGTCGGCGATCCGGCTGTACCACATCCGGTGTTCTTGGGATTGAGTCCACATCGGCTCCAAGCGTCTTCGCAATGGCCAGTTTATTGTCATCCAAGTCAACCGCGATGACCTTGGCACATCCTGCCAGCCGAGCGGCTTGAATGACGAGCAAACCTATCATGCCACTACCGATGACGGCTGCTGTATCGCCGAGTCGAATCGGCGTTCGATTGGCAGCATGCACGGCAATCGATACCGCTTCGATCAACACGGCGCGGCCCCGGCATGTTCAAGGGAAATTCATCGGGCAAATGATATGCGATGTTTTGAGGTACCGTAACAAACTCAGCAAACGCTCCATGGCGACGAAACTCTTGGCAGGACACGCCGAGCACTTGTCGATTCTCGCAGAGGTTGATGCGACCTTTGCAGCACGAGGAGCAAGCACCACAAGAAACCGTCGAATCAAAAGTGACGCGGTCGCCAGCACGAAAGCCTGTAACGTTGGTTCCAACTTCCGCTACCACTCCCGAGGCCTCGTAACCCCATTACCAACGGAGGAACGCGACGTCCTGTAGAACCATCGTATCCGTGAATATCGCTGCCACAGATTCCACAGGCTTTGACTTGTACCAAGAGATCGTTGGCCCCGATTTCGGGCTTGGGCAATTCCACCAATTCAAGCTTCTTGTATTCCTTGAGGAGCATGGCCTTCATGGATGCGTTCTTTCATTGTCGAGAGGGAGCGAGGATGGACACTCGATGCCTGAGGATTCGATTGCAAGCACTCGAAAAAAGCATTGTGAACTGGACAGCAAAGTTTGCGAAGTGCGGTTCAATCGGTTTCTCACCAGGAAGAGTAAATCAGAAGTCATCTTGCCCCTTTTTCGCAATTTGCCTATCAATTCTAGTAATGGGATTGCATGTGTTGGGGTGAACAGGGAGCGCGAACAATGAACCGACTATCCTCTTTTTTCTTCGGATTTATTGCAGGCGCGGTCTCCCTGTATATCGTGATGACCTGCTACATCGTCCGCGCCACCGACGGTGTGCATTTAGTCCCCAAGTTAGCCGCCAAGCTAGAGATGCCCTACGTCGATATCCGCAACTTCACATTGCAAGATTGGCAGAAGAACCAATCCTTAGCTCTGTCGATCATGAAGGCCAACAAAGGCGACATGATGAAAGATGCAACCTTGGATAACTTCAAGCGATCGACTCAAAACATGGATCAGGTTATGGGAAAGTAATCCCGTCCCACAAGGGTTTCCAAGCATGGGGGCGATGACTGCCTCATGTTCGCAAGATTCTAGAGACTGGCTAGGACTTTTTCGAAATAGCCGCCCGAACTTTTGCACGCTACTGACTTGGACCCGTTCATCAGGCGAGTGGGCATACCAAGAATGTTGGGGCCAAAGCTAACCATTTCCATTCAGGAAACTTGCACTCCGATGATGCCGCATTCCAGTCCGGCATGGCAAGCCGCCACGTGAAGTTCTTCTCCGAACATCTCGTGATAGATCGTCCGCATCGTTTGCACGATCTTGCTGGACGGGAGTGGCTGCCAACCTGGGTACTCGCCTGCAATCTCAACCTTGCCAACCAACGATAGGATGGCCTTGAGACTTTGTGTCAATTCAACGCGCTCGGAATCGACGGAACTTCGAGCTAAACACATCAAAGTGCATTGGCCCTTTTGCACGATCACGCGAGCCAAATTGTTGCTCGATTGAACCAAGCCGGCAATGGAGGGACTCATGCGATAGATTCCACTTACTGTCCCAGCAATGGTTGCCAAGAGCAACCGTTGGGCTTCGAGATTCATCACTCGTTCGATCGTATCGGTCGATGGAGTGCAAGTGATCTGTAGATTAGGATCCGTCACCGAGTTTTCCATGCGCACGGTCAAGGCTTCCTTCATGATCCACATGGCGAAGGCATCGGCTTGATCATGGGGCACAACGATCATGGAAGTGGATTCACGGGGTATGGCGTTCCTTAAACCACCACCATCGATCGAGGCGATGCGAACACCAAAAGCCTGAGCTCCGATCAAAAGTCGATTCATGATCTTGTTCGCGTTGCCGCGTCCGAGATGAATCTCCATACCCGAGTGTCCACCTTTGAGACCTCGTACGGCAATCTGCATGGACAATCCACGCGGTGCTGCCTCTTCAGTATAGGTTCCATTGGCCGTCACATCGGCCCCGCCTGCGCAACCAATGGTGAGTTCATTGTCTTGTTCCGTATCGAGATTCAAAAGTACGCGCCCATCGCACCACGAGGATGACAGTTCTTTGGCTCCAGTCATCCCTGTTTCCTCATCGATGGTAAACAAGCACTCCAAAGGTGGATGTTGCACGTCGTTCGATTCCAGAACGGAAAACATCGTCGCAACACCGATACCATTGTCCGCTCCCAGGGTCGTGCCCAAGGCCTTGACCCAATCGCCATCCAACTCCATGGCGATGCCCATCGTTTCGAAGTCGAAAGACGAATCGGAGTTCTTCTGCCAGACCATGTCGATATGAGCTTGAAGGACGACGGTGGGATGGTTTTCGTATCCACGGCTTGCTGGTTTCTTGATCAGCACATTGCCAACGTGATCACGGTGGGTTTCGAGTCCCAAGGCTCGTCCGCGAGCTTCCACAAACTGACTGACCTTCTCTT
>JAXMBN010000060.1:0-26490 GCA_046349875.1 Pirellulales bacterium
ACATTTGTTGTTACAGCACAAAAAAATAGTCCCAATTCAATCTGTAATTACACCATCTATTTTCGATACCAAGATGACCAGTGGGTGTGCTTCAAGGCCGATTCACATGAAATTGAATCGAGTGGTGGTAAAACAACCAATAATCTCAACGCAAACGGAATGAAGCTCGAGCAAATATTGATTTGGCTCGACTGGTAGCAGGCATCATCCACTTTGGCTGCCAGTGTTTACTTTTTTTCAGCTCTCCCATTGGATGGTTTGTAGAGTTTGCGGCCGAGTGTGGGATTGAAAGGGGTCCAGGTGCTATCGACGATTGGATCGGATTCGATCAGTTCGGATGCTGCGTTAACTTTGGCATCCATGTCATCCAAATGATGCAAAATGATTGCTTCGAGCGTCATGGGTACCTTCGGGCTTCCATGTTCGAGATAGCCGTGATGGCTGACGATCATATGTTGTAGCCGCCATAAGATCTCTCGGGCGATTGGCTTGCCGAGTTGGAGAGCCACTTCTGCGGCTTTGCGGTCGAGAATCTGAACTCCTTGTACCAAGTGGCCGATGAGTTGTCCTGGGTCGGTATAAGAGAGTTCTCCTTCGTAAGCAAGTTCTTCAATCTTGCCAATGTCGTGGAGCATGGCCCCTGCCATGAGCAAATCGCGATCGACGTGAGGGTAGTTGGGGGCGACGCGATCGACGAGTTCCATCAAGCTTACAACGTGAGCCAGTAAGCCGCCCGGATGCGCGTGATGCGTTTTGACACCTGCCGGCGCAAGCTGCATGCCGCGTCGTATCACTTCGTCGTCGCAAAAGGATTGCACTAACGCTTGAACCTCTGGCGATTCAATCGTTCGAATCAATTCCACCAATCGATTCCAATGACGTTCCATGAGGGATCGATCCAACGCATCGAAATCGCGAGGATCGATCCGTTTTGGATCGACGGTGTCGAAATCTTGGAGGATCAGTTGGAGATTGCCATTGTGAAGTTGAGCCATTCCCTTCACTTCCAAAAAGTCACCTTTTTGAAAGGAGTCGTAAAGGACTTGGGATGCATTCCATCGCATTGCCGAGATCACGCCGGTACGGTCGGCCAATTGAAGCAGCAGATAGAGTCCACCTTGTCGATTCGAGCGAAGTTGTTTGTCGACAACGCGATAAACTTCGTCTACGGATTTTTGAGGTTTGAGGGACTCGATCGTTTGTCTCGTCATGAAACGACTTTCTAAAGGTGTGCGGCAATGCAGAAGAGTGAATAATACTAGCCGAAGGTTTTTCCAATCGCATCGGCGATCTTGCGGCAGTGCACCATCATGTCCTGGAACTGTTGGAAATTGAGAGATTGGTATCCGTCGCTCATTGCCGTCTCAGGAGTGGGATGCATTTCCACGATCAAACCATCCGCTCCGGCGGCAACGCTGGCTGCGGCCATGTCGGGTACAAGGTAGGTGTGACCTGTTCCGTGGCTTGGGTCGATGATAACGGGCAAGTGGGTCTTGCGATGGAGATAGGGCACCGTGGCCAAGGGTAAGGTGAATCGGGTATGGCTTTCGAAGGTACGAATACCTCGTTCGCAAAGCATGACATCCGCATTCCCTTCATTGAGAATGTATTCGGCAGCTAGCAACCATTCTTCGATAGTGGCGCTCGGTCCTCGCTTTAGCAAAACCGGTTTACCGCAGCAGCCGACCGCTTCTAACAATCGATAGTTCTGCATATTGCGAGCGCCGATTTGGAGCACGTCGGCATACTTCGCAACGAGGTCCACTTCTTCGGTGCTCATCACTTCGGTGAACACGGCCAAACCCGTTTCCTGCCGAGCCAAGGCTAACAATTTGAGCCCTTCTTCCTTCATCCCTTGGAAGCTATAGGGGCTCGTTCGAGGTTTGAAGGCTCCGCCGCGAAGCCCTGTCGCCCCAGCAGCCTTGACCGCTTTGGCGCAACTGACGATTTGCTCTTCACTCTCTACCGAACAAGGTCCGCCGATGACACCAACGGCTCCTGCTCCCGCGCGGAAATTGAGCACGCGAATCTGTGTGGGTTCCGACTTCACTTCACGACTGGCGACTTTATAAGGTGCCAAGATCGGAAGCACTTCCGATACGCCTGGACCGCTCTCAAAGGACTCTACTTTGATTTTGCGTTCATCCCCAATGGCTGCAATGACCGTACGTTCGGTCCCGCGAATGATATGGGCCTTGAGACCGATATCTTGAACACGTTGAGCGATATGATTGATTTGGTCATCGGTGGCAGTCTTTTCCATCACGACGATCATGGCGATTCTCCTCGGCTTGGCAGGGGTTCAACGGTAACAGGGATTCTTGAAAAGGAAAGGCGACCAACAAAAAAAGCCCCGATGGTTAGACCATCGAGGCTTGGGCAACGGTTAGCAATGGAGCGACTACAAACCCTCGACGGACCTCTTAGGCGAGGCTAAAGTAAAAACCAAAATATCGGGGGTAAGATGTTCGCATCTCTCGATTATGCACGGGAGCAATACCAAAAGGAAGAGGGTAAAAGCCGATTCTTGCGGCAATTTCACTGAATGTTCGCCGACCCTCTCGCTACCAACCGACCTTTGGTTTTGCGGTTTCGACTGCCAGTCCCATGCGCATCAATGATGATTTAACGGACGCCCGCCATGCTCGGTGCGGGCTGAACCAAGGGGGGCGATAACCTGGCGACCAACGGATTGTGGGCCCCGCCGAGCCAATAGACTAAGTTCTGAAGAGTAAGAGGTTGGTCGGGATCAAACAGAAGCGTTTCCTCTTTGGTTGTGATCATGGCCCGGTAGGCTCGATATTGACTTTCACGCGGTATTAAGAGACCTCGCAAGGATAAGCCATTGGCCGATAGATCAAACTCCATCGCCAGATCGGTATACCAAACTTCTGGATTCTTCTGTTCGATCTTCCCCGCGATGGCTCGGCCTAGTTGAGCCTGCGTCGAACGAAGCAAGAGTTCCTTCTGGATGTACCCACCTTGTTCGGAACTTGTACATTGACCGGCAATGCGAACGCATTGCCCGTTTTGAATCCAAAGCTCTTGAAGGGCAAGTTGGAATCGGCCAGTGATGGCGTTGGGAGCAACCCATGCGCTGATGGCATTCCCTTGAATGTTCCCAAAAGCAGAGGGATGCTGAGCGTCGGTTCGTATCTCCCATTGACCGAATCCATCTTGCTTCCAACGCGGCGTTCCTTGAAAGTACGCTTGCTCGCCTAAGGACTGCAGGCTGGGTACATAATCCGCGAGTAGGGAACATGGGATCTTGGTGGTACCGCTTTGGAGCACGACTTCGGTATTGGGTACGTTAGGATCATGATGGCGAACAAGATCGATGCGAACCCCTTCGCTTTGCGCATCATTGGATTGTCTGTATCGAACCGTTGTATGCATCGAACGCGGATCTGGATCGATCAAGATTTCTAGATCGAGCAGGGCAGGGGAGTGAATTGAATTCACTACCTCTAACTGAGGCGAGACGAGTCGCACTTTGCCGGTTCGATTCTCGGTACGACAAAGATACCAATCGTGAATCATACGCCATGCTGAGGCCAGTTGTTCCCCTTGAAGTGTCGGTTGGTGCATCCGAAGATCCCAACCTTGCCCCTTCCATTCGGCGTTCACTTGCGCCACTCGCAATATCTCTTTGTGCGTTTCGTGATCAAAGACGATGACATCGTCGAGTACACAGCGGTACGGAGAAGGACTCCAACTGCGTGCCACCGTAACCGTCATTCCCAAGGCCTGGCTGAGCCGCTGTCCCATGCGATAGCCTTGGTAGGCTTGATACCACGGCGTGCGTACGGTGATTCCATAGAGGATGCACGCCAGCGTAGGAAGAAAGATGCCAAACACGAACGCCAACCGGACCCAACTACGTTGCGTCGATTCGTGGATCTTCCATCTTTGCGTGATCGATCGAGGCAGCATCCGTGCCGACTCTCTGTGGGTTGAACTAGGGTTCGAGTCTCAAATTGTCATCGCGACGCTTCGCATCGTGAAAAGCGAAGGACTATCCGCTCAAGTAAATCAAAAAACCAGCGCGAGCGGAAGATAGAATAGGCCGAGATCCCGAGGGATACGGTTATCGATAAACTGCAGAGTCTAAGTTCGGCACGGTTCTTTCGAATCCAATGCTAGCTCTGAGTTCTATGCTAGCACTTAGCTGTGCTTGTATTGCTTAAGCCGCGATCTGTTTGGGGAGCGGACGCCCTTGGACTTGGTAGACGTATTTGAGGACCTCGGCAACGGCCGCATACTCTTGAACAGGGATCGGTTGGCCGACCTCAACCGATTTGAAGAGGGCTCGCGCCAACGGTATGCGTTCAACGATCGGAATATTATTTTCAGCGGCGATCTGACGAATGCGAAGTGCGATCTGATTGGCCCCTTTGGCGACCACGATGGGAGCTCGCATCGTTTCCATATCGTACTTGATGGCGATGGCGATCTCGGTCGGGTTGACAACGACCACGTCGGCTTTGGGGACGTCGTTCTTGAGACGCTGTGCCGCAAGTTCACGTTGAACACGACGTCGTCTGGCTTTGAGCGATGGGTCTCCTTGCGTCGACTTGAGTTCTTCGCGAATCTCTTCATCGGTCATACGAAGGTCTTGTTCGAACTTCCAGCGTTGGAAGCCATAATCGGCAAGAGCCAAGATGACGAGCACCACCGCCGCTTGCAAACAGAGTTGTGTCGATGTGTCCCACACGAAATAGCTCACGGTCGGCATCGATTGATCGTACAGCCCTTGAATTTCCTCCCAGCGATTTGACACACCGATGAGCAATGTAGCGGTGACGAGCGACATCTTGAGGATGCCAAATCCAAGTCGCGTTGCATTGGGTAGCGAAAAGAGCCGCGAAAATCCTGACATCGGGTTGATGCGATTGAGATCAAAGCCCAACTTGTCGGGAAGAAACAGGATGCCACTCTGCGCCAAATTAACCACGATTGCGGTGAGTAGTATCAAGCCGAGAAGAGGAGCCAAGGCGAATCCCACTTTCGTGAGAACATTGAGGAGTCGATTTAGAATGCTGCTGACATCGGTGTCCCAATAGAAGGGCATTTCCAGGTGATCTTGCAGGATCGATGCCAACGCTTCAAAAATCTGAGGTCCCGTGTACTGAAGAACGAGAATGCCAACGAGCAATAGGACGGCCGAAGCAAGATCTTGTGAGCGAGGGATTTGGCCGTCTTCGCGAGCCTTCTGGCGGCGAAACGGCGTTGCCTCGTGTTTCTTTTCAGCACCTTCAGCCATGGCTTATCGCGTTCCGTAAGGTGCTTTGCCCTGTTCGATCGATCGGAGGCTCAAGCGAAGTCGAAGGGAACAGTTCGCTCGTTTGTTGTAGCCAAGCGGCGAGTTCGTTCTGAAAGATCCAACCAACGCTTCCAATGCTCAGGACGAGCACCGATAGCAATACCAATGCGTTGATATTGAAGCCGACTGCAAGCACGTTGAGCTGGGGGAGGGTGCGACCGATCAGGGCTGTCACTAAGTTTGCCAAGAAGACGGCTAGACCCAATGGGGCAATCGCGCGGATTCCGACCGAGAATCCATATTGGACCAAACCAGGAAGATGCAAAAGCCAGTGTTCCTCCGCTAGTACAGCCCCAGCGCGATAGGTTTGAAACGATTCGATGCAGGTAGAAAAGAAGACGCGGTGACCGCCGAGAGCCAAGAACAACGCCATCGTCATCCAGGAAAAGAGTTGCCCCACAACCGCGACTTCTTCATCGACGCTGGGGTCTGCTGCCGTCGCCATATCGAGCCCTGCCAGTTGCGATACGATCTGACCACCCACTTGCAGTCCACTTAGAATGAGCAAAGCGGCAGAGCCAAAGAGGAGTCCAAGGAGGAGTTCCTTAGACATAGCGATCACAATCAAAGGCAAACTGGCGGGAAGATCGGTGGATCGATCCAATGTCATAGGAGTCAGGCTTGCTGCCACCATGAGAGCCAACATCGCTCGAACTTGCATGGGAATGTTGGAGGCCCGCATGGGCGGCATCATCGCCATCATGGGCCCTATTCTTCCGAGGACGCACATGAACGTCCACATGGGTCCATAAAGGAGGCTCAGCATTGAGTCGTTCATAGAGCGTCCGTCACTGCTGAACGTGTTCCGGAATGTTGCGAATGACATCGCGCGAGTAGTCGAGCATGCGGTCGGTAAGCCATGGCAAGCATAGTATCATAGCAATCACCATGGCCACGATCTTGGGAACCGCACTGACCGTTTGATCTTGGATCTGGGTAAGAGCTTGAACCAGCGAGATCAATAGACCAACGACCATGCCGACGATGAGCAATGGCGCTCCGATGACCAATGCCATGATGGCTGCATCACGAACGAGTTCAATAGCGTTTGCTGGAGACATGGTCTACCTCTCAACCGGCATACGTGCCAAAGCTTGTTAACAACATCTGGACTACCAATCTCCAGCCATCGAGCAATACAAACAAAAGAAGTTTGAATGGCATCGAGATCATGGCTGGAGGGAGCATCATCATGCCCATCGAGATTGTGACGGAGGCGATGACGATATCCAGAATTAAGAATGGTAAGTAAATTTGGAAGCCCATCATAAAGGCAACTTTGAGTTCGCTGAGCATATAGGCTGGAAGGAGAACTCGAAGTGGAACCTCATCAAAGTTGGATGGAGGTGGGCTCTTGGGAGCATAATGGCTGTAGAACAAATGGACATCATCTTCGTTCTGCGCCATGGTGATCTGTCGAGCCATGAAGACTCGAACGGGTTGGGAGCCTTTTTCAAATGCTTCTTCCAAGGTCATTCCCGAATTGGCATCCGAGTAAGGTTTGATGGCTTGATCGTAGACTTCCGTCCAGACTGGGGCCATGATGAAGAGCGTCATAAAGAGCGCAATCGAGGTGATGACTTGGCTCGGCGGAAGCTGTGGCGTTCCGATCGCTGTTCGCAACAATCCCAAGACCACGATGATGCGGACATAGCAAGTCGTCATCAACAATACCGCTGGAGCCAAACTCAGAACGGTTAGAAGGATGAGTACCTGTAGTGAGTTAGACAGGCCCTTGGGGCTCGTCCAATGTTCTGGCCCTCGCAGCAAGAAGTTGGTTTCATCTTTTTTTTCTTCCGATCCGGAGAGCATCCTTTGGCCAGCGTCTTGTAGGAACTGATCAAAGCGATCTTGGGTCGAGCCATTCGATGTGTTGGACGTTGCACTGGATGGATTGGCCAGTGTCGATACCGATTGCCCCCAAGTCGTCGTACCCATGAACCCCAGAATGCACGAAGCCATCACGAAACGCACCCACAACCATCGACCGAACGCAATGTCTTGCAATGAAGATCGATTTGGATTGTGTGTAAGGAAGTTGGACATGATAACGAGTGGGGTTGAGTGATCGATCAAATCTTTATCGGGTGGGCCTTTGTCGAGCGAGCTTTTATCGAGTTGGGGACTTGCGAGCAAAAGTTTGGTTTTGCCCCATCGCGACTTGATTGAGTACTTGGCGGAAGGACTGACTTGCACTACCACTTTTACTTTGTTCGCAAATGCCGGCAATGCGATCCACTTCCATAGGATCGTCGATCTCGCACAGGGTTTCGGTTTGGCCTGCTTGATGGGTGACCAAGACAAGCTTGGGGCCGAATCGAAGTAGATAGAGTTGTTGTCGTGGAGCCATAGGGCAGCGCCCCAAGACTTGAACGATCTCTTTCGGAAGAGCGTTGCTGTGCGTCTGCGTAGTTCTGCGAAGCATCCAAGCCAATCCCAAGAAGATACCGATGACCATCATCAAACTTGCAACCATCGAAATCAGCGATGTCCATGGTGTCTTCGGTGACTCGATGTTCCCTTTCGATGCTTCGCTCGGAGGTCGAAGAGGCAAGTGGATTTTGTTACTGCCTGAAGCCGTGTTGGAACCGGAGGCAAATCCAGATTCCATGGAAGCAGAGTTGGAAGAGAGGGAAGGTTCGGCCGCGGGTTCTGTGTAGGAAGCTGATTGAACGGGATTGATGGCCGTACGCGCTTCTGGACGAATCGTCTGCGGGCGTCGCGAGGATTGAAGATTATCGGTCGGCTGTGGAGAAGGGGATTCCTGTCGCGTTGTATTGGTCGGTGTGGAGCGGTTTGAGAGCCATGGATCCGCGGTTGTGGATGCGGCTTGCGTCGAACCGGAGGGTAAGGCCATTCTGCCAGGTGAAACGCCGACTGGCGCGACATTGGAAGGTGTCGCATCCGAAATGCGAGCCGAAGAACTCGGTGGCATTTGAAAGTTCTGGCTGAATGCCGGAGCAACGACCACACAAGCCATGATGCAGCATGCAAGGGATCGCATGGCCCAAGTTGTTCGTCGTGGTGAGAGGCTTGATCGCATCCTTGCTCCTTCCCAGCGAGCCGATGGCTCGCAAAGATCTTCATCCTGAAAATCTTGTACGGGATTATCCTTCCAGCGTATCGCTTCCAAGAAGTTCAGCCACGCGTACACAGAAGTTGTCGTTGAGCACGAGAACTTCGCCTCGAGCAATTAACCTTCCATTGACATAGATGTCGACCGGATCGCCGGCGAGCTTATCCAAGGTGACGACTGAACCGCGTCGCAACTTGAGAATCTCATCCAAGTGCATCTCGGTACGCCCCAACTCGATCTTCAAATCG
Source organism: Pirellulales bacterium (assembly GCA_046349875.1). Taxonomy (GTDB): domain Bacteria; phylum Planctomycetota; class Planctomycetia; order Pirellulales; family Pirellulaceae; genus JAXMBN01. Next base: position 8,648 of record JAXMBN010000060.1, read on the forward strand.
AGTTCCACATCGCGGACTAGATCCATCGATGCTTTTTCAGGAGGGCCACCTTCTCCGACGAGCTCTTCTAAACGAAACGGCGCAGCCTGTTGGCCTTGAAGTGATGCTTCCGCCTCTTGGAGAGCGGCTTCTGCTTGTTGCAGCAACTTTTCTGCATCGCCAGCGCCGCGAGCTGCAGCGTTTTGGGTCGATTCAGATTGAGTCTCTTCCGCCATGTTGCGAGCGTCCCTGCTTGCGTGTGCATCCAAAGGAAGGGAGCAAAGAATGCTAGCTACTGTTCGATAACTTGATAGTCACCAAAACCAATGCTCAGCAATAGATCCTCCCCAATGACTTCTGTACTTGTCGCCAAAATGCGTCTTTGGAGCAACCCCAATTGGTTTTCATTCAACTCATCCATCGTCGCATTTCGGATTTCCATGATCATCCGCATACGGAATCGCTTCTGGCGTTCAGTGAAGAGTTCCTTCAGCTTATCCATGTTCTTTTGCTTCACAGTACCGAAGAGTTCGAACTCGACTTGGTAGTTTCGATCTGCACCGGGAGGCGTATAAACGATTCCGAATTTTCCAAGGTCGAACTCAACGAGCTTCTCATTGTCTTTGGGGTTCGCCTTTTCGGGTTTGGCACCATGGCCACCACCATGTCCCCCTCCGTGACCACCGCCATGTCCGCCTGCTTCTTCTGCGGCGTCGGCATGTTCTTTCTCTTTGAGCGATTCGATTAAGCGAGCTTCTGCCAAGACAGCAACGTCTTCACCCGAGGGGACCAAAAAGAAAAAGACCCCCGTTTCGGCTATGATCACTGCGCTGACGAAAACGCCGATCAATAGTTTGGATTTGCCGCCAGAAGCCTTAGGAGCTTCCTCTCCGCCATGGCCTTTGGCATCATCGGATTTGGCATGTTTTGCAGACATTTCTCTACCTACTCCAAACAAACTTTGGAATCACCCTCTCGATTCCTTAGAAAACGCTAGCATGAAGTTAGGAACCTGGCCCTCCATTTCTACTAAACCGCACAAATTATCGACCGGCTTTGATAGCTATAACGATTGTACGGACGATGAACACCCATAGGTGTGGAATGGTCCGTTGCCCCCATCGGTATTGGAACGGAGGCAGAATCTCAGAACACTTGGAGGGCTGGCCTAGGTCGGCTCTCTATAAGATGTGTAACTGTTGGATGGGGCCCATATCGAAGGATGTGGATTCACGATACAAGAAGAGTCTATGAGTAATCGCAAATCAGATTGGATCGCCGATATCGCCCTCATGGGCAGTGCGTGTATGTGGGGTATCAACATACCCGTGGTCAAGTATGCCGTGGCCCACGTTGAGCCTTTGGTCTTCAATGCGAGCCGTGTGCTTTTTTCGACGGTGGCGTTGGGTTTGTTAGCCTGGATGGAATCGCGTCGTTTTCGCCAAGCGAAGCAAGAGCCCACGAATTGGCGTCGCGTTTTGTTCTTTGCAAGTTTGAGTGGGTTGTTGTACTCCTTACTCTTTATGTTCGGCATTCATCGAACGACAGCGGCCAATGCCGCATTGCTCATGGCAACGATGCCGATGTGGACTGCCTTTTTATCGATGGTGTTTTTGCATGAGCGATTGCGTAGGATCACGTGGGTTGGCCTCGTGATCACGCTACTTGGTACCGCGGTCGTGATTCTTCCCAAGGGACAGGTGAGTCTATCGGGAGGCCATATGATGGGGAACCTCATCATATTGGGTGCCAGTTTGACCTGGGCCTCGGCAACGGTTGTGAGCCGGCCATTGATGGAAACGGTGGGGCCATTGCGATTGGCTTTTTTGAGCAGCGTTATCACCACACCGATCCATTGGGTGATCGTGTTGTGTTCGTATGACGTTCAATGGGGGACCTTGGTGGAACCTCGCGTTGCCTTTCCCATTTTGTACTCGGGAATTCTGTCGACTGGACTTGCCTATGCCACATGGAATTTTGGAGTGCAACGTTTGGGTGGCTCGCACGCGTCGGTATACCAAAACGTCGTGACGTTGGTCTCCGTCATCGGTGGGTGGGTTGCGTTGCAGGAGCAAATGCTGGTGACGCAGATCATCGGAGGCCTATTGATGGTCGTTGGATTGTTGACGGTTCGAAAAGGTCGGGAATAACCTGGGACCAATTTGGATGTTTTCGCCTCGAATCGCTCGAAAGAGAAGTCTCGAAGCGTTAAAACGAAGTGGAGTGCCATTCCTGCCCCACACCCCACCAGGTCCTACCCATGATGTTTCCACGAATCGCGTTAGCGGTCTGTATTGTATGGTCTTGCAGTATTGGTTCACTGGAAGCACAGAATCCACAGCGAACTCCGCTGCGAGCGGGCGTCTACTGCAAGAACATCAACCCTGAAACATTTCCGGTGTGGGTCAATGGAGGGATCGCGGCGAGCCAAGCGGATCGCGTTCACGATCCATTGTCGGCACGCTGTCTGGTCCTTGAAAGCGATGGGACTCGCGTCGCTCTTTGCATCGTCGACAATTGTATTTTGCCGATCGAGCTCGTCGATGAAGCTCGGCGTCTTTCATCGGAAAGAACCGGCATTCCACCTTCGCACATCTTGATTGCAGCGACGCACACGCATTCTGCGGTGAGTGTGGCAGGCGTACATGGGACACCGGTTCAAGAAGATTATGCAGCCAAGCTTCCGGGATGGATCGCGGAAGGGATTGAGCAAGCTGGAAAGAAGATGGTCGACGCACAGTGGGGAACGACGTCGGTCGTGTGCGACAAGTATGTCTATTGTCGACGTTGGTTGATGAAGCCCGGTAAAGCCACTGAGGTTCCTTTTACGGGACGTGAAAGCAATCAAGTGAGTATGAATCCAGGCCATGACAATCCCGATAAGCTGGCTCCCGTTGGTCCCGTCGATCGCTTGATCCCCATCCTGTCGATTCAAACCAGCGATGGAAAGCCATTGGCGCTGCTTGCAAGTTTCAGCACTCACTATGCAGGTACGAAGGCTCTATCGGCCGACTACTTTGCCGTCGTATGCAATGAATTGGCGAACAAGCTACGCCCTGAAGACCCTGAGGCATTTTTAGGATTGATGGCCAATGCAACGAGTGGTGATGCCAACTGCATCGACTTTAGCAAGCCTCGTGAGCCTTTTACGCATGTGGAGGTTGGACGCTATGTAGCCGAGAAGATTCTGTCGGTGGTGCCTAACATTACCTATCAACGCGATGTCTCACTACAAGCCGTGTTCGATTCCATCACCGTTGCGGCTCGCGTTCCCACTGAGGAAGAAGTGCAGGAAGCGAAGATGTATCGCAATACCCATTTTCCGGACCGACTTCCCAAGTCGATGCCCGAAAACTATGCGCGCGAAACCATTCTCTTAAGCGAGCTTCCTAAGACTCGCGATCTTCGGCTGCAAGTGATCCGGCTTGATGATTTTGGCATCGTTGCCAATCCATGCGAATCGTATGCGGAAACAGGACTCAAACTGCGTCAGGCAAGTCCTTTTGCATTAACGATGAATATCGGACTTGCCAATGGGCATGGTGGCTACATACCGCCGCCTCATCATTTCCAATTGGGAGGTTATACCACTTGGCGGGCTCGGAGCAGTTGTCTGGAAGAACAAGCCGAACCCAAGATGGTTCAGCGCTTAACAGAGCTCATGCAGACTTTCAAGAAAACGACAACGAATGACCCGCAACCGATGCCTGTTCCCAAGAATCCTCTTCAGGATTCGAGTCGCATTCAAGGAAATGTCCCATCGAAGAATGGGGCTACTGCTAAGAAAGGACCGACGTCTCCCCTAGCGCCGCAGGAGAGTGTGCAATGGATGGAGGTTGAAGAGGGGATGCAAGTTCGGTTGGTCGCGAGCGAACCTCACGTCGTGGACCCTGTCGCCATTCAGATCGATGCCGTAGGAAGATTGTGGGCTGTTGAGATGCGCGACTATCCAAATGGAGTCGCCGATAATCAGGGCAAAGGGATTGGCCGCATCGTCGTATTGGAAGATCAGAATCAAGATGGTGTATACGATCACTCGCAAGTATTCGCCGATGGTCTTTTATTTCCGACGGGCATTCAGCTTTGGAAGAATGGAGTCTTCGCAACCGTTGCGGGTGAGTTGATTTATTTGGCGGATGAAAATGGGGACCTCAAGGCGGATTCGAAGGAACCGGTGTTACGTGGTTTTGCTGTGGGCAATCCACAGTTGCGCGCGAATCACCCCACGCTTGCTCCCGATGGTTGGCTTTACGTGGCGAACGGCTTGCGAGGCGGGAAAGTTCAGCGAGGCGGGGCAGGGGAGTCACTCGATCTCGCTGGACGTGATTTGCGATACCATGTCGTCACGAAGAAGGTGGAAGCGATAACAGGACCGTCCCAATTCGGTATGAGTCTGGATGCGTTTGGGTATCGTTATGGCTGTGCGAATCGGCAACCCTGCATCGAAGCCTTGGTCGAGCAAAGTGAACTTGCGATAAGTCCATTGGCTGGCTTCGTTCCACCTTGGATCAATGCCCTTCCATCCGAAGCCCAGTCCACCGTTCATCCCTTGGTCGATGCCTGGGTTACTTCGAATTTGCATTCTGGTCAATTCACGGCAGCTTGCGGCGTGCTCGTCACGCACAGCATGCAATTGCCTTCAACACCTTATGCGCACGTACTTACTTGTGAACCAACGGGGAGTCTTGTTCAGCGCCAAGCCATCAGCCATCAAGGGCGAGCATCCATGGTGGTGCCTGCACCGCAAAGGGAATGGCTTGCGAGCCGCGATCCTTGGTTTCGTCCTGTGAATCTCATGGAAGGTCCTTATGGATCGATCTACGTCGTGGATATGTATCGAGCGGTTATCGAACATCCGGAATGGGTTCCCAAGGAGTTGAAGAATCGACCTGATGAACGTTACGGCGATACGATGGGACGAGTCTATGCTGTGGGAAAACAAGGGACTAGCGAGCGTTTTTCGTTCGATGGTTCAAGCGTTGGATCGCTCCTCAAGGAGCTTGAAAGTCCACACGATTGGAATCGTCGCACTGCAGCTCGTCTTCTTCTCGAAAGTGGCGACACTTCTTTTGTCGAAGCGATCAAAGACATCGCTTTGCGCAATCCACGGCCTGAGGTGCGTAGTCATGCCTATGCGATGTTGGGTGCCTGGAATCGATGGGATGAGGAGACGGCGATCGCATCGGTATCCGATTTGGATCCTCGCGTTCGTCAGGCCAGTTGGAGAATGCTGAGCGACTACTATCCGGAACGTACCATTCGTCTGCGCGAGATGGCTATGGAAGCGTTGACTTCCGATCAGCCCGATATCGTGCGAAATGTCTGCTGGTACTTGGCCAAAAGTCAGACGGAAGGTGAAACGTTGATGCATGACCAGATGATCGAGCGAACTACGCGTGCCGCCTTGAAATGGGAAGAGGATGGGCATGTTCTCATGGCGGCTGCTGCGGCCATGCGTTTCAAACAAGTTCCCTTTTTGCTTTCGTGGATTCGTGGGCTCGAAGCAAAGTACAGTCGGTCTGCGGAACCTGTGGGGGCAAGTGTCAGTGGATCGCTCCAAGCGATCATACGTTTCTGTCGCTCCATTCCTGAAAAAGAACTGGTGGTGCTTCAAACCGAGTGCCAACACTATATGGTCAAAGCCGGGGCCGAAGAAACCAACGTTGCTCCGATCACTCGATCGATCGCTCTTTCGCTTATCGAAGGACTATGGAATGCTCGCAAGGGGAGTGGTGGAGTCAACGAGCAAGAACGACATTGGTTGCATCCATTGATCGCAAAGGAATCCCTACGTTCCGAGGATCGTATGCAGGCAATGCGGCTTTTGCGATTTGACTCAAGCCAAGAATCACTCGCAATCCTCTTGGGGATACTCCAAAGATCGAAAGAAATGGAATGGCAACGTGCGGCACTATCGGGATTGGGTTGCAAGAATTCATCGGAACTAGAAGCATGGCTCTTTGAAACGTTGGAAAGAGGCACACCAGGATTGAGAACCGATGTGTTCACTGCAATTCGCAGTCATCCTGACCGGTTATTGCGATTGGTGGAACGCCTCGAACAAGGGAAAACAAGTATTCGAAATTTGGATGCTTCGCAGCGCCAGACGTTGAAGGCAATTACCGATACGAAAGTCAAAGATCGTATCGCAGCCATTCTTGAGCAAACGTCGAATCCCAATCGAGAAAAGGTCGTTCAGAAGTACAAGAGTTCTATGGAAGGCCGAGGAGACCTGGTTTCCGGGCGAGCTCTCTTTGCGAAGAACTGCGCATCGTGCCATCGATTGGAAGACGTTGGCTATTCCGTAGGCCCAGACATTTCCGATACCCGCGATCAGACTTATGAAAAGCTATTGATCTCGGTTCTCGATCCCAATCGCTCGATCGATGCGAACTATTTTCGTTACGTTGCGGTATTGGACGATGGACAAGTTGTCGAAGGTTTGCTCCGCGACCTGAGTGCGGCCACCGTGACCCTACGTTCTCAAAATGGCAAAGATCAAACCATCGAACGGGAGCAGATTCAAGAACTCAAATCGATGGGTGTTTCTTTGATGCCTGAAGGAATGGAAGAGCAGATATCGGTCGATCAGATGCGCGACATTCTCTACTATCTCAAGAATTGGCGATACGAATCGGCATCGGTCCCGGCGGTTGCTGCACCTTAACAATACGGTGCATGTCTTATCCCAGGATTTGCCGTTTCCGTTCGAGGTAATCCCAGACGACGAAACGGTCGAGATCTTTTCCAGCCGTGAAAAAGACGCGGCCTTTCGTCGACTCGGCGAGTCGATAGGCGAATCGAATATCCTCTTCCGATTGCGACCAGCTAGGGACCAAGAAGATATTAATCGTGATGCCGAATTGCGAGCAGATTCGTCCCTCGCGCATCGTCGCCTCTTCCGTGCGAGGGTCGGGTGGATAGAGCATGTACAACCACTGATCTTCAAAGTGGGCCGTGGGTAGCCCATCGGTGATCAAGACGATTTGCTTGTTCTTGGTTTCGACGGCAGAAAGAAGCTGTCGCGCAAGTCGCAATCCGTGTTGAATGTTTGTGAAGTGTGGATGCACTTGTTGTTCGCTTAGTGTATCGTCGCTCATGTCTGCTTTGAGCCTTACCCAAGGATCATGGATCGTTACGGGTTTGGGCATCAAATTGAGAATCTCGCCTGGAGCGCGGACCTTCGCAAACGTGTACATCTCGATAAATCGGAGGATATCGCCTGGGTATTGGGATTGAATGAGGCCCTGAAGGGCAAGGGCCATCCGCTTCACATTCATGTACTGTCCGTCGTACCTCATCGATCCACTCATATCCATGATGACGGCGGTGGCGCATTTCGGTGAGCGAAGGGTACGGTGGATCTCGATATCTTCAGGATGAAGTGGTGAGGGATTTTCACGAGTACGGATCAAATAGTTTGTCAGCGTTTGCACGACGTCCATGTTGGCGCATGAGTCGCCAAAATCATAGGAGCGAGTCGCTGGAAGTTCGACACTTCCTTCGCCACTTATCCGCCCTGCATGACGTCCTGAACGGGAGTCGAGTAAGTGCCCAAAGATCGTGGCGAGTAGCCGATTTTGCATCACTTTAAGAGCAGATGGCGATAGTCGATATCGACCTTGCGTGTCGCGAGTAAGTCCCTGGCGTTCGGCGAGTTCTCGCATGTAGTTTTCGAGTTGATGTTTCCATTCCTGGAGCGAGTTGAGATCTTGGGGCTCGGCGAACTCCGAGAGGGCATCCATATCGATGACACCAATCTGCGCCGTCTTTTCCGCTTCATCCAGTTGCTTCAAAAGTTCATCGATCTTTTCAAGCACTTTCTTGATCTCGATCGCTTCCTCGACCTCCATCCGTTCATGACCTGTGAATGCATACTTGGAATGGAGCTCTTCAACCTGATATTTTGAAGAGAGAGCTTCCATGATGTGAACGAGAGAACGGGCGAAAGGATGATGATCATCTTCCAGTTGATACCAAAGCCGTTCTAACGCATAAATTTGTTCGCTTTGAGTGGCTTTGCGAAACGCTTGACGCATCGGCTCAGGGGGCTTGGCTTTTTGAACCGATTTGTCAAAGCCCCGCGCGGCACGTTTAAGTGCGTAGTCGGTTTCATACTTTTCAAGAATACGTCTCTTTTTTTCTTCGAGCATACGGCGAAGTTGGTCAATGCTTGGGCCGAAACCTGCCAGTTGACTTGGGTCCAGTCGAATGGCCTTAGCCAATTGTTCTTCGCTGATTTCACGGTAGTCCCCGAACGCCAATGCCATATCAAATGCGGCGGAGACCAAATCGGGCGAGGACTCGAGGGGGTGTGGGAATTCCGTCGGGTTGTACTTTTGATAAGTATGGATGATTCCACCGATTTTGGGGCGTTGGGTCATAAACGGCCTTTGTTGGTTGGATGGAAAAATCAGATTTGAATACCCGCACCTTCTTAGTCTAACAAGCGAGTCGACCTAGAAGCTGTTTTCATTTTAGGGATTCGTCAATGCGATGCCGTCATCGTTCCAAGGGTTGTCGCTTTCTAAAGGTGTTCTAATCGGAGATTGGCCTCGAGAAAACCTTGGATTTCACAACCCGCAGCGTCAGCAGTGGACCACATATTTCGTAACGCGAAGCGTCAGCACGGGACGTCTCAAAGAAGGCAAAACACTGCAAAAGTCGGTCCCTCGCTGACGCGTCGGGTTGTGATAAGACTCAAACGCGCAACTTCAAAGGTGTCGCTTTGAGAAAGCATGTTGAGGAGTTCAAAAACGAGCATCGCAGTTGAGGAAATGGCAAGCTATAATCAGCGAATCCACCCTCTCAATTTCTCATCTGGAGCGATTCAAAATGAAGAAGATGATCCTTGCGTTCGCTGGCATGCTGCTTTGCGGAAACCTTGTAGCCCAAGATGTTTCCAAAGCCCCTGCCGAACCTGAAGGAATGAAGACGCTGTTCAATGGCAAGGATCTTACAGGGTGGGATGGTGATCCGAAGTTGTGGTCAGTGAAGGATGGCGTGATTCACGGTGAAACAACCGCAGAGAATCCTGCCAACGGAAATACCTTCTTGATTTGGAAAGATGGATCTACCAAAGATTTCGAGCTGCGTCTGTCGTTCCGATGCAACGCAGCCAATAATTCAGGCATTCAATACCGTTCCAAGCATATTCAAGATCCCAAGAGCAAAAACGCTTGGGTCGTTCGCGGATACCAGCATGAACTTCGCAATGAAAAGACTCTCCCAAATGTTTCGGGATTCATCTATGACGAAGGAGGAAAGCGAGGACGTGTTTGTTTGGCTGGCGAGTCGGCAGTATGGGAAAACGGAGCCAAGAAAGTGACTGGATCGTTGATCGATCAGGCTGGTTTCGAAAAGATCATGAAGGTGGATGATTGGAACGATGTCATCATCATCGCCAAAGGGAATCGCATTCGTCACTATCTAAACGGAACATTGATTCTCGACTTTGAAGATAAGGATCCTGAACTCGCATTGACCGATGGAGTCCTTGCTTTGCAGTTGCACGCTGGCAAACCCATGTGGGCTGAGTTCAAGAATATCCGAATCAAGTAGCTCATGACGAAGCTCAAAATGAACGGACTCGAACGACTGAGTCCTCGAACGCTCGGCTAATGCCGAGCGTTTTTTTGCGTAGCATAAATCAAACTCAAGGAACGGATTGCGCGTCGCGACGGAATTGTTCGGTCGATTGATTCCATTGCTCCACCATGCGGGATAAGAGTTCCGGATACTGGTGGGCGAGGTCATTCTGTTCGGCGCGATCTACCGCAAGATCGTAGAGTTCCCAGCTGGCTGTCGCGCCAGAGGCAACCGCTTTCCACGTGCCATGAAGAAAGGCTCGATTGCCTTCATGGTTCCACCATATATCGCTTTTCCGACGTTCTGATGGCGAACGCAAAGCGTTTAACAAGCTTTCTCCTGGATAGGTCGGTGTGTTTGGCAAAGGCTTTGAATCGATCTTGGCGATCTCGCGAACTGTGGGAACGATATCGATGACATGTCCGGTAAAAGTATTGAATGCCCCAATGTTCTGAATCTTCTTGGGCCAGCGCATGATAAGTGGAGTGGAGATGCCTCCTTCGTGAACCCAGGTTTTGTGTTTGCGAAATGGGGTATTGCTGCAACTCGACCAGCCAGGCCCCAGGCACAGATAGCTTGCGGCAGATCCCATTACGGCACGCGGATCGTGGCCTTCGCCGCGAACCATGATCTCGGCACTCGCACCATTGTCGGACAAGAACAGGACCAACGTATTTTCTTCATATCCAAAATCACGAATGGAGGAGAGTATCCGACCGATTTGATGATCCATGCGATCGATCATGGCCGCATGAATGGCCATTTTTTGTGCCTGGAAAGACTTTTGCACGGGTGAAAGATCGTTCCATGGGATCGGTCGATCGATCTCTCCGTCGCCTAACTTTGTGAGCGCATCAGGGAAAGGGTAGGGTGGTCCAAGTTCGGGTTCTGTCTTTGAAATCGTGGCGAATGGAAAGCCCATACGTCTTTGGTTTTCCCATCGCTTTTGTCGGATGACATTCCAACCGTCAGAGTAATGACGTTGATAGCGATCGATATCTTCTTGCCTGGCGTGGAGGGAAAGTGAAGCGCAGTAAAAGCGACAAATTGAAAGAAGGGTTTCTCGGCATGATGTGCCGAATGTTCCTTCAAACATTCCAATGCATGGTCGGCAATGGCATCGGTCACGTAAAACGAATCCTCCGACCCAATCGGTTTCCCATCGCGGGTGATTCCATTGGATCGGAAATAGTTGTTCTGCCCACCACCAATTTCAAGTGAATGATCGAACCCATTTTCCATGGGTTTGCCATCAACGTGCCACTTACCGGAATGGTAATTTCTATAGCCGCGATCTCGCAGGTCTTTCGTAATTAAGGGAGCCCATGCAGGACGAATCCCTTGTCCATTCTTTTGCTGAGGAAACGCATCGCGACGAATCTGTTGAGCATAGTACCCAGTCAGCAGAGCTCCTCGCGTCGGCCAACATCGGGCCGTGTTGTAAAACTGAGTGAAGCGAACTCCTTGGGACGCTAAGAGATCAAGGTTGGGTGTTGCGATTTCGCCACCATAGCACCCAAGGTCTGAATATCCCAGATCGTCCGCCAAGATGATAAGGATATTGGGTAAGTCGTTAGACGGATCGTCCGATGGAATGGGGTTGACTGGATCGGCCATGACGGGCGATGCGACGGCCAGTACGAGCAACTGGCATGCTAGCGAGAATATCCGGTTCATATACGGACTCGAGGCAAATGAAGGCAGGGCAACTGGAGCGATTGACCAAGATTCATTCTAGCATTGGGATTCGAGAACGTTGCAATCTCTGCGGTCAGGATCGCATCATCCCATAAAAAAAGCCCAGCATGAGTGCTGGGCTTTTCTAGGTTTGTTGCGATCGAACCAAGACTACGCGAGGTCTTCCCAGAATGGACTGGCGAAGACATCTGCAAGTTGATCGTCCTTGGCGTCTTCAGCGACATCGGTCGATAGATCGTCAAGGAAATCTTCGATTGCCATGTTGACCGGTGCATCGAGAACGCTGCCGCTGGCAACAGGACCGATTTCACGTCGCGATGGTGTTCCGAGATATTGCTCGAGCGAGATACCATCTTCGGTGTCTTGCTTCATCTGGGTTGCAGCTGGACCGATGAACATCGTCGATGCCAACTCGTTGGAATCGGCTGCATCTTCTTGAACTGCGATCCACATCGAAGAGCCTTCGCCTTCGCCTTCACCTTCACCGCCAGCAGCTCGGAGGTTCAGGTAATTGATGACGAGCAAGGAGTCCGCTGGCGAGACAACCCCATCCCCGTTGGTATCGAGGTATGGAGGCACCGGTCGGTTAACAGGAACCGACAAGGTGGTCATGCCATTGAGATTCAAGAAGTTGAGTACTTGCAGTGCATCGATCGGCGATACGAATCCATCACCACTGACATCCAAACGATTGTTTGGGTTGGAGTACGGATTCGCGAGAATCGTGACTGCATAGTCTTCGACTTCACCAGAGTTCGCTTCACCCACCGAAGAGCTAATTTCGGAGGCTACGCGAGCCAATCGGATGCGAGCGTAGGTGTTGCCGGACAGAGCCGTGCTTGGAACCAGAATGTTGGAGATCGTTTCCGAAGCGTTCGTGATCTGGCGACCAACGAACAGGCGTTCGGTATTGTTCTCAAACTCGCCGTCTTGATCGTAGTCGATCCAGACGGTGATAAAGCCAGGCGTTGCCGCAGAGACACCTTGAGCGGTGACTGTGATCGACGTGCGGAAGGCTTGATAGATCGAACTTGCGAACGTCACCCCATCATCCACATCGGCATCGGTCAAGCGGGCATCTCCATCCACCGTCACCGATGCACCCAAGCTAAAGCCTGGAACGATAACGTGGCGAGCGCCGTTATTGGCGTTGGTCGAATGGTAGCGAGGATCTGGAGCATCGCCGTAATCGCGGCCTTCTCCGAGTTGAATCAAGACAACCGTATCACCGTTGGTTTGGTTCGCTCGGAGTGGGTTACCAGCAACGTCAGTGATCGCAGAGACGATTGCAGCACCACTTCCTGTAACTCCGATGGCTCCTTCGACAAGGATGCGCGATCCGAAGACCGTTAGAGTCACACCGGAAAGGTTTGCCGAACGAATCGACGTTGCGACCAAGTTCGCAAGTTCCGATTCGGTCTTGGTAATCGACATGTCGACTTTGATGATGGTCGATGCCGATTGACCAGGATTGCCGACCACGGAGAGCACTGATGCCGTTGCATCGAGTCGAACGTTGGCGTCACCACCGATCGTTACCAATCCATTGCCTACATTGGCTGGAGACAAGCCAAGTCCCGATCTTGAAATCGCAGAGACGATGCTATTGGCGATGTCGTTGAGGGTCGATGTATTGGTGAAGCTCACCGCAACTCGGCCTGGTTGGACGACACCATTGTTGTCAAATTCGAACGTGGCTGTTCCACCATTTCCGAGGCGAATCGAGAAGCTTTGGCCATCGGTTACTCCCGATGGAACGCCTGCGATGGCAGGGATCTGGAGTCCATAGCCTGGGGTAGCTCCTGGTTGACCAGTGATGATCAATGGGGAGTTGTTCGTAACGATGCGAAGCGAGCCAGTTCCTTGAAGCTGGATTGCGCCGGTTCCCAAACTGGTTGCGGTCGCAGCGAGGCCTCGAGTTCGAATGGCTGCCACAAGTTTCTGAGCCACAGCTTCTGCGGTATCGGTTGCTTCGATCACAACAGGCAAGTTGCCGGTGGTGATTGCCGAATTCATATCGAACTCAAACGTTACGCGGGATGAACCATCATCGAGGGTCACCGTGCTTCCGTCTGTGATCTGATGAATTCCGGAAGTGTTCGACGGTACTTGCATCAAGTAGCCGAAATCGAGTTCGAAAGCTGTGGTCACGCCGTTTGCATCGGTAACCGTGTACGAGGTGCCATCGGCATACGTCGATGGGGCTCGCAGGGTAATCGTCGATGCCGACTTGTTGAGCAATCGGATCGTATAGACCGCGTCACTCGCCCAGACACCAGCGAGTGGTGTGAGCCGAACGACACCGTTGGTAGCGTCGTAACCGAAGCGATAATCAACACCTTCGATCAATGGCTTGTTGTTGCGGAAGACGAGGATCGCCGAAGACGTGACCGTCTTGTCGAGCATTCCGGAGCCTTCGGAGACACCACCACGTCGAACGGCGTCGATCAACTGGATGTCGAAGTAGGGAAGGCTTCGATTCGAGATTTCAACGATGCCTTCTTCAGCATTCAGATCGGAGCCAGCTGAATCATTGTCGATCGGAGCGAGCACGAAGGTCGAAGGTCCAAAGCTATCGGAGCGATCCGAAGCACCTCGGTCCTTGAACACGTTGTCGCCCAAGCCCGATGGGGTGTCGACGGTAGGATCATCGACGCGAAGCAATCCATTGATGTCGAGCGATGGTGCCAAGATCGGCGAGGTCTGCAAGCCGAGAGGCTGCTTCACGGCGACGAGGCTGGATCGGTCGGCCAATGAGTCGATCGAAGAATCGATGAGAACCGAGTTCTGGAACGGATAGAAGTACTCAGCGACTGGATCCACGAACAAGGTGGAGTTGTTGTTAACCAGCATTGGGAACTGACCAACCGTTGCTGCACCCGAAACATTGTTCGTGTTTCGTTGGAAGAGGTTTCCACCGATTACCGTCGAAGAGCTGCTCGGAACGACCGAGATACCTGTGGCGGCATTGACGATCACGTTGTTGAGCAACGTTGGGCTTGCATTCTCTCCTACGAGGATACCCGTACCCGATGGGGTGTAGGTTTCGCGAAGAGACGAGAAGATACCGCCGATGGCGTCGATATCCGCACCAACGCTATCGCCGGTGGTTGCTCCTTGATTCACATCATCGATCAAGCGAACAAAGGTGATTTGTTCGTTAGGCTTGATTCCGAAGGCGTCGAGATCGACCGTCTTGATGCTTCCACCGATCTTACCAACATTCTTGTAGGTTAGACCGTCGGAACTTACCGCGACAAAGGCCATTTCTGCATCGCCGACTTCGGAGATGAACAAATCAGGACGGCTATCACCCGAAGATCGGATGTAGTTGTCGTTGAATCGTACGATCAACTGTCCGCCATGGCCCAAGCTTACAGCACCTGTTCCTCCGATTGGTTCGACATTTGATGTGTAATCGGGGGCACCCAAAACCTTGGTGGTATCTTGCAAGGCAGCGATCGGTGCAGGACCTCCAGCTTGAAGAGGATTGTAGGATACAATTCCGTCTGCGAAGGATTGCTGTCCGATTGCAAAGTTGATGCCAGCGTAGATTTGAGGATCTGCAGCCTCATCAACGGCAACGGTTCCACCAACGATCGTATTGTTGACAATTCGAGCGAAAGGAACTGGAGCAGCTACTCGATTGGCTCCAGCGGTATCACCGGTGATGCTAATGCCACCTGCGGTGTTGTAGAGCAATTCGTTGTTCATCACCACAGCGCCTGGGATCAAACGCTGATTGTTGAGCACAACCGTGTTGCGAACCGCACCTGGATTAGGATTGTCCGATCCTGCATCGCGTGGATCAGCACTCAATCGAATACCGAAGCCGGACGAATGCGAGAACTTCGAGTTCTCAACAACGATTTGACCTTGTTCGCGAGGTGTGTTGCGATCACCTACAGCATCGACGACAACGAGTGTCGCAACCACTGGATCTGCGACGACGGTAGCGTTTCCGAAGAACGCTAAGGTGTCGCTCGTCGCACCTGTGAGATCGCCATTAACCATGCTCGCAGTGACTTGAAGCACGCTTTGAACGAGCGAAGAGTTGACGACGTTGCGAACTGCAGCTGCGATTTGGGCTGCCGTAAATGTTGATTGGAATGGAACGGGCACGTTACCTGGGGTAACACCGTTGGCACCTAGGGTGTCTTCGAATTCAAGCGTCAGGCTCTTGATGCCATCCGACAAGCGAATGGTTGCACCATCACCAATTTGCGATCCAGGTCGGAAGACAAGGTTTTGTCCCGAAACCAAACGTGCGTTGGCTGCAAAGGACGAAGCCAAGTTGATGCCGGTCGTCGTGGGTTGACCGAATTCTTCACCACCGCGAATCTCGAGTTGGTATTCACCGACTTGAATTCCAGTCGCACCTGCTGGGTTGGGAACGAAGGCCGTTGTGGTATCACCATCAAGCACCAGTTCGCCGCGTTCGGCGACACCGATGATAAAGTCATCCAAGTACAATCCTTCAACCGCATTGTTTTGAGCTCGCAAGGCTGGTCGAGCCAAACCATTGGTGATGGAGTACTCGGAGAAAAGATCTTCGTTGCGAGTTCGAGTCACACCGAATGGACCAGCGTTGGCCACGGTCAATCCTGTGAGGTTGATGAAATCACCGCGAAGGTCATACACCGCTTGACGATTGTTTGCAAATTGAGCTGCCAATGCGTTTCGCAAAGCGATACCAACTTGATTGGCCGTATCGTCAAGGTCGACATAGACAGGCACGCCAACCGTTCCTGCGTCGCCTTGCTTGATGATGGCCGAGTCCGATGTCACTTGAACATTCTTAGCGCCACCGAGAAGGATGCGAGCACCATCGATCTGTGGATTGAAGGCTTGTGTAACGTCGATTCGAAGGTCATAGATACCAGTTGAACCACCAGGCAAGCTGGTGCCAGCAACTACAGGGCTATATCGGTTGTTCGACGATGCCGAAATTCCGATGTAGTAAACCCCATCTGCTGTTGCGGTAAAGGTTAAACGCGAGTCCGACGAAGCACCAAAATCATTGTTGGATGCCAACTCGTTGCCGAAGGAATCGAACAGTCGAAGGTAGGTGTCCACCTTGGGAATGGCGGCTGACGTCGACGTTGTCACCGTAATCGAGGCACCCCGTGACAATTGAATCTTCACCAAGTCTACGTCGCGATCAGGAGTTGCGGCGAAGGCAGGATTGTCACCGATAGCTCCCGTGCCCAAAAGTGTCATCGAGGCCCCTGTAATCGGAGCAACGGTTGCAGCGTTTGCAGTGTCGTTTGCTCGAATGGATTCATCGGAGAAGTTGAATCCACCCGTGACAGGAGCAGGATAGGTCGCCGACTGAATCGCATTGAACAATGCTTGTGCGACTTGTTCGGAAGACCAGTTTGCAGAGAACGGAATAATGGTTCCGGTAGCAGGTGGTGTTCCAATACCGTTGTAGAAGACGAAGTTCACACCTTCTACCGTGACGGTATCGCCATTTCGCAATCGCAAGCCAGATGGCATGATGACCGATGCGCCCATTTCGATTTCGAAGGTGGTGCCACCAATCGTCATCGTTTGTCCATCTTGCAGACGGGAACCCGCCAACAGTCGGACTTCAGGTCCACGGCCACCGGTTTGCCCGAAGCCCATGCTGCCTGCGGTCGAGAACTCAAATCGCAAGCGAACGTTGGATTGGCCAGCCAATTGCGAGAGGTTGACCCGAGCTTGACGCCAGTTGGCGGTATCAAAAGCTTCTTGGGTGTTGGTCGAACCGCTAATCGCAGTGTCGAACTCGTCGTCTGCCAAACTAGGACCTGTATCGCTGTTATTGGTGGTCAACATAATCCAGTTGCCATCTTCCGTTCCAGCATACACGCGGAAGGAATCTTGCATGAACACGTTGACATCGGTCAAGTCAGAGTTGGAATTTTGCGTTTGCAACCAGTAGTTGAAGTACAAGTAGGGTTGGTCGGCAGCGCTCAAGCCGGCGAGGTTGAACGGCTTGGTTTCAAGCACCCCTTGAGCCCCACCTGGGAAGTTGATCGAATCGCGAACGACAGGATCTTGTGATACGGAGTAGGTTGCGTTTGGATGCGCACCGGAGAATGGGTCTTCAAAGCCAAAGTACCAGCTTTGTCCACCAGCACTTGCTGGTCGGCTTGCATCTGGCATGGCTGGCATGCCGTGTCCTGCATCACCACCTCGTTGCGAGGTCGTGTGCCACAGGTTGTAGTCGAGGGTTGAGAAGGCAAGACCGTTCAGTCCCGTTTGTCCCGTTGCAATGAAGCTTGCACCGTTTGCGAAGACGGGCTGCAATTCACCTCGAGTGTTGAAGGCCCAGATGTTGCCGTTGATATCGGTACCGAACAAGAGGTTCGCATAACGCCCGTTTTCGAGATTGCGCGGACCAGCGGTTAGACCCGTGAATTGGATGCCGAGCAAATCGGTTGATGAATTGACAAAGGCAGTGGTAAAGCTACCACCCGCGATGCCAAACCCGAAGTTCGACGAGATACGGTACAATCCACCCGTGTTGCTGACCGCAAACAACGAATCCGTCGCATCCATCAAGGTCACACCGGTGATACGACCGCCAGGAG
>JAXMBN010000061.1:0-24723 GCA_046349875.1 Pirellulales bacterium
CCACAAGCGGTGAAGCGCACCCAAGTGTTCGATTGCTTCAGAATGAGATCGCCACTTATGAATCGATCGCGGAAGAAATGCGAGTCAAAGAGCGCGAACACCGCGAATCGTTCGAGAAGAAGCTCAAAGAGATGGCCGTTGCTCCAGAAAGCAAAGCCAATCAATTGAACGTGGTGATTGGAGCACTTCAAACACAGCTTGAACTTCTTCGCATGGAAGACGAAAAACTCAAGAACGACTACGAAATCCAGTTTGCCAATTCGCAAGAGATCGAATCCTCCATGGTCGACTATCGCGTTTTGACACAGGAATTGAACAACACGAGTGCCTTCTTGAAGCAATTGGAAGATGCACTTAACAAGTTCGGCCTTAGCCCAGAGTATGGCCAAAAGAAGATGAATCGTCTCGAGCAAGCATCGCTGGGTGCTTATGCCGGACCGTTTTCGAGTCGATATCTATTGGTATCTGCATTCCTTGGTGGTCTGCTATTCGCTGGCCTTGCTTACCTGCTTGAAGTCGTGGATCGTTCCTTCCGATCACCCGAAGAAATTGCAAACGAATTGGCCGTGCCTATTTTGGCTCACGTTCCGTTGGCAGAGATCTCGGCAGCAGATCGAAAGGACGACAAAGTCGACCTCTCCGTTGTTGCTGTTCACCGAAGCAAGTCTTCGCAGAGCGAAGCTTATCGAGGTGTGCGAACAGGTCTCTACTTCAATAATCGCAATGGCGAACACAAAGTCATTCAGGTGACGAGCCCGGTTCCTGGCGACGGTAAATCAACCACCGCTGCCAACTTGGCCGTAACGATGGCTCAGTCGGGCAAGAAGACACTTCTCTTGGATGCTGACTTCCGACGTCCTCGTGTTTCCAAGCTTTTCGGTACCAAAGATGACATCGGTATGACCGCGGTCATCGCTGGAACCTCTGAGTTGGTGGATGCGATCCAACAAAGCTCCGTTGAAAATCTTTCGATCTTGGCTTGCGGTAAGCGACCAAGCAATCCATCCGAACTCTTGAGCAGCGATCGCTTTGAAGAATTGCTTCTGATGCTCAAAGAGAAATTTGACTATGTCATCATCGACTCGCCTCCATTGCTCGCCGTTAGCGATCCAGCGAACGTTGCAGCTCGAGTCGACGGTGTGGTTCTCACCCTTCGCTTGCGACGCAACCTGAAACCATTGGCCTTGCGAGCCGTTCAGATGCTTCATAGCGTGAACGCTAACTTGATTGGCGTGGTGGTCAACGGCGTGGGTGGTCAAGGTGGATATGGTGCCGGTGGATACCGCTATGGATCTTCCTACGGTTATGGCTATGGTCGATATGGATACGGTTATGGTCGACCTGGATATGGTTATGGCACCAGCCAACAATATGGCTACGGTTACGGCGGAACCTATGGATATGGTTACGGTGGCTCCTACGGTATCAAGTCGTATTACGAAGATGACAAGAACGATCAGCGTCGCGGCAAACGTCGGCCTGTCAACAAGCCAGTAGAGAAACCACCTACGGCCTAGTCATCAACAACGAGCAAACAGAAAGGGGCGAGCAATCGCCCCTTTTTCATTGGTGTCCAGCGCCTGTATTCGAGGCAACACGACATTCCTAAGGCAAATAGTTGAAAGGCGAGAAAACCCAGAACGCGCCGATCAACAGTGCAGGCGGCAACATGATTGCCACCGTCAAGGCGATGACCATTGGTGTCGGCGACTTCCGTGTTGGATAACTCACAACGAGAGGCTCTTCCATTGGAACATAACAAACAGGGGGCGGCTTTACTTCACTGCGTGATAATGAAGCCACGGTCGAACTAACGCTATGAGCTTCGGATTGAGCATTGGATGTCTCTTGATAGTGCGACGACTCCATGCTCCCTTCAGCGTTGTCCATGGGATAGGACTGCGTAGGAGGAGGTGCCTGCCATGGACCTCGCGATAGTCGAGAACTCGTCAACGATCCCGCGTCTCCTGCCCACGGCTCCAATCGCGCCGCCACTTCGGCAGCCGACTGAATTCGCTTGATCGAATCCTTCTCCATCATCTCGGCGATGATCTCGATGAACTCTTCGCTTAGATCCGGAGCAAAGTTGCATGGGTGAAGCGGCGTTTGCTCTAAATGCCGTTTGAGCTTGGAATTGGTATCGCCACCGGGAAAAGGTACCTTGCCACACACGGCATAGTAAAGCGTACATCCAAGCGAATAGATATCAGACACGGGGCCCCACTTAGCGGTGTTCGAATCCGCTCCGGTGAAAGATAGTCGGCTGTTCCCATAATCTTACCCGCCTGCGATCATCGCTGAGGTCTGGAAGCAAATCCAGCCAATCCAATATCCGACACTTTGGCGATGCCCTCTGGCGTTACCAATATGTTCCCAGGCTTAACGTCGCGATGCACGAGCCCCTGCTTGTGAGCATAGTCGAGCCCCAGTGCGGCTTGCATGATGATGCGAGTTGCCTGATAAAAAATCGACAGGATTCGATGCATCTTCACCAATCGCCGCAAGTCCATTCCGGGAACATATTCAGTCACGAGATAATGCGTGTTTCCATCCTGACCAGCGTCATAAGCTCGAACCAAGTATTCGCAATCGAGCTTGGCCTGCATCCGGATCTCGCGATGAAAACTCGTTCGAGCCTCCTGTGTTGCCTTCGAATGGGCAAAACCTTCACCGCACATCGCGTCCTCATCACCTGGTGCACGGCCTGAAGACGTTCATTCCACTCGTGCTCAACAAATCGGTGGCCAAAGGTAAGTGCCGAGTCAATTTCAGCACTTTCGCACAAAGCTGCTCGGCTTGATATGCCGTCAGCACCCGTTGTTCGACGAGAATATCGGCTAATAATCGATCGTCGATCGATTGATCATTTCAGCACTCTTGCTGGTATTGAACACGGTGCTTTGCCAAACGCACCGCATAGTCGAGTTGGTCGGGCGAAACCAATTGCCCATTTTGTTGAACAGCGAAACACCGAGTTTTGGCGGGTGTGATATAATCCGCAAATTCGGCAATTCCTTGAAATGTTGAATATGATGGCAGGGAATCCATCCGACAGGCAAGTTCTTTCGCAAAATTATGGTATATTCCTGAA
Organism: Pirellulales bacterium; assembly: GCA_046349875.1. Lineage (GTDB taxonomy): Bacteria > Planctomycetota > Planctomycetia > Pirellulales > Pirellulaceae > JAXMBN01. The sequence goes on from JAXMBN010000061.1 coordinate 3,092, forward strand.
TTCTATCTTGAGCAACCGAATTTTGTATTCGTATTCTCTTCATTTGCCCTCTCAATTTTGTCGTGAAATGCCCGAACGAATCATTTCCATCGGGGACATTCATGGATGTTCCCAAGCTTTAGATGCTCCCTTCTCGATGCCATCGGCCCGACATCGAACGATAACACGGCAACGCTTGGCGATTACGTCGATCGAGGCAAATGATTCCAAAGGAGTCATCGATCGATTGCTCAATCTGCAGAAACGTTGCAATCCATTCCGCTCATGGGAAATCATGAAGAAATGATGCTCTCCGTCGTGCTCGATGGAGTATCACCTCGTCGTTGGCTCGAATACGGTGGAGTCGATACGTTGGATTCCTATGGATTCGCGGGTGATATGTGAGAGTCATCCCCGAAGAACATTTGCAGTTCTTTCAAGAGATGTACGATTTTTACGAGACTGATCAACACTTCTTCGTTCACGCCAACTACGATCCTGAACTCCCTTTAGAAGATCAGTCCGATCACATGCTTCGTTGGCTCAAACTCACCGAAAGCGTCCCCGGCCCTCACTTCATCGGAAATGCCATTCTCGGTCATACACATGGATCGAGGAGGCGAAATCTTCAACCTTGCTCACCTTACCCGTATCGATACCTATTGCTATGGCGGCGGTTGGTCGGCCGGGTTTAGAGGTACTAACCGGCAAGATCTGGTGGTCCAATCGTGAAGGGGAGACCGCGGACTTAGCTAGCATTCCATCTGCGTGGCTTGCTCGCGACCTTACCAGGTCGGCTCATCCCGACTGACCGGAACATCCATTATCGGCAAGATCGATGCCATTGAGGCATCGGAACGTCGTATCTGTTGGGTGGCCAAACCATGTTGAGTCAAGAAAAATCCTCTGGCAAATCGCTGCGAAACCTCTTCATTGCAGCCCTTACCACGGGCTCCATCGTGGCACTCGCAGATGACTCGCAAGCACAACTAAGAACGGGACGAGGAACGCGGCAGCCTTACTCGAGCGGCTCCTCTAATGCTGCCAATACGTCGCGATCCTCTTCGAACGAAGCCCGTTCCCAAGTCGAGCTGGCCTCCGCCAATCAACCTTCCAACGCCAGACCATCTGCAACGAGTAGACCGGTCGGTTCCGCCCGAACTAATACGCCGTACAAGAAGCCCATACCGTAGACAATCAAGTAGTCCAAGCTGATGCACCAGCGTTGGGCGGAAATGAAGCGGCAACCGAATCCCCTACGAATCCGATGGGGTCGTCATGGACACGGGCATGGGCTGCGATACCTGTGGTGGGCGCCATCGGTTTCGGGTGATTGCTGCCGGTGAAATGTTCAACGGTGGTCCTATCGTTGTCGATCTCGGGTGTGGACCACTCGCGAATATCGTTGACGGCTCAATCGCAAGAGCTTGCGTTCGATTTCAAGCGGCAAGCTTCGGACTAAAACGGAATGGACTCACTGATTTTGCCACCAGGTACTTTGAACAGGCACTGTTCCTGGAACGCCTGTTGCCCTCGGCAATAACGAAGTCAATACGGACACGCGGATTGGTTATCGTTTCCAAGCAGGTATTTGGTTAGATGATTGCTTCCAACGGGCTATTGAAGTACGAGGGTTCGATACTGGAACCTGGAGCACAACTTTTTCCGAAGACAACTCCACAACGCCTACCGGACAAGTTTTAGTACGCCCTGTTTCCGTGGGTGGAGTGCAAACGCCAACAGTTTCTGTCGATGCCAACAGGACGGTATTAGGGTCGATCCGATCCACCGCCACTTCGGAAGCCTATGGAGGAGATATCCTCATGCGTCGCCGCTTGATGCAGACCAACTGCATTCGCTGGGACTTGCTCATGGGCTATCAAGGGACTCGCGTTTACGATGATCTCACCATCTACAGCAGTTCAGGACCTTCCCCTGCGACCATCGAAATCCAAGACAGTTTCTTCACGCGAAACAAGTTTGATGGAATGACCATGGGCCTGGGACGATTCTCCCGCTTTGGCTACATGTCGATCGATACGCGATTCAAGCTGGGGATGGGTAACCTTCGTCGACAAGTGATCATCCAAGGAACCCAGACGGTCAACGCGACCACAGTGCGTCCCAACGAAGGCTTAATGGCACGTGCCACCAACAGTGGTACCTTCAACGATGACTCCTTCGTTGTCTCGCCCGAGTTCTCGTTGGATGCTGGATTTTCGCTGACTCGCAATCTCGACTTCGTCGTGGGCTACAATTTTCTAGCCCTTCCCAAAGTTGCTAGAGCTGGAGATCAAATCCAAGTCAACGCTAGCAACATTCCTATCACCGACGTATCGACATCCACTTCGGGGCCAACCTTTAATCTCGCGACTCAGTCCTACTGGTTGCAAAGCCTCAACTTTGGTGCCCAATGGAAGTACTGATCGAACCCAAACGAAGTACGATCCACCAAGACTAAAAACACGCCAACGGATGCTGAGCTTACTCGGTATCCGTTGTTGCATTGGGAGCTTCTGCCATAACGAGCTTCGCTGGCAGATCAAGCCAAGCTTGCATGAGGGCATCTCGAGTTGCTTCCGAAGATGGAATGGTTGCCACACAAGTCAAAGATTTCCATTCATCGCGTAGAGCACTCAAAGCCTCCCACTTCGATTGCAACTCGTTGACGAGCGAGGTGGGAGCCGCATCCCATCGTTGTTGGACTCGACCTCCCCGATGATCACGAGAAATCGTTTGCAGAATCCCTTGCGACGCTGCAAGCTTCGTATCATTCCAGAAGGCACGACGCAGCTTTCCACATGGAGTAAATTGATAGACCTTTAACTGTCCGCAATAAACGCTCAAGCCTCCTGCGGCCCTTAGACCTAGAAACAGTTCTCGCTCGGCCCATGATTCGGGAAGCATCCACAGACCACGTTGCGAGTAGCCAGTTGCTTCGCGCATCAAGTCTTCGCGGTCATCTTCGTGAACAGCCATATCCTTCACTCATCTAGATCTTCGTGGTGAACTATTCCGCTTTGGCAAGATTTACTGATTGTATCAGTTATTCTAGACGATAACGAAAAGGACCGCCGGTGTTCTCCATCGGATCTTTAGGTAAATCTAGGGAGCTCGCATAGCGAAAGCCATGCGTTGTAGAAGATGAGCGCGAAGTCCTTGTTCGCTTCCTTCAGTTTATTGGCACTTGCTTTCATGGCCTCAGGTTGCTGTGGATTGCGAACCTGCAATACGGGCATGTTTCCGTTGGCCAATCTCGGCGGTCGACTTGCGTGTGGCGGAGGTTGCGGAGAAGTCTATGTGGGTGAGTACATCAATCATCCACCGGTAGTTGATCCATGTGGCGGTTGTGGAAGTTGCAGCTCTTGCGATAGTTGCGATGGCGGAACTGGATATGGTTACATTGGCCCATCTTGCCAACCCGCTCGTCCCATCTTTGAACGGATCTCCGCGCTCTGGGGCATTCCCTATGTTCCAGCCAACTGCGGCAATTGCGGACAAACGTCATGCCAATCCTGTCGCGGCGGATGCAGTAGCTGTGTTCGCGGCGAAGGTCCCGTTTCGATGCATGGTATCGTATCTGGTCATGGTTCTGCAACGAGTAGCTGCAATTGCGGTCACTCCCACGAAGCTTCGGGGATGAGAGACGCGGTACCCATGGAAAAAGTAGTTCCACATGAAGTCACCAAGCCTTCAGGTGAAGTTCACGGTGGCTCGCTCACACCGGTACCTGATGCCAATGCTCGCATGCAACGCCCTGTGCGCAAATCGAAGCCTACCCTTCCGTCAGCATCGGCAGTGCGTCCAGCTCAATATCAACAACCTGCTCAAGAACAAGACGAAGAAGTAGAAGTTGAAGAACAAGACGCACCCAAAGCAACGCAGACCAAGCAGCCTGCGGGCCAAGCCAAATTGGTCATTCGACCAGCAGCACCATCTTCTCGATTGGTAACTCGCGGCAGCAAGTAATCATCATTCATGATGGCATTCAACTTGGGGCGTGGTGTAATTGGCAGCACGACAGATTCTGACTCTGTTAGTTAAGGTTCGAGTCCTTACGCCCCAATTGGATTCAATTGCCGCGATACTTAGATGCGGTCGCTCGTGTTGTTGCGACGAATTTGGCTATCCGTATTAACTTCGACGAGACCGAGTCAAGCGGGCAAGTGTTCGATCGAGAGCGGAGGCAAATGCGGCTTTGTTCTTGGCCGTGTAGGCGCTCGGCCCTCGAATCTCCAGTCCCGATCCGCGAGCCATATCTAGGAGGTCACGAGAGGCAAGTCGACTCTTGACGTTGTTCGCATCCAGAATATCGCCACGAGGCTCGATCACTACGACACCTTTATCGACCAGTGCAGCCGCTAGTGGGATGTCGGCAGTAATCGCCAAATCGTTGAGCTCGGCATTCTCTAAAATGTATTTGTCCGCCATGTTCGCACCCTCAGACACAACAATCGCCTGTATGCGCTGGCCTACCAACGGTACTGAAATCGATTGGTTAGCCACGACAAGCACTCGCAGCTCCAATCGCTTTGAAGCTCGATAAACTAACTCCTTCACCTCACGCGGCGCCGCATCGCCATCGATCCAAATTGTAGGCCCGCAATTCGATGCCGCTGTTTCTGCCTGATGTTCTGAATTCATTCTCTCATGATACCAAATATTATGCCGACCGAATGTGCTGTCATGCCTTCCAGAGGTCGCGCCTGCTTTGCATCGGCTTGATAGGAACCAAGGTCGGATTGGCCTTTCCGATTCGTTCAATGGAAAGGCGTGCAATCGAAACCCCGCGTCGACACTTTTGAAGTTGGTCTTTCGAGTATCTTTACAGCCCGAAACTCCAGAACGTTAGTGAAAGACGGACCGGTTTCCAGCCTCAGTGAATCGAGCGAATTCTGCCCAGTTTCTTTCACCGTAGGATTCACTTTGCGTGCATTCGAAGCAAGGCCTCTATGCCTTGAGGTTGTTTGACGGCTTTTTCTCTCTCCATGATCGTATCCACGTCAAACCGTTTCTCATCGATTGCCGAATCGAAACTCTTCCAGTCAAAGGTGTAACTCTCAGAGGAACTGTTCAAGTTCAACTCAACTCGCGTCGGCAACCAGTGCTTACCCACTTTGTCAAGAACAATCGAAGTCCCTCGATCCATGCCTCTAACTTCTTTGCCCTTTATGTCTCTCGAAGACTCGGATAAGAATGCGGTTGGCCAATAGCCACGCTTTGTGTCAATCCTGTGAATTCTACTTTTCAAGTCAATCGTAACCACACCATCCTTATCCGGTGTTACTTTCCATTGGCCGAGATATTTTTTCATGGCCGAAATGGAATTTTGCAATTCTGTTCTAGGATCATTTAGATCGATCGGCATCACTAATCCCAAGTTTTCCCATGGGAATGGGAGCAACTTCCGAAGCTTTTCAACTCGGCTTTTCTGTCCATACTCGCCGTTCGAAATGTAAAAATGCCCACGATCGGAAACGACTCGAGTGTATGTTGGATATCGACCTTCCAGAGACTTTTCGATGGATTGACCATCTTGAATGCTTCCGAGATTGGCTAGATCAAAATGCGCAGTCTGTTTGACAAACAGATAGCCCGGTACCTCGTCGAAAACGACTTCCGACTTCAGTTCCGTAATGATGAAGATCGGTGGGGCATTCTCTGATTCCATTCGGCTTCGAATGAGATGCTTCACATGGACTTCAAAGGACAGTGGCTTCATCCGCTCTTCATAAATGCGATCCAAGATCGTATTGAATTCGATCGGTTCCCCACTTTCCAAACTTTCTTGCGCCTTCGCACCCGCCATTGATAGACTACTCAAGAGAACGATTGCCAAAAGAAATAGGCGAAAGCTCATATTCAACCTCAACCTTAAAGATGCCCGAAGAGATACGGATTGAACTGCGGTCATCATGCTGAGCGCGGAAATGAATCCAAGCAGACCGAATAGTCGAAGAAACATTCTTAACAGTATCCAAGTGGTAGGATGGACGGCTCTCAACTCGCGTAAACCAACACCACCTAAAATAGCGTATCCGTACCTATTGTCCATCGCATCGATAGTTCTTTTGAGGAGACTCCACCTACCAACGCAAAAGGATTTCACATTTTGCGGCGAATGTTGACGCAGCAACCACAGGAACAGCGATTACTGTTTGTCGGCGAGAAGGTCTATCGCGAGCCTCCGCTGATTCCATTTCGGTGCACGACGATTTGCTGATGAAATCGCAAGAGAGATCCAACTGAGATCGAATGGGTTTCCTCCCTTTCGGATCGCGAACCAACTGCGGGACAAGGCGATGGCCAATGGAAATTCTTCTCTCAAAGAGTTTCGACTCATTGTGTTCTCAGACCGAGAGAGCAAGCGAGATTCGCTTCCCATGAAGTGCCGGTCTGCAGAGAAGTCACTAGCCATTCACAGCAAAGAGGGGAAGGTCTGCATGTCCTACATCGGCAAAGCACCTTCACTTTTCGATGCTCTTCAAGATGCCATTGCAGAAGCCAAAGGGCTCGATCTCAACATCGTGCGGATCGAGTTCTTGGATTCGGGCGATAGCTTCGAGTAACTGTTGCTACTTATTTCCATTGCCGTCTGAAATCGTGCGGCGTTGAGCCCGTGGCTTTCTTGAAAGCTCGCGAAAATGCGCTGTGATCAAAGTAGCCACATTGCTGCGCGATGGTCGAGATCGAGTCGTCGGTTTGTAACAAGAGACTCGAGGCTTTACCGAGGCGACTCTTGGCTATGTACTGTGTGGGCGTTAGGCCGAATACCAGCTTCATCGTTCGAGCAAATCGATGGGGAGGCATCTTGGCCAGTTTTGCCAACCAAGCCGGCGAGGCATCGGATGAAAGATCGCGTTCAAATAACTCAAGTGCCTTTGCGAACGATACGGGTACAGCCGTTGGTTCCACCGCCATGCGTATGTCTCGTGAAAACCCTACGATTCCTGTTGGCTCACCTGTATCATCTTTGAGCGGAATCTTGGTGGTCAAACACCATACAGGTTGGCCAGGCATTTCCCATTGCATCTCTAAATGGTCCATAATCGGCAAACCCGTTCGAAGCACCCATTGGTCTTGCTCCGATGGAATCTTTCCGAAATCTCCATTACAGATATCAGAAGGCCTTTTGCCCAATGCCTCATGCTTGCTCGCAAGTCCATGCCGAGCCATCAAGGAGTGATTAATCGCAACGTATCTTCCCGCCGAATCCTTGACGAAGAACGCCATGTCAGGCACCTGATCGAACAATTGTTCCAGCACCGTCAAGGGTACTGAACTCAACTGGCAGCCTCGGGGAATTGTGCGCATTTTGACAGAAGGCCATTTGAGAAATGCAAGACTTGGACGATCAATTGCTCTACCATTAAACCATGCGGATCTCGATCCCAACACGCTGCCTCTCGGATTTGGACAGTTTTATAAGCTGAAACGAGCATTTGGCAGCGGAACGGACGTCGTTGCGAAAAATTTTAAACGATCCGTCGCAAAAGACATTTCATTCTATCCTACGATCCTCTGTGCGCGTTTGCACGAGTCCAAAAACCGAATTTCATCCTCAAACCTTGACTTAGAAAGCCAATCTTGAAAATCGCTCGTATCTTTGCACATCGCGTCGATCTTCCTCTCTGTGAAGGTTCGTATAAATGGTCGGGAGGCAAATCGGTATCCGTCTTCGATAGCACGATTATCGGTGTGGAAACGGACTCGGGCTTGATTGGATATGGCGAAGTTTGTCCTCTTGGTCCTTTCTATCTTCCCGCTTATGCCGAAGGAGTTCGCGCAGGCCTCAAGGAACTTGCTCCGCATGTGCTAGGGATGGACCCGCGCGAACTATCGAAATTAAACCATCGAATGGACGCTGCGCTCAAAGGACATCCCTATGTCAAAACGGGTATCGATATCGCTTGTTGGGATATTCTCGGCAAATCGACCGGTATGCCGGTGTGCGAATTGCTCGGTGGTCGTTTTGGAACGAGCATTCGGCTGTATCGTGCAATCTCCCAAACACCACCGGATGTGATGGCGGCCAACGTGGCTGGCTACCGCGCGGAAGGCTACACTCGATTTCAGTTGAAAGTAGGAGGTGATCCCGATCAAGACATCGAGCGTATCCGTCAGGCTCGATCGGTTCTCTCTCCGAGCGATCGATTGGTTGCTGATGCCAATACCGGTTGGACTCAGCATGAAGCCATGCGGGTCGTTCGCGCCGTTCGCGATCTCGATGTCTACATCGAACAACCTTGCCTTACCTACGAAGAGTGTCTCGCCGTTCGTCGCAATACGGACCACCCCTTTGTGCTCGACGAAAACATCGATGGGCTCGATGTTCTGCTGCGAGCCAAATCGGATTTGGCGATGGATGTCGTCAATCTCAAGATTAGCAAACTCGGTGGACTCACCAAGACTCGCCAGGTTCGTGATCTTTGCGTGAGCATGGGGATCGCCATGACGCTCGAAGATAGCTGGGGCGGCGATATCACAACCGCAGCCATCGCGCATCTCGCGCATAGCACACCCGAAGAGTTTCGCTTCACCAGTACTGACTTCAATAGCTACGTTACTGTCAGCAATGCGAGCGGTGCGCCAAAACGCGTCAATGGTTTCATGCAAGCCTCACAAAAGCCTGGGCTCGGGATCGAACCCTTGTTTGAGGTCCTTGGCCCCCGTGTCGTGGACATCGCTTAATCGAGGACTCGTCTATGCGCCGAAATAAACTCTGTAGCTTGCGTTCGCTGATGGATCAGGCTCGAAAACTCGCGGTTGGCATGCTTTTCCTGACGCAACTTACGATCCCGATGGCAAATGCCAAGGACATTCCTAAAAACCTGCCTCCCACCGACGGCCAAGCGGCAGATGCATCCAAACCCGTTCAAGTCTACGTCATGCTTGGACAATCGAACATGCTCGGCTTCGGACGCGTCGGCCCGAAGGATGTGAAAGGATCTCTCGAGTATCTCATCTATGATTCCGGCAAGTATCCGCATTTGATCGATGCGACAGGAAATTGGCTCGTTCGCCGCGATGTTCGCTACGTGCACGTCATGGACCAGCGAGGTGTGGATTACAAAAACCTAGAAACCTTTGGAGTCGTTCGTAATGAATGGCTCGTTCCGAGCAAATCGGTCGGACCTGAACTGGGCTTTGGACAAGTGATGGGCTACTACCATGACGAACCTGTCTTGCTGCTCAAAGCGTGTATCGGCAATCGAAGCCTTGGATGGGACCTTCTGCCACCTGGTAGCGAACGATTTGAGCATGAAGGCAAAATCTATGCTGGGTACAAAGATGTTGCGAACTTCTGGGACAAAGAAGCGGAACCCAAACCGGTACCGTGGTACGCCGGTCGCCAATACGATGCCGATGTGTCGCACGCCAAGGCTGTCCTTCGCGATCTTGCAACCTATTACCCCGAATATAAAGGCCAAGGCTATCAAGTTGCCGGTTTTGTATGGTGGCAGGGACACAAAGATCAAAATGCTGCGTTGGCTGGACGCTACGAACAAAATCTGGTCCATCTCATCAAAACGCTTCGCTCCGACTTTGCTGCACCTCAAGCCAAGTTCGTTCTGGCAACGGGTTGCGGGAACCCCGGAACCGAAAGCTATGGTAAGCAAATTGCTGAAGCTCAGTTGGCCGTGGACGGAGACAGTGGCAAATATCCCGAATTCCAAGGCAATGTCAAAGCCATCGACAACCGAGATCTTTGGCCAGCGGTCGATCAATCACCAGTCAACCAAGGTCACCACTATCACCACAACGCTCAAACCTATTACGAGACCGGAGAACGACTAGGCCGCGCGATGGCTCTACTGCTCGATCGAACTCCATCAAAGTGATTGGTTCACACCTACCTTTTGCATTCCCCGCCCTCTCTTTCCATTCCTAGAGATGCTCCCTTATGCGTTTCCACCGTAACACGTTCAAACCAACCATAGCCACCTTCGCATTTGCCGTTCTTGCCTCCGCCCTGCTCTCGCATGGTCACGCTATGGCGCAGAATGCGGTTGATAGCTCATGGAGGCCTTACGCTGAAGATCGATTCAAAGCCATCTACGATCGCTCGAAATTTCGTGCCAAGACGCTCCGCCCCACATGGCAAAGCGATAGCTCAGGTTTTTACCTCGAGGAAGAAGATCCTCAAACCAAGCAATCCACGCGGTGGTTTTTCGATTCCAAAACAGGTGAACGTCGATCTGCGTCCGCGGAAAAACGCCTTCCCTCGACGAACGATCCTGGGCCGGAAAAGCAATTGCCTCGCCTCGTATCCCGTGATGCCAAGCTTATTGCGATCGATCCCAATACCAAACAAGAAAAGGTACTCGTGTCTGCAGAACCGAGTCGTTCGATCGACTATCGACAACTCAGCTGGAGTCCTGATGGCAAACACATCCTGTTCGTTCAAGCGGACTATACCGATGTTCGTCAACGATGGGTGTTGGTCCCTGGTGATCCATCGTACCCAGGCGTACAACAAAATCGCTTTGCGAGGGTCGGTGAGACAATTGAGCAACTACGCATTGGCTTGGTAAATGCGGAAGGAGAACAATTGAAGTGGTTGCCGATCGAAACTCCCAAGGAAGGCATGTACCTTGGCCAAGTGGAATGGACTGGCAATGCAAACGAAATCCTCGTCGAAAAGTTCAGCCGATTTCGCGACAAGCGTGAATTCCTCTTGGCCAACGTTGACGGAAAAGTGCAATCGATTTACTCGGAATCGAATGATGCTTGGGTCGAATCGAGCCAAGGCAAGAATTCAGGACTAGTTTGGATCCAAGGCGGAAATGAGTTCCTTGTTATCAGCGAAAAGGATGGTTGGCGACACGCGTATCGATACGCTCGCGATGGCAAGCAATTATCTCTTTTGACTCCTGGCGACTACGACATCATCGACCGCGCGGCAGTCGACGAAAAGGGAGGTTGGTACTACTTTTACGCATCGCCCAAGAATGCGACTCAAAAGTACTTGTACCGCGTACCGCTCGACGGCTCAGGGAAGATGCAGCGCGTTACTCCTGAAGACCAGATCGGTACACATGCCTATCAATTCTCACCGGACTTTCATTGGGCAATCCATACACGTTCGACCTTGAACTCGCCTCCCATAAAATCATCGAAGTGGAAACGCATCGCGTGATCCAACGATTGGAAGATAACAGTGCGATTCGCGAACGAATGAAAACGCTTCGTTGTCAGCCTGCTGAATTTCTCAAGGTTGACATTGGCAACGGCATCGTGATGGATGCGTGGATGATCAAGCCCAAGGACTTTGATGCGTCAAAGAAATATCCTCTGTTTATCTATGTCTACGGAGAACCACACGCGCAAACGGTCCTCGATGAATGGGGAGCTGTTCAGATCGATTTTCATCGCGTTGTGGCCGAGATGGGATACATCGTTGTCTCGATGGATAATCGCGGAACCCCAGCACCTAAGGGCGCTGCTTGGCGTCGGGCGATCTTCGGAAGCTTAGGACCACTCTCGACCGACGAACAGGAAGCTGGTCTAAAAGCCTTGGCAATGCAGTATTCGTTTATCGATTCGACACGTGTCGGGATTTGGGGATGGAGCGGAGGTGGTTCCAATACTCTCAATGCTCTCTTTCGAAAGCCACAATCTTATCAGCTAGGTATTGCCGTTGTACCCAAGCCTCAACCGCATCTTTACAACGCATGGTTTCAGGAAATCTACATGCGCGATCGAGAGGTCAATCCAGAAGGCTATGAACGCTCCGCCCCTTTGAATTTTGCCGATGGACTCCAAGGTAACTTACTCATCATGACCGGTTCTGGCGAAACCAATACGCACATTCAGATTATCGAAGGACTGGTGGATCGACTCATCGCCCTAGGTAAACCATTCGACTATATGGTCTATCCCAATCGCGATCACGGATTGCGGGAAGGCGAAGGGACGTTGGTCCACGTTCGAATGCATATCCTGAGATACCTGATGCAACATCTCGCGTCTGGACCAAAGTAATGATGGCCGAAGTGTTACGTTGCGACTTGAAGTAGACATTAGCGAGAAATCCATGCAGATCATTCGATACGCAATGTTGCTTGTGGTTGTGGTATTTGCCAAGGCTCTTTACGCGGGCGAGCCACTGGTTACACAAGAAGGGAATGCCTCTTCGGCCGGAGAGTCGCAGTGGCTTACCTATCGTGGAAGCGATGGGCCGGGCAAAGGAAAACACATCGTCTTGATCGCTGCCGAACAAGAGTATCGAAGCGAACAATCAATGCCGATGATGGCAAAAATTCTTAGCATGCACCACGGTTTTGATTGCACTGTTCTCTTTGGCGTGAACGAACGTGGCGAGGTCGATCCTACTCTTCCGGTCTATCCTGAAAAAGGGAAAGAGGCCGAGTTTAAAGAGCATCGAATTCCAGGATTGGAACACTTGGAGTCAGCGGATTTGGTTATCTTTTTCGCGAGGTTGCTCACGCTTCCCAAAGAGCAACAACAGCAGATCGTTCGGTATGTTGATTCAGGAAAACCGATGATCGCTTTGCGGACTGCGAATCATGGATTCCGAGGGCCTCTGCCATACAAGATCCAAGGCAAACAGGTTCGTTGGGGAGAGGATGTTTTGGGCGGCACTTTTCTCAATCACCATGGTCGTTGGCACGCCGACTCGACACGAGGCATTCTCGAACCGAAGCAATTGCAGCATCCCATACTGATCGGAGTTTCGGACATTTGGGGAGACTCCGATGTCTATCGAACCTACAAAGAGGGTACGAGCTTACCGGAAGGTTGCACGCCGCTCGTTTGGGGTCAACCGCTCATGGGTCGTCAGCCACAGGACTTGCCCAATGAGAAACTCGAACCGCTTCCCGTCGCCTGGGTGAAGCAGTGGCAAACGAGCCAAGGGCTTTCAGCTCGCGTCTTTCATTGCACCATGGGAAGTGGTACCGATTTAAAGAACGAGGGCCTTCGTCGTCTACTGATCAACGCAACCTATTGGTGCGTGGGGATGGAATCGGCAATCTCACCGACCGGTCGTGTCGACATTGTTGGCCAATACCAGCCTTTGGAAAGTGGCTTTAACTACGATGCCCTCGGCGTTCGACCGCGTCCTGTTTCCTTCTATCGATAACTTTGTATTCATGATTCCAATCCCGTTTCAAGTTATGGAAGCAACCGCGATGAGATTCTTCATGATGTTTGCACTCGTGGTTGGCACCATGACGTTTTGCGCGTCCAATTGGGCAGGCGATCCCGCGTTACCAGGCCATCATCCATTGACTCAGTCTCAAGCTGGAAGCGTATTGATCTCCGAAGGGAGATGCAACGCTTGCCATCGTGGGAGCAATCATTCCCTGCCCGAAAAGACAGCACCCAACTTGTCCCATGTTGGATCACGCCTATCGCACGAGTATCTGAAAAAGTACCTAGCGTCCCCATTGGAAACGCATCCAGGCACCACGATGCCCGATTTACTCGCTTCCCTATCGGAATCGGAACGTCGAGCGATCGCGGAAGAACTCACGCATTTCTTGGTCGGGCAATCGACGCCGGTCCAAGACCCCGAGCCACTAGGACCGATCGATCGACAACAGGGAAAAACGCTATTTCACTCTATCGGATGCGTCAGTTGCCATGGCCCTATCGAACCACCAACAGGTTCACCGCCTATCCTTCGCCCAAATCAACCCGTCGACGAAGAGGACGATGAAGATCCTGTCCGCGCGGCTAAAAAATTGATCCAACCCAACGTCGTTTCGCTCGAACACGTCAAAACAAAATACAGTATTCGATCTCTTCGGGATTTTCTATTTCAGCCATTGCAGGTCCGCAGTTCGGGTCGCATGCCCGATATGAAGCTGACACCATCGGAGTCTCTTCATATTGCGGCCTATCTCATTGGCGATACACCCCAAAATCCATCTACCTTCGTTCCAGATCCAGCTAAGGCTGCATTGGGCAAGAAGCACTTTCAGCAACTGAACTGCGCAGCCTGTCATCCTCTTTCAGGATTGACAGCCGCTCCCTTGCTGCAGTCCCTCAAGGAAGCCAATCTTCAACAAGGCTGCCTTGCGAATGAGAACTCATCGACAAACACCAAGCGAAGCCCACTCTTTCATTTCGATGATGCACAGCGCAAGGCCATCGTGGCGGCGATTCGAGACGATTCCGCAAGCGACACCGAAAAGATTGCCATCGCCAAAAGCCTCACCGCTTTTCGATGCATCAACTGTCACGTTCGCGAGGACTACGGTGGCGTGCATGATCAACACCAACCGTATTTCCAAGGGAGCGAGCTCAATCTTGGCGAAGATGGTCGCATTCCACCTCCGCTGACATTGGTTGGGGCGAAACTGCAACCGAACTGGATGAAGAAGGTTCTTTTCGATGGCGAAAGTGTGCGTCACTACATGGCGACCCGTATGCCACAGTATGGCTCAAACAATTTGCAGCATCTTCCCGGACTCTTTCGTCAACAAGATCGACTGGAAGGCCCGGAGATGAAGATCCCCAATCCAGAAAGCCGAACGGAAGAAGAACGACAGCGCGAGAAGACGATGCGAGCCGCTGGACGTGAGTTGCTCGGGGATAAAGGAGCCAATTGTGTTGCATGCCACCAGTTCAACGGTAAAGCCGCGAATGTCAACCAAGGGATTGATCTCTTAACGAGCTTCGAACGACTTCAACCTGAGTATTTCTATCGCTATTTACGCAATCCTGGTTCGTTCCGACCACGAACGGTCATGCCAACCGCTTGGCCCGATGGTAAAGCTACCTTCAAGAACATTTTGGAAGGAGATACCAACCGGCAGATCGAAGCCATCTGGTACTATCTCTCGCTCGGAACGTCTGCCGCCGATCCCCCTGGCGTCCGCCCGGTCAATACCAAGCTTGAAGTGACGGCTCTGGCAGCTCTCCATCGAGGACGAAGCCGTATCGCGGGCTTTCGTGGCATTGCTGTAGGTCTTCCGGAGCGAATCAGCTATGCCTTCAATGCGGAAACAGGAACCCTTTCCGCCATATGGCAAGGAGATTTTGTTCGGGTCAATTGGAGTGGCCAGGGATCTGGCGATTTCAATCCTGCTGCCGAACCCATCTTGCTCCCACAAGATGTATCGTTTGTTGCACTTGAAAATGAACGTGCCTCTTGGCCCTTGATGCCGGTAATGACCAAAGAGTCGCCAGTGAATCCCGATCCACTTTATCCCAAGAACGTTGGTTATCAGTTTCGGGGCTACTTCTTAGATGCATCTCAAGTTCCGACGTTTCAGTACCGTTGCGGCGATGTGCAAATCGAAGACCGATCCGTTGCGAGCCGCCATCATGGAATGCAAACGTTACAACGCGAATTTCGCTTTCATGCACCGACAGCGCAGACTTTGTGGTTCCGCGCCATGGCAGGTGAAATCCTTCAAGAATCCGATCGCGTTTATCGAAGTGGTCGCTTGCGTCTTACAGTTCCTCGCGTGGAAGCCTTGCTACGTGAATCCGCTGACGATCCCAAGAAATCGGAACTGTTGCTGAAGCTGGCTATCCCTCAAGGTCCATCCTCTCTGGAGTTACTCTATGAACCGCTTTCCAAATAGAGTCGCTTGCTTCCTTTCTCTGCTGATCCTCCTGCTGCCGTCGACTCGGCTGTCCTTGGCATGGATTGCATTGCCAGTTGAAGAAGTCGGTGAGCGCTGGGGAACAGAAGAGAAAGAACGCGAGTACTATCCGATCGTCAATATTCCGTTACCCAAGGACACGGTCATCGAGGCCGGGGCGTTTGAAGTCCTTCCCGATGGTCGAGTCGCCGTCGGCACACGACATGGTGAAATCTATCTGATACAAGGGGCCGACGCAGCCAAACCGAATCCAACCTTTCATCGATTTGCATCGGGGTTGGATGAGATCTTCGGCCTGACATGGAAGGAGAACGCCTTTCTCGTCACGCAGAGTTGCGAGCTGACACGGGTCAGCGATTCCAATGGCGATGGCGTTGCTGATCGGTTTGAGACACTATCCGATGCCTGGGGATATGCAAACTATCACGAGTATGCATTCGGATCGAAGCCTGACGCTGAAGGGAATCAATTTATCGCGCTCGGTCTGTCTGCGTCCTATTATTCCCACGCATTGAATCGTGGCTTCATCATGAAGGTTGCACCCGACGGAAAGACGACTTCATTCGCAAGCGGCCTTCGCAGTCCTGGTGGTATTGGGCATGATGAACATGGAGCTCTTTTCTATATCGAAAGTCAGGGACCATGGAATTGTTCGTGCAGCTTGAAGGCTGTGGCTCCGCAGAGCTTTCACGGACATCCGGCAAGTTTTCACTGGTATCCCTATTCTCCTGAATTGGGAACCGTTCCTCCCACTCCCAATTCGGGAACGCGCATTGTCACCGAGAAGAACCGCGTTCCGCAACTCACGCCCTACGCGATCATCTTTCCCTATATTCGCATGGGTCGCTCGATCACCGCATTTGATGTGAATCGAACGCATGGGAAATTCGGTCCCTTCGAAAATCAACTTTTCTTGGGCGACTACACGCAATCGATTATCATGCGAGCGACCACCGAACAGATCAACGGCGTGTGGCAAGGTGCCTGCTATCCATTTCGCGAAGGACTTTCTACGGGCATATTGTCGGTTGCATTTACTCCCGGCGGCAATCTTCTCAGTGGGGGCACCAATCGCGGATGGCCTGTTCGCGGCATCAAACCGTTTGCACTCGAGCGCGTTGAATGGAGCGGCAAGATGCCCTTCGAAATCGATCGCATTACGATCGAGCCCGATGGTTTTAAGATAACCTTTACTAAACCAGTCGAGCCAACCACGGGGAATGCATCGAACTCCTACGCCATCTCTTGCTTTACACATCCCTATCACGCCGGCTATGGCGGACCGGAGATTGACCAGCACAAGGCATCGGTTCAATCCGTTCGCTTGGCTGATGATGGGCTTTCAGCGAAGCTCACTCTCGAAAAGCTTGAGCGAGGATTTGTGTATGAGTTCGATCTTCAGGCCCTTCGCTCGCGAGACCGAGAGCCTCTGCTTCACAAAAACGCGTATTACACAGTCAATGAGATTCCGTCGCTCTAACGATTTAAGAATCCGACTCGGGCCAAAAAGCGTCGACGATGCGATGATCATCAGCTGCAGGGACGGTTCGCAAGAGCAACTGCAAACGATCCCCTTCGAGCCTTGTGAGGATCGGGTGTGGCTGCTTGGCTAACAGACTTTGTAGGTCCTTCGCAGCGATCCCCTCACATTCAATCTCCAAAATGGGTGTTGCAACCGTCACCCCACTCCAACATGCATGCCCGATTGGCCAGTTCCGTCCTTCGAGATGGACGTCCTTTACATACTTGGCGCTCTTGATTTGAGCCGCAATCCGCTGAGCTCGATGGGTAAGATTTTCAATGCTCGTAGCCATCAAGTCCAAGATAGGTGCAACGGGTTGGCCATTTGCCTGCATCCGATCACTCAACGTGGCATTGAGCGTTGCGATCTCCCAGGCTCGTGGTAAGAGCCCAGAAGCCTGTTGGAAATCGAATACTGACTGCATGGCTTTGTGGCTTCCCATGACGAGCCCATTGGGTGGGCCCGACAACCACCCATCGGCGGCCATCACAACCCATTCGGCTCCAGCCTGCAAGCGATCGCGAACCAAGGTTGCCTGCGGTGTTATGTTGGGGATGGGTTCTACGCTTCCCGTGAGCAGTATCTCACAAACCGGCACATGGTATCGCTTGGCGACCATCAACACGAGATCGCGATGTTGCTGGTTGCGAAGTAGCGGATCTGCTTTCTCGACGGTGAGCACTCCGCAACATCCTTTGCTGAGTGCATGATCTAGTTCATTCTCCGAACATTCCGTGCTTGCACCGATTTCCATCACATCGGCTCCAGTCGACTCAAGGATCGATAGAAGCGGCAATGGTCCTTGGAGTGATGGTAGGGTAACGCAGTCCATGCGAGGCAAGACCCATGTACCTTGCGATGGTGGCTTTCGATATCGTGCGGCAGTTGTCAAACTTCGCAGCGCTTCCGGTAGCGATGCAAATACGGCAACCTCTTCCACTCCCCCTTTCGCGCGCAGATAGTTTTTGAAGGTTGGCTCCATTCGTCCTTCCGTGAATCCATCAAAGCACATAGCCAACGCTCGAATAGACTCGGCCGACATGGGGCGCGTTGGAAATCGATCGGAAAAGAACTCGCCCGTCGCGTTGACGCACGGCCTCTGCCCTTCCCCATCCTCAAACATCTTCGAGGCAACAGTTTCGACCCACTTTTTGGCTTGCTGCATCATCTCTTGCAACTGGGTGGGAGACCAATTCTCTTTGAACCCAAGTTTTTGTGCGGCCTCTTTGAATCCCGACACCAGCGACGGCTGCGACACAACATCGAGAAGCTGCTTCACGGCATCGGGTGGAACCAGATCTTGAAGACGCGTGGGGAACTTCATGACTATCTTTCCATGATTGAATTCGAACGCTGCACGGTGCAACATTCTTGGAGTCAGTAGTTAGATTGCAGGGATTCATGCATGGTGCCGAATCGCAGGCATCTGGCCAATCTTATACCAGAACGACTTCCCGCCCAAGCACGCATCACGACGGAAGCTCGCCGCAAGACTTCGATCGCGATCCCTTTTCCAAGGCTCACCAGCAATCCACCCTCTTCATCGAGGCTGGCAAACTTCGCAGAAAAAAGTACTTCGTTGCCCTTGAACGATCCGCTGGACAATCCCTCGACAACAGGCCGAGCAGGTCTGGTTCTCTTTGTCGTACACTCGATGCTGGTTCTGGTAGCTCCCTGGCTCGCTCAGAGACGTTAGATAGGTCGAATCGCTTAAGGTACTTCCTTCCGCTTGAATGGCAGCCAACAAAATCGTCAACATCGATCGATGGATGCGACGCCACTCTTGATCGTTCAATTCGGTGCACAATTTGCAAGGATGTACATGAGCGCGATGAAGTAGCTCCGAGGCGTATAGATTCCCTACACCAGCGAGCAACTTTTGATCCAAGAGTGCCGGCTTGATTTCGCGGCGATGATGTTCAAACCGTTGTTTGAATGTTTTCCAATCCACTTCAATCGCATCGGGACCCAACATTTCACCGCCAAGATGCTCTTCGACTTCGGCGGGACTCCAGTAGTGAATCGTTCCCAATCCTCGCGAATCCCAATAAGTGATTTCTGGGATTCTCTCACCATCGAACGACAGCACCATCCGCACGTGGTGTGGCGTTGGCGGTGTTCCAACGAGCAACAACCCAGTCATCTTGGGCTGGAACACCAAGCTATGATCGTCATCGAGATCCAATAATACCCGCTTGCCCAGTCGACGAACGTCCAAAACCTTTCGGCCAATGAGCTTCTTGCGAAGCGTTGTCCACGAAGGGGTCATTTGCAAAGGTCGATAGCGACTCGCTGGTTTCTCAACGCCGAGTATCGTCGTGCCGATGCAACCGAGTACGCCTCGCCGCATCGTTTCAACCTCTGGTAATTCCGGCATCGCGATCCTAACTGAGCCCAGAGCGTTAAGGGACAACGAAACAAGGGAAGCTATAGATGGAGTTCCCAACCGTAACGACTGCGAAGAATATCGCATATCGTTGAAACGATCGCTTTGCCAGAAAAGGGTTTCGCAATCACCTGAGCTGCTTCCAATTCGCGAGCTTGCACCACGATGGATTCATCAAGCTTCGCCGACATCAAGATGCTTGGAATGATCAAAGACAACTTGCGAAGGGTGGCCAGCGTTTCAATACCCGTCAAACGCGGCATGTGCATGTCGATCATCAAGAGATGCACGGGATTCTTCTGGACGATCTCGACCGCTTCTTGTCCATCCTCGGCCAAGATGGTCTCAAAACCACGGCGAGCAAGAAGTTCACCTAGCGTTTCGCGAAAATCGCGATCATCGTCCGTAATGAGTAGTCGTGCTGGATGGCTTACCATCGGAGTCGTATCCATATACGCTGAACACAACGAAGACTTGTGGATCCTTTCGACGCCTTCAATCGATGCTGCCCAAGACCGCTTATACAGCCTCGAGCCAATTGAAGAAATGGCAGCCTTGCAATCCTCAACCGGAAGGAGCAAACGACGTGCCTACCTTTGTCTATTATCGCTTTCCCGATTTTCGAGAGCAAACCCGAAAGGTGGGAAACTCGATAAGATACGTACGATTATAAGCAATTCTCCCAATATCCTGGTTGCACCATCCAAAATTTCCATGGCCGATTCCTGCTCGCCCCATTCTTCCTCTTGGCTTCAGCACCTCGACCAACAGGCTCAGATCCGTCAGCTTCGAGGACTTCACCGACTGCCTCGTGAGGTACGCCATCTTTCGCCAACGCGGATCGGTGGGATGAAGCCGGTCCTTGATTCATTTTGCCTCAAACGACTACCTGGGACTTTCGTGGAATCCCACCGCCACGGGACAGGGAAGTAACTCTGAGCCACCAGTACATCCAGGCAGCGGGGCCAGCCCCTTGATCAGTGGGCGAGGCCCAGTCATGAGTTCGCTGGAATCGGAATTGGCAGACTTCAAGAAAAGCGAGGCATGTGCGGTTTTCAGCAGTGGATATGCGGCCAATCTGGGGACCGTTTCGGGGCTCGTGAGCGCGAGATCTCGTCTTTTCCGATTCCCTCCGTCATGCCAGCTTGATCGATGGCTGCCGACTTTCTCGCGCCACGGTGTCGGTTTATGCGCATAACGACGTCGAAGATTTGCGCGAGCGTGTTCGATCCCAGCGACATCAAGGTCGCTTCGCCTTTCTTGTAACCGACACCGTATTCAGCATGGATGGCGATCTCGCACCCCTGCGAGAACTTTGCCAATTGGCCATGGAATATGACCTCGTGCCGCTGGTCGATGAAGCCCATGCCCTCGGCATCTATGGTGATGATGGTTCAGGACTCGTCGAAGAATGGAGGCTCGAAGCCCACATTCCGGTTCGAGTCGGAACAATGAGTAAAGCATTGGGATGCCAAGGTGGATTTGTCGTTGGTTCGAATACCGTCATCAGTCATCTACACAATCACGCTCGAAGCTGGATTTATTCAACAGCCCTTTCGCCATACGTGGCTCAAGCATGCCGCACCAACCTTGCCCGACTTCGATCGATGGAGACTGAACGACAAACTCTCCGTCAACGATCCGTCTGGCTTCGCACTCAGTTGCAATCTTTGGGGCTCGATGTGCCACACGGAGATAGCCCTATACTGCCGATCCGCGTTCACACGGCCGAGCGTGCTTTGGCTTGTTCTGCAAAGTTGCGTGAAACGGGGGTTTACGTGGCTGCCATTCGCCCACCGACTGTCCCCGAAGGAGGCTCGATGCTGAGAATCAGCATCACAACGCAACACCAAGACTCGGACTATGAACAACTCCTTCAAGCTTGCTCCACCCTGTAATCTCTCAAGTTTCTGATACAATCACGGATTCTAATTCGACATCTTGGTGAGCCTCATCTCGAACGCTTGGATGCCGAACAAATGAATCTTCACAACGTTTGAATGTCTCGTTGTACCGAAATCCTTGAACACCCATCCAGTAGGACCATTCCGTGTCGACTTCATCTGCCATTCGTGCCCTTCAACCCACCAAACTTTGGAATGCCTTTGCCGATTTGAACGCTGTTCCGCGAGGCTCCAAAAAAGAAGAGAAGGTCAGTCAGTTT
>JAXMBN010000062.1:0-23758 GCA_046349875.1 Pirellulales bacterium
CGAAGCATGCAATTGCGATTCAGGATGGACGATGCGAATCGCCAGCACAAACCCGACGAAGCAAAGAAACAATCCGATCAAGAAAAGCGTGACCGGCCGCACGAGACTTCGTCTTGCAACAAGTTCATGCTCGGCCACTTGCAAACTTCGAAGCTGCACTTCCAAAGCTTGCTCCGATGCTTCATCTGCATGCGCGAAGGATAGCAACGGACCACTTTCGCATAGCTCTTGAATACGAGCTTGTAGCGATTGAATGCGTTCTTTGATCACAGGAACCGTTGTCCGTTCACGCAAATCGAGCACGCGATAGAGTTGCCATAGCAAGATCAAACTAACAACTGCCAACAGCGTGATAGCGGGATGGATGCACAAAGCGATAACCATCCCAGCAATTGCTTGGACAACATAGCGCGGAACCATTCGCAGGGATTGCTCCCACATGCGACGGATGCGAGGGACTTTGGTTGCAATCGCGTCTTGAAGTGTCGAATGTTGCCCTGAAATACTCTGGACGCAAGCCAATTGCCCACTCTTGCGAAAGATGGCTCGCAAGAGCTGTAGCTTCCGATCAATTGCAAATGAATTTGCAAGCCGATCGATTAACCAAAGTACCAATACAAAGATAAGGACGAGAACGAGTTCAGCCCCAACCAAAACGGCAATACCTTTGAGCCGGCTACCATCGGCGAACAAACTGGCCGACGGTATGCGAATGCTCTCACCAATTTCGAGACTTGCTGGACTTGTTGGTGAATCGCTTGCCAGAAATTGCAAGATCCAGCCGCATATGAGAATCTGAAGCGGCAGAAGGATGCCACCGAGGCCTCCCAAGATCCAAAGAACACTGGTCGAGGAAGGCTTTCCAACAAGTTCATCAAGACGAGCCCAAGGCTTAACCACGGATGTTCCCTTTCAACGGGAGGCGGCTCATCCTTAGGCCAAATCGCGATCCTCAAACAGTAACAACCCGAGCAACACAGCGATTCCAGTATAGAGCAACGAGTAGAGGAGCGTACCCGCCAAATAGGACATCGGAATAGGATTTTCTGTGTCGATCGCTGCCTGCATCGAAAAATGCTCGAGGTCGGGAATGATGACCGCGATCAATTGAGCAACGAATTGCAGAATGGCGAATCCACCTTCTGCACTGACGAGAATGGATTGGGTCAAATGTCCTAACAAATAAATTGAGAAGCAGAGAGTGAAATTTGCAAGCTGTGGAATTCGGGTCGCGAATGCCACTGCAAATGCACTCAATGTCACGCTGTGAAACAGCCCCATGGCCAAACCAGGAACCGTACGAGCCATTTCACGGTGGCAAACTTCCCACAACGGTGTATCGAGAGCTCCCTCACGGGCGTCGTACAAAGGTTTGTAGGCGATGGCCAACAGTTCAAAGCTTCCCAAAATCATGAACATCAAAAGAATCAACCAGAATACGCCGAGGATTTTTCCAAAGAGGAACGACCGACGTCCGATCGGCTTCGACAAAACGGTCAGTGCGGTTCTACCTTCAATTTCTTCACTGACCGAACTGCTTGCCGACCAAATCCCCTGAAACAAAGCCAGAATCAAGATGACGGTGATACCGCAGTCTTTCAGCAATTTGATATCTTCGCCGAATGTATAGAAAGGCATGAAAACGCCGAGCAAAATGCACAGCGATCCGATTCCAATCAACACCAAAAAGAGAGGCTGGCCAACTTCGCTTTTCGCAGCAGCCAATGCGACTGCTGCTGCCTTGGGAGCGACACCCTGCTGAAGGAAGAACAACAATCCAAATCCGATGACCGTTAAGGCCGCCACCAGAATAGTGGAAACTTCCGGTACAGCCGGTAGAGAACGTAGAGTGAAGACCAATTCCGCATCATCGATTTCGGTATTCTGCGCAAATATTTGTGCCCCATCCCCCATTGGAATCGGAGGAGATTCCTTCTGCTTGCGCGACCACTCTCGAGGCTCGTTGGCGACGATGCTAACCGGTGGCATTTGAAGCAACGACACCGTTGGTGCATCCGCGATAACGATATTTCGATTGGATCGAATCGAAACGCGTTCGATCAAATTCGGCTGGTACTCGATCTCCAACGGCGTGTATTCCGAACTTACCTCGTCCGACTTTACACCTGGAACAGTGACCTTATGTACGACTTCCCCAGCCTGAAAGAGTTGTGGAAGACTTGCGAGAATTCTTAGCGGTTCGTCTGCAACCACGGTGCAAATCAAACCAACAGCAGCAATCGTGGCCGCTGTTCCCAAAAGATAGCCGCCGATCCCTTCAAACAAGACCGATTTAATTTCCCCCAAGAACCGCGAGTTAGCACAAAAGGCGAGCGTCCATGTCAGCAACCCAAACAAAAGCACGTGCGATGCAGCAACAAGTAGCCATTCATCACTTCGAAATTCACCGAGTTCGGATTGGAATCCAGGACGAACCATCCATGCAGTCGTCGCACCGAGTACAACGGCTCCGATCAAAGCCAAAATATGCGCCAACAGTCCTTGTTTCGGTAGTTTTTCAAAGAAAGGGAACTTCGAAAGGATCATCAAAATACCAAGGAGGACGGCGAGTGCGGCCAACCCCACGGCGACTCCCCCACCCAACAACCAAACCGGGGTCAGCCAACGCGACATCCAAAATTCTGATGCACCCAAAAGCATTCCGCTCGACAGCATACGAAGGCTCTTCCGAATGAGACTTTAGTGGGAGAAGCGAAGACGAGTACTCAGGTTGGCTACGCCATCATTTCAAACAGGGTTCACCCTTCGACCCGAAAACTCAAGCCATCAGCATAGTCCAGCGAACGGGCCTCCACCATCCGCTGCCAGACGTCACGCCTCCAATCCTTTTCCTCGCCCCCTGCTCCCACCCGCATAATCCCTACACGGGGACTGTCCCCGCGTTGCTGCGCCACCCCATGGGGTCAATCCCCAAAGGCCAACGCGGATCTGAGCAACCACGGGGACTGTCCCCCTTCTCGCCAAAACCATTAGCATCGCTTATTTAACGAGCGAAACATCAAGGGGAGCTAATCTGAATGCCTTTCCGCAAGCCAGGAAGGTAAGTCCCCGGCCAAGCAATCCCCCAACTGAACCAAAACCGACGGGGTCTGACCCCGAGAGCAAACTCTCACATAGAGGCGTCACATGGGGTCTGACCCCGCATTGACGGTCCTAGGGAGGCACGGGGACAGTCCCCATGTGATGCGAGCAGAGTAAATAGGCGAGATAGCAAGAAAGGAGAGCATAGGAGGAGTCGGTTAGAAAACGACTTATTTCGGATGCACTTGGCAAGCAAGGGGAGTATGGTTAGAATTTCGCTCCCTGATCGAGATATCCGTTCTTTTGATGCAATGGATCCTGCTCGGCTCGGAAAGCCATTGTTAGTTGAAGTTGTTGAAGAGGTAACCATCCGCTCATGTCTACCGTCCGTCGCGGGCCAAACGCCCGAAAGCCAGCTCGCAAGCGTTCTCGGGTTCGCACGAAAACCAAGAAGAAGGATCCGCTATTCGTAGACGGCAAGCGTCCACGTCCAATGTACGTTGACTACAAGGACGTTGAGCTTCTATCCAAGCTTATCAACCGTCATGGCCGCATTGTCGGTCGTCGCAAAACCGGTTGCTCTGCGATTAGCCAACACGCGGTTACTCGCGCAATCAAGCGAGCTCGATTTATGGCTCTTCTGCCTTACGTTGCCGAATAACCCTTCCGTTGCCGTACAAATCAGTGCGGAAGCAACCAAGTGACTCACTTCGCGAAGCCGTTGGAAATCCAACGGCTTCTTTTTTGGAATGAGCATCATGGCCGAAACGTTTCTCCACCAGCGCCGCGTCGAATTCTGCGAAACAGATGCGGCAGGTATCGTCCATTTCTCTGCATTCCTTTTGTACATGGAACAAGCAGAGCATGCATTCTTCCGAAGCCTGGGCACTTCGGTAATGATGCATGATGAATTTAAGCCTTCGATGAGCTGGCCCCGAGTGCGAGTAGAGTGCGAGTACGCTTCTTCTGCAAGATTTGAGGACGTATTGGCCATCCAATTGCAGATCGCCAAACTCGGTAATAAGAGCATCGAGTTTGCTACGACGATTTCGCATGGCGATCGCGTTGTGGCTCGCGGAAAATCAACGTCTGTATGCTGCGAATTAGATCGAGGTAATTTGCGAAGCATTCCGATTCCAGAAACGCTTCGCGCACAATTCCTGCCGTTTGCTTTAGATCCGTCATCTCGCAAGTAATGCAATTTTCCGAGTGAGCGCGAACTTTGCCGCGTGGGTTCGATCCAAGACATTACCGTACGAGGGACGACAAAATGCTTTGCCATGCGTCCTTTCGTGCGATCCGAAGGCGAATCTGTTAAACTCTGAAGAATCGCGAGGGAACGACTCATAGCGGTGCTTGGCCGTTCAGCCAAAGCATTCAAAGGGATTGCACACATGTTGACCACAACCTTTTTTGGAGATCACCACACCCAAACCTTGGGTGCCGAACAATCTCCGAAAACGCCAGAGCAACTTTTACAACGCTATCAAGATCTTATTCAAGCTGAACGCTTGCAGTGGACAACCTACCACAGGCTGGAACGATTGTTGGGAAGTGGCGGCCAAGGAGTGGTCTTTCTTAGCCATCGCCGTGGAGCCGATGGCTTCACCCTTCCTGTGGCAATGAAGTTTTTTTCACCCGAGCGATTTCCGAAGCAAGCGGGCTATGAGCATGCGATGGGACGAATAGGACGCGTCGCAGCCAAAGTAGCCCAGATGCAACACGATAACGTGCTCAACGTACAGGACTTCATCGATCGCAATCGCGTTCGCATTATGGTGATGGAATGGATCGATGGTTATGACTTAAGGCATCTCCTTTCCTTGCAACGACTGTCCGCCATTCAATCGAGAGTCACACCGCGTCGATGGGACTATATCAACAGTGTGATCGTAACCGCCGGACCGGATCAAGCTCGATTCAAAGCTGGGGTAGCCGTAGCCATCGTTCGGGACTGCTTGGCTGCACTTGCAGCACTCCACCGTGAACGTATTGTGCATGGAGACATCAAGCCATCGAACATCATGCTCAAACGGACAGGTCTCTCCAAAGTCATCGACATTGGTTCGGCCTTTGAAATCGACGATGCTCCCAATGCTAGGAATTGCACTCCCGCCTATGCCGCGCCAGAGGTGCTCGAGAATCGCATTTCAACACCGCGCAGTGACTTGGCATCGCTTGGCTATGTCTTGGTAGAAATGCTATCGGGGCGACCATGCTTTTCCGAGACGCAATCGCTTCGAGAACTGCTAGAGGCCAAACGATCTCTCCCCCACCGCCTTCATCAAGTTCTACCTCCCGAAGTTACGTGCAACGACTTGCTCATGAACTTCTGCCGAGGCCTGATTGCTCCCGATCCTGGAATGCGATTTCCAAGCGCCGAAGCCGCAGAACTGCTTGAAGACGGGGCGGCATCCTTCCATCGCCAACTGGTACTCAGCGATCTATCCAGCGAGTATTCAAATGATATTCGCGTTTGGTTAGAGGAACTTCGCCATCTCGATCAGCCCTCGCGACCAACCTAACGCGACGGTTGCAAAAGTGCTGCAAAAAACCGGCGATCTCAAACCTCTTACCGATCGTCAAATCTGCGGCAATCGACTATGATTTCACTCCTTGAATTGCTCGTGGGCCCGTAGCTCAGCGGTTAGAGCAGGGGACTCATAATCCCTTGGCCGGGGGTTCGAATCCCTCCGGGCCTACTTTCAATCTTGAAACGGCAATTCAATGACGGTGGTCCCATGCCAAGTCTTCAAGATGGCCCTGGTTTTCTTTCTCGACCGCCGATATCACGGCCACACGCGACCGAGCGGACGTGCTCGTCTTCCACCATGGCACTTGCCGCACTACGTGGATCGCTTGTCTCTCCTAAAGGATCAGCATAGCGATATTGATATAGATGATGATTCCCGAAATATCGATGATTCCAGCCACAAACGGGTTACTCATCAATGCCGGATCCCATCCGATGCGACGGAACAGCATCGGCAAAATAGAACCGATGAAGGTACCAAAGATCACGATTGCAAGAATGGTCAATGGAATCACCATGGCAGCGTGCACGGTCGGCGCCAGCACGATGGCACAGAAGAATCCAATAAAGCCCAAAAAGGTTCCCAACAAGAGCCCTTGCCCAAATTCCCGCAATACAATTCGCTTCCATTGGCTCAGCTTGGCATCTTCCTTGGCCAGCGATGTAATGATCAACGTTGAACTCTGACTCCCCGAATTGCCACCACTGCTGATGATCAATGGTATGAAAAAGACCAGCCAACGATACATCTCAAAATCGCGATCGTAAAACTTCAAAACAAACGCAGTGATCAACTCGGCAAAGAACAAGATGGTCAACCACATGCCACGTTTCCAGGACAATGTCCATAAAGACGTTCGCATGTAACTATCGGATAGAGGTTCCACGGCCGCGATTCGCTGCACGTCTTCAGTGGCTTCTTCCACCATGACGTCGATCACGTCGTCATGCGTGATAATCCCCATCATGTGACGATTGGAGTCCACCACGGGAATAGCAAGTAGGTTGTACCGAGCTACCTTTTGCGCTACGGCTTCTTGGTCATCACCAACATGACAGACAACTAGGTCTGTCTCCATGATCTCGCCTAGCCTTGTGTCCGAGCGTCCAATGGCCGACACCAACCGACGCGTATTCACAACTCCTTTGAGCCGATTGTTATCGTCGGTCACGTAAATGTAATAGACGGTCTCAAGATGCTCTGCCTGACGACTCAACTGCTCAAGGGCCTGCTTTACCGAAAGCGTTTCATCGAGGCATGCCGCTTCGGTTGTCATCAACGAGCCAGCGGTTCCTTCGGCAAACGACTGCAATTTACGGATATCGCGTCGATCGGTTGCAGGTACCAACGCCAAGAGCTCTTCCACCCGTTCAGATGGCAGCTCTTGCAACAAGTCCACTGCATCGTCGGCACTCAACGCCGTCAATAGTTTGGCAACTTGAAGGGGATCTTGCTCTGCGAGCAACTCCACCTTGCGATCCCATTCGAAGTAATGAAAGATCTCCGATTGAACCGATCGCTCCGCATGTTGCAAAACGGCCCAGGCTTCCTGAGGCTCAAGACCTTCCATGAACTCTGCCGTGCGAGCCGGGTGAAGGGCCGTGCAAAATTCCTGCAACTCGCGGTCGTTGTTTTCCGCGAGCATCTCTCGGATTTCAGGCAGGAATAGCGTATTGACCATGGTCGGCACACTCAATCACTTAGCAGCCAACGCCCTGGCTGTACCATACGATCACTGCGGGCAAACACGAAGAGCTGGGCACGAAGGGCTGGCACCCAAGGGCATCCACTCAAAAGCTGCACAAGGTGTCAGGACATTCTAAGTCGAGGTACCAAACCGGCAAGTTCAAACCCCGATTTCGCTGGCCCATTCTGGTTGGCACTGGCTTTTGATGACGGTCGTTTCGCCTGTGATCGGATGCTGGAACTCCAACGACCGAGCGTGCAAACACATCGGTGCTTCATCCACTCCCTGCGTGCCGATCTCACCCTTTCGACCACCACTAAGGTAGAGCGGATCACCGCAAATCGGATGTTCGAGCGTCCATAAATGGATCCGAATCTGATTGGTTCGGCCTGTTTCAGGCGTAGCGACAACTAAACTCGTACCATCCGTGTTTCGACAAAGTACGCAAAAACGAGTCCTCGCAGGTGCCCCCTCTTCCTCCACATTCCGCGAACCTGTCCGATCGGTATGTCGAGCAATCGGAGCCTCGCAAACAATCTCATCCCAAGTGGGGTGGCCATGGATTTTGGCCAGATAGGTCTTGGTGATCGCTCCCGTTTCAAATTGCTTTTGAAGAGCCCGAGCCGCTTTGTAATAGCGAGCCACCAACAGGACTCCGCTGGTACTCGCATCCAAACGATGTACCAATCGAAGCTTCTGCGGATGAAAGGCCTCAGCCAAGAATGACTCGAGCGTATTGCGATTGAAACGACCACTCGCATGTGTTGGCAATGGAGCCGGTTTATCGATGACCATCATGCTCTCGTCCAAATAGATCAACCGAACATCGGTTGCAACTGGCGGCTCAACACATCCTGCTTCGACATGTTCGTACTTCGCACCTTCCTTTACTATCTCATCGGCCGATGCGGGGCATTGGTTGCGAGTGATCTTTCCTTTCGCGATCTCATCCATCCATCGCTCGCGCCCATAACCGACGTGCCAAGCATCCAAGAAATCGAGCAGAGTCATTCCAGCGAGTCTTCGAGGGACATGAATGCTACGAAGATTGTCATATGGAATGCAGCCTGGTTGGGATTGAGCAATTTCACTAATTCGTTGCTGTTTCTGCTGGCGTTCTAATTCGTTTCGATCCTCTTGAGATCGATAACAATGAGGACAAGAAACTCCCATGCTATACAACGGCGACTCGAGATCTTCGGCCGTCAGTGTCGCTTGACACGCAAAGCACATGACATCCCCAGTGGGATGGAGATCGGGACCAACGGCGACGCGTTGATCAAATACAAAGCAACTTCCATCGTAGTGATCTCCACCACACTCTTCGAAGTACTTGAGTATTCCACCTTCGAGTTGATAGATTTGCGTGAATCCCAACTGCTCCATGTAGGGCCCTGCTTTCTCGCATCGAATGCCGCCCGTGCAAAACATAACGATGGGCGCATCTTTGGGCACATCATTCCAAGCTGCTGCTGCTTCAGGAAAAGTCCGAAAATGCCTGAGCCCGAAATCGACGGCACCACGAAACGTCCCTAACTTGATCTCATAATCATTGCGAGTATCCAACAAGGTGACAGGACGCCCTTCAGACAACCACTGCTTCAGCTCGCGAGCAGGCAGCTTTGGAGAGGTTTGCTTGGCGGGATTCACTTCATCGATCCCAAAGGCGATGATTTCTTTCTTGATCTTGACCAACATTCGGTGAAATGGTTGGTGTGATGTGAAGCTCTGCTTCCCTTCCAAATCGCCAAGGCCCGGAACCAGACGCAGGCGATCGACAAGCGATTGCACGGACTCCTCTTTCCCTGCCACAAAGAGGTTGATTCCTTCCAGGCTGAGCAAAATCGTGCCTTTGAGCTCGAGTGATTCGCACAGTTTCTTAAGATCTTCGCGCAAGCCGGGGAGATCCTTCAGCGACGCGAACTTATACGCTGCCAAATTGAGAACTTTTTCAGTGGTTTCTGCTACCGGTGCAAAGGCAACATTTCCCTCGAGCATGGACAGGATCCTGAACTTGGAGAGACCGCGAAACGAAGTGCGAAAAATCAACCTCCTCTAGCTTACGCGGACAACCAATTTTCGAAACCTCAAATCGGTAGGCTGATCGTCTCCACCATCGGAATCGAGTCGCTGCACCGTTTTGTCGCACTATTTTCAGCGAATTTGTACCTCCAGAACGGTTCCACACAGATTGCCCTTGTGCCCTGAACGCCCATTTTGTAACCACCCTTCATGCCGGGAATAGATTCACTAATCTCGGCCCAAACCTCGTCCACCGCACTTGGGTCGACCGGCAAACCGCCAGTTGGAAGGTCGTCCCTGTTCAGAAGGGATCGGTATGTGGCCACCTATCGCCGTTCGATAAGACAACATCACGTGATGGGAGCAGGGGCTCTCGCGACCATTCTCGGCGTCCTGCATTTTCTATTGCAGAACGGACTGGCCACCGGTGTGATCGGTAGCAACTTTAGCGAGGGACTAACCCACTACGGAGAAACGGTTGGCGCTTACGGAACCGTTTCGAGTTCGCGAGCGTCGACCTACAGTCCCAACTACTCGGGATATGC
Source organism: Pirellulales bacterium (assembly GCA_046349875.1). Taxonomy (GTDB): domain Bacteria; phylum Planctomycetota; class Planctomycetia; order Pirellulales; family Pirellulaceae; genus JAXMBN01. The sequence goes on from JAXMBN010000062.1 coordinate 9,831, forward strand.
ACCATCGAGTAGCTATGCTCCAACCCAACTTGTATCGTACCCTACAGCCCAAACGCAGGCCGCTTACAGTAATCAGTACGCAAACACGTACGACCTCGCTATGCCACGCAGTCCTATCCTCAGCAAAACTACGGCAACGTGAATGCAGCTGGTTACGGCTCCCTATGCCGCTCAGGGCTACCCGACTGCCAACAACTGGGCTTCCATGGCACCACAAGCTCAAACGTGGCAAGGATCACACCCACAATCGTCCTATGGTCAAGTGAATACAGGATGGCACAATCCGACTTCGAATGGATATGGTTCGGCCGCCAATCCCTATAGCGCACCTCATCCATACACTTCTGCGAATGCCACCTACAACCAAGGCTCGTATTCGCAACAACCTTACGGTGCGCAGCCGAGTTCACAATGGGCTCCTCCATACAACAACCAGAATTACGGAACCAATTCCTATGCTCCGTATTCAAACTCGAATCCGGCTTATAATCCAAACCTTCATACAACGGGAACAGCTCAGGGATATTCCCACACTAACTACTCGCAACCCTATAGCCCTAATAACCTTCGCGGCAACGACATTCAAGTTTATTTCTCTCCCAATGGTGGATGCACCGAGGCCATCATCCGCGAGATCCAAGCAGCGCAACGAAGCGTCTACATCCAAGCTTATTCCTTTACTTCCGACCCCATTCTCCAAGCTTGTAAAACCGCCTACCAACGCGGCGTGCAAGTTCTTGTGGTCCTTGATAAAAGCAAGGAAAACGAAGAGCAGCAAATTGCGGACGCGCTCGAAGCGACTGGAATCCCCGTCTACATCGATGGTCATCATGCCATCGCTCACAACAAAATCATGTTGATCGACGGTCGCGTGGTGATTACTGGAAGTTTCAATTTCACGGTGAGTGCAGAAAAAGCCAATGCTGAAAACTTGGTGATCATTCGCGATCGCCCAGAGATCTACAACCTTTACGAACAAAATCTACGCATGCACCTGGAACACTCAACCGAACACAAACACTCCACTGTCGGCTTCAACCGCGGACGAGGTCCACAGCGTTACTAGTGTCTCAAGGCTGTTGAACTCTGCACAATGCAAGGCGATTCGAGGCAAACAATAAGCCTCGTACAGTCACACTCGCCGCAAAAAGCGAGCATCACTCTAGCAATTAACAACGTTGACGGCCAATCCGCCAAGCGACGTCTCTTTGTATTTCGATTGCATATCAACGCCCGTTTGCCGCATCGTTTCGATCACGCGGTCGAGTGCCACACGATGCGTGCCATCGCCGTAAAGCACTGCAAGCCGAGCCGCATTGATTGCTTTCGTTGCCCCCATGGTATTGCGTTCGATACAAGGAATTTGAACCAATCCACGAACCGGATCACATGTGAGCCCCAAGTTATGCTCCATTCCGATTTCGGCAGCGTTTTCAATTTGGGCCACGGTTCCACCCATGCATGCAGCCAAGCCTGCTGCAGCCATGGAACAAGCGACCCCCACCTCACCTTGGCATCCCATTTCAGCTGCCGATAGAGATGCATTGCGTTTGTATAACATGCCAATAGCAGCCGCCGTCTTGAGAAATCGGTGAATCCCTTCGCGATTGGCTCCTGGCACAAACTTCACGTAGTACTTGAGGACGGCGGGGATCACACCCGCAGCACCGTTGGTCGGGGCCGTCACCACTTGCCCACCCGCAGCGTTTTCTTCGTTGACAGCCAACGCAAAGAGGCTAACCCAATCCAAGATTTTCAATGGATCGGACTCAGACATTGGTGCATCCTTGAGCGATCGATAAATCACTGGAGCTCGGCGTTTGACCTGGAGCCCACCTGGCAACACACCTTCCGTTCGGCATCCTCGATGGATACACGCTTCCATCACTTCCCATAGCCGATCACAACCAAGCCCAATCTCGTCATCACTTCGCAACACGCGTTCGTTGGCATGAACCAATTCGTCGATACTCTTTCCCGAATCTTTACACATCGCCATCAACTGCTCGGCGTTGGTAAAGGGAAACGGAAACAATAAATCGGATCGTTGAACCGCATTGGCGGACGTTTCATCATCCCGCAATACAAATCCACCCCCGACGGAATAGAACGTTCGCTGCATCACTACTTCACAGGGTACCGCTAGCGCGGTGAAACGCACTGCATTGGGATGAAATGCAAGCGCCTGATCAAAGTGAAAGATCAAATCATGCGCTGGATCAAAAGGAATGACTCGCGTTCCAAGCAATGCAAGCTGCTTCGATTGCGCAACCTCTTCCAATCCCTTCTGCATGGCATCGATATCCACCGTCGCAGGATGAAATCCCATCAGCCCTGCTGTCACAGCAGTGTCCGTGGCATGTCCTTTTCCCGTCAGAGCCAGGGAACTGAATAGTTCGACCCTTACGGATGCAACTTGTTTAAGACTTCCTGATGAGCGAAGTTCTTCCGCAAATCGAAGGCCTGCGACCATCGGCCCGACGGTGTGAGAACTGGATGGACCGATACCTACTTTGAATAGCTCAAAAACACTTAGCATGGAAATTGTGTGCTATCGAAAAAACTAGTTCGTGGTGTCATCGCTGATTTGACTAGGTGCCTCATCCAATTCAGTAATCTTGGGTGGAAGACTCTGATCAGGTCCCAAAGTACCTAGCTGTCCCGATGCAAGATGAAGCACGAACATTCCATTGCGATTCTGCTGCGATGCCTTCGGGTAAATATTTAAATCTCCAAGTTCTTGATCGATACGTCCAACGGCCACGTACCTACCGGGACGAAACTCAATCGATCGAATAGCGGAATCCATCATTTGCCCGACGGATAGAACGCCTTCTTGCTGTCCGACTAGCGATTGCCTTCCATCGACCGAAAGCACTGTTTCATACCTTCGTGTGATATCTCGTTCATCCCACTGTGCGAACCAAGACTCAATGCCACCTCCCGTCTGAAGCTCGATTTCTTTCTTTTGACCAGAAAACAAATCGCCGACCCAGGCCAATTGTCGCGAATTGCGGTCGGGCGTTCCCAATATTGCGACATCTCGAAGATCGACCTTGGATTGATTCTCAAGCATTATACGGCCAGCGTCCTTGTCCACTTTTGCACGAATGGGACCTCCAAGCGATACCCATTCTTCCGAATGGAGCATTCCTGTCGAATTGGATCGCACCGGATAGGACTTGAGGCCACTCCCTTCATCCGAGGCAAAAACATACTCAAGCGTTTGTCGCTCACGCCTTGCTCGCGCCGCCGAAGTGCTCCCGGTTACCGTTGGTAAGACGACGCCATCTCCCTTGGGGAACAATACTTTGTAAGCTTCTGAAAGGCTGGTATACAAAGAAACATAGGTCGTTTGATGAGCTCGATCGTACCCTTCATACAACTCAAGGCACGAAAGCCTCGTTTCGCTTCGCGAAAATCCAATGTCGAGCTGCACGCTTTTGGCCACGACCGTTGCACCGATGATCGCAATCACCGGAACCGCAACCCATGCATATTCCACTCGACCGATCAAGCGGAAAACCAGCCAGTTCAGTGGAACAAGGACCAGTAGATATCCAGCCAACAGCTTGATGATAAAACCAACCTTGGGAACAGTGATCCCCGATGCAGCAGTCAAGCTGTCAATGGCGGATGAGGACAACACCGATTCGTCATTCCAGCTTCCTACACTTCGTGCGCGATTACCGACGCCATCCGAATTCACTTCCTGCTTGGAAATTTCCGTTTCGGACGGGCGAGTTTTTTGCATCATCGACATCCGGCGCCCATCGCGTGTGAGCAACCTTACGGTTGTAGACATTTCGGGGTCACCTTCCCGACCAAACCATTTACCGGTCCACTTGTACTCACCTTCCATTTGCAACGCGACCCAGGTTCGTGGCGGATGCTTCAATACAGCTCCGTTGATAAAACTACTGAAACCTCGCCAGCGCACAAAGGCATCATCGCTCAATGGAAACATCGTCATGGCCACAGAACCATTTCCGATGGGAATCGACGCAACAAGTCCATCGGCACCCTCGATCCATTGCGCCCCTTCTTTGAGTTCGCCTTGAAGTAGCGGGATGGCTCGCTTTATGGCAGGCAAACGAAACAACGTATCGTCGCCGAAGCATATTCGCCAGGCAGCTGCAAATCGTTCGGCTAACGCGTATCAAAGAACTCGTTTCCAATTGAGTCGCAGGCAAACTGGATGATAAAAACGATTGGTTGTTGACAGACAATCCGTCAGGACCACTGATAAATCAACTGGCCACCCGAATGGATCCAATCCAAGATGAGCTGCTGTTGTTCTTCAGAGATGACCGAGGGATCCGCATCGTACCAAATCAGATGGCTAATCGATGTCCATCAGCGCGTTAGCTGGCAGCGATTTGGAAGCATCTTTCTCCGCCACTATAACGAACTTGTGCGGTGAAGTCTTTTTGCTATCGTCAATCAACGCCGTCGAAGGCCAAGTCATGCAGTTGAGGCCAGACCAAGGCTCTGGCGATTTGCATCTTTGGCCAAAACGACCACCAGTATTGTTCCGGCCGCCGGGAATTCGAAGCGGATGGATTATCGGCCAACAGCATCAGCCCTCGCTGGTTGTACATCATGCATAGTGGGCTTCGCGGGCGAACCATTCTCATCCAATTCGGCTGGCATGTCGGGAATATGGAAGAGAAGGTCGATGGCTGCGACGACCTTTCACCAGGCCGCTTCCGTTTGTACCGCAGAAAAAGCGATGAACCTCGCAAGGGGATCGGATCCATTCGCCGATCAGCCAATTCAGCGACTACATCAACCCCGTCGGACTGGTTGGCCTTCACTTCTTGCCTCGCCTGGTACCAGTGGCCTGGCTTGAAGTTGTTGATGAAGCTGCCCCTCTTGGCTCGGACGAATCAGCTCCCCGGCAAAGCCGGAGCTTTTGCTCTTCAACTTCTTTTCTCTGCATCGGTCAATTTCTTCTGGGTCGGGCAAGACCAACCATACCACAACCTTTGCATCCGGTTACCAGCAAACACCCCAACAGTAACATCAAAACCATTGAATAGCCGCGGGCGCGTTGCCTTGCCTTTGGCGTTTTTCGGCATCAACGTTGATAAGAATCACCGTTTCTCGGTGCGATCCTTTTTGGGAATTGGATGCTCAGTAAATGGCTCAACAAAAGTTGAGCTTTGTTAGGATTTTTATTGGCTCCCCGGCTTACGATCAAGATCGAATACCGCCGCATTCTCGTTGGGTGATACAAGTTTTAAGCCAAACTCTTTGGCCGACTCCTCATCCACAGCGAGGAGTGAACGTGTGTTCGCCCTCTGTCCATTGCACATCACTTTGAATGGTTTGTAGGTCTGACCGGTTTACCATCAATTAATAAAAGCACTTCGCGGCTCCGACGATTTGAATCTTCATCACCCGGTTTCTTGCCATGACAGGTTTGCTTTGGCAGCCACAAATGGAATCATCTCGCGATGCGGACGATACTTTGGCATCTCCGCCAGGGGAAGTGTACCATCGATCCGCGTCACGATTGGTTGCCATTCGAACGCTTTATGGTCGATCACCAACGAATCCAAACTGGTACCAATTCAAGGCCGATGATGGCATCATGATGCTTCAGATATTTCCATGCGCGGCAACGGCGATGACGAGATCAGGTATTCCGGGGTTCTCCCTAACTCGCTTAGGAATCGTACAAGGTCTGCAAGCTGAGACATGGAAAGACCATCCAACAGCCCCGCCGGCATCAACGATTTCCCTGTTTTTCCTTGATCGATCATACGATCTCCACGACGCTTCCTTCGGCGGTGAGCAACGAGTTTTCCCGGGCGTTCGGCTTCTCCGCCGAAACCACTGATGACCTGCCGGCAATGGTCAGGACCACAATCGTTGAAAGCCCTCTTTCAGCTTCGCTTGAGGATCGATCAACGACTCAATGATATAGTCCACTTGGGAACTGCCACCAAGACTGATTAAATTCCGGGACCGATTTTGCCCACCGGCTGTACCTATCGGATGACAGCGACTGCATTGCCAGTAGGTAGCCGCCGACTAACCATTTCACTAACTTGGGATCACCTCGTCCGCGCCATATCGGTGACCTTAGCGACAAATTCTGGGCTCAAAACCCATTTGTTCTCGTTGAGTTTACCCGCTACCTTCAAGGCATCGATCAAATCGGTACGTTGAATGGATGCAGCATACCAAGCTTCGATGCAAGTCGAGCAGATTCAAGGCCACATAGCCAACTCCTGCGTGACTGCTTCAACAGGGCTTCGGGCCTCCCTTGCGACTAGCCAGGGATAAAAGTCCCATCGCATGGTACGGTGGTTCTCGTTGTTCTGAGACAACCTGAGCCCAGACCTTGGCAGCCTTGGCGAGGTCTTGGCGAGCAATTCCCATTACGGCTGCGCTGGATAGTCTCCATTGTTTCCTCACCGGCCCAACGCTCCAGTGTCTTAACCACCTCGGCTGCTTCATCGATCCCAGATTCTCAATGTATTGGCAATTCCCGCTTCGCTGTCTGAGGTCGCATTTGGCAGATTCGCGGTCGATCCAGGCCTGCTATCACGACCATACCTTCGCCCCCGCCAGCATACCACCAGCGCAACGGTGTTGCAGCAGCACGCCGGGTGTTTTGCCGGCTGACTTCTCCACGCCTTCGGGAATAACCGTATCCGCCTCATCTCGCAGATGCGTTTGTAAAGATGATCCGTAATACGTTCGCAATCCCAGCAGCCACACGCATTGACCTTGTTCGATCAGAATTCGCCAGTCGGACTGGCCCCAGGCTCACAGCTTGCAATTGAGCAGCATCAGCGGTTGTCACCGTGAATCCCATCAGGCTCTCGCGTTCTTGAGCGATACCGTCAAGGTTGGTAGCTGTTCGATGAGCCACTTGCAGGAAGCCATCTGACTTCGATGCTTTGGCAACAAACAGCATATAGAGAACGCTCTTTGTCATGCCCAAGAGTTACGCGGAGATGTGCGGACCAACCTCCTTCAGACTCGCGTACAAAACTCCACAGGGCGAAATCGATCGAAGAATGCATGGGCATGGTTACGCAACACGCCAGCACGAAAATCCAGTAAGCCTCATCCCCCAGCTTTCGAAGAGCCAGACGACGGCAGCTAGTCGCGCTTGCCAATCGCCGCGTCGACGATCGCTCGATCCAAGATCGCTCATACGTGGTCAACGCTCAAGTTCCAGCTTCCCATCTGAATTGCAATCGCTCGCCAAGCGAGGATTCTTTTACTGAAGGGTTGCTCCATAACGTTGTCAGCGATTCGCCGATTCATTCCAACGCAAATGCTCAAGCATTCGATTTTTGGCGATCCGGTTAGGCCCGTGTTGTGAAAGGGCTCGTTGATGCTGCCGTCCACTGTTGAAACGCTTTGTCAACTTCTTCGAAGGACAATGGCCAGATCAAGCGGGCGGATTGACGAGTCAGCTCCAGGCTATCATTCAAAAGTTCAGGGATTCTTCCGTCTTCAATCCTGATCGATAGGCATAGTTGTGAACCGGTCGATTCTTCCGGTCACCCGCCAGATTCGACCGTGCGCATTGCGATCGCGGCACGTTCATCGCGTAATCATTCACCGTGTTGGATGATAGAGTTTTGTCACCAGTCCGAAATATAGAGGCTCCATCCGATCCAACTTTGGCATCGATGGGTCGAAATGCAACGTGCTCCGTTCGAATCGCCCTGTTGCTGTGGCTAAGGTAACCATCGCGATTGCGAAAACTTGAAATCGGCAGACGCGGTGTGACCGAAAATCATTGGTAAATCCATTGCCCATACAGATCAGGAGAATATGGCTCCCCGATAATATCTCCAATCCGCAATGCTTAGGGCTTCCCGGATTGAGGCCGTTCAACTAACGTTCCGCTCCAGGCGAGGTCACAAAGACCGATCACACTGGAAACGCAGTCTGATCCCTTCGCCATAAGCACCGTCGGTTGCAAAATGCTGACCTGCTCCATCGAAGATGTGCTGTGGATGACGAATCCTTGCCGAACGACCTCGAGCCTCTTGGTAGCTGGAGTGGTAGCGCCCAGATACCGCCATCAGGGTACTTGGTTCCATACGGTGTTTCTACGTGACTGTGGACATAAATCGATTGGTTCATGTAGAGCCAACCGTCGGGTCCCCATCGAAGCGTGAAGCAAGTGGTGCGTGTCTTCCGTTCCGAAGCCACTCAATTCGACTCGCCGATAATCTGCTTTTGCCATCGCCGTAAATTATCTTGGAGAAACAGTAGTTGCGTACTTGCAGCTACATAGGCTCAGTCCCATCGAGAGAGGCAACACGCCGAAGTTGGAATGAGCAAGTTTTCGGCAAAGACCGTACTCTTATCCGCTTTTCACCATCGCGGTCGGTATCTTCGAGAACGACCGCTTGATCGACCAGCACTGCCGGTGCAATCTGTGGATAAGCAAGACTACTTGCGATCCACAGCCGCCCTTTGGCATCAAATTCGAATGGATCGGCGGCTTCGCAAACATCGGATCGGCCGCGAAGAGTTGCACTTCGATTCCGTCCCCCAATTGCATTGCGTTGATTTCCGCAACCGGGTCGTTACTGGAATATCCTTGAGATCGCGGCAAGGCCAACGCGGGTTGTCCCAAAGCGGAAAGAGTAGAAGCAATGGTGCAAACCAAGAGCGATTGCTGGAAGCGGAAAAGTCATGGGGGAACCACTGGTGCGTTAGCAGAGAGGCAAGTTCGTTTGGAGGACTCCGCAGTCGGGAGTCCGACCTATTTTAGTCGATCCTCTAGATTCCAATACGCCCACTGAGATTGCACCCAGACTGCCGACGATTTTTGGCCACCAGTCCCTCGGGGCTCCTCATACGTGATTCGAACTGAAACCTGAAAGCGATGGCTGCTTGCCACGGGCGCTTGTCCATCATGAAAAGGATCCCATCCGACTTTTCCCTCCCTGCAAGCATCGAGGCCCTCACCATGAAAGTCCTCACCATGAAACGACTCGCTTCCGCAACTTCGATTTCTTTGCGATTGTCTCTAACCGTGGAGGCTGCTTTGGCAGTGACCGCGATGAACAACCATCCCGGTTATCTCAAGAAACCAAAACAGCTCCGGAGGCACAGGTTACTTCGCTTGCGTTGAAAGGGCCATGAGACTTGCCTCGCTGACCACCGGAACGGGACTTTTTTGCTCCGGCCAGGAACGGTTAGCAAATCGAGTGTCGAGCAACTCGATAAACCGACGAAGTTAACAGAACTACCCGCTTCAGCATGGAAAGTTTATTAGTAGTTCGGGGACTCAAGCCGTAGCCACCGATTACACAGGCCAGTGCACATTGGAAATCTCTCCGATGACAAGAGTTGGAAAAACACGACACCAAGACCAAATGGATTCGCTCGATGAAGATCGGGCTAAAGGGGATGGTTTAGCGTTCTCTTAGGTACAGAAGACGGCAAGATGCGTCATTCTCAAATCCGATCAAACGGTTGCAGAACCGATCGAAGCTCACAAGGTTCCATCTTTGGACTCTCACTTTCTGCGGACGGGTCGAATTTTTGAGCAGCGGAGGGAGGTGATGGCGTCGTCAAACTTTGGAATGCAGCAAGCCTAAAAGCAGAAAAAAGATTACAAAGTTGGATCATGAGCTGTCTGGAACGTCCTTTGCAGAAGGGAAAGTCAATCGTAACGGCTGATGCCAATCGGCGTCAATTTGTTTTCACTGAAACCAACGAAGCTCATCGCTGACTATTGGAATGCTTCCCGATTGGGGAACATCGGTCATATGCTTCGATGATATCGCGGCTGTCACCTGCTTGAATGGCAAACTCTATCTTTATGATGTTCGCTCGCGGTTGAAGGTTACTGAGGTAGCGGGTCCCGGTAGCGGCCTATGGTGTGCTGCTCTTTGCGATGACAACCAACACTTGGTGATTGGAACGCGAAGCAAAGGAGCGGCCTCGTTGTCGACGGCGAGTTGGGCGGCAGCAATTGCCGAGACTCGCAAACGAGCAGCGGAAGAGATGCCTCCATCGCCATAAAACCTGTAACTCTGAAACGTTCTATGTGGCGGGGCGAACAACCCACATTCCTAAGAGCACTGCGAGAAGCCCCAAAGCAAGATTGGATGCGGCCACCCATGCCGCAAGCCCATAGTGATGTTGTTGCGCATAGCGAACCACGTCCAACCCATAGGTGCTAAAGGTCGTCAATCCTCCGAGGACACCGACTCGAAAAGCTAGCTCCCAAGGTCCACCGATCCAACCATATCGTTCCGCCAATCTCCATCCCAACCCAATCAAGAAGCATCCTATTAGATTGGCTGCTAGTGTCCCCATTGGAAGTCGGTTCCACCCCAATGCGTTAAAAGAAACATTAATACCATGGCGAGCTAGACTCCCAATCATCCCTCCAATCGCCACCATGAACCATTCTTTCATTGCATTGTCTCCTTTAAGAGGCGTCCTCGAAGGTTGATCAAAACAGGGGGCGATCGTATTCTAGAAGGTTCAATAGCCAGGTTCCGAACCCCCTACCATGGAGGTCCTGGCTCGCCTGTTTGATGAAATTGGGAGAAGAAAAATGACGAGCATCCAATCGACGCGAACTACGAAAGTCATGTCGGGCGCTGACATTGTAGTGCAAGCGTTGGTGGATCATGGGGTGGAAGTCATTTTCGCGTATCCTGGCGGTTGTAGCATGCCCATGCACCAATCGCTGACTCGATATTCCGATCGCATTCGAACGATTCTGCCTCGCCATGAGCAGGGTGGAGCTTTTGCAGCCCAGGGGTTGGCCAGGTCGACAGGCAAAGTCGGCGTTGTGATGGCAACGAGTGGACCGGGGGCTACAAATTTGGTTACTTCGATTGCCGATGCCAAGCTTGACAGCATCCCGTTGATTGCCATCACTGGCCAAGTTCCAACGGCTGTGATCGGTACCGATGCCTTTCAAGAAACTCCCATCGTGGAAATCTGTCGCGGCATCACCAAGCATCATTATCTGGTAACCAATGTCGAAGATTTGCCTCGCATCATGAAAGAGGCGTTTCATATCGCAACGACGGGACGCCCTGGGCCGGTGTTGATCGACGCGCAGGATGTGCAGTTGGCTTCGTGCGAAGTGGATTGGGATGTTCCAATGAATCTTCCTGGCTACCGAATTAAGGAAGATGATCGCATCGCCGCCCCAGAACAGATTCGTCAAATCGCGGCCGCAATCAAACACTCCAAACGACCAGTGATCTATGCCGGTGGCGGAATCATTGCTTCGGAAGCAGCCGATGAGCTCCGAGCTTTGATCAAGAAGACTGGCATTCCTGTGACCATGACGGTTATGGGGTTGGGAGCCTATCCCGGCGATGGCCCACTCTCCTTGGATATGCTCGGCATGCACGGAAGTGCCTATTCCAATTATGCCGTTCGCGATTGCGATTTGCTGCTGGCGCTAGGCGTTCGGTTTGATGATCGCGTGACTGGGCACCTGGAATCCTTTGCCAAGAACGCAAAGATTGTTCACGTCGATATCGATCCATCGGAACTCAACAAGAACAAGGTCGCTCACATCTCCGTTTGCAGCGACGTTCGTCATGCGTTGACCGAACTCAACAAGATTGTGGAAGCGCCGGCCGACATCGGTGGCTGGGTCGAGCATTGCACAAAGCTCAAGGAAAAATTCCCCTTCGGCTATGATCAGAACTTCGATGGTATTCTTCAACAACATGCCATCAAGACGTTGTCGGACATCACCAAGGATCGCGAGACCTATATTTCGGTAGGCGTTGGCCAACACCAAATGTGGGCTGCACAGTTCTTCACTTTCCGCCGGCCACGTCAGTGGATGAGCAGTTCCGGCTTGGGCACCATGGGATTCGGATTACCGAGCGCTATGGGTGTTCAGGCAGCACATCCCAATGCTCTGGTGGTCGACATCGATGGGGACGGCAGCTTCCAGATGAATATTCAAGAGCTTGCCACCTGCCATTGTGAGAAACTGCCTGTCAAAGTTCTCCTTCTCAACAACCAGCACTTGGGCATGGTGGTTCAGTGGGAAGACCGATTCATGGGATCCAATCGCGCTCACACCTATCTAGGCCCGATCGATCACGAAGAAGCCTCGGGAACCGGAAGCACCGTGGCACATACCTACGTTCAAAAACGCTATCCTGATTTCGTTCAGATTGCCAAAGGCTATGGATGTGGTGGGGCGAGTGTCCGTAAACGAGCGGATCTTGAGGCAGCTCTTCGGGAAATGATCGAATATCCAGGACCATTCGTTTTGGATGTGGAGGTCCCCTACCAAGAGCACGTTCTTCCGATGATTCCATCGGGCCGAACGGTCGACGACATGATTTTGAAGTAATCCCTGGGTTTTGGGATTTCCCTCAGGGGAATCCAAAAGTCGGTCTAGTGGAGGTTGGAGCTAGGGATACAATGCCTGCAGGATTGTTTTTCGCTCCCAGCCTCCCAGGAAGAGACCTTATCGACCATGGATTCCCCGAAGCCTTACCAATTGGAAGTCGATGGCCTACAGTTGCAGCTTCGCAGGCCTGAGGTCGCTGCATTTCTGGCATGGTTGATTCCAGGCGCTGGCCACTACTACCAGCGCCGCTATGGGAAAGCAGCTCTTTATGCCACGTCCATTCTGTCCCTCTATTTGATCGGTATGTTCCTTGGACAAGGCCGAGTGGTTTATTGGTCCTGGACAGCGGAAGATCAACGATGGCACTTCATTTGTCAGGCTGGTGTTGGGGCGCCTGCGATACCGGCCATGATTGAAGGATATCGTGCGAATCGAAACCTTCGCCCCCTGATGAACGGTTTCATGCGCCGGCCGGGCGACCTAAGAACACTTGATACATGGCACCTCACCTCGGCCCATGGCTTCGATCTTGGAACGCTCTACACGATGGTGGCAGGGATCCTCAACATCCTCGTGATCTTTGATGCCTATTCAGGGCCACTTCCATTGATTCCGGGGAAAAAAGAGGAAACGCCAAAGTCCTAGCGTTTCTCATTGGCCCACTCGTTTGTTCATTCTTGTTGATCGTTTCGATTGCCTTTAACTGATCCGTTCCATGCGAATTCTGAATCTCCTTCGTAACCGTTTTGAATCATGCCTCCAAGATTGGGTTGCAGATCCTACGAACCACGCACAACGTGTTGCCCTTTCCAAGGATTCTAAACATGGAGACTATCAGGCCAACTTAGCGATGGGTGTGGCCAAAGAATTGGGTCAGGACTCCCTTGAAGTTGCCAAGCAAGTGGTGGACCGCCTTTCGCATACCGATATTTGCGAATCGGTTGAGATTGCTGGCAAGGGATTTATCAATCTACGAATGAAAGATAGCTGGATCCAAGGCCAACTCCGCGAGGTCGGTCTTTCGGATCGACTTGCCGTCGAATCGATTGCCGATCCACGCACCTATGTCATCGACTATTCGTCTCCCAACGTAGCGAAACCGATGCACGTCGGCCATATCCGATCGACGGTGATTGGAGATGCCATTGCCAAGACCCTTCGGTTCCTAGGCCACAAAGTGATTTCCGACAATCACCTCGGTGATTGGGGAACTCAGTTTGGAATGGTGATCTATGGCTACAAGCACTTTCGCAATGACGAAGCCTTTGCGGATCAACCGGTGCCCGAGCTGAGCCGACTTTATCGGCTTATTCAGCAGATCATCGGCTACCAGGATGCAAAGTCGGAGCTGCCTCAAAAAGAGAAAGAACTAGAGCAGAAGAAGGTTTATTTGGCTCAGTCTTTGCAAGCCCTGGCTCAGTCTCCCGACGACAAGAAAGTTGCCAAAACTCTCAAAGCCAACGAACGTGCGGTTGCGGAAGCCGAAGAAAAACGACGCGAAATCGCCGAAAAAATTGCTGCCTTTGAGGCGGATACCTCATTGCTGGCACTAGCGCAAGCCCATCCGCAGCTATCGCAAAGAGTGCTGGCCGAA
>JAXMBN010000063.1:0-22677 GCA_046349875.1 Pirellulales bacterium
TCGTTGGATATCAAGAAGGGAACGAAGAATCGGTATTACGACAGGTATATGCCCTTTGGGATCTGCTCGTCTGCCGCGATGTGCGGTACAGCAGTATCACCGCCACATCGGCCGTATCGAAGACGCTCGCCTGTCAACACGTCCGTTTGCTCGAAGATACCATCAACAATACGCAAGCCAATTGCGTGGATGGATCCGTACTATTTGTGTCGATGCTTCGCAAGATCGGCATTCATTCTACGTTGGTATTGACTCCGACTCACTGCTATGTCGGCTTTTGGAGCGACTCGAAGCGACAAAAATTCTATGGGTTGGAAACGACGTTGGTGGACCTCGTCGCGGATGCCCCTAAGACACCTAAGTTTTTGCAAAACGCCGTAAGCCAAGATCTTCGGGGTGAAACATCATGGCCGAGTTTCGTTCATGCGATTCTCGCGGGAAGCAATCAGTTGAAGAATGCTTTGAAAGAAAAGGATGACGAGTCCAAGAAAGAACGCATTGCCATCATCGATATCGAGCAAGCGCGTCAGGCAGGTATTTTGCCGATTCCTTTCACAGGAACGGAAGAGTTCGTCAGTTTTGATTTCTCTGAGATGGAGGAACGGAACGGGGCTGAATCGTCCACCGACGAGGAAGAAGATGATGAGGAAGAAGGTGAAGATGAAGAGGATTCCGAATGGGATTCAGAGGAATCCGACGAATAACTTTGGAATCATGCTCCAAAGAACTGTTCCCGTCCCGATCGATCGATTGGGATGGGAATGATCACTTCTCTCAAGCACAGGTCGGCCATACAAACGGAATAAACGTCAACGATTGGCGTTCCGCTTTGCCTATTCCGCAATTCTTGCCAAGGGAAAGACGCTTGGATCGAAGGCAAGGGAACAATTCGATACCTGTCCACGACAACTTTTTAAAATAGGAATCAGATATGTTCGTTTCGAAATGGGCTCGTCTATCGGTGTTGGTTCTCAGCGTTGTGGTTGGGATGTCGGGAGATTATCTCCGCGCGGATGATAATGTGCCCAACGGCAAGGACGAGCAGATCGCCGAAGTCTTTGCTTATACACTTGTTGCTTATGCTACCGAGACCCATCTGATGGTTGGCGTGATCGCCGATTCCTATGAGTCTGAATCGATCGAAGGCGAGCAAGCCAAAGCCATGTTGGAGATGAACAAGAACTTCATCAATGAGATTGGGCCTCGCCTTTCGAAGCTTGGGAAGCACGACGATATGGAAAAGGATGGCCAGAAATTCATGGTGGAGTCGGGCAAAGTTTTCAAGGCGATTCGATCCGAAATCGCTGCCTTGACCACCTACATCGATTCCGAAGACGATAGCGATCTTGAAAAGTACAACCAAGCTCACGAAGCTGCTAAAGCCGAAATGGATGCCTTCCTCAAAGCAAAGTAACGATCGATCGATTCTGAATCCAGTATCGCCAGCACCTTGGAATTCCACGGGATTCCAAGGTGTTTTTGTTTGGTGGAATGGATGAGCCGATGGATGTAGTTCGCATGGCGGCTGGTTACAATACAGCTCGGAGGCGAACTATGCGGCAATGGGTATTAGGGATTAGCACTGGACTTCTCATCGTCCAGGTGCAAGGAATGGTTTGGGGGCAATCTTTTCAGAATGCCATCGCCCCACTCTTGGCGAAGCGATGTTTAGAGTGCCATACGTCGACGGATCCGGCCGGAGGGCTCGATCTAACAACAGCTGCAGGACTCCACAAAGGTGGTGATTCGGGCGCAGCGATCTCCCAAGAGCAGCCATTGCAAAGTCTGTTGTTGCAACGCGTGATGGCAGACGAGATGCCACCTGCCAAGAATGGAAAGCCTCGGCCGCTTTCTTCTCAGGAAAAGGAATCGTTGCAGCAATGGAGTCAAAAGGGGTACCCTTGGCCGGACGGTATGGTGCTCGATCCCTATGATCGGACGACCGATGTGCGCGGTGGGAGAGATTGGTGGGCGTTTCAAAAGATTGTGCGTCCAACGATTCCATCTGAAGACTCGTCCCTCCACCCCATCGATGCGCTCCTACGAAAGACCTTGGAATCCAAAGGCCTCTCCCCTGCACCGCCAGCAACACCGCAACAATTGCTTCGTAGACTCAGCTACGATCTGATCGGTTTGCCTCCGACGGCGGACGAAGTCGATGCCTTCGTGGAGAGCTTTTCGGAGAAACGTTACGAGCAAGAGGTGGATCGCCTTCTCGCTTCACCTCAGTTTGGCGAACGATGGGGCCGATATTGGCTCGATGTAGTTCGTTATGCAGAAACGAATGGCTACGAACGAGATGCGTTAAAGCCTCATGCCTGGAAGTATCGCGATTGGGTGATTCGCGCCTTGAATGACGATATGCCCTATGATCGATTTCTCTTGGAACAGTTAGCAGGAGACGAGATTGAACCACGCACCGAATCCACTGTCGTGGCAACCGGATTTCTTCGCTTGGGGACATGGGATGATGAGCCCAATGACCTTTTTGAGTATCAATACGATCGACTTGAAGACTTGGTCCATGCAACGTCGACAGCGTTCCTAGGTTTGACCGTCAGGTGCGCGCGATGCCACGATCATAAGTTTGATCCGATTCCTCAGCGTGATTACTACAAGCTCGCAGCAGCTTGGGCTGGACCTGTAGCCCATCGCAAGCGTGAGTGGAATGGTGGCCCGACCTCTGAAGAGCTTGGTTATGAGGTATTGGGATGGACCGACCTTTCATCTCAGCCTCCGCCTCTGCATCTTCTCAAGAAAGGAATCCCCATCATCCTGGTGACGCCGTAGAAGCAGGAGGGCTTTCCTCGATCGGTGTTGCAGGAAGTTCCTTCACGCCCAAAGAAAACTCTAAGACGACGATGCGGCGAACACACCATGCGCGGCTCGTGCGCGACCCGATCATCCTTTGACCTCGCGGGTGGCAGTGGAACTGAGTATGGTTGCACTTTTGGGGAGGAGGGATTGGTTCGAACTCCTGATAACTTCGGGTTTCAAAGTCCTCCTGTTCATCCTGCATTGCTCGATTGGCTTGCTTCAGAGTTGCAGTCTCAAGGCTGGCGTCTCAAACCTATCATCAAACAGATCGTGATGTCGCAAACATATCGCCGGGAAGTTCGATGCATCCCTCCAGGCTGCTTTGGCTGTGATTGATCCGAATAACCATTATTTCTGGCGAGCCAACCGTCGCCGACTCGATGCCGAGTCGCTTCGTGATTCGCTGTTGAAGGCCAGCGGTCGATTGGATCTTACGCATGGGAGTGGCCGAGCTTTCATGCTTCGATCGATGCAGAAGCTCTGGAAGGACTGTCGATGAAAGAATCTGCTCATAAGGCATCGCCCGAGGAAGAACAGCGGCGACGAAGCATCTACATGTTTGTCAAGCGATCGTTGGTCGTGCCGATGATGACCGTCTTCGATTGTTGCGATACAACGGCTCCAACGGGAAGACGCGACGTAACGATCGTGGCCCCACAAGCCTTGACGCTTATGAACAACCAAACCATCCAACGAGAGAGTCGCGAAATCGCTGGACGCGTTCTGGCACAGAGTTCTGATGAAGTAGGACGTATCCACACGGCATGGCGCATCGTTCTCGGGCGATCGCCTTCAACCAAAGAAATATCGTTTGCCCAGAAACATCTTCTAACCATGGCACAGCATTGGGAATCGAAGCCATTGTTAGAACTTGAAAAAGGCTCGCAGTCGACGGAACAAGAAAGCTTTGGATTTGGGCCTCGCTTTGTCATTTTAACCTGATCAACACCAATGAGTTTATCTTTATCGACTAGGAGTTTGGATGTGAATATCAGGAATTCCTTTCGCTTTCCATGCGGTGTTACCCGACGCGAGTCCATTGGGCAAATGGCTGGTGGATTTGCTGCGCTAGCTCTCTCCGGCATGCTCGAAGCGGATGGTGCCTGGGAAGATTCCAAGACTACCTCTCCGTTATCGCCACTGGGCGCTCAAGCCTGTGCGCATCTCCCTGCAAAGCGAAGAGTTGTATCTTCTTGGTTGATGAATGGCGGCCCTAGCCAAGTCGATACGTTCGACCCAAGCCTGCCTTGGAAACATGCTGGGCTGGGCCGATGCCCAGCGACAAGAAGTTTATTAACTCAGGCGGAAGAGCCATTGGTTATCTTGCTCCTGCAGCGCGGCCATTTCGCCCAGGGGGCAAAAGCGGCATTCCTGTCTCGGACTTCTTTCCTCATCTACGCGAACATGTCGACAAGATGGCCGTGATTCGCTCATGCTATACCGACACGCATGCGCACGGTTCGGCGTTGGTTCAGATCAATACGGGCAAGCCACTGATCGGTCGTCCTTCGCTGGGAAGTTGGGTTACCTATGGATTGGGATCGATCAATCAAGACATGCCTGGCTATGTGGTCATGCTCGATAAACGAGGTGGACCTATCGGAGGCCAACCGAATTGGTCGAGCGGATTTATTCCAGCCTCATACCAGGGGACGTTGTTTCGGCCGCAAGGAAATCCGATTCTCGATTTAGCCACGCCACCGCAGTGGACCCGCAACGATCAACGCGAACAGCTCGATTTGTTATCGGAACTCAATCGCGAACATACGGCGGCTCGATCGAGTTCCATGGACTTGCTAGCTCGGGCTGCAAGTTATGAGCTTGCTTTTCGCATGCAGTCCGAAGCTCCGGAAGCTGTCGACTTGTCGATGGAGACGGAGAATACTTTGCAGCAGTATGGTATCGATCAACCGATGACGGCGGAGTTTGGACGCAATTGTTTGATCGCGAGAAGGCTTGTGGAACGCGGTGTTCGATTTGTTCAGCTTTACTCGGGTGGCGGGCACCTCGAGGAAACGTGGGATGCTCATGAAAGCGTCGAAAAGAATCATGGACGGCATGCAGCAGAGACCGACCTTCCTATTGCTGCTCTTTTGGCGGATCTAGAACAACGTGGCCTGCTGGAATCGACCTTGGTGATTTGGGGTGGAGAGTTTGGAAGGATGCCCTTCAGTGAAGGAGTCGGCAAGCCTGGTCGCAATCACAATCCCTATGGCTTCACGATGTGGATGGCCGGTGGCGGCGTTCGTGGAGGAACCATCTATGGTGAAACGGATGAACTCGGGTTCGCTGCAGTGACCAATCGCGTTCACGTACACGATCTTCATGCTACGATCCTGCACCTCATGGGATTGGATCACACGCGATTAACGTATTTTCATCAAGGACGCGAAGATAGAATGACGGATGTTTACGGAAATGTGATTCAAGACATCTTGGCGTAGGTGCACCTTCGTGAATGCTCTTCTTTTTCACGCTGAAAACAAAGGTTCGCTGGGGCTTCCTCGCTGGATTCTCTTTCTCATGATCACCATGTTTGGCTTGCCTGCAGTGGTCTTACCACTCTTCACATGGCACGAGCTAGGCTGTGAATCCATTGCTCGTTATTTTATATATCGTCGCTTGGTTTCATTGGGAGTGATGCCTCTTCAAACGACTGATGACTAGGTACGGATTGCGAGTCTATCAAGATGGACAGGTCGCGAAATCGTCTATCCGTTTTCAATCCAACGTTGAATGCATCAGATGTCCGAAGTTCAGCACAAACGTCATTTTGTGAGCCACCCATAGCTATAGGACCTGGATTCACTTTTTCGATTTGGAAGGTAAGCACTTTGCAGCCTTTCTCCGATGGCATTTCAAGCCGAAGATTCCGGTGACATTCACGTCGCAACTCAAATTACTTAATCCCAAGTTGGTCGATCGCGAGCGCTTGATCGCACGCAATCTGCGCGACCCATAAAAAATCCCCCCGGCGTGTGACGACAGGGGCTTGGGATTTCTTCAAGTCGATCGTGACTCGCCGCGTGGGTGAGGCGACGTCTTCTTCGTAGCTTCACGGAGGACATGCGCAGACGAGGTTGCGATCCCCCATAAACGTTGTCGACGCGACCAACGGGTGGCCAGTATTTGACTGCGTAGTTCACTTCAGATCGGGACAAACTGCAATCTGACGCGAATAGACTCCGGCTTTCGTCTTGTAGGATCGAATCGAGTGTATGCGGTGCATTGTGAAGAGGGTTATCGGCTGGCAAATCCTGTAGATCGACATTTACCTGGTCGTCGTGACGACGACCACCACTTGCATGTTCACCATCTGCGCGCTGGCGGATTGGTACCGTGAGCACTGCTAGGGATTAAGCACACATTGTCGATGGAGACGGAAAATACATTGCAGCAGTATGGTATCGATCAACCGATGACGGCAGAATTGGGACGCAAATTGCATGATCGCGAGAAGGCTTGTGGAACGCGGTGTTCGATTTGTTGGGCTTTACTCGGGTGGCGGGCACCTCGAGGAAACGTGGGATGCTCATGAAAGCGTCGAAAAGAATCATGGACGGCATGCAGCAGAGACCGACCTTTCTATTGCTGCTCTTTTGGCAGATCTAGAACAACGTGGCCTGCTGGAATCGACCTTGGTGATTGGGGCGGAGTGTTTGGAAGGATGCTCTTCAGTGAAGGAGTCGGCAAGCCTGGTCGCAATCACAATCCCTATGGCTTCACGATGTGGATAGCCGGTGGCGGCGTTCGTGGAGGAACCATCTATGGTGAAACGGATGAACTGGGGTTCGCTGCAGTGACCAACGTTCACGTACACGATCTTCATGCTACGATCTTGCACCTCATGGGATTGGATCACACGCGATTAACGTATTTTCATCAAGGACGCGAAGATCGAATGACGGACGTTTACGGAAATGTGATTCAAGACATTCTGGCGTAGGTGCACCTTCGTGAACGCTCTTCTTTCAGGCAAAGAAGAAGTTGTTCCATTAGGCTCACGAGCTCCGTCGCTGCCGGAAGCATCCACAATAGCGCGAATCGATGGGCCGTTCGATTCATTCAATTGTAAGTTTCAATATTGGGTTCGATCACTAACCGTCGTGCACCCTCGTGCACCTCAATTCGGATTAACCGCTATTTTCTTCGACTTATTTGGAATATTTGTAGGCTGACTTTCGAAGCGCCTCTCGTATTACTCACCCCACCCCCCATTGTTGTGCTTTCCTTCGCCATTGGCGGGGTGGTTCTACCATCCTCATTTCAATTGCATTGCCCACCCCTGAAGACATCTTGGCCTTCCATTTCCAGGAACCCTGAAACATGTTGCGTCAAATTTCTTAAACTGCTTTTGGAACGCTAGCAAAAACGCTACACGAACTGCCGCCCGAGCAGCATTTCGCAGGGAGCTGCTCGTGGAGTCGCTAGAAGATCGGCGTGTCTTAGCAACAGTTCAGTTAATTGCAAATGGTGGCTTTGAAACAGGAGCTTCGCCGGTTGGGACGTTTTCAATTCTGGGGCAGGAGCTTGGGTAATAAATAGCGGTTCTTTCAACTCACCGATAACAGCAATTTTGACGCTCGAACTAACCAAAGCGGGCCAAGTCAGCAGGTTCTGTCGCAATTGCTCGTCGTTCCATCAAACATCTGATCAGCATCATTGAGTTGGTCTGATCGAATTCAAACAATGCTGGTATTTTTAGTGACCCAAACCAGGAGTGGCGAGTAAATATCTTAAATGCATCTGGTGGTCTTATTCAGCAGGTGTATTCAACGAATCCTGGCGATACGCCCTTCCAGATGGGACCAAATAGTCGTTCCTTCACCGTGACCGCTTTGCTCCAATCCTCTGGCTGGGCAATCAATTCGAGTTAGCTTTCAAGAGCAAGACAATCTGGGAAATTTCTTTGTGAATTTGGACAATGTTAGTCTGCTTGTAACGACAAACTCGCCCCCAATTGCCGAAGCAGGAGGTCCTTATAATGTTTCGGAAGGTGGTGCTGTCGGACTTACTGGTACTGGGAATGACCCTGATTCAACTCTATCACCTACGAGTGGGATCTCGACGGCGACAACGTGTTTGGAGAAGTCTTAGCGCCCGCGGTAATGAGACGATACAAAATCCGACGTTTTCCGCTTTGGGGCTGGATGGCCCCAGTACCTTCACCGTCAAACTGCGAACGCGCGACAGCTTGGGGCGCGGTAAGCCTCGTCGATACCGCCACAATTAATGTTACCAACGTGGCTCCAACGTGTTGAGCAACGCTAAGTGATCACATCACTCATTAACGAAAACGGGATCGCTACGCTCAGCGGTACGATCACGGATCCCGGCACTTTAGACACTTTCACCCCGACGGTGAACTGGGCGAAGGCTCGCCTGCAAAACGCACAATTTGCCTGCTGGCTCGACGTCTTTCAGCCTTACCCATCAGGCATTTGGATGATAATCCTACAGGCACATCTTCTGACGATTACGCCATCGAACTTTCGCTGTCTGATGACGACGGCGGGATTGTTACACCCGGGCTCTGCCAGCGGTCAAGTTGACGTATTGTTGATTTATGACGAGATAAACGCTCACACCCTTGCACTAAAGACAGCCCTCGAGAATGCAGGGCTTGGTGTGACACTAAGCACAACTTCCGGAAACCTCATTCGTAGGCACTGACCTCGCATTGAATACGTTCGAAGCGGTGATTCACTTAAATGGGACCACTTATTCGACTGACATGCCCATTGCCGGCCAAAATGCGCTGGTAAGCTTCGTACAAAATGGGGGTACATTTCTTCACGGAGAATGGAACGCTTACGAACTTTTCGCTGCCAACCCAAGGGCGCATGCAGAACATGCGCGATTCGACGCTGCTTGACCGCTCGAGCGGGATAACATCACCACTCACATTAACCGAAATTCCCAGCCAATCAGGACATCCGATTTTAGCTAACGTTCCAAGTTCGTTTACCATTCCAAATTCCGGAGCCAATGTTGGTATAGTCCACAATTTTGCCACTAATCCAGCCACCGTACTGATGAAAGACCAGTTCGGAAATGATGCTGTTGCTGTTCGAAACTTTGGCCTCGGCCATATTGTCGAAGCTCTCCACAATGCTGGTAATTGCGCAGGACTATCGACTCTTTCTGATCCCAATGTCCAACAACTTTACATCGATGGGATTCTATCGACCGTAGCGGGATCCATTTTCGTCACTGTCAACAACGTGGCACCGGTAGTGAATCCGCTAAGTCTGAGCGGACGATGATCAATGAGAATGGAGCGTGACGGTTACTGGCAGCTTCACCGATGTTGGCACGTTGGACACGCACACCGTGATGATTGACTGGGAGCCGGGTAAACGCCATCGGCTGCCACAGCAGACTCCTCGACCCGACTTTCACGGCAACCCACCAATACCTGGACGATGGGAGTTCGCCAGGAACGGCACATCATCCGATAGTTACAGACGATCAAGGCGACCGTGACCGACGACGATACCCTATTTGCTTCGGCTTCGGCTACACTAATCGTCGCCAACGTCGCACCGACGTTAAGTGGCCTAGCGGCTACGTCCATTCTTGAAAACGGCACGACAACGCTAAGCGGCGTGATCGCCGACGTTGGCACCCTGGACACGTTCACAGTCCAGATCGACTGGAACAATGACGGTATTTACGAAGAGTCGCATAGCGGTGTGGCAACTGGCCTGTTTAGCTACTCGCACCAATACCCAGACGACAATCCCAGCGGGCACACCCGTCGACAATATGCTAATCAAGGTCAACGTTTTCGACGATGATAACGGCAGCATTGCGTCGTCCCACACGGTCACGAGTCTGAGCGGTGATATCGCCAACTCTGACTTCAACAATGCACTTTCACCAACTTTCAGTACGATCACGGCTGGCAGTATCACGTTTAACAATGCCGGTTACGCATTCGCACGGCGCCGCGACTACATCCGTTGAGGTCTACAATCCCAATACCAACACTTGGACCCAGGTGCATCAGACGACGCTTAACTCCGGCAATAGTTTCAATTATAGCGGACTGACAGTTTCCTCTCACGGCGCAGCCTACTCGATCAAATACGATTGACTTCAAGTCCCGGGCAGAACCAAACGTTCCATTCTTGGCAAAGCTCCTCTATCACTGTCGGAACTGATGTCGGTTTAACGACCGTACAGGTCACCAACGTGGCACCTGTGATCAACAGCATCTCGGCAACGTCGGTGAACGAGAACGGATCGTGACCTTGTCTGGCACTTATAGCGATGTGGGCACTCAAGACACGCATACACTGACGATCAATTGGGGCGAAGCGCTCCCGTCACGTTGCCAGTATCAGGAGGTACATTTTCACGCATCAGTACTGACGACAATCCAACCAACACATCCAGCGATACCTATACGATTGGCGTTGTGTTGACGGATGACGACACAGGCACTGCAGTCGGTAAGCGCGTTACCACCACGACGGCCAACGTGAACCCTGAGATTCTCACGTTGAATGCCACCTCGGTGAACGAAGATGGCACGGTGACGCTTTCTGGGTACCTACATCGACGTAGGCACTCAAGACACGCATACCGACGATCAATTGGGGCGAAGCGCGCTCCGTAACGTTGTTAGTTTCAGGAGGTACATTCAGCTTCACGCATCAGTACCTCGACGACAATCCAACCAACACATCCAGCGATACCTATACGATTGGCGTTGTGTTGACCGATGACGACACAGGAACCGCTGTCGGCAAGCGCTTACCACCACGATTACCAACGGGAACCCTGAGATTCTCACGTTGCATGCCACCTCGGTGAACGAGGATGGAACGGTAACGCTTTCGGGTACCTACATCGACGTAGGTACTCAAGATACGCATACCCTGACGATCGACTGGGGCGAAGGCGCTCCGGTAACGTTGCCAGTATCAGGTGGTACGTTCAGCTTCACGCATCAGTACCTCGACGACAATCCAACCAACACATCCAGCGATACCCATACGATTGGCGTTGTGTTGACGGATGACGACACAGGAACCGCTGTCGGCAAGCGCTACCACCACGATTACCAACGTGAACCCAGAGATTCTCACGTTGCATGCCACCTCGCGAACGAGGATGGAACGGTAACGCTGGGCACCTACATCGACGTAGGTACTCAAGATACGGGCTACCCTGACGATCGACTGGGGCGAAGGCGCGCTTCGGCAACGTTGCCGCGCATCAGGAGGTACGTTCAGCTTCACGCATCAGTACCTGACGACAATCCAACCAACACATCCAGCGATACCTATACGATTGGCGTTGTGTTGACCGATGACGGCTGCAGGAACCGCTGTCGCGTTACCACCACGATTACCAACGCGAACCTGGTGGAGATCACGTTGCATGCCACCTCGGTGAACGAAGCGATGGCACGGTGATGCTCTCCGGTACCTACAGCGATATCGGTACTCAAGATTACGCATGCATCTTGTCGATCGACTGGGGCGAAGGGCGTTTCAACGTTGCCGTATCAGGTGGTATGTTCAGCTTCACGCATCAGTACCTCGACTACGAACCAAACCAACACATCCAGCGATACCTATACGATTATGACTCTCGATAAGATGATGACACCGGTTCTCCGCTGCGATAGCAGTACCACGACCACGATTACTAACGTGGCCCTATGCTGCCTGCCACTGTACGGCGATCGGTGTTGGAGAACGGCGTCGTTCATCTAACTGGAACCTATTCAGATGTTGGTTCGCAAGATACGGCAAATTCCTGACGATCGACTGGGGCGAAGGCGTTCCACAGACCGTAGTGGTGACTGTGGCAGACGACATTACCCATCAGCACCTAGACGATAATCCAACCAAACTCATCGAGCGATGTCTATACGACAGTTGCGATACGACCGATGATGATACTGGCACGGCAAACCCGCGCCACGACCACTATCACCAACATGGCGTCGCGAGCCAAGCTGCTGGAAACCCAATTATTCATGATGATTGCAACACTGCGTTTCAAGTCAATGGAAGCTTTGTTGATGTTGGCTCACTCGATACGCATTTGCTGCGAATAAAAGTGACTTCTCGCCGACCACCATACTGAATCTGCCTGCTGGCGTCGCTCTTTTGTTAAAATGAAATCATCTCTATTCGGCTTTTGGTACCTATACGATTTCCATAACGGTAATGGACGACGATGGCGGTATCGACTCAATGACCTTTGCTAATGTGGCGGTCGTTGAGGCGACGTCCGTCATCGTGACAGACCCAGTCTGGGGCAAACGCTGATATTCATGTATTTTCAGACCTGAAGACGACCAAATCAAGACCAAAACCAAAGCACAGAGGGCAATTGGTTTATAAGGTCCACGCCAATTAGCGGGAACCGATCGAACCCATCCCGCCGCGGGGGTCCAGATCATCCGGATGCATTTGTGTGACGGAAACGACATGGCGACCATTTCCTCGGGAGTGAACATCGGAGCCATTCTCTTTGGCGAAGGTGGCAATGACCACCTCAATGCTGGCAAGATTGCCAGTATCGTCTTGGGAGGTGACGGAGACGATATGTTGATAGGCGGGAATGGCAATGATATTCTTATCGGCGGCAGAGGTTCAGATCGCATCGTGGGCAACGGAGGATTTATTATCCTTTATTGCGGATATACCTGTACGAATCGCAATCCGAGCAACGCGATGTTGCTCACACAGACCGATGGGTATTTAAATCCATATTCCGTTAACTACGGTAGCCGCAGCCTCTCAACGAACCAACAAATCCATATTCTCGGGAACGGAAGTCGTGTTCTCCGACCGAGCCGTGGATCAATCGCCAGGCAGCTCTGGATCAGATTTCACGCAGCTAACTGAACGCAGATTCAGACGACTTTGTGGGAGCGACATTATCACCGACCTCAAAACGAAGTGGCGGTTGATATCGATTGTTTGAGTGATGGTATAGAAGCTGTATGAAAAGTTGATACAGACGTCTGCTTTCTTGTATAAGACGTCCGCAAATTTTGACTTTCCTTTGACCACCTGAAGAAAAACCAGATACGGCGCAGTTAATTGTTATTTCGATTCGCTGAAATTCATCGAAAAAGCTAGCAACAATCGATGTTGAGATAGAAAAAGACCCCAGATAGTAAAGGTATGGGTTCTCAGGCAACTGAGGATCAGGCACCGGAAAACAATAATCGTCAAAGCAACGATTGCCGATTACCCATCGCGGTGAGTTAAGAGCCAGCCCACCACGATATCACTTCTGGGGCAACAATACCCACTGAACTGATCGTTCGTACGTACGCAACCAACCAGCGGAGAGCTGCTTGTAGTCATAGAACCTGAAGCGTTCTCAATCGTCGCACCAGCAATGCCAGTGGCAGCTTGGGTTCAACTGAGTGGCTCAAGCACTTGTCTAAGGTCACGATCTTTACCAATGCCTCAGGCTCAGCACTATCTCTGCTGAAGGCACTGCTACACTCTGCTAATTTGTCGCGAATGGACTTGCCTGAACTCAAATCACTTTAGGCAAGATGGACGAGTAATGGTGGGAAGGTTCTTGGAAAGGGATCCGATCATTATAAGATGGATATAACTGTATCAACTGATTATCCAGTTGGCGGCGTTTGATCCATCCGACTTTATAGGATCGTGGGTAACAACCTCTCCACCTCCAACGGCATGCCGGCTTGGCAAGCCGAAGCAACTGATGCAGAAGGCACCCGCAGGGCTGTTTGTTCATGATACCGTTTTGGTATTATCCAGTCGTTGTCCGGATTCTACCTCCACATCCTGAAGGTCCGAGTTATCTTGATGGGCTACAAGGATTTTTAAGGGCCTTCTGATGTTTGAGGCAGCATGCGACAACTGCTGTCAACCGCGCTGGCACTCCGCTCAATGCAAAAATGAAACGCAATGGCTCGTATTTAGATTACAGTCATATTGGCAGAACAACCATGGTCGCGGTTGTCACAGCCGCTTTATCATCCAGTTTGGTGGTCACTTCCTGTTGGGATTGGGCCAATATTTTCAATCAGGCGTGTATGCAGGGGTTAGTTGCTTTATTCTCAAATGTAGCTCAGCTAACAGCTACCACCGTGGAGGACATGAGCGATCCACCTGATGATGGAGTACCAGATCAATTGGTTCCGGCTATTGGGCCTGTTTATTTTTGTTGGTTCATAGCAATTGCAAGGTGCAGTAAAGTTTGGATTACTTGTTTCTTTTCCGATGGTTCAGCTTCATAACGATCCAACTTGGCCGAAATGGGACTGGGGTCCAACTTCAGCAATGTCGTCCATTTTGTCCATATATCTTTAATAAATGGTGAGTATAACATGACTTCACGCCTTTCATTTCTTTGCGTATGTATCAGCCTTGGTGTGTTGTGCCAAGTCTCTGAAGGTTCGGATTCCGAGGCCGATACTCTTTCTGTGGTATTTAGATCACAGTCAGGTCGAGAACTTGTCCAACTCATCGAGAGCGAGGTGGCAAAAGTTACGTGGATTGCGATTAAAATAGTGGGCGTGTTTGCGATTCAGAAACTGCGGTTATTCGCATTAAAGACATAGTCGAGGATCTTCGCAATTTTCGAAAAAATATTAGAGATCCATCAAAGCTTGAAAGCGTCGATTTGATAGTAGTTGGCAAGAATGTTGAAAAGAGTTCGCTTGATCGAGAATCGCTCATACACCTTTTCAGTATGCCTCAGATGCGTCAGATTGCAGAGTCTATGAATAAATCAACGAGGAAAGTAGATCGAATTCGTTTCATACCTGATATTGCGGCTACGTTTGCCGGCAGTCTCAACGTCAAGAAACGCCCAGTCTGTACAAAATCAACAACCGAGTAATCCGTCAAAATAGACCATGTGGCGATTGTGCCGAACTAACTTCTTGTAATAGCTACTGTAGTGCTCCCTAAGATAAGAGACGTTAGCAACGATAAGGGTCGAGGTGAGGACGGATTCTGAGCGGGGAACGGGTGGCGTCTGAAATCGTCGAGAATCGCGGTTTCTTTAGCCTTTCTCTATCGCGTTCGAAACCACTCATGTTGCAAACGTTTTTTAAGAGGCCTCTTGGCATGCTGCCAGAGGCTCATTGGGGAATGCACAATCGCGATGATCGTGCTGTTTTGAGGAGGATTTTCGGGGCATCGACAGAGTCTCTACCTTCGAACGAATAAGCGTTGTTTCTGTTCGTTCATGTCGAGGTTTCGCAAAGCGCGGCTGCTATGCATAACTGACAGGCACTTCGCGATGAGCTGGGTCCTCACTGAATGGGATCGAAGTATCACGAGTCAGGATGCTCGCCAGCTTATGGCCCCTCACCCCCACCCCTCTCCCCGCTTGCAGTTAGATTCGCCCTGGACAATCCGTGGCGGGGCGAGGGGAGAATACCGGGGCATGTGCGGTGCGACTGAAATAGTGCGGACGAAGCTGAAGCGCCGCCAGGCGAACTGCAAGCGGAGGAATGTTCAGCGTTAGGTCTGATGGTTCATTCCTGCGAGGTTTTGCTGCGGCGACTTGAGTAGTGCAAAAAGCCTCATCGTACACGACAGGCCGGGTTTTCTTCAAGATCGATCGTGATCAGCGCGTGGGTGAGGCGACGTCTTCTTCGTGGAAGCCACGGGAGGACATGCGCAGACGAGGTTGCGATCCCCGTAAACGTTGTCGACGCGACCAACGGGTGGCCAGTATTTGACTGCGTAGTTCACTTCAGGATCGGGACAAACTGCAATCTGACGCGAATAGACTCGGCTTCGTCTGCAGGGGATCGAATCGAGTGTATGCGGTGCATTGTGAAGAGGGTTGTTATCGGCTGGCCACTCGCCCGTTCGCACTCGTTCCGATTCAGCATGGATTGCCAACATGGCTCGGCAGAATCGCTCCAGTTCGCTCAGCGATTCGCTTTCAGTCGGTTCGATCATGGATGTCCCAGCAACTGGGAACGACATGGTGGGTAAAGTGTGGAACCGTAGTCGATCAAAACGTCGCAATGTCATCGACCGTAACGTGGGAATCCTTGTCGAGCGGTCGAGTATCGACGATGCACCAGAGCCGTATCAAGCCTCGGTTACCCGTGTAAAGAATGGAATAGCATCCCTTAAGACGATGCGCTACGTAGTTGGCATTGAGAATCGCTACTTGCGTTGCCCGCTTCAGGCCTTCGCTTCCCATCATGCGAATGTACATCCAGGAAATGGGAAGGATGCTGGCGCTGCCAAAAGGTGCCGCACTCACCGCAGGCCCTTGGCGATCGAGAGCAACACCATCTTTGGGAAGAAACTTGGCTAGGTGCGTTTTTACGGCAACAGGGCCTACACCGGGGCCTCCACCGCCGTGAGGAATGCAAAAGGTTTTGTGAAGGTTGAGGTGGGAAACGTCGCCGCCAAACTGTCCGGGTTTGGCCAAACCAACCAAGGCATTGAGATTGGCACCGTCGATATAGACTTGTCCACCCGCAGCATGCACTTTCTCACAAACCGATCGAACGCCTTCCTCGAACACTCCATGCGTTGAAGGATAGGTGATCATGATGGCCGCCACGCGTCCTGGGTATGCTGCAATCTTGGCATCCAAATCCTGTAGATCGACATTGCCTTGGTCGTCGCATTTGACGACCACCACTTGCATGTTCACCATCTGAGCACTGGCGGGATTGGTACCGTGAGCACTACTAGGTATTAAGCACACATCGCGGTGAGCTTCCCCTCGTGATTCATGGTAATGCTTAATGGCGAGTAGCCCAGCATATTCTCCTTGCGAACCAGCATTAGGCTGGAGCGAGATTGCATCGTATCCGGTGATCTCGCAGAGCCATGCTTCCAGCTGCTGAACCATTTTTTGATAGCCGACCCATTGATCGCTCGGGGCGAATGGATGGATGCTGTTGAACTCAGGCCAAGTGACGGGAGTCAATTGGCTCGCAGCGTTCAGCTTCATCGTGCACGAACCAAGTGGAATCATGGCTCGATCGAGCGCGATATCCATTTCGCTGAGACGGCGCATATAGCGCATCATCTCCGTTTCGGAACGATAGCAGTGGAAGACCTCTTGCGTGAGAATGGTATCGGTTCGCCAGTGGTGATCCTTGACTAGCGATTCACCAGCATTTTCGACGGAAGAAGCCCCAAACAATTGACAGAGTGCGACGACTTCTTGTTCCGTGCTGACTTCGTCGAGCGAAATTCCGATTTCATGGTCCGAAAGCTTGCGAAGGTTGAAGCCAGCGTGAAGAGCTTTGGCTATGAGGGCATCGACATCCTGTCCTGCATGAACCGCGAGCGTATCGAAGAATTGTTCGCTGCGGCAAGCATAACCTTGCTTACGAAGAGTCTTGAACAATCGCGTGGTCAGCGTGTGGACGCGGGTCGCGATGGCTCGCAATCCTTCGGGGCCATGGTAGCACGCGTAGAGCGTAGCCATGATGGCAAGAAGTGCTTGGGCCGTGCAGATATTGGAGGTGGCTTTTTCGCGTCGGATGTGTTGTTCACGCGTTTGAAGAGCCAATCGATAGGCTGGTTTTCCATGTCGATCGATGGATTGGCCAACAATGCGGCCCGGCATGGTACGCTTGTAAACATCGCGCGTCGCCATGAAGGCTGCGTGAGGTCCACCCAATCCCAAGGGAACACCAAAGCGTTGCGAATTGCCAATCGCAATATCAGCTCCCAGTGCACCGGGACTCTTTAGGAGAAGAAGAGCTAATAGGTCGGTAGCTAAGACAACCAATGCTTGATGATCATGGGCTTGTGCGACCAAGGCATCGAGATTTCGAATCACTCCGTCGGTACCGGGATATTGTGCCAACACGCCGAAGACACCATTCCAATCGGCGACTGGTTGATCTTCATCAAACAAGACAACTTCAATTCCGAGCGGAATGGCGCGCGTTTGCACAACGTCGATCGTTTGCGGATGGCATGAGCGAGAGACGAGAAACTTCTTCGCATCACCCTTCGTATTTCGAAGGCATAACGCCATCGCTTCAGCGGCAGCCGTCCCTTCATCGAGCAGTGAGCAGTTGGCGATATCGAGGCCCGTTAATTCTTTGACCATGGTCTGGAAGTAGAACAGCACTTCCAAACGACCCTGAGAGATTTCGGGCTGGTAAGGTGTATAGGCCGTATACCACGCTGGGTTTTCGAGCACGTTCCGCTGAATGACCTTGGGTGTATGTGTTCCGTAATAGCCTTGGCCGATGAGTGATCGAAAGACTTTGTTTTGGTTGGCGAAGGCTCGCAGTTCGTTTAGTGCTTCTTCTTCCGTGACCCCATGAGGTAGGTTCATGGGAGCGTCGTGCAAAATGCTCTGTGGGACCACAGCTTGGGCAAGTTCATCGAGAGATGAAAGGCCGAGCGATTGGAGCATGCTCCGAATATCTTCATCGCGAGGACCGATATGTCGAGAAACGAAAGGAGGCAATCGCAAAGCCAAGGTCTAACTCCTTGCTGAGGTATCAGAATCGATTCAGAGAAAACGAAACTGATGAAGAATGGGAACGAACGGGATGGTAGGAAATCACGGCATTACGCTGGAAATCCTGAACGACCTCGCCCCTCTGTCCATTTACCTGAGAGATCAACTGCCATTGGCAGTTTTGCCCCTTCGGTGGATTGCTAAAGATAAATCGCAATCGCTCTCCAGAGATGGTGTATCAATCTGCCGGTCCTTTTGCCTGAGCGGTTCAGGGCTGCTTGCACCTTCGGCGTCTACCAAATCATCGTTTCGTAGATCTCTCGCGCCAGATCTGCACCATTCCTCTATTGTAGGCCGCACTCTCAAGAAAACCTAGTGGTACCCTCCTCACAACCTTGGTTGTCCCCCTCGTAGAATGCGTTTGGGAGGCATCGCTGGAGGTGGTTCAGGTTGCTTGGGCGGAAAAATGCGAGCGTGACGAAAAGATACAGCGAGGCAAACTAGAAAAAACAACGTAATTGCGGTACTCTTACAAGACTTTTGACAGCTTGCTTTTCCCTCGAAGTCGTGGGGGAAGCCCTTGATGTGTGAACCTTCTGCGAAAACAGTCGTTATGGGAAACGCGAGGATGGAGTGACGGAACAACCGATGCTTCGATGCCCAACATGCGGGGCGTCATTCCAAGCAGATCGTCAATCGCGGCATATGCCATTTTGTAGTTCAAGATGCCAATTGGTGGATCTCCACAAATGGATGAATCACGAAATTGGAATTCCTCACCATGCCAGCGACGAGGATGAACAAGAACAGGAAGTTCAAATCGAGTCCCGGCTCGAGTATCGATTCGATGAGAACGATGATTGATAACCGAGATCGATGATTGAAAACTAAAGGGTAGATTGTGGACAACTTACAAGATCGCGTTGGTGTTCCTTCCGTAACCATCGATTGGTATCGATCGCTTCCATGGTGGCCATTGTGCTCGCGTGCAATCACCACGGCCTGGCGTCTGAGCCATCTCGTGGTAGGTACGGTTGCGGCCATGCTGGTCACGATAGGATGGAATGTCGCTGACTCAATCTTTGGAGATCCGACCAGCGTATTTCAATCGGCTTCACTCACCCGGAATCCAATCAGTGGGACTTGGCAGAATTTGACCCATGCCCTCTTCGCATTTCGCGAAGGAGGTGGCTTCATCGAGTTGGCTCGCATTCTCTTGGGCGGCCTATGGACCGTCGTTGTTTGCGCCGGATTGGGCGGGCTGTTAGCACGGCGCTCTGTTTATGAAATGAGTACGCAATCACCTGCGGATTGGGGAACGACATTGCGACTTGTGAAGAGTCGATTCACCAGTTTGCTTTGGACGTTGGTGATGCCCTGGTCAGCATTAGTAGTCCTGTTGATTCCTGTATTGGTGCTCGGGCTCCTAGGGCGACTCGGAAGTGTTGGAGTCTGGATTGCAGGGCTTGCAATGATACCGATGGTCTTGCTGATGATTGGAGCAGGATGGTTGGCGTTGCTTGGAGCCTTGGGATTTCCACTTGCCGTAACGGCAGTGGTGGCCGAGAAACAAGCAGACGCCTTCGATGGTTTTTCTCGATCTGCTGCTTACTTGTACCAGCGTCCTTTTACTTTTGGATTGGGTGTCGCGCTGGCAAATCTGGTCGCGTGGGGGGCAGCGTTCGCGGTGGATTTTGCGATGAAGATGGGCTTGCAAGTTGTCTTTGGTGGCCTTTGAACCAGCATCAGCACGACCGATCCATCAAGACGGACTGCGAATCCATTTCGGTTTCTTGCATTTGCCGAAGACTTCGGCGGAAGTTAGCGATTACCGGGTTTGTCTTCAGTTTCTTCTGGTCGGCAGCGGCAGCGCTGTATCTAACGCTCCGTCATGAAGTCGACCACACCGATATGGATGAGATCGATTTGTTTGAAAAGCAACCAGCCAAGTCGATTCCTTCGATCGGTAGCCCCCCATCTCCTGAAAATAACCCAGCCCTTTCTGGTGTTCACGAGCAAGCCGAGTAAGATCGAATACTTGTCGTCGCCGGTCTGTTTGCGTTGTAGGCCCGAATGCATTGGAGGCTCGAGCAGTTTCTCGAGCCTATTGTCCTTTTTGGTTAGCGAGTTTCCACCATTAGCGATTCTATCTCTTCCTCGTTAGAAGAAGCCATTCAGCGAGCAGAGCTCGATGTTCCCGAAGCAGCGATTCCCATGCTGCAGCGATATTGTCACGCCTTGTGGGAATGGAACGAAAAGGTCAATTTGACTCGCCATACCAACTACGATTTGTTCGTACGACGTGATCTGCTCGATTCACTGCATCTAGCCAATCTCTTGGCTCAAGACGAAGAAGTGCTCGATCTAGGCACAGGCGGTGGTGTTCCGGGGATCGTCGCCATACTGCGGCCTGATGTGCAAATGTCGTTGTGCGATAGCGTGCAGAAGAAGGCCAACATCGTCGACGATATCGTGAAGAATCTGGCTTGTCGATTCCGGTCTATGCCACTCGCGTTCAAGATGTTCTCGAAGACTTTACCTTGACTCCATCGTGGCTTCGCCGTAGACCCTTCCGAAATTGTGCGACTGGTTTCAAGATTCGGCGGCACTGCTTGGCCGTCTGCTGGCCATCAAAGGGCCGAAATGGGTTGAAGAGCGGGAAGCTCGCTATCGAGGCTTGCTGAAAGGCATCGAACTTCGCAAGGCAGATGCGTATCCTATGCCCGATACTCATTCTGAAAGCGTGATCTTGCAACTACGCAAGCTTCGTCCTTGGTGAAAAAGACGCAAGTCAAAGACTAAGCGATTCACTGTCGTACGGTTGTTACCATAGCACGGTTGTCCTCAACCGTGTTGCATTGAATATCATCAACGATCGGTCCCTTGTCACAGATTGCGTCGACGATCGGGACGATCGTACTACTACGAATTACATCGTCGTACGGTTGTCCTCAACCGTTTGCATTGAATATCATCAACGATCGGTCGCTAGTTACAGATTATGTCGACGATCGGGACGATCGTAAGATATGAATGCGCCGTCGTACGGTTGTCCTCAACCGTCTCGAACAAAATATCATCGCGACTAAGTAAACTTCCAACGCGTTTGACGCAGTTGTGCGAGCGGCGAACCGAAAGAACTTCATACCAAACGGTGACTAGCATGCCGTCATCGCATTCGATCGTCGATGGATAGCCGAGGTCTCTCAGATACCATCCTGCGAAAGTAGCATGGGATCACCCAGGTTTTCCGTGATCTTTGCTGATTCAGCCTGATACCGAAGGGCGGCGCCGATAACCGTAGGTCATGAGCAAATGGCCATTGCGAAGTCGAACCAAATGAGATGGAAGACCCCATACACCGATTCGATGCGGAGTGGTCCAAGTCTTACCGCCATCGATCGACTCGGACTGCAATGTCTCGCCATCGTCTTGCGGGTTTTCATTGCGGATGTGGCATATCAAGGTTCCATCGTTTGCTTCCACCCCATGCAGTTCGTGATATTGAAGACTTTTGTCTCCTTCGCGAGTGGGAATTGCTGCGAGCCAATTCCAGGTAAGGCCATCATCGGTCGATTCCCAAACGCCGACTTTTTCATCACTCCATAGTGCTTTCCCTGGATAGAGCAATCGTCCTTGTCGCGTTGCGATGGGGCCGTGAGGGCTATTGCAGGGCACTCGATAGCGGGCGGACCATGTGATACCACCATCCATTGATCGAATCATATAGGAACCAAGTTCTCGCTTGCGTTCGTCGGGGGACAATCGATCGTGAACGGCATTCCACTCGTCGAGCAGCTTCGGATCGGCGAAGGCGCCCTTCTCTCCTGGTTTGGCTTTCTTGGCCCGTTCCAATACTGGTTCATAGGCCAAGGATGTAAAGGTCGTTACGAGAATAGTACCCGAAGTAGTTTCGACTACACCCGCATCGCGATCATCGATCGGTCCATCGTAGAGAACTTGTGGCCAGCCCCACGTTTTGCCTTGATCTTTGGAACGCATCCATTCCAATCGCCCAAAGGGACAGACGTGTTTTTCACGACCTCCGGAGAATGCTAGGAGAAGTTCGCCGTTCTTGCGGCGAGTCAACGTGGGCCATCCATGATACAAGGGAGGCTTCCAGCTAATGACCCGAGTGTCGAGGATCTCGATGCTTGGCGGTGCGATCGATCCTTGAGCTTGGCAAGCCATCGTCCATCGGGATGCACCAGAGGCAAGAGTGGCCAAGGCACCTAGCTGAAGAAGGTCGCGTCGTTTCATAGCGGGTAGCTCCGGTGGGATCGATGGGGAAGGCAGGTAGGCAACTGTTCTACTGCCATTCTACGACATTCGAGAAGCTGTTTATACCCGAGTCGATGATCCAACCAAGGAACGATGGCTCATCGTGAAAGAGAGGAGAGCCGCTGATAGACCTCTTGGTGACGAGCCACCATTTGT
>JAXMBN010000064.1:0-22180 GCA_046349875.1 Pirellulales bacterium
AGTGCTTGAGTTGATTTTTCAACGAGGCAATTTCCTCGCGGTCACCTTTGGATTGAGCCGATTTAAGCAGGTCGCGAATCGTTGCCTCATTGGGTTCATCGTTCAAAAACTTCAAGACGGCGGGTTGATACTTAACACCTTTTCGTGCTTGAATGCGATCGAACGCTGAAGTGAAACGCGATTGTTCGGGAGAACTCGCCATAGCAGCGCGAATCGGGTTGAGGTCGACATACATCGCGCATGCAAGCAGCCCTGCTTCATCGGCAATTTTTTGCGCTTTGAACCGGCCCTCCCAAAATCTGCCCGTGCATTTGTCTTCGTGGTTGGCTTTTCTTGCGATTGGCTCTGCAAGTGCCCGCATAAACCAGGAAATATCCGAAAGCCTCTTTCGCCAGGACGCAAGTTTTTTAGCGTCCCCAAGAGCACTTTGAATGTCTTGTTGGGTAGGGCTGCCCAGGTGATCTTCCAGCCTCTTTCCCGGAAACAATCGAAGCCACCGCCGTGCTATCTCTTCGTCGTCCCAACCCTGAACGATATCAGGACGCGTTCGCAGGATAACGTGGAGATGGTTGGACATGACCGCATACGTCAACACGTCCAAGCCAAACACAGAAGCTAGCAGTTCCATCCGACGACGGATCCACTCCCGCCGATACTCGTAGTTTTTTCCCGATACGCTGTCCTTGCCCGAAAGATACGCGCGGCGAACACATCGCTGGACGCAATGCACTATTCCAACCTCGTCGTAATGAAATACCTGCGATCTTCTCGACATCGTGGTTCTCCTGGTCGTCCCAATTTACCGACTCGATCGGCGCTGTCAACAATATATGGGTGGCATGTATTGAGGGAAACAAAAAAAGCTCCCGGAAGTGAACGAGTCCCAGGGGGGCGGAGGACTGCGAGCGACGGTTCCGGGAGCAAGTTTTTTAGGAAAGCGGGTTAAGTCAACATCCATGCAGACCGCCCGCATACACTATAAGTTCTGGTTTTGATGGGTTCGTAACGTTCCCTGCTACTACATTCATCAACGTCTTGCTAGGACTTCAGGTCATCATGACCTTGGGTCGCGATGCAAAACCACCGAGCAAACTTACAGGTTGGTCGTGTTTTGCGTTGAGCCGTTTCCGTCTCAACCACGAGTCGGAGAATAGGGGCGATGCCCTGTCGGGGTCAAGTTGAGTTTTGGGAATTCAAAACTTTTTTTGAACTGAGATAGCATTCATCTCATTTATCCTCTCTTTGCATCGATTGCGATTATGGTGTCACGCATCCATTCCCTGCGTCTCGTTCCCATTGTCAATGGCTTGGTGTTGCTTGCATGCATCGGGCTCATTTCATCAACGCAGGCGAATGACGCCAAGAAGCCCAACGTCATCGTGATCTTGGCTGATGATTTAGGTTGGACAGATCTTGGTTGTTATGGAAGCGATTTGCACGAGACACCTCATCTCGATGGTTTGGCCAAGTCGGGGATGAGGTTCACTCAGAACTACTCGGCTTGCACGGTATGTTCCCCAACTCGAGCCGCCTTACTCACCGGAAAATACCCTGCTCGCCTGCACATTACGGATTGGATTCCTGGTGCGATGCCCGAGAATCCAAAGTTGCTCGTTCCGGACTGGCAAAAGCACTTGCCTCTCGAAGAGCTCACCTTGGCTGAAGTTTTTCAAGGTGCGGGGTATCGAACGGCGAGCATTGGGAAGTGGCATTTGGGTACCGAGGAGTTTTATCCGACTCACCACGGTTTTGATCTCAACATTGCGGGTTCTGATAAGCCGCAGCCACCGACCTATTTTGCTCCTTGGAAAATTCCGACTCTCGAAGAGGGACCCGATGGAAGTTATTTGACGGATCGGTTGGCCGATGAGGCTGTACGCTTCATCGAAGCCAATCGCGATGAGCCTTTTTTCCTATATCTACCCCACTTCGCTGTGCATACACCAATTCAAGGTCGCGCTGACCTCGTCGAAAAATACAAAGGCAAAGTCCGCGACACGCTTCGTCACAAGAATCCTCATTACGCGGCGATGGTCGAGAGTCTCGATCAGGCGGTGGGCAAGGTTTTGATCAAGCTCGAAGAACTCCAATTGGATAAAAATACGATCGTGGTATTCACTTCCGACAACGGAGGCTTGATCACCCGCGGTACAACGACGAATCAGCCTCTTCGGTATGGAAAGGCATCGGCCTATGAAGGTGGAGTCCGTGTTCCACTGATCGTGCGTTGGCCTGGTCAAACCAAATCGGCATCGATTTGCGATGCACCCATCATCACGATGGACTTGTTCCCAACCTTGGTTGCATGTGCTGGCTTAGCGGTTCCGAGCAACGCAGGATCTTCGGCAGCTGGACCTGGATGTGATGGAATCAGTATCGTTCCGCTCCTCAATGGGAGTCAAACGCTTACCGATCGAACGGAGCTCTTTTGGCATTACCCACACCACCAGCATTATCAGTTGGGTGGAGCCACTCCCTATTCTGCCATTCGGTCGGGCGATCACAAGTTGATCGAATTCCACAATGATGGGCATGTGGAGTTGTATCATGTACGAGACGATATTGGTGAATCGAAAGACCTCGCCAAGCAGCAGCCCGAATTAGCTTCGCAACTGCACCGTCGACTTCAAGCTTGGCGACAAGAAGTCGGGGCTCAAATGCCTTTGCCCAATCCTAAGTACGATCCTTCCAAACCCGAACACACTCCACCTCCGGTTCGCAAGAATTCCAAGAGCGCTCCGTCCTAGCCAACGCCGAGATGAATGATTCCATCCCTGACTCGACGATACGCGAGCGACCCGCCACAATGAGCTTGAGCCTACCTACCTTTGCAGCGGATGCATGTATTTGACCGCTGTCTGCAAAGACTTTCTGTCGTGTTAGAAAGAAGCAATCATGAATACCCCATATCGAGCTTGTTTGAGAAACTGGTTGCGAGTTGCATGGTTCAGTTTGCTTTTCATCGCCTTTCCAAGATCCCTTCTGGCAGGCGAACGTCCCAATGTTTTGTTTCTCTTCGCGGATGACTTTACTTATGAAGCCATTCGGTCTTTAGGCAAGGTCGATATTGAAACTCCCAATCTTGACCGAATTGCATCCAGAGGGACAGCGTTTACGCATGCGTATAACATGGGATCTTGGAGTGGTGCCGTCTGTGTCGCGAGTCGCCACATGCTGATCACAGGGCGATCGGTATGGCGAGCCGAAGCGGCGTCCAAGAGAGCGGATGCAGAACGAGAAGCGGGGCGCATATGGCCAATCGTATTAAAGCAAGCAGGCTACGATACCTATATGACTGGGAAGTGGCATATTCAAACGCCAGCCGATCGCTGCTTTGACGTTGTTCGACATGTGCGGGGAGGAATGCCTTCCACCGTAGAAGCGGCTTACCATCGACCCGAGGAAGGTGTCGAAGATCGATGGTCACCTAGTGATCCTTCGCTGGGTGGTTTTTGGGAAGGGGGGAAACACTGGTCAGAAGTCACGGCCGACGATGCCATCGATTTCCTCAAGCTGACTCGCGATCAATCCAATCCCTTCTTCATGTATGTAGCGTTCAACGCTCCTCATGATCCAAGACAGTCGCCACGCGAATACCTCGAAAAGTATCCCCTAGATCGCATTGTGTTACCTAAATCGTTCCAGCCTTTGTATCCGTACAAAGATGACATTGGTTGCGGAAAGTCATTGCG
The DNA here is from genome assembly GCA_046349875.1 of Pirellulales bacterium. Classification (GTDB taxonomy): domain Bacteria; phylum Planctomycetota; class Planctomycetia; order Pirellulales; family Pirellulaceae; genus JAXMBN01. The sequence goes on from JAXMBN010000064.1 coordinate 3,693, forward strand.
CGATGAGCAGTTGGCTCCGTTTCCAAGAACGGAATATTCGGTTCGCGTTCATCGACGCGAATACTATGCGTTAATTACCCATCTCGATGCGCAGATCGGTCGGGTACTCGATGCCTTGGAAGCATCTGGCAAGGCTGACAATACTTGGATCTTTTTTACGGCCGATCACGGGCTGGCTGTGGGGCATCACGGTCTCATGGGCAAGCAGAATATGTATGAACACAGTTTGCGAGTCCCGTTCTTGGTCGTCGATCCTCGATCCAAAAAACAGCAGAGCATCTCAGCCCCGATCTATCTCCAAGATGTCATGACTACCAGTCTTGAGTTGGCTGGAGTTTCCAAACCCGAATGGACGGAGTTTCATAGCGTATTACCCTTGATGCAGGGAAAGCGAAAAACCTCCTACTATCCGGAAATCTATGGGGCTTATCTCGGTTTGCAACGATGTGTGATCGATGATCACTGGAAGTTGATCGTCTACCCCAAGTCAAAGACGGTTCGACTCTACAATCTTCAAAAGGATCCGCTGGAGATGGAGGACTTGGCAGCATCTCCTCGTTCGCAAGAACGAATCCGAAAGCTCTTTGCTAAGCTGCAAATGCTTCAATCGCGATACGATGATCGATTGAAGCTTGAAGAGTCTTTTCCCGAACTGGTTACATCCGTAGCTCCATAGTGTGTCGCAGAGTCGAGATCTTGGTGCTTGGTGGAAGAAGGAACGATTCATGAGTCGAAAAGCAATGGCCATCCTCAGTATGGCACTTTGGTCGAGTGTGACTTGGATTGCACCCTGTTGGGGACTCGATGAAAGTGAACGGGTTCGAGTAGTGGCACCGGGGACAGATGGACAAGCCATCATAGCCCGAAACGATGCCAAGGGAAACCTTCACGTCTTGTTCCAGAGTCCTACAGGACCCCGCTATGGTTACTCTGACAATGGAGGACGAACATATGCAAAGACACTATCGGTGGTTGATCCAACACTGTTTCCCAAGAACTTGGAATTCACTGTTTGGGATTTGGCGATCAGCCCTCAGGGTACCGTGCATGTGGCTTTAGGAACGAACGCTTGGAAGCTGAAGCTTCCTCAAGAGGAATGGGGCTTTTATTACTGCAGCCTGGCGCCGGATCAAGAAGCATTTGCGCCGCTTCGCAATATCAATCGCAAGCCGAGTGAAGGGTTTTCACTGGCGGCAGATGCCAAAGGGAAGCTGACTGCGTGCTGGTTAGCCGACAAGCTCTATGTGCAGACATCCCAGGATGATGGAAAGACTTTTAGCGATCCCATGGAACTCGATCCATCTTTCAATCCTTGCAATTGCTGTACAACCAGCTGTGCTTATGGCCAAGATGGAAGGCTTGCCATCTTGTATCGTGAGGAGACCAATAATGATCGCGACATGTTTTTGATCTTATGGGATCAAAACACAGGAGTGAAAACGCGGCAGCGAGTAAGCCAGACATCGTGGAAGGTGGATTCGTGTCCGATGACCTACTATTCGGTAGTGCCTCATGATCAAGGATATTTGGCAATCTGGCCAACCAAGGGAATGATCTATTTCGCGATACTCGATGCCGATGGCAAGGTCCGCGATGGAAAGGAGCATCCGACCTTGGGGGCTAATGGAATGCGATCCGGAATGTCGTTGGTTTCCGATCGGAGGGGAAACTTCCTAGCGGCCTGGAAGAAAGATAACAAGCTCGCTTGGCAACTTTATGATTCGAAGCTGCGCCCTCAAGGTGTAATACAAGAGGCTTCTAGCCCAGGGGCTGGATCGGCTGTTTCTGTTGATGCTCAGGGGAAATTTGTTTTGTTTCGTTAGCTCACTCAATGCAACTCACATCTTCGATTGGCGTGTCGAAGATGTGAGGTCCTATTCAAAGATATCGATCCCATCTCTAGAAGAGTTGTTCGAAATCGACAACGTTGAGAGTGGTGATGTGATTGCCGAGTAGGTCAAAAAACTTGTCGGTATTGTTGCCGCCATTGATGTTGGCTACACGCAAGGTCGTATCGCGTAGACGGAATTCATCGCGGTCTTTTCCGAGGTCGGCGAAGAGTTCATCGGCGATGACTTGATTGAATCGTACGATATCATCATCGTCACCGGTCAGGATGGTGATATCTTTTTCGCTCGACAGAGTCAATTTCGTCAAGTCGATCGTATCTTTGCCATTGGCCGTTTCGATGCGTAGGTTGCCAGCGACTTGAACAGTTTCGAATAGAACTTGATCATTGCCTGAGCCTGTTTTGAATTCGGCATTATTGTTAATGAAAGAGTTCTTAACGCGAACGATGTCATCTCCATCGGCCGTGTCGACGGATACGGTTCCACCGAAGGGTCCATATTCGTTGAACTCGACCGTGTCGGCATCGGCTCCCGTGTTGACACGCAGGTCATTGGATTGCGTTTGATTTTTGAGTAAGACCGAATCTTTGCCTGCACCGGAATCAATTCGGATACGATCACTGAAAGCGTGATTCAACGTGATCGAATCGGCTTCGGTGGAGGCTTGGATGTCGAGAAGATTATCGATGTTGGAGAATTCGATCTTCGTGGAATCGGCACCAGCTCCGAGGTTGAGATTGAAGTTGTTGGCGAGCATCGTTGAAGTGTTGACGATGTCGTCTCCGGCACCTGTGTTGACATTCAACGTGCGGTAACTGCCATCCAGTGTCACTTGGTCAGCGTCGTTGTCAGTATTGATCGTCGTCGTACCTTGGACATTGACTTTACCGAGAATGACTTTGTCCTTACCGGCTCCCATGGTCACATTAAGATTTCCATGGACGTCATCATTGAAGAGCACGCCGCCCATCACAAACTTGTCGTCACCACCTTTGAGATCGACCGAGATTCCGCCTTTGAAGCTGAAGAGCTTATCTTCTTTGCCATTGATTTTGGTACCGTTAAGGCCGGTTACTTTGTAGATGTTGCCAACAGATTGATGGATTTCGATTTGATTGGCATTGTTGTCACCTACGACCCGTAGTTCTTCGTTGACGACCGAGACCGAGACATTGCCAGCTTTGAGTTCTCGGGATTCGAGAGCTTCGAGGGACATGCGGCGAACGTGTGTGCTTTTGCGAGTCATGATTCCGTTTCCTTTGTGACAAGATGGTTTTGAGAAGAGTGTCTTGCGACAAAGTAGAAAGCGAACCCTTGGCACAATTGTTACAAACCGATTTCGGAAACCGCGCGAGCTCGCAGAGAATCGAATAGCTCATTGGGATCGGTGCCGAAACGTACGGGAAGAATCAAGAAGGGGCGCGCTAGGCTGCGCCGTATCGTCCAAGGAGGGTGTGAGAAGAGTTGAAAGCGGGGGGCCAATCGGCCCCAATGCTTGCAATAGTATCTCCAACGACGATCGGTGAGCGATCAAAGGTTCTCGCCGCTGGATGCTAGGAGTCGACGGGATCTTAGAGTTGTCGGGGTTGAGAGGCTTTCCGTTACGGACGTTCGATGGGAAAGTGATTCTCGGTCCAGCTTCGCCATCCACCATCCATCGAGATGACGTTGGTGTATCCCATTTTTTGAAGATTGTCTGCGGACAGTGCCGATCGGAATCCGCCACCGCAATAAAGTACGAGCTCTACCGTTGGGTCGGGAAATGCTGTTTCGATATCCCGTTCGATAACGCCCTTGCTTATGTGTTTCGCGCCAGGCAGGTGTCCGGCCGCGAACTCACTTTCTTCTCGAACATCGATGAGGTTCATCGATTCGCCACGATCGAGTCGTTCCTTTACGTCGTGAACCGTGCACTCGCGAACGCGGGATCGCGCATCGTTGACAATATTGAGAAACTGGGGGGAGTGGTGTTTGGCCATAGTGCTGCAAATCCAGGTTAGGAGCGAAGTTCACGAGAAAATATCGTACCACATGTGGCCTTCGTCACGAGGCCTTTCAGGTCTTTGGACGAGAGCGTTGAGCCGGAGAACGGTAAACGCTCAGGTGGCTCGGAAATCGGTAGCAGAGTTGCACGGAAAACTTGGCGGAACGGATTTTGCTCTAGCCATAAAGAGTGCTTGCATTCGGCATTTCACAACCCGAAGCGTCAGCGTACGCGTCGGGTTATGAAAGCATTTAGCATGGGCTAGGGACTGGAAAGGGTAGGGAGAAAAATGTGCCAACACACGGAAAAGGCTATGTGAAAAAGATTCGCGGCGAATTGACGGTAGAGTAAAATGGAGGTTGTGTGCAGATTTTACGGATCAGGGAAACCTCTCGTTGCATCGACTTTGAAGGCTGAGTCAGTCGAATGTGACAGGATGGTTCCATGATGCAAAAAATCCTAGAACCTGCTCGATCGATGGCTTGATCGATCCGAAAACTATCAACGAAAGGACTGGAAACGCTCGGACGGAAAACGGAAATGCTTGCCCTGCATTTTTGTCAGGCTTTGCCAAAGTCTGGATCCGAGGCGAAGAGGAAACCGCGAATCGCATTTTGGGAAAGGGACCCATTGTGGCGACAATCGATCAACGACGAACGCTCGACCATTCTACCTTAGTGCCTTATGCACCGCCCCGCCACTTGCCGCTCGAAAAGAGACTAGGGCGAGTGTTGGTGACGGGTGCCAATGGATTTTTGGGTTCGAATCTTGCGGTAGCACTATTGAACCAGGGTGTGGATGCGCTGGCTGGGGTGCGGTCTGAGAAGAAGATTGGCAGTGAGATCGCGAGTCAGTGCAAACCGATTCCATATCGAGATTTTTCGCTCGATTCTGTTGCTGCGGCGCGGCGATCCATGGAAGGAGTGGATGTCGTCGTTCATTGTGCGGGCAGGGTAGCCGCAAGCAGTTATCGCCAGTTCCTAGAAACAAATCGACGTGGAACCTACCATTTGTATCGTGCGGCAGCCGAAATGGATCGCCCGCCGAAGATCGTGTTGATCAGTTCGATCGCGGCCCATGGTCCATCGATGCGTGGCATGAAAGCTCGACCTGACATGGAGGTTGGGCCGGTGTCTCTTTATGGTCGAAGCAAGTGGATGGGCGAGATGGTGGCTCGTCGTTTTGCGGATCGAGTTCCCACGACGATCCTTCGGCCTGGGATCATTTTTGGTCCGGGTGACAAAGAGGTGTTGATGTTGATGAAGATGATTGCGGCGAGTCATGTAAACTTCGTGCCGGGTTATCACTTTCCTCGCTTTCCATTCATCGCTGTTCAGGATTTGGTGACCTGCATCACGCAGGCCATCGATGTGGGTGCTACGGTAGTTTCACCGCAGACAACGTGCTTATCGGCTGCAACCAAGAACGGAGAAGGGGTGTACTTTGTTGCCGACCCTCAAAGCTGTTCATTTGCGCAGTTCGGAAACTGGGTATCCAGAGGATTAGGCCAACATTGGCGGTTGAATATTCCTGTCCCGATTTGGATCCTTCGCATTGCCGCGGGAATCAATGAGCAATTCTTGACTCGACCTGACAAGCCGAGCACTTTCTCGGTCGATAAGATACGCGAAGCCGCTGCTCCGGGGTGGGAATGCGATGTTTCCAAGACGATGGAAGAACTCGATTGGTCACCCAACGCGCTCTTGGAAGAGCGCGTTCGAGAGACGATTCAGTGGTATCGCCAGCACAAGTGGTTGTAGTGCTACTTGCAATGGCGAGGGAATGCCACGAGTTCGAGCATTTCCCTTTCTTCGCATTCTTCGCGCAGCAGTTCTTCGTGGAACTGTCGGAACCGATTCAGGATGTTGGCGATCGAGCGAGAATCGACGCATAGTCCGCGGATATCGATAATGAGTTGATCGAAGCGACGCAGTAGTTCCTCTTGCATGTTTTCGACATCGCGAAAACGTTCGTAGAGGGAGGGGCGTTGGTCGACGATCTGTTCGAAGTAACCCTCTCCTGCGATCCGTTCAAAATGTTGTTCCAACAACCATCGAGCATCGGTTAGTTGTTCGAGCAAGCGGGTGCGAATGATGGGATTGCCGGCATGACATTCCCATTTTCGAAGGGTCGCATCGATCTCAGCAAATGAACTCTCGATATCCGATTGAGCATGATTGAGGCACATGCGGATGCCATCGAGGCTGGGGTTCCATTCGATCATCATTCACCCTCCTTCAATTTGAATACGAGCACAGGGCATTCGGCCAAACGAACGACGCGTTCTGCAACAGATCCAAGCAAAATGCGGGTGAGGCCGGTGCGGCCATGGGAAGGAAGAATGATGAGGTCGGCATGAAGTTCTTTGGAGCGATCGGTGATCACTCCACCAGGATCGCCGATCAAAACTTCGCGAGCGATTTTGGCATACTTGCCATCTTTAAGCTCGTCCTCAAGAGCATCGAGGGCATGCTTGAGGCGAACAGAATCATCGACCATTCCCCAAACGACACCAGGTTCACTCGGGACGATGAAGGGCAACACGTGAATGACATGAACATGTTCTGGTGCGTCGACCATTTCGAGTGCGAGATCGATCGCCTTATGCGAATGGTCTGAGAAATCAAAGGGTACGACGATGCAATGCTTGGCGGTCCAACCCATGGTCTTCTCCTCGTCTATCGTAAGGCCATCATTCACCAACTCTTTTCTCATGATGAAGGATGGGGTTTCAAAAAGCCACAGTGAGTTCTTTATTTTCACAAGTCTGCGACAAAAATGCAGTCAACGTTCCTGGGGATCCAATCCTCACTAAAAGAGGGTAGAATCCACGACGTCACCTGATCACTTCTCTTTCTCCGCGACGCCTTCACGGTCGCATTTGCAAGGAACATGGCATGTCTGAGTCCATTCGATCGTTGATTGCTTCAGGAACGAAGCTCTATTTGGATTCCGTCGATCCCGATTTGGTGAAGAAGAATATTGCTTGGGGGGCCGTCGGGGCCACGAGCAATCCTGTCATCATCAGCGGACTACTCGGAAGTGGTCGGTTCGATGAGCAATTGAAACAGTTTTCCTCCGAAGTCACCGATTCGGAGGTGGCATGGAAGTTGACCGACCATTTGGTTTCCTCGGCCGAACAAGATTTTCAATCGACTTGGAAAGCGACCGGTGGGAATGCAGGTTGGGTTAGTTTTGAATTGGATCCTTTGATTGAGGATCCCGATCTGAATATGCCTCATGCTGAACGAGTGGCCAAGTACATAGCCCTCGGCAAGCAATGGGCTCAGGGGCATACCAATCGCATGATCAAGGTTCCTGCCACACCTGCTGGCATCGAAGCTCTGGAAGAGCTGACCGCATCGGGTGTCACGTTGAATGTGACGCTCATCTTCACGATGGATCAATACAAGGCAGCGAGGGATTCTGTCTGGCGTGGGGCGCAGCGCCGAAGCAATCTTTCCACGTTTAAGAGTGTCTATAGCATTTTTGTTTCGCGCGTAGATCAGTACACCAAACAAAAGGTGCCCCAGTTGTCACCGGCAGCGCAAGGGCAGATGGGAATTCTCAACGCGAAACGCATTTGGCAAGAGAATATTCGATTCTGGTCTGAACATCCAACGCCACTTGCGCAGGAAATCATTTTTGCCAGCACCGGTACCAAGGATCCATCCGATTCCGCGTGGAAGTATGTGGAGGCGTTGGCTGGAAGCGATATTCAAACCAATCCGCCTGAAACCAACGATGCGGTAGCTGCGAGCGGCCGGACGTTTTCGAGTCATATTCGAGAGTGGCCCGAGGCCTCTGTTATGGAAGAGTTGGATCGATCGGTCGACCAAGCCGATCTTTTCGCGGTGTTGATGCGTGAGGGAATTGAGAAGTTCGCAAGTCCGCAGAAGAAGTTAATCGCGTCGATCCATCAACGACGTCAAGTTGCGAGTGGTGCTTGATCCGATTGGATGCGAGGTAATTTCACGATCGCGTTCGATGCGAACGCGATCGTTGACGCTGTGAACTCAGCGCGGTTTGCGCAAGGGGACGATGCGGCGTTCGCGACCTTCGCCGATTTCCACCGTTTCCCAATCGACGCGTATTGGTTCTTCAACGGAAGCGAATTCGCGGATGAAGTATCCACGTTGCGTTGCAGGGGTGCCTTGGGGAGGCATGCGTCGAGCTCGATCGACATCCATGGCATCGAGTAGCAAGGGAAGATTGAGGGCCTGCTGAAGTTTGGTGTGATATCCTTCGGTGGATAGTTCGTGGAACCGCATATCGACCTTCTTGCGGACGCTCCATTCCGCCGAAGGATCGACTTGATCGAGCAACCATTTTTTGCTGATCCAGTCGACTCGACCCAATAGCCATCGCTGCGAGTTGGGGTCGGTACGACTTTCGGCGAGTTGATCGATGGTGGTTTGCCATCGATGGAGAACATCCCAAGCTTCGTCGGGAACTTGCCAATGATGATGCAAGAATCGTCGAGCGGCTTGGATGTATTCGCGTTGGATTTCGATAGCGTTGAGTGGTTGTTGGCGTTTGTTGGGAGAGCGATGCAATAACATCCAGTCGCCAGCGAAGCGATGGAATGCTGCAAGAGGTTGCTGGAGATCGGGTAGTGGAACTTCGAATCGGCTCTCCACCATATCGAGAACGAGATCGGTGACTCCGACTCGCAGGTATTCCACGCTCGGATTGGGCGTGGCATCGCCGATGCTAATCTGAATGCGTTGGCGACGTCGGAATAGCTTTCTCCAGCCTTCCAGGCTATGCCAGGGGTCGGTGCAGATGAGCACGCGGCTGTCAGTCACGAAAGGTGGGCGTTCTCCCAAGTAATTGCCAAAGCCGTTACGGTGGTTACCAAGCAGCTTTCGCTCCCAGCCAATAACGACCCGAAGCATCGAAATAACCGACACCATCGAAAAGCACGGACGCGTGGCTAGAAAAGCCATCATCTATGTTCGATGCGGAATCAAAATGGATACATGGGCTCCAATCCGTACAATGCAAAAGCAAGGGGCGCGTGCAACCCGGCACGTGCCTGAACGGAGAATCGAACCCATCGCGGAGAAAGGCGTTCAGCTGGATCTTTTGGAATATTTGGCTTCAAACTTCAGGTATTTTCTTCTTCGTTGGGATCTGTGCTGAGGAATTGCTTTTGCAATTGTTCGCTGAAAAACGATCCTGCAAAAACAAACGCAGACAGGCTCAGGGCAAACTTTGTAAAGGCGAGTGAGTAGCAGGCCAGCAAGCCCAATCGCCATACCAATAATCTCAACCGTGGGCGATCTCGACTTCATAGTTTTTCTTGTTGACCGTAGAGATGGCCTGAGGCATCGGCCGAGTTTTTGATGAGTTTGGCGTTGGCTTTCCCAAATGCATCTTGGGTCGCTTCGGAAAGTAGTTCATCCTGAGCTGTCTGATAAGAAAGCAACGTTAGCGGACTCGTACATTCTGGAGTGGCCCCTTCGAGCAGGCCGCGAACGCGAGCATCGCAAGAACTCGTTTCGTACGAGACGCATCCACCGTTTGCAATAAAAAACGTCTTGGAGTCGCTGCGAGAGGAACGAGTGGGCTTTGTTGGCAAAGTTCTCTAGAAGCTTCGAGTACTACCGTGATCGTGGTTGTTATCGAATCAGATGTCTGGTCGCGTCTGCGTTTGAGCCAACTCGCGATCGGAATCAACGGTCTCATCGAGAGTGGAAGAGAGCGAAGTAACGGAGTCTTGTGGGTAAAGGTAAAGGGCCGTATTCGGTTTCTAATCCCGGCAGGCGGCTGAATACAGGCCGGCTACTCATCTTTTGTTCGACGCGGCTCTGTTCAAATATTCTTTCGATTGCGTACGGCTATGTCGACAATTTCGGAAACGACTCCGCGCAGCACGGGCATCGGTTTCGGGATAAGTGGCAGGGTTCGGCATGACACCGAACGTACCAGTCATAGTTTGAGTCGACGAGTTTCAGATGCGTCGGTCGACACCTGGTTGGTTTGGGAGTTCCAATTCGACAACATCCTCCATCGCGGAACGGCAAGCACGATCGATGATGCGCGAAGAACTCCAGCGGTATAAGCGCAGCCCAACTCCTCGCACAACCCGGTCGCGAATTGCCAAAATCTGAGGGAGGTGGGATTGTTGGGATCCGCAAAAATGGGAATCGCCTTGCGAAACGGGCAAGAATCTTTCATTGCTTGTGGTGGATGTAGGGCTAGCGTATGTTTGTAGCGGGGGTTGCTTTGGAGCAAATTCCGTTGATTACATTCAGCTTAAAGCCCACCGCTACTCGCCTCCTCTGGAGTCACCGTGCGTTTCCATCCGGTGATTGGAGATCATTCTGATCGATCGTGTCCACTACTTTTCCTTGACGATCGTCTGAAGTGTTGGCTTTGCAGCCGATCCGGTGGCTCGAATCAAAGCCCTTCTGGTGTTGGGAGGTTGTTTCGCCCGACGTCGGTCAGCAAGAGGCATTGTCGAGGATTGCTGCTCGAGCTCGTATTGAAATCGTTGCCTATGATTCAAATGAGAAGACAACATCGCATCTCAATCCCGTCTGTAAACTACACCTGGGCGGATGGGTTCGATGTGATCGTGCATTGGGCCACCTCGGATGTGAAGATCTTGCGTTGAGTAATCGAATCGACCGCACCGGCAGGGACTTCCGGCGAGTTGTGCTTCATTGTGGTATGCATAGTTATCGCAGCGAAGGCTATCCCGATAAAGCCGCCCGTGGTTTGAGTTTACGGGGCTCCAATCGACGGGGTAGTTCACCAAACTCACATCGAGATTCGCTACACGGCGGAAGAGAATCCGATCGCCAATGACTTGCCTCAATGGACCACGATCAATGAAGAGCTGTATAACAACTCGACCGGTAAGTTGTTGTCCTCGGCTTCCGAATTGGCGCGAGGAAAGCAGTCCTACAAGACGAAAAAAGGGGACGAGGTAAAAGAAGTGACCCAGGATTTCGCAGTGATCTGGACCAATAACTATCGAGACACGACTCGAGTGTTTGCAACGACGCTCGGTCACAATACGGCGACCGTGGCCGATGAACGTTATTTGGATTTGGTGACGCGGGGTTGCTTTGGTCGATGCGAAGCCGAACCTGCCTATCTCAAGACCAAATAAGAACACTGGTTCGATGGACACGAAGCTCGCAAAACGAAGGGATTTCTTTGGGAAATCCTCGGGGTAGACCGAGTTCAACAGCGAAATAGGCCGAGTTGAGATTGGGTCGGCCAAGTGCAACTCGGCTATAATTTGCGGGGTGATTTCAGACGACCACGAAAAGATTTGCAAATCACAACGGATGGCCAATGGAAAAACTGCTGAATAAAAGCTGGCTGGGACGGGTTCACCAAGGGGACTGTATTTCACCACCTTCTAATCAACTTCGCTGGGATTTCGAGTTCATTTGGCCTTTGCCGATCCACCCTTCAACGCTCGGATACGACTACTGACGAGTATCACGATCGATTGGAATCAGTACGTATATCGAATGGTCGCGGACGTGGATGGCGGGGCCGTAGCACGTCTTGGATGACCGAGGCGCATTTGGCTTGCCATTGGCGATGAATATGCTGCAGAGCTCAAAGTGGAAGCCAGCATTTGGGGTTTATCCGCGAAGTTGGGTCGTTTTGGTATTACACTTTTGGAGTTCATTGCATCGAAATTTACTGGTCATGCCATCTGTTTTATTTCGTCAAGATCCGAAGCGATTCACGTTTCATGGCAACTGATCTCGGTCCTTCGGCGACAATTAGGTATATGGCGATAAGCAGGCCAATCCGACGGGACGGATGCCAGACGACACATGGATCTTGCGGCCGCGGGTTGTGTTGTTGAAGGGTTTACTAACCCAGACGAATACAATGGCTTCCTCGTCGCAGGAACCTTTAAGGAACGGAGGCGGCTTCCGCCGGATGCCAGATGCCGGAGCAATTGTTGGGGAGAATCATTCCGGGCAGCTCGGAGGAGACGTCGTGCTGGACCCGTTCGCCGGGAGTTGCACAACGTTGACCGTGTAAAGAAGCTTGGTCGTAACTTCGTCGGGTTGAGTTGTCGAAAATTACGTCAAGCTTGGGCAGAAGCGAATTCAAGACGTGTCCATCGGCGATGATTTGGAAGGTTCGCCAAGAACCCAAAGCGATGCCCATCGACGTATGCGCAAGGCGCGTCGATTGGGCGAGAATCACCGAAGGCTCGGGCGGCTTTACCATTCATGCTGGATGGCGTGGAAGAGGGAGCTGCTAACCAAGCAAATTGATTAAAGCGTTTTCGAAGAAAAGTAATCGCGGATTTTCCGTGGATCGATTGGTAGCGGATCCTTTGTTGAATGAGGATTTTCAGAAAGCGTGTGATCGCACGAAAATCGATTTGTCGCCTGCGGAGCGAAATCGATTTTTGTTTCGGCTTCGGAAGTCGGGCAAGTTGCGACGTATGGAAGTAGAGACGAACGCTCGTACGAGTATCGATTGGGATCAGGTCGATCCGTTTCTCTTTGCTTCCGAGATCGCGTGGAAGCGAATCGCCGAACAATACGCTGGTGTTAGCTTGGATGAAATTTTGTGCGATCCACGAATGGCCACAGCGTTCGATCAGATCGCTCAATCGCTTGCTCCAGGCTACACTCCTCTCGAATACCGTTGGGGTGCTCTCAAGCTTCGGAAACAAAGTGCCTTGGCAACGAAACGGTCCGAGGCGATGAAGGCGAAGACACTTGGGTTGCGAAAGTTTCGAGATGCGGATTGGATCAAGTTGGAGCAATGCAAAGTTGATGCCGATTCCAAGGTGGTCGTCTACGCGCTTCGCAATCGCGAAGGCCAAATCGTTTATGTGGGTGAAACAAACGATTGGGAGAAGCGGCTGCAGTTGCATCGCATAGGCATCGCATCCACCACCGATAAAACAGCAAATTTCGAAGTCGCCATCATGGACGTGGATTCGCTCGAAGGTTCGCGGTTATCTCGCCAGCTGCATTTGTACCACTGGTATAAACCTCAATGGAATTTCGGTGGGCTCTATCGAGCGCAGAGCTAATTCTCACTTTTGTCATTCGACTTGTCGCTATGGGAACCACCAGAGATCGCGATGACAAGAGATTAGGGGATGCCGAGAGCGGAGCTATCAACACGCGGATCGCTTGCAGCTTGTAAGTATTCTGGTTTGCGTTGAATACCTTGGGCAACGGCCACTGTTCGTAGGCTTTTGAGAGTATGCCCCATTTTAGTCAGGCCTTCGACGATGTCTGTATGCAGCGTTGGTTCATGGGTGATTTGATCGGGTCGCCATTGATGGTGGATGCGTGGCGCGGCCAGTGCATCGTCGATGTTCTGTCCCAAGTCTAGGCAGCGAAGAATGACTTGAAGAGTTGCATTGATAATTTTGGGACCGCCTGCAGCACCGCATGTGAGCACAGGGATACCATCACCATTGAGAACGATGGTAGGGCTCATGCTGGACAAAGGTCGTTTGCCCCCTTCCACTTTGTTCGCTTCGGCGCCGACGAGCCCAAAGGCATTGGGTGTCCCTGGGGCGATGCTGAAATCGTCCATTTGATTGTTGAGCATGACACCGGTTTGTGGAACGACCACTTTGTTGCCCCAGGTGGTATTCACCGTCGCCGTCATCGCTACCCAGTTTCCTTCCGCATCGGCGATGGTCAGGTGCGTGGTGTGCTTGCGATCGTCGGAATAGTATCCGAGCGAAGTGGGTGGTGTACCTTGCGACTCAACCGGTGTCAGCGCATCGAGTCGAATCCGACGAGCTCGGTCGCGAAGGTACTCGGGGTCGATTAATCCCTTCAGGAACTTGGCATGATCGAATCACCGAGCCAATGCGGCTCGATCGTAAAGGCTTCCCAAGCTTCATTGTTTCCGCGAGTACATGATAGAACTGCAATGGTTGATTGCGATACAACTCTTGCATCGGAAATGCTTCGAGCATGGTGAGCATCTGAGCGATATGAAGACCGCCGGAGCTTGGAGGTGGAAATCCAAGGATGCGATGCTGACGATACGAAGTCGAAAGTGGAGTTCGTATCGGAGCCGTGTAGTGGGCAAAATCACTAGCCTTAGCGATTCCGCCGATGGACTGAAGATAGGTTGAAGCGCGTTCTGCGAACTCACCCTCGTAGAACCATTTGCTCCCTTGTGCAGCCACTTGCTTCAAGGTTCGAGCGAGATCGCTTTGGATGAGCAGATCGCCGAGCTTAGGTGGCTTTCCATCGCGTAGGAAGATAGCCGCCGAAGCCGGAAACTTTTCTAGGTTCTTTTGTTCCTCTTGGATGGCTCGAAGCGTTGCTGCGCCGATGAGATATCCATTCTCGGCCGCATCGATGGCGGAATCGAAAAGATCTTTCCATGGGAGCTTGCCGAAACGACGATGCGCTCCATCGAGTGCCGCGATCTCCCCGGGGATACCGCATGCTAACGGTCCTGTTTGACTTAACTGTGTATCGGGTTTTCCATCGCGAAGGAACATGTCGGGACGGGCTGCCGCAGGGGCGCGTTCGCGTCCATCGATGGCGAGATGCTCACCGTTCTTGGAGCGAATAAGCATGAAGCAACCACCACCGATACCGGAATTGTGTCCATCCACGACGCTGAGCGTAACCGCCGCAGCGACGGCTGCATCGATTGCCGATCCACCGCGTTCCAGAATGCGGATAGCCGCATCCGTTGCTAGTGGATGGACGGTCGCTGCAACCGATTGACCGCGAGCCAACTTGGATCGCAATCGGGGAGATTGCGTCGTCGTTTTTTCTTGAATCGCCCAACTGGGTTGGGCCCAAAGGACGGCAGAAGTGGTCAACAAAGAATCGAGAAAAGTTCGGCGGTTGAAGGGGACCATAGAATCATCGATCTCGCGAACGAAGGGAACGTTGCTCAGGATTTTCCAGTGGGGAATGGCCTAGCGACTTACGATCAACCAAGTTACAGGAAGGGCCAACTAATCCTCTAAATTGTCTTTTCATGTGTGGATCCAACGACCACCACCAATCGTCCCAGGGAAGTCGTGCGCCACGAGAGAACGGGATGGCTACGAGTTGGGTCTGATCCATGCTATGATCATGGTTGGTTCCTCCAGGAATGTCGAGTAGGTGACGCGGGATTCACAGCCAAGCAGAATGCCGTGACTTCCATGGATAGCAGATCGGAAAGAGCGAGCATGAGGGAGTCAAAACGTAGGAAACGACGCGAGTCACCTATTGGGCTGTGGACCCTCGTGGCGTTGGTCATTGCCAACATGATTGGCTCGGGGCTTTATACGTCGAGCTGCTATTCGATTTTGGGGCTTGGTGAGGCTCGTTATGTCCTCATCGTTTGGGGGCTGGGCGGGGTGATGGCCTTGTGCGGCGCCATTGCTTATGGTGCTTTGGCTTCGCGACTTCCGATGGGAGGTGGCGAGTATCTCTATCTTTCGCGATTGATTCATCCCTTCGTGGGATCGTTAGCGGGATGGATTTCGTTGGTGGCTGGATTCACTGCCCCGATTGCAGCGTCGGCGTTGATTGTTGGCAAATATACGGTACCCGCGTTCGGTCCTTATTGGATACAAGGTGTAGCATCGCTGACAATTGTCCTGGCCGCGATCGCTCATGCGGTACATCTTCAGACAGGGGCATGGTTGCAAAACGTCATCGTGCTTTTGAAAGTCGTTTGTTTGGTTTTGTTTTTGGTCGTTGGCGTAACGTTTGGCCCAGAACAAGGTTGGCAATCGGGTTCGTTGACTCCGTTGCCTTTGGAAGGGGCGAGTTTCTGGACGATTCTTGCGGCGATGATGGGATCCTTGGTTTGGATCTCGCTGAGTTATACAGGCTTTAATGCTGCGATTTATTTGGCGGGCGAATTGCCGGAAGGTGATAAGCGGATACCGCTATCGATGTGGATGGCAACATTGATCGTGACGTTTTTGTATGTGGCACTCAACGCTGTCTTCCTGTATGCCATACCTGCCAAAGAGCTGGCGGGGAATGAAGAGTTTGTTGCGATTGTCGCCCGAGCGATTGGAGGCGGGTCATTGGAAGGAATGGTTCGATTCGCGATCGTGATCAGTTCTGCCACGGCAGTGTTGGCCATGCTGATGGCTGGGCCTCGTGTGTATGCTCAGATGGCCGCGGATGGAGTGATGCCCAAGCTGTTTGCAGCTCGCAAGCGTATTCCTCGTTGGGCCATAGCCGTTCAAGCGGGGCTTAGTTTGATTGTGGTGTGGGTGGCACAATTACAACAGTTGATCACGTATTTGGGGCTGACGCTTTCCGCTTGCGGAGCACTCGCCATTGCCAGTATATGGTGGCTACCTTTGAGAATGCCTCATAGCCCCAAGGTTCGTTGGTATGAGCATGTTTGCGCTGCCATCTTCGTAGGTTTTTCCGTCGTATTGCTCGTCGCCGCCTATGCCGATCCCAACAAGAAATCAGAATTCTGGGCGTGTGTCATCACCTTTGGAGTTGGAGCGTTGATCCATGTGTTTATGTTGGCACGCAAACGATCGTAACGTGCAAATGTTTGAAGCTGCCGTCGTGCAAATTCAAATGATGTAGTCAATCAAGTCGACCCCATCGCTCCCATTCGCTTCCTCGTTTGATTTTGCCTGAAATTTACTGAACAAAAAAGGAATCGAAATGGCACATACCAATGAACTACCGATTCCACCCATCGCAAATTCGACAGCGAATTCAAGAGAACTATTGCGGGTATGGGCAGCGGAAGGAAAGCAACACGTTACTCTGGCGACGGGTCTTTGGAATGATCCAGCAAACTGGGGTATCTTGCTCGTTGATTTGATGAAGCATATTTCCAACGCCTATGAGCAGACTTCTGAACAAACGGCAGAGGAGTGCTTTCAACGCATACTCACGGGTCTGCATGCCGAATTATCTCATGCGACCGATGAGCCAAATGTAGAGCTATTGCATTAGCACTTAAATTGGTATTGCGCTGGTTTCACCATGGACCGAGTCGCAAGCATTGGAATCCCAACCTCCCACGATCACTGCTTCTCAACGACTTGGATCTCGTTGTGCTGCGGTGAGGATAGCTCGCGTTGATTGGCTTGGAGAGTCCGAAGGGGTTGCCGAGGAATGCGAATCCATTGGCTTGGGATCGACCGATGGATCGGATGGCGGAATCCTCGAATCGCGGCGAGGACCGACGTTCAAAGCTTCCCAGGGTTTAGGATAGTAATAGTGAGGCACAGGCGTTTTGCAATGCGTGCCATACCAGCCGCCGCAGTAGCTATCCTTCCAGGACATGGCTTCTTGGGACGATGGTTCAAACTTCGATCCCAAATAACCTGTGATGAAGCGAGGCCGATTGTAGGTCTTGCGATAAGAATCGTGAGCGTAGTACAGAGTATGAGGCAAGAAATCGGGTCGTGGGTCCGCTGGATCGTAAGGATGGCCTGCGTGAACTGACTTTATCCAGCCAGCGAGAACCAATACCGCGAGCAGTAGATAGCGACGACGCATCGTAGGCTTCCTTGCCTTCTAGGGGTTGAGATCTCGCCACACCTTGGCCGCATCCTTGCGGAAAACAAAGTGGGATCTGAATGAACGCGGAATGCCCATGATGTGCCTCCCGTCCTTGGCTTTCCTCTTCGTTATCGATGAAATCGAGCACCGATCCTTGGCGAGGGTCCAAAAGATAGGTTTGTGCCGAACGCAACCATTGCTCCGTTGAACGATAGCAATTTCCATCTCTATGGGAGAACGATTGGGGCCAGGAACGATTGGCACAATCGGAATAACTGGAACGGGCTGCGAGCCAAACAGAAGAGTTCGCTGCAGACTGGTATCGGTACGATGTGTCCAAGGGGTGGCTGAGCCAAGATGATAGAAACTCACCGAGGTGTGGAAACGCGGAAAAGGGACCACCAATGGTGGTAACCCCGTCGGTTCCATGGGAATACGATATCGTAGGAACTTTTCATCGTCGGGGTTAAGATGCTGAAAGTTGTTTGTCGGAAGACGTGAATGGAGGGGTGGATCGATGCCTTGGGGAATTCATCAACAGACGCTGCAAAGTCGCCTCTCCATCATTGCCATAGCGGGGGCACTCATCATCGGAATGGAAACTACAGTTCAATCGCAAACGAGTGAGATCTATCAAGCGGCCCGCGAGAAACTGGTGCGTGAGGTTCTCATACCAGGGGGAGTTCGCGATGAACGGGTCCTCAACTCGATTCGTTCGACTCCGCGGCATGAGTTTGTGCCTGCCTCGCAGCAAGACCGGGCCTACTTTGATCTGGCTCTTCCGATCGGCGACAAGCAAACGATCAGCAGCCCTTACATTGTTTCGGTCATGACGGAAGCCTTGGAGCCCAAGCCGACCGATAAAGTTTTAGAGATTGGGACAGGATCGGGCTTTCAAGCCGCGGTTCTCAGTCCTTTAGTCAAGGATGTTTATACGATCGAGATCGTGAAGCCGTTGGGCGAGCGTGCTACCAAAGTCCTCGAACGATTGGGATACAAGAATGTTCATACGCGAATCGGCGATGGATTCTTGGGTTGGCCCGAAGCTGCACCGTTCGACAAGATCATCGTCACCTGTTCACCTGAAAAGGTTCCGCAGCCGCTAGTGGATCAACTAGCTGAAGGTGGCTTGATGATCGTGCCTGTGGGAGAGCGTTATCAACAGACGCTTTATTCGATGCGCAA
>JAXMBN010000065.1:0-17161 GCA_046349875.1 Pirellulales bacterium
GGTTCGCGTTCTTCGGGACGCAAGCGACACCAGATTTCAGGTACGAGCATACTGATGTCATGCCCTACTTCCACTTCGCTTCCGATATGTCCAGCCGGCGTACTGAAACCACCTAGGCCAGTCAAAATCATGCTGACAACGGTTGTATTCAAATCGTAGATAGGCAACAAAGCATTGAATGGCCCCTTGGTGAGCGCACCCTCGCTGCCAGCCCCGGTCGTCGAAGGACTCTTGCCCGTCAGCGAACAGATATAGTCCATCAAAAGTTCTGGCAGCTCTTGATAGTGGATTGGGTTGTAAACCGAGAGAGCTCGGAATCCCGCTTCGCGATCGGCAGGATTGTTGCGCCGACCCGATAAGATCGCTCCGACGGGCAAAGGGACCGGTTGGTTGTAGGGCGTTGCGCGGAAGAGCTGAGTTCCACGAAATGCTACATAGCGATCCAGCGGATTGATGAGATCGGGACGATCCTGAAGGTAGCGTGGATTCTTGCTTGGTTTTCCATCGACAATGCGCGGGCAAGCCGAACTCACGACATACGATTGCTTCGATTCGAGAAACTGCTGCAAACGATCCTTCATCGGCTCGGTGTATTGATCGAAGTTCACCACATTGGCTCGTTCGGCCGTGGCTTGCTTGCGATCGAGAGGCTCGAAATTGCAAAAGAAGTTTCCATCGCGAGCAATATCAGCCTCCGTTTGCTTATCGAGGCCGCGATGGATCGCATCATCGGGCCGCTGAAACAGCCGATACTCGCAGTTGGCCACAAACTTATAACTCTTGGATAGATCCACGCCGGGTAGCGTTGGAAGAAATCTCCCCGGTACAACCACGCTGGCTGTGATGTCATCTTCCAACTGGATTTTCGATGCAGCCGCAAAGTCTTGACGAAGCTTGTAGGTGCGCCAACGTTGCTGACCATCGAGTCCAACGCGAAGATACATCCCGACAAGTTTGCGGTTCTGAAACTTGAGCTCGTGACCTGCGTCACCATTGACAATGTCGACACTAAAATACTGTTTCCAATTCCCTTCCCATTCGGGCTTGGAAAATCTTTTGATGATGAAAGCCATGGCATAGATGTGGCTCGGTATCGACTTCAGCCAAGCGTTGTATTCATCGGTATAGTCGATCGAAGGCGTGAGCAACTTGATCACGCTTCCCAAGGATCGTTTGGGATCAAGTACTTTGCGACTGGTACGTTGCGCATAGTCGGGGCGTTCTGGCGAATCCGACTTCCATCGATCGGAGTAATCGCGTTCGAAGATCTTTTCGATCCATTCGAAATCTTCATCGAGATCATTCACAAATATGGGGCCTGAGATCTTGTAGTCTCGAAGAGACTTACTGATTTCGCTCTTTCCACCCCCGGAAACCGTGCAAGGCTTGTGGCAAACCGTTCCTTCGCCGGCCGTACCGACCAAACGCCAAGAAGGGGCCGCCGGGTGCTTTTCCATATGCAGCTTGTAGCCGCTCGGTCCCATATAGATCTTGCCAGGTTCGATAGGGATTCGAGTCGTACCCGTCTCGGATTGCCACGAGATAGACTGGCTATGCAAACTAGCTTTGGCATGTTCGGGAACGTAGATCAGTTCGGGATAATGTCGATCGATGCCCCAGCCACCTTCTTGAACATCGATGAACTCGGCATAGTCGCGAGCCACATCGGCGAAGGTGCGACCGTTGTAGCGCGAAGAATTGAATTGAAACTCGTCCCCAAGACTCCACGAAGCAAAAGCTAAAGCTCCGCCAGCGTGCTCTTCTTCAACGTTACCTAACAGATTCGCGGCGAAACTGATTTGCGTTTTGACTTCTTTCTTGCAATAGCCGTAATAGTTATCAGCGATCAGGGTGAGGATCATTCCTTCTTCCGTTCGGAAGGTAACCTTGAATGCCTGCCCCTGATTGTATTTTTCGTCTGGGTCTTTCCAACACATGCCGTCACGTCGCTGACGTTCCGTGGCTTGATCGAAATGGGGAAGGCCCAGATCTTTCTTCTTGAGTTGGGAAAGATGAGGTGCAAGGATGATGCATCCTGTATGGCCTGTCCAATGAAGTACATCCAAGGCTGCGTCATTCTCGGGAACAAGCGGATCGCCACCATTGCCAAAGATGGATTCGACAAAATCGAGATTGCTTACCAACGAACCCGGTGCAAAGAAGCGGATCTCCATACTCTTGGCACGACAGTATCCGCCCACTTGAGGGCAAACCAAGGGACGTATCAACAAAGAAACAAACGTCTCTGCTGGAGTCGTGCTACTGGCTGTTAATGGCAGTCGCATCATCTCTTGCGGCGGGCGAAACGCTTCGTCAAACAACTTTGCAAAGACTTCCTTGGGAACAGCAATCTTGTCTGCAGGGATGGGCAAGCCACCTTCTGCCACGTGAAAGGTCCCTTGCGTCGTTCGTCGATCGAATCGTGGATTATGAAGCACGCCATTGGATGCTCGATACGAGCGCAAGAGCGGGCTCTCCGTGGTGTCGCTATCTGCGGGCAAGCTTAACTCGCGAGCCATTCCATGACGATCGAGCACCAACGAATGCTTGGGCAATCGCAATTCGATGCCTAGCGATGCAAAGTGCATTTGGAGGAACTCGTCAATTCGCTGATCGATGGGAGCTTGAAGCTGCGTCAGCAAACGATTCTTCTCTTCGAGATTCGCCAACAAGCCTTCCGGCAATCCAATGCTTGCCTGCGTCGAAGGATCCAAAGGAAGATCCGCAGCAGCCATTTGCATGTACACGTACTGTCGCATTTCCATCGCTGTTTGCGATGGCCGCGGCTCATGACGAACCCAGGACAATTGACGAACTGGATCTTGAATCAACCACCCATTCTCAATGGACCGATCAGTCATGTTCCTCTCCCAGAGCCGAGCAGATTCCTGCGAAAAATCAGCCGATTCAGCAGCTTTTCTTGACAGGTGAGTGCATTAGAGATCGGGGCCCGAAAACATCAATGGCAAATGGTTTTTCATTAATAAAACCGATTGCCAAGCTTTGTTCGAGCCATTCAACATCCCGGGAGAGGCGGGGTGTTTCCTCGTGTTTCTTTTCCGAAGTATACTACCATTCTACCTTTCCGTGTCTTCCCTTCCTCCCTCTCCGGTCCAAAGCCACTCTTATGACTAAGAAACTATTAGGAAGTTTTCTTTTGAAAGCTGGTAGCCTCTTCCTACTGGCATGCTGCACCTCGACTTCTTTCGCGCAATTGGGTGCGACTCCTGCCAGTTCGTTTCGGGTGCCCGAGGGCTTCCAAGTGGATCTTCTTTATGAAGTACCTCTTAAGCAACAAGGTTCTTGGGTGTGCCTTTGCGTCGATCTACAAGGGCGACTGATTGCTTCCGATCAATACGGCAAACTCTATCGCATCTCCGGTTTGGACTCGGCCGCCAATCTCAAGGTCGAAGCCCTGAATATCGAGATTGAAGGAGCACAAGGCTTACTTCATACGAAAGATGGACTTTACATCGATGTAAATGCCAAGAAGGGAAGCGGCCTATATCGCGCTCAGGATTTAGACAAAGATGATCAGTTCGAGAAGATCGAGCAACTCATCGAACTCAACGGTGGTGCCGAGCATGGACCGCACGCCATCATCGAAGGCCCCAATGGAAGGCTTTATTTAGCAGCCGGCAACCAAACCGATCTCCCCAAGAATGTGTCGCGATCGCTTGTCCCAAAACATTGGTCGGAAGACCATCTTCTCGGAAGAATGCCAGATGCACGGGGCTTCATGAAAGATCGGCTAGCACCTGGTGGTTTTATTCTGAGCTTGAACCCAGATGGAAGCGATATCGAAATCGTCTCCACGGGTTTCCGAAATCAATACGACATTGCCTTCAATGGGCACGGCGATCTGTTTACTTACGACGCGGATATGGAATGGGATATTGGAACTCCCTGGTATCGTCCGACGCGAGTGAATCACGTGATCAGCGGCGCTGAGTTTGGATGGCGCAATGGGACAGGCAAGTGGCCCGAATACTATGCCGATAGTTTCGGTGCAGTGGTCAACATTGGCCCAGGTTCCCCAACGGGAATCGTGTTTGGCAAAGGTGCCAAGTTCCCTGCCAAGTACCAACGTTCATTGTTTATCAGCGATTGGAGTTATGGCGTCGTCTATCGCGTCGAGATGCAACCTTCCGGTGCCTCGTATGCGGGAACGTTTGAACCGTTCATGTCTGCTGCGCCCTTGCCGGTAACCGATTTAGTGGTTCATCCGCAAGATGGATCGATGTACTTCACTATTGGAGGACGACAGGTACAAAGTGCGCTGTATCGCGTTCGCTATACGGGCAAAGAGTCGACCGATGCGGCCAGTGACGTCGATACACCTGAGGCCCAACAAGCGCGAACGCTTCGCCGTTCGTTAGAACAGTATCATGCCAAGCCAGACGCTTCCGTTATCCCTTTGGCGATCCAACAACTAGGCAACAAAGATCGCTCCATACGAACGGCTGCCCGAATCGCTTTGGAATTACTGCCTGTAGCCCAATGGCAACAATCGTTGACGAGCCTCAAGTCACCTCAAGCAATCATCACGGGTGCTGTAGCGTTGGCTCGTTCCAGCAAGAACAAGGAACAAGATCAGGTCCAGATTCAAAAATCGCTCCTTCGATTGGATTGGAACCAATTGAGCCGCGAAGAGAAACTCGAATTCCTGCGGGCGTACCAATTGAGTTTTACTCGGTTGGGCTCAGGTTCAGCCGAGCTTCGCCAACAAATGATCGCTCAGCTCAATGAACGTTTTCCTGTAAGTGATGAAGACACGCTTGTGAATCGCGAACTCGCAACGCTTCTCATTTATCTCGATGCGCCAGGTATTGTGGAACGATGCGTCGCGAGAATGGCATCTGCCAGCTCTGTGGATGAACAAATTCAGTATGCCATTTCGCTTCGCGAAGCCAAATCATGGACCGACGCTTCGCGCAAAACCTATTTCCAATGGTTCATCGATATGTCGTCTGCCCGTGGTGGTGCGTCCTTCGGTGGATTCATCGAGAACATTCGCCAAGCTGCCATCAAGCAATTGTCCGATGACCAGAAACTAGCTCTCGGAGCTTTGGTTGAAAAACTACCAGAACCCAAAGATCCATTGGCCGACCTCAAACCACGAGCTATGGTTCAAGAATGGAAGGTCGATGATCTCATCGCTGCTCTCGATGCCAAAAAGAATGGGTATCAATACGAACGCGGAAAGCAAATGTTCGCAGTCGCATTGTGTTACAAGTGCCATCGCTTTGCAGGGCAGGGTGGAATTCAAGGGCCAGACCTGACGGGGGCAGGGGGACGCTTCAACCATCGCGATCTTCTCGCAGCGATTATTGAACCGAACAAAGAGATCAGCGATCAATATCAGGCCACACAATTTGTAACCGACGACGGCGATGTGGTGGTGGGCCGAGTGGCCAATTTGAAAGGGGATACCCTTCAGGTCATGACCAACATGCTCGATCCAGGAAACTTCAAGAGTGTGAAACGCGATTCGATCACCTCCTCCAAGCCGAGTCCGAATTCGATGATGCCGGCCGGCCTTCTCAATACCCTCTCCAAAGACGAAGTCCTCGATTTAATGGCCTACATTAAGTCAGCGGGGAACCCGAAGAGCCCTCTCTTCGAAAAGAAATAGCCTCCCACCTTCAACCATAGGCTTGAATCAATGAAACGTTGGCAGTTCGCGATGATCGCGTGCAGCTTGGCACTGCATAGTTGCTTGGGTAGCCTCACAGGGAAACTTTGTGGGGCCCAAGAAGAAGATCCAAATGATCTTTCGAAACCGTTGGGACACTCCTTCCACGGCGAAGCCTTCAACGAAGGTCCACGTCAAGCGGCTCAATTGATTTCAGGCGTTGGCAAAGTTGATTTCAAGGCGAGTACCAAGAGCCCTTTAGCCGCACGATTCATCAATCAAGGCCTCGCGCAGTTTCATGGGTTTTGGTTTTGGGAGTCGGAACGTTCGTTTCGTCAAGCGGCCACCATCGACCCGGAATGTGCCATCGCCTATTGGGGCATGGCCATCTCCAACAAGGAAAACGATGAACGGGCTCGAGGATTCTTGGAGCAGGCTCTGCAATATCAGGATCGAGCATCTAAGCGAGAGCAACTCTACATTCAAGCTTGGGCCAAATTCCTTGCGGTAGAACTCAACAACGACAAGGAAGGGGACAAAGAGAAAGACCAAGCCAAGAATGCCGATAAATCCAAGGATGCTGGCAAGGGCAAGTCGAAAACCAAACGCACCAAGGATGCTCGAACGGAAGCCGATAAGGCTCGCGATCTGATCCGCGATCTGGAAAAGCTCTCGTTAGATTTTCCGGACGACATCGAAGCCAAAGCCCTCATTTGTTTTCGGCTCTGGGAAAGCGAACACGAGAACCTCAAGATCACGAGCCGAATGGCCGTCGACGCTTTGATCGGTGAGGTCCTTGCACTGGAACCCATGCATCCTGCTCATCACTATCGCATTCACCTGTGGGATGGGACAAAAGGCGAAAAAGCCCTGGAATCGGCAGCGAAGTGCGGTCCTGCTGCACCTGCTATCGCTCACATGTGGCACATGCCTGGTCATACCTATTCTGAATTGAAGCGATACCATGATGCCGTCTATCAACAAGAGGCTTCGGCGCGTGTCGATCATGCGCACATGATCCGCTACCGCTTGTTACCTGACCAGATTCACAATTTTGCGCATAACAATGAATGGCTGATTCGAAATTTGATCGCGATTGGTCGAGTCGATGATGCCATTGCATTGGCAAGCAATATGATTTCGCTTCCTCGCCACACGAAATTCAACAAACCCGATGGGCGTGGGAGCAACAGCTTTGGGCGTGAACGGTTGTTGGAAATTCTTTCTAAGTATCGTTTATGGGAACGAGCCTTAGGGCTGGAAGATTCGGTTTTGCTCGATCCTGAAAAGAGCGTGAATGCTCGGCTCGATCGACTTCAACTCTTAGGAAGCGCAGCCTATGCTCTTGGAAAGAACGAGAAGGCCAAGCACTGGCACGACTTGCTCTCCGAAGATTTGAAAGAGGCGCAAGAAAAAGTGGATCGTCTTGAGGAAGTCCCTCCTTCAACGGCCGATAGAGAACCTACGAGCGAACCACAGAAAACCGCCTTGCAAAACTACAAGAAACAAGAAGACGAACGCAAGAAGAAACTGGAAGAGGCCAAGAACCATTTGAAACGCGTTAAGCGAGCTCACGCACTTGTGTCGGCTCACTCCTTGGCGCAACAAAAACAATGGGCAGATGCGTTGAAGAAGCTTGAAGAGAGCGAATCACGCGATGCGGGCTTAAAAGCTGAATGGCAACTCGAGGCAGGCGAAGCAGACAAAGCCAAAGAGACCGCAGAGAAGAACGTTAAAGATCATCGACAAGAGATTCTTCCCTTGGCAGTAGCTACCTATATCCACTGGAAAGCTCAAGACCTAATCAAAGCCAAAGAGTACTTCGAGCAACTACGGACATTAGCATTCGATGCTAACTTGGAAACTCCATTGCTCGATCGATTACTTCCATTGGCAAAAGAGCTGGGATGGGAAACGCGATGGGCAATCCGACCTGAGCCACCAAAGGATATTGGCGAGCGACCTGCCTTGGATCTCTTGGGACCATTTCGATGGGAACCCTACATGGCAGAAGATTGGGTCTTGGAAGATGGCGTTGGCAACATCAATGCGTTGAAAAAGTATCGTGGTAAACCCGTCATCGTCGTCTTTTACTTGGGCTTTGGTTGCCTTCACTGCATTGAACAGCTTCAAGCATTCGAGAAAGCGGCCTCAAGCATTCGCAATCAAGGCTTTGAGTTGGTTGCTATTAGCACTGAATCGATCGCTTCGCTGAAATCGGGAATGGCCAAGTACGACAAACCGCTTACCATTCCCTTGCATGCCGATCCACAGCAACAAGTCTTTCGAGCCTATCGATGCTTTGATGATTTTGAGCAGATGCCCTTGCATGGGACCTTCGTCATCGATCCAACCGGAAAGGTTCTTTGGCAAGACATTGGCTACGAACCCTTCATGGATGTCGACTTCGTTGTCCAGGAAGGGAAGAGGCAACTTCGGCTGAGCAATGAGCTTCGCGAATCATCGCCGAAGTGATTAGCGAGGGCGTGAAGGCAAATTGCTTCGCTCGATCTGCGCGTTGCTCAGGCTATGAACTTCGGCCACATCCAACTCTTCTTGGAAGGCGGGACCGGGAACAAGCCAAATGGAACTACCATCCTGTTCTTGCTGCGCCAAAACCCCATGATGGCGAGTCAATTCAAGACTGGCTAAGAACATTGCCACCAACGTGCTTTTGTGAGCACGCATTGGGAAAAGCGATTGGAGTTCGATACGTCGCTCATGACAAAGTCGGCGGTGGATCGATTGCATATGTACGTGGATTGGTGTTTCATCGTAGATCACATTGGATGTAGCGATCACGCGATTTTCGCGGAGAATGCGTCCAAAGGCGCTCACCAAATCCCAAATCTCCAAGTCGGCAATCGGTTGCTCAGTTGGATCGTTCTTCCGAACAGGGAGATCATTGGCGAGTCGGGAATACCGCATTTGCCATCTTCGGCTCTGTTCATCGAGTAGCGACGCGGCGTCGCGATATCGTTTGTATTGGATCAATCGTTGAACCAGTTGGTCCGACGTCTCTTCGATCGGAGGTTCCTCGGACTCTTCAATTGGTCCTTCGTGCGGAAGAACCAACTTGGCTTTCATCTCGATCAAGATGCTCGCCGTCTCGACGAACTCACCGACTCCGTCGATATCGATTGCCTGAATAACATCGATGAACTCGATGAACTGTCCAACGATTCTGGACAGGCTAATCACCGTGAGATCAAGTTCGTCTTTTCGAACCAAAAAGAGCAACAAATCCAGTGGTCCGGCGTACGCCTGGAGGTCGACCGCAAAATCGGCGACCGAAGAATCGGGCGCCGATGCGCTGGAATCGTTTGCAACCATGTTGGGCTCTCTCAACTTAACGAGTTAGACCCACGGAAAAACTGAAGACTTGCTTGGTGTCGGTATCGGCAGCCATAACGGGATAAGCGAAGTCGAACGCGAGCGGACCCGGCCCGAGAGCTGGAATAGCGACACGCAAACCGAGACCTGGAGCCACGCGGAAGTTGTCGCTGTGCATCTCGATGTTCTTTTCGATCGTTCCATAATCGCAAAAGGCTACCATGCGCAGCATATCGTCAGCAGTCAGCGGGAACATGTACTCGAGGCTTCCCAAGAACATGAATCTACCCCCGATCTGCACATCGTTCTCGACAGGACTTGCACCTCGGAAGGCAAAACCACGCATCGTGGTGTAACCTCCAGCGAAGTAGTTTTCAAAGATCGGTGTATCTGTACCGCTGAAACCGAACTTCCAGGAGCTGGTGAGCGTATGGCGTCCACCGCCGTCTGCTCGCTCGCGAATCAAGAAGTACTTGCTGTAATTGATTTGGCCTCGAGGAAAATCGTAGCTTCCAAAGACCTGATCATAAATCAGTTCTAGGAAGTGACCTTCGGTGGGTAAGAACGGACTATCGCGCGTATTGTGAGCTAAACGGAAGCGGCTCGTGTACAAGTCGTTGCTTCCAACGACTTCATTGAGCGCCGCCAATGTATTGACGCGCGGATCCTTGATCTTAACATCTTCACCTCGAAGCTCCGTACTAAAAGAAAGGTCTGGAGTAATTTGATAGCCCAACATCCCACGGGCCCCCAATCGCTGCTCTTGCCAATCGCGATAAATGCGAGTGAACAAATAGCCGCCGAGCGAAAGGCTCCATGGGGAGTATCCAAAGAGATTAGGTTGCGTCCAGTTGACGCTATAGCGTTGCACTCGGTTACCCGGCATCAACTCCAATCGGAAGTTTTCGCCATTTCCACGAAAGGCTCCGTTGAAGAGATCACCGAAACTGCGAGGAGTCCTCGTGATATCGAAGTTACGTTCTTCAACGACGATCTGGCCAGCGACGCCCAAATCCGTGTTGACCGAACCACCGAAGACGATACGTCCCGTTTGGGCCTCTTGAAGATAAACATCGATCGGCGCTGAACGTACAGGAGGCTGGTAACCTGTGGATGGTGAGGCTGGAAAACTGCTCGATGGAAAAGCCCATGCTTGATCGATTGGAGGAGCCGTAGATCCTGAAGGAACGTAAGGCTGCATCGGGGCATTCGGAATGAATGGTGCATCGGTTGCAGGACTCATTCCTCCCGGTCCGTAAGGACTGGTAGCAGGGGCTCCGTAGGGAGCCGTGCCTGTCGGCATTTGATAGGCAGTGGTCGGTTGTGGACCGGCTATGCCTGGCTGTACGTTCGGTGGTCCACCCAATGTGGGAACGGCCGCTCCCGATGGATTCATAGGTCCACGGAAATAGTCATTGGATCCCGGTGTAGACTGCGGAATGACGTAACCATTGGTAGCGGGCGGTTGGGTATAGCGATTGTAATTCTGATCTGGTGATTGGCCACGAACAATTGCGTCGGTGGCTAAAGCCTGAGCGGGCGAGGACTCATCGACTCGCGCGGCTGCTAAGGACGTAGCTTGCGTTGGCTTCGTTTCCTGTTGGGAGATCAATCCACAACTGGGTACTGGCCCCATCGTTTGACAACCAAGCTGCGTGGATCCACAAGCCATGGCGAATACGATCAGAGATCGCAATGCGGTTCTAGCTCCTGAGCGTGGGAGTGGAACCTCCTTCACTCTGAGAGTCGAGCGCCGAGCAGTTTGGATTGGTTGAACTCTTGCGTTCATAGGAGACTCAGCGTGCTTTCTCATTGGGTTCATCCACCGGCAAGACGTCGATCCGAGGAGGTTCGCCTAGCTGGGGATTGGTTTCGAAAATCTGAGAGAACTGCAAACGCCGTTCGCCGCTCTCGATCTCGCGGGCATCGATGATTTGCCCTGGCCTCAGCTTTCCTAACATGGCAAGAGCGACACGCTCTTTGGTGTAACTGTTGTCACCTTCGATGTGAATGCGAATATCTTCTGCGCGATAGACCGAGCCTTCTGTGATCTCGAACACGAGATTGACTTTGTGATCAGGCAGATAGATCAATGATGGAACGATCTCGGCGAAGATGAATCCTTGGGCCCCATAGATGTTGCGAATAAACTTCGCATCGCGCTCCACTTTGTCCTGGTTGTATGCTTCGCCCGAGGCAATCTTAACGGCTCGCATCAACTCTTCGTCGGTATGGTATTGGTTACCGCGTATGGCGATCTCGTTCAAGAAGTATTGCTTGCCTTCGTCGACCACATACGTCAACGTTAACCACTTACCCGAATCATCGTAGTCATAGTGGTAACTGACTCGCGCATCGAAGTAACCCAACCTTCGATAGTAGCGTTCCAGCGACTGCTGATCTTCGTACATCTGGGTTCGATCGGCCACATTCATCATGTAGCGGGTCAAACCGCGTCGATCGTCGCGAAGCTTGATTTTGGTTTTGAGTAGATCGGCACCAAAGGCCTGGTTTCCAACGAACTGAATATCATCAATCCGTTCCAGCTCACCTTCGCTGATACGAAAGATGACATCGTTTTCGTTTTGCTTGCCACCCGAGACGAGCGTAACATCGGCATTGGCAAATCCTTTGTCACGATAGAGATCGATCAAACGACTTTCAGCCTGCTTGGCCGATGCCGCATTGATGGGATCGCCTTTGACGATGCCAGCATGCTTGCTTAGCAACGAATCGTCGAGCTTTTTGTTGCCATGATAGACAATCGAACGTACCGTTGGATTTTCGTCTACCTTGAGTTTTAGGTGAATTCCCTGAGGTGTATCGAGAAAATAGGGCTCAATTTTGCGAAAGAGGTCGGTGTTGTATAGTTCGTGGAGGTCTCGATTGAATTGCTCCGCATCAAAGATGCGATCCGTTCGACTTTGCATGTGCGAAAGGATTTTGTTTTCTGAAACAGTTCGATTGCCAACGATCGTAACACTGAGAATCAGTTTGCCCGACTTTTCGTTGCGAAATTGAGGCCCGCCCGCTTCCCAAAGTTTGTCGCGAAACGAGGGATCTTCAAAAGCAGGAACGCTGCTTTGAGGCCCCTGGGCGCAGGCTGGTCCTGCCACAGCAGCCAGCAGCGTCGCACTTGCTAAGGCATACGATGCGTGACGGTAGGCGAATGCATACCAGTGTTGCAGTTGTTGGACAGGCATCCTTGCTCAACCCATAACTTGGGTACTCGTGCGGTGACATCCGTGCCAACGTTGAGAGTACCGTTTCGGGACCGTTTCCCGAGTTGTGAGAACACAACGTCGAGAAACTTGAGCGATAGTTACAAAATTTTTAGAAAGCGAGCAACAGGAGTCTTGGGGGATTTCTTTTACGGAGCATTGATTCGCGGTCGGCGTGCAGAAAGCCTTGGTTATCACAACCCGACGCGTCAGCGAGGGACCAAATAACTCAAATCAAGAAGCTTCAGCGAATCAATAAGCTTCAGCGAGGGATGTCTCGGACAAGGCAAAACCCTGCAAAAGTTAGTCCCTCGCTAACGCATCGGGTTGTGATAGTACTTAATCGCGCAGCTTCAAAACTCACGCTTCGGGTTGTGAATATACCCAAACGGAACTTCAAAGGCTGCTTCCGGGCTAGAGTCAGATGGATGGAAGAGATTCTGCTTCCATTCGTTTTGCTAGCCAATCGCAGGGAAGCGAGAGAGTGCCGCTTCCCTAAGAGCATAGAGGCCCGAAGCGAGAGAAAGGGATCCACCAATAGAAAAAGCCTCGCACAAGGCGAGGCTTTTGAGTTGCTTGATTGCGATCGGCTTATCGGTTGAGATTGAAACCGAAGGTGAAGCCTGGCATGACAACGGATTGGTTCTGTGAGAATTCGTTACCGTTGTTGATTGCTGGAGCGACACCTCGCCAGACACCGCGGCCGAAGTAAACCAAGTTGAATCCGCCTCGAAGATCGAGATACTTGGTGAGCGTGTAGGCTGCTTCAGCTCGCACGTCCATACCAACGACGGTTTCAGTGTTCTTTCGGCCGCCGAAGGTGGTTAGGAATCGGTCGGTTCCTCGCAATGGGTTATCCCCAGGAGCGGGCGCCACGCCATAATCCGTCAACTCTTGCTTGAGGCTTAGGTGCTGCGTTTGGAAGTTCGGTCCAGCGAAGGCCTTGAAGTCGGTGGACAAGGTCCAACGGTTCGAGTACTTCATGTAACGGAAGCCGATTTGGCCCAAAAGCATTTGGTTTTCCGTGCGAGCTTCGTTGCTGATCAACGTTTCCCGAGTGACGTCATTGGTGCCGTCGGCATCGAGGTCAATATCACCAGTCGAGTAAAGGTCATTGACCGCCACGTCGGTAAAGTTGTTGTAACGAAGACCGACCAATGGTTCCAATATTCCGCCGTAGCGATACGGTTCCATCCGCCACGTCTTGTTGGCTTCAAAGTTCTTCATCGTCGCGACATTGAGACTATCCGCTAAGACGTAGACTCGCTCACGGAACTGAGGTTCGTTTCGCCAATCCCTTGGGAAAAGCGGGTTTAGATAACTTCCCGTATCCGTTGTGTTTCGGACATTGAGTCGGTTTTGATAAATCGTATCCAACTCATTGGGACCATTCATGTACGTGTAGTTGAAATTCCAACCCGTTTCCTTGTCTCCCATGAGACCGAAATCGAATCGGTTACCCCACGTGAAGTCTACCTTGCCCGACTGAGGCTCAGTATCGCTTCGGGTTACCCCTTGGTACATGCGGTCGTACGTAAAGTACCAACCAGTACGGGCCCGCTGGCGCGAGGTCATTTCTTGAAAGTCTTGCAGCTGAACCGGGGCAAACCATTGCCAATCCGGATCGAAGCCAAGAGGCTCCGCAAATGGATGGTACTGCTGAGCCGAGGCCCAGGAACCACTGATAGTTGCTGCTGCAAGGACTAGCCAACGAAAACTTCGAGTTAGAACCGACATAGTGACCTTCCACCGCATAGGCTTTGCTAGAACCGAATCTAGGTCCTCAATACAACCCAGAAACAGGCGCGTTCGTCCGGTTGTGCTGGTAGTATCGGTAGGTCTGCCGATTCAAGTTGAGTCGGTTTAGGTAAACCTTGTCGGAAATCCCGATTCTTCGAGAACCACGAATTAGCTAGCGATGGGTTTGAGCACATCCCAAGTCAACAGACGCTTGGACTCGATCAGTGGCCCCACTTTCCCTTGAAACTCTGCGAAATGCGGGGTTTCGCGATGCACTCGAAAGGCCTCGGCATCATCATACAGCTCGTACAAAAAGAACTTTCGAGGGTCTTCTGAGGTAACACACACATCGAATTGATGGCAGGCAGGTTCTTTGGTGAGCGAGTTGTGGGCCTGCAACTGAACCGCTTCTCGAAACGCTGCTTCTTTTCCCGCAATGATGACGAATTCGACGGCCACAGCAAACATCTATCGATCTCCTACCCAAAATAGGAAGCAACTTCGGTCCTACGATCCTTGGACGGTCTTCGGGCCAACGAGGCTTGCCCAAGCATCCACCAGGCCTAAGCTTACTCCAATTCCTTGGAGAGGACAGTACAGCTGCAAGAGGCTTTCGCGAGAAGACGCTGACGGTGGTCGAAGATAGAGCATTCGACAAAGCCGATGCGCAATCCCCTTTGGACGACTTTGGCCTCGGCCTGAAGCATTCCATTGCGAATGGGCCTCATGAAATGGATATGCAAATCCAATGTGGCAAAGTCTTGATCGTCCTCCAGGGTCCTACCAAATGCAATTCCCATGGCCGCGTCGGCAAGGGCCGTGAGAACTCCCCCGTGCACGCGCCCCATCGGATTGTGAAGGCTTTCATCTACCTGGAAATCGACAACGGCACTCCCAGGCTCACCAGGATGCACCTTGAAACCAAACAATTGAGAAATAGGTGCTGACGCAAAACGATCCGGAGTATCCATGGTATTTATGGCTTGCGGTTCCGCATCTGATCGGCTTTGCGACGAAAACTCTCTGCCATCGTGGCATCGCCTAGCTTGGCATAGGATTCGGCAAGCGCATCCCAGATCGATACGCGATCGGGAAATCGTTGCATCAGGGGTTCCATGACCCGAATCGTCTCTTTGTAGTTGCCCATCTTGAGCAGGATGCTTCCATACGTTTCCTTGACCTCATCGTTTTGAGGAGCAATTTCTAAGGCACTCTGTACCAACTCCAGAGCTCGATTCAAATTCTGTGGTTCGCGATTCGATTCAATCCATGCCAAGTTATTGAGAACGGCAACCATGCGTGGGTTTTGACTGAAGGCCTGCTCAAGGTGAAGTCGAGCAAGGTCGAACTCTTGATGCTGCAAATAGCCATCCGCCAAGATCATGTGAATGGATGGAAACGAGTTACCAGAGGCCAAGGCTTCTTTCAGTTGAGCCTTAAGCTTTTCCCATTGTTGATTGGATTCAGGGCCCGAATCCCGAATCGTGAATGCAGCGATCTTCTCGAGGGCAGCCACATTGGAAGGAGCAATCGACAATACTCTCTCCAACGAATAGAGAGCTTTGGGAGTCGCTTTTTCTTCGGGAGGAACCGCATCGAATGCTTGCAAATGCACGGCCACAACGAGGTCTCGCATGGTGGCCGAGTTGGGCATGAGTCGAAATCCTTCCTCGGCCAAGGCAATCGCTTCGGGCAACTTCTGCAAGAGTGACTTGACCTGGACGAGTACCATTCGCGCTTTCTCATCTCTAGCATTTTTTGTCAATACAGGCGTAAAGTGCGATTCTGATCGCAAGAGTGTTGCGTTGAGCATCTCTTTCTTCTGGAACTGGCTATAGAGTTGCGCTAAGAGGAGGAGCAACTCGGGCTTGGCTTTCGCTGCCGTCTCCATATATTCGAAGGCCAATTCGGACTTCCCTTCGGCCACTGCGACTTGCGAGGCTAAGAGCAATGCATCCGTATCATCCGGCAAGGCAACCTGCGCCGCTTTGGCATGATGTTTAAATCGTTCCAAACCACGAGGTGTTTGTAATTCTCCATTAGTACGTAGGGTTTTAGCGATTACCAAGTGAGCAGGACCATAGCCAATCTTGTTTTCAGGAGCCAAGATTCGAAATTGTTCGTTTGCTTCTTGAACGCGATTCTGGCGAGCCAAAAACATCGCCACTTTGAATCGGTTGGAATCTTCCAATTCGGTGGCCAAAAGCCGTCGATAGAAAATCGATAACCGCGCATCATCTTTTTCCGACTCGGCTTTTTCGGACAACTCCAAATAGCGAGCTGCGATCTCAATCGGCTTCATACGGCTTCCTTGGTAGGCGCTGAAACCAAGAAATACGATAGAAGCATATAACGGTGCGATCAGTAGCAACGGCAACCATTTGCGAGTCAATGTCCAGGCAACGATGCACTCAAAGATCGCCACGGGCCAATAGGTCGGTGCCAAGAGTAGGGCCAAGACTGGATTGTCTTGTTTTTTGAGCTTGGATTTGGCGGACGTAAAATTCTTGGAAGTGGAATTCGGATCAGAAGACATTATTTGGCCGCCTCCATTCCATATTCCAACAGCTTAGGACCAATCTTCTCCATCATCTCGACCAATTCTGCTTTTTGCGGACTCGATAATGCGTTGGGGCTGATAAGCATGATCATCACATGCATGCGCAATGGAGCATCATTCCTCGATGGCGACAACCATCGCCCCAATGGTGATTCCGTAAAGCGTTGAACCCAGGGATTCATGGCAGGAGGCAGATCTTTTTCAAGCAGCGTTGGTTCATCCGATGGACTTCGCAACAACACATAGCCAAAAGAATTGAGGGCCTGATTCTTGAGCTCCATGTTCCAGATTGGGGTGGGGCCATCGATGGTTTTGACTTCGTTGCCATCGGACTCCCAACCCATTGCTTTCAAATGAGCAAGCGGTCGCATTGTCCCTTCCGTCCCCAAGCTCAGCGATGCTTGAAGCAGAGAACCATCATTGAAACGAATCGTTCTTTGCTGGGAGATCTCACCTAATGGATGATGCATCCCTCGTCTTTCCAGGTGAAACTCATGGGCTGGCAATTCTCGTTCGTCAAACACAGGCTGTTGATGTCGCATCAGACTTTCTGCTCTCGAGTACCAAGGGGAATGCGGCTGATCATTCCCCACCCGTGCCAACGCAATAAGCAAACCTACGGCAACGAATAACCACAGCCCTGTCAAAGGCTGCATGATGCGAACCCATCGA
>JAXMBN010000066.1:0-16351 GCA_046349875.1 Pirellulales bacterium
ACCTAAAAAGATTCTCTTTCCTGCGCTGCGATTTGTCCGGGAAACAGCGATCACTGCCGAGCGTGGATGGAAAGCCAAGCACTGGTTGTTGATGGCGCTTCGAGCTCTTTTGATAGGGATTGTAGCCTTCGCATTTGCGGCACCCCGCGTGCATAGCGAGATGTTGGGCAGCTTTCTTTCGATAGGAATCTTGGGCTGCTTGGCCGTTTTGGCGACCATGGTTGGCGTGGTGGCATACGCATCCAAAAAACCAGCCACTGTTTTTGTGGTGAGTTTGCTCGTTGCCGTAGCTTTGTGGCTGGTGGCAGGTGGATGGGCATCCTATGCCTTGATTCGTGGGAAGCCACCGCTCATGCAAAATGCATCAGGCCCTATCGCGGTCGCGCTGGTGGTCGATACTGGGCCCACGATGGAATATCGATCCGATAATCAATCTCGGATGGAAGTAGCCAAGGAAATGGGCGAATGGCTGATCGATCGCTTGCCGCCTGAGAGCGAGATTGCCATCGTCACTACCGATCAAGGATTGCGATTGAGCACCGATCGAGTGACGGCGCAGCGCCAGTTGCAGCGGGTTCAGGTGGAAGGCAAGGCCGCTCCATTGATCGATCGCATGAATGCGGCTTTGGATTTGGTGAAGAACTCGAAGCTCGAACGTCGCGAGATCTATTTGTTGACCGATCTTCGAACGCCAGGCTGGCAAGGTGGATCGACCCTTCGGACGATGGAAGATCCCAACGCACCTCCAGTGCTCATTCAGCTCATCGATGTGGGGACGGAGAAATCGCAGAATTGGAGTTTGGTGGAAACTAAGTTGAGTCAACAGTCGATCTCGCCCGGTGGAAGCGTTGATTTGGAAGGAGTCTTGGTAGCATCAGCGGAAACGCAACCGCAACAAGTAACCGTTGAACTCTGGGCCGAGAAAATGGATCCGACCCTTCCCGTTCAGCGCAATGGCAAGACCATTGTTCCCGATTCGAAGTTGGTGGAACGACAAGTGGTTGAGATCGGAGCAGGAGCCAGGGCACCCTTTCGATTCACGGTTCGCGATCTTACGGAAGGAACTCAGCAACTCCAAGTACGAATCGGCAATCCAGACCCACTAGCGATCGATAACACCGCCTATGCCTCGATCGATGTCCGCGATCATAGCCGCACGCTTTTAGTTTGCGATGATGTCAATCTAAGTTTGCAAGTCATGGCCATCGTCGACCCTCAGTTCCAAGTGGAGCAAGCCAAATCGAGCAAGTGTGAGCGAGTGGACGCATTCCGCGTGGACACTGTTGACTTCGATCGCTATAGCTGTGTCATCTTCTTGGACCCACCTGCGTTGCCGGAAGCGATCGTGGAACGGTTGGATCATTTCGTTCGCGGTGGTGGTGGTTTATTGATGCTCTTAGGTCCTCGCTTGAGCGACGCCAATCGGATTCAATCGTCGCCGATCAGCAAGTTGTTTCCAGGAAAAGTCGAAGAGATTCGATCGATCGATCCTGGGCTTCGGCCAACGACTTTCGTCCCAAAGCTGCTTACGCATCCGATCTTTCATCCGCTTGAAAAACTGGCCGAAGAAGCACCTTGGGCTCTCTACCCGATTCGAAGGTATTGGAGGTTCAGCGAACTTCACGAACAAGCGTCGGTATTGGTTCAATATACGCAAAGCAACGATCCGGCCATCTTGGATGAGGCGCGAGGGCAAGGCAAGATTCTGACTTGGACGACTCCGATTCCCGAGCCCAGTCGACCCGAGGGACGCGATGCATGGAATCAGTTATGGAATGCAACCGATGATCCATGGCCGAACTTCGGCCTTCTGTTTGGATCGATACGATACTTGAGTGGATGGGGAAAGCAGCAGCTGAATTATCGCGTTGGCCAGACGGCTCAGCTTGAATTGGATTCCCAATTGGGCAACGAGGCTTATGAGTTATTTGGACCTCGCGATGAGATCAGTCGCTTGGTAGCAAGCGGAGGAGTGCTCACGTTTCCCTACACCAAGAGTTCGGGTGCCTATCGTTTGCGCTCGTTGGGAGAGCAGAAGAATGAAGTGCTTGGGTTTGCAGTCAACATTTCCGAAGGAGACTTGCAACTCGATCGCGTCTCATCCGATCAGCTCGAAATTCTTCTTGGCAAAGGTCGCTATCGCATCGCTAAGAAAAAGGATGAAGTGGAAACGAGTATTGGCCAAGCTCGATTTGGAAGCGAACTCTATCCGTTTCTTGTCTTAATCGCTGCTCTCTTGCTCATCGCGGAACAAGCCATGTCCAGCCGTTTTTATACGATTCGGTTCTAAAAGGGACCCGAGTCGATTCAGCTTCCAAGGAACAAGCAGTCGACCGGAGGTATTTGCTGGAATTTCGCACCTTTCTGCAGTCTGATCATGGCTCGTGGTTTGGCTCGTAGTTATTGATTTTGCGCATTTGATTGTTATCACAACCCGACGCGTAAGTTTTGACGTTGAGCAATTGAGTATTATCACAACCCGAAGCGTCAGCGAGGGACTGACTTTTGCAGCGTTTTTGCCCTGTCCGAGACATTCCTTGCTAACGCTACGTGTTATGAAGAATGCCATCCCTCGCTGACGCTTCGGGTTGTGAAAACCAAGGCTTTCTGCACGCCGACCGCTCATTAGCGCAACTTCAAAACTCGCGGTCGAGGCAGATTGGATTGTTCGGAATGCGATACTAGAATGAAGTTCTGCCCTCCCTTCGAGATCCTCACCCATCCTTCCTCACGAGCTTACTCATGACGATGGCCATTCGTACCTTCTTCCCTGCCATGTTTGGTCTCCTGCTCGGGATGATCGGCGGAAACGTTCTTCGATCGCAAGAGATTTCTTACGAGACTGAGATTGCTCCATTGTTCAAGCAATATTGTGGTGGTTGCCACAATGAACAGGATAAGGAGGGCGGCTTCTCAGTCGCTAGTTATGCAAGTCTCATCCGTGGAACGGAAAAGCACTCGGTGATCCAAGCGGGATCGCCTCAAGAAAGCCGACTAATTCAATTGATGACTGGCAAGGTCGAGCCCAAGATGCCGCCCGACGATGAGCCTTCGATGAATCCAAACCAGTTGGAAAAGGTTCGCAAGTGGATCGAGCAAGGAGCGCGAGGGAAAGATATTGCGATGCCTCTTCATGAGAGGCTGAAGGTCCCTTCCATCGAACGCAAGACGAAACGCCCCTTGCCGATCACAGCCGTTGTGATGGACCCGACTCGTAAGCAATGGGTGATCGGGCGCACCGGCTCGATTGAATACGAGCCCATCGACGGCTCTGCATCTGCTCCTCAGACGGCGACCATCGTTGGCAAAGTAGGGCAGATTCGAACGACACCTGGGCAAGAGTCCTTGGTCGTCGCATCGGGGGTGGCTGGTGTAGGCGGCCAGATCAGTATTCTTTCCAAAGCATCGACGCCATCGAGCACTGTGATGGAAGTCGGACGCGATCTGCTTTATACGGCGAAGCTTCATCCCGACGGAAGACAGGTGGCCGCGGGAGGTTACGATCGATTCGTGTACTTGGTCGATGTGGGAACGGGCAAAACTCTTCGCACGTTGGAAGGACACAATGGATGTATCTACGATCTCGACATGGATGCGCAGGGGCAGATCCTGGCGACGGCGAGTGGCGATGAGACAGTCAAGATTTGGAGAGTATCCACCGGTGAACGCCTTGATACTCTTGGGCAACCGGAGGGAGAGCAATATTCGGTGCGGATCAGTCCCGATGGACGATGGGTTGTCGCCGGTGGGGCAGATCGGCGCATACGTCTTTGGCGTTTGGTTTCCAAAGAGAAAGCAACCATCAACCCGATGATCCATTCCGTGTTTGCACATGAGGGCTCGGTATTGGCGTTGGCCTTTTCCGAATCGGGCGAAATGCTTTGGAGTGTTGGCGAAGATCGTAAAGTCAAAGTCTGGTCGATACCCGACATGCAACCTCTTGGGGAAATCGCGCAACTGCCCGATACACCTTCATCGATCGCGATTGGGCCGGATGGTATGGTTGTTGTAGGGTTGATGAACGGAGAATTGCAGCGGATTGTTAAGCCATCGATCGATCGACGCAGTGACGAGATTCACGCAGTGTCGGTACTCCGTTCGATAGGCCCTGATCCACGTTGGGATTTGCCTATACAGGAAGGAGACGAGCAAGAAGATCACACCACTTGGAAAACATCGCAAAGTATTGCAATTCCTTCGCTGATTCGCGGCGTGATGGAAAAAGGAGAGGATTGGTATTCCTTTGAAGCAAAGCAAGGAGAAGCGTGGATCGTTCAGATTCTGGCGGCTCGCGGAGGTTCGCCGTTGGATAGTCGCATCGAGATCTATGACGAACAAGGCGAGCCGGTGTTGCGAACGAGGTTGCAAGCCGTTCGTGAAAGTTACTTTACGTTTCGCGGGAAGAGCTCCGATGTCTCCGATGATTTTCGGTTGCATCGATGGGAAGATATGGAGCTCAATGAATGGCTCTATGCGGGTGGCGAAGTCGTGAAGCTATGGTTGTATCCACGCGGACCCGATTCAGGCTTTAAGGTCTATCCAGGTTTTGGAAATCGATATACCTACTTCGATACCACTGCAACTGCATATGCCTTGAAGTTGCCTACATCGTGCGTCCTTTGGCCGCGATCAACCAGCCATTCCCAATGGTTTGCCGGTCTTTCCCGATCTACTATGAAAACGACGATGAGGGACAACGGCGATTTGGAAAGGACTCGAAGATCCACTTCGTCGCTCCATCGCAGGGAAGGTATTTTCTGCGAGTACGCGATGCCCGAGGGCAATTCGGAGCCGATTATCGTTACCGATTGTCGATATCGGCTCCTCGTCCCGATTTCTCGATCACGTGCAATGTGGGTGACCTTCCGATCGTGGCCGGCGCAGGGCGCGAATTTGAAGTGACCGCTGTTCGAGACGATGGGTTTGAAGGACCGATCGAAGTACGTTTGGAAGGATTGCCTTCGGGTTGGATGGCAACTCAACCTTTGGTGATCCAAGCAGGGCAACACAAAGCATTAGGTACGATCCATCGTCCTCTTCAAGGCGAACCTTTGCCCGAGAAGGGTGTGGAAGTACGAGTTATCGGATCGGCCCCTTTGCCTGGTGGTGAAGCGACGCGTTCCACACCAAAGCCAATCGTGATCAAGCAC
Organism: Pirellulales bacterium; assembly: GCA_046349875.1. Classification (GTDB taxonomy): domain Bacteria; phylum Planctomycetota; class Planctomycetia; order Pirellulales; family Pirellulaceae; genus JAXMBN01. The sequence continues at coordinate 5,151 of JAXMBN010000066.1, forward strand.
GTGGAAGGGAAACGCGTTTCCTTTCAGGTCTTTGCTACCAATGGCTCCGGAAAAGTTTCGGCCGAACCAGTGTCTCCAACCAATCCTCTCGTGCTCCGCGCAGGAGAATCGTTATCGGCGATCGTTGTAGCAGAACGAGGTGAGTTTCATGGGGACATTGGATTTGGAACGGATGACAGTGGCCGCAACCTGCCACATGGAGTCATCGTTGGAAACATCGGACTGAGTGGACTCTTGATTCCTGCGGGACAAAAACAACAGGAGCTCTTTTTGGAGGCTGCGCCTTGGGTCGAGTCCCAAGAACGATTGTTCCATTTGCGAGCCAATATCGATGGGAATCCTACTACGGTTCCCTTGCTATTGCGCATGGAACCGCCATCCAAGAATGAGAGAGACTAGAGACGATGTTCGAGTTTCCAAGTACCAATCTCATCAAGCGAGGAATAGGTTACTTGGTTTCGGCGGGAGTCTCTTCTTGCGTTTTGCGAGCTGCTTGGTCTTCAAGTAGCTTTTCAACGCGACCCAAAATTTCTTTTTGTGCCGTTGCTTCTTGAGTCATTCCCTCGGCTTCGTAGGCATCGATAATTTTCTGACGCGTAGCGACGCGCATCGGTTGAATCTTGATCGATGTTTCGAACGCGGTGATAGCATCGAATCGCTTTCCTGCGGCGAGCAGAATGGTTCCTTTGCTGTCGTAAAGTTCGGCATCGGGACCTGCAATCGACAAGGCTCGTTCGATCATTTGCAGAGCGCGTTCAAATTGCGGAGGATCGATGCGCGTTAGTGCGACGGCCAGATTGTTGAGGGCCAATACCATGTTGGGATTTTTGGTCAAGCAAAGTTCCCAGTTTCCAATGGCTTCGGCGAGTTTGCCTTGTTTCATGTAGGCATTGGCCAAGACCAGATTGGTGACCGCGGTCGCTTGTCCTTTGCTGACCTGATCCACCAGCATGTGAAGCGTTTTGTCGTCGACATTGGCTCCGGCGGCCGCCAGTTGCGCGACCTCTTCACCAGCTCGCGGATTGGTAGGATCGATATTGAGGGCGACATTCAAAAGATTCATATTGGCTTCGACAGCATCGTCGGTCTTGCGAATCGTAGAGCGATACTCGAGCACCAAGACATCGGAAAGTGCGCGGCGGACAGCGGGCCGATTTGGATTCTGATCCAGTCCTTCGGCCAAGACATCCTTTGCTTTCTTGAGATCATTCAAGAAGAGATAGGCTCTCGCGAGATGGACTCGATCGTCATCTTTCTCTTGAATGGTCGAAAGTCGCTGGATAAAAAACGACATCAACTGCGAAAGCTCTTCCTTGCTTTGGGCTTCGCGACCATGGCGCTTGCAGATTTCAGCAATGAGCAAGCGGAATTGGGGCTGATCAGCGACCAATCGTCGAACAATGGCGATCGCTTCGTCGATCTTGCCTTTCGATTCCAACAGTTGAGAGTAAGCGACAAGTACATTTGCGGGAGCTTTTTCCCACTGCGTTGCTTGTTCTAAGTGATGCGAGAATACGGCAGGTTCGATCGTTTCGCCGGCTTGATTGCGACGTGGGATGTCCATCACCGTCCACGCATGAGCCGGTGCATACCCAGGCTCGCGATCCGGCGCCAGTTCGCGCATCATGACACGCGCTTGCGCAAGGTTGGAGCTAGCCATGCGATTCGCAACCCAATAGCGAGCCATCTTGTTGTTCGACTCGAGTTGCAAGATGCGGCGATAGATCAACTCAGCGTATTGTTGACGGGCCGCTTCCTTCTCGGCTGCTTCCTCATCCGATTCATCTTTGGATCGTTCGGGAGTGTTGGAGCCATCGAGCGGAAATTCTTTTTCGGCAAGGCTGATGTACTGCTGAAGCAAATCTTCTTTGCTTCGAAGGCTGCCCCAAAGAATCGCAGTGGTACAAAGAAGCAACAGCAAAAAGGCTGGAAGGAACCAGAGCATTCGCTTCCATTGTCGAGTGCGGTACCATGCATCGAAGGCATCGCGGATCTCAGCAATGGCTTGCGCGGGATCCTTCATGAGGAGGTTCCAAAAGCTCTGAGTGGCTTCGGTATCGTGCTTAGTCATGGAAAGGGTTGGTACGAGCGAGTTCGGATCAAGAAAGGATCCATCCTAAGGGAAGTATCCGTGAGGAAAATCGCATCCCCTTCTGCTTCGAAGGATGCTCCTCTATTGTACTACCCCATCGAAACCATCCCACGAAAAACTCGAAGGATGGCATCGACTTCATGGCTTGGCTTCCGTTCTAGATGTGGTTCGAGAAGCTGCAAGCCCTGCAGGCTAGCTCAGAAGCCGCGTTCGACATCGCTCAAACGCTACAATCGCTTTATCCAGATCTTCACGGGTGTGGGCCGCGGAGACTTGGGTGCGAATTCTTGCTTTTCCTTGAGGGACGACGGGATAGGAGAAACCGACGACGTAGACCCCTTCGCTGAGCATGGCTTCGGCAAATTTTCCGGCCAACGCAGCATCGCCAAGCATGACTGGAGTGATGGGGTGCGACCCCGGCAGAATTTGAAAGCCGCGTTTGGTCATTTCCGAACGGAAGTAGGCTGTGTTCGATTCCAAGGTATCGCGCAGTTCCGTGGAGGACTGCAGTAGCTCGATCGCTCTCAAGGCCCCAGCAGCCACGGGAGGTGCAACGGTGTTAGAAAACAAATAGGTTCGGGATCGTTGACGAAGCCAATCGACAAGCAAGCGACTTCCAGACGTGTAACCACCCGACGCACCACCAAGAGCCTTCCCCAGCGTACCGGTGAGGATATCGATTCGATCCATGACGCCATGGAGTTCGTGAGTGCCTCGCCCTTGTTTGCCAACAAAGCCGACGGCGTGCGAATCATCCACCATGACCATCGCTCCATATTGATCGGCCAATTCACAGACCGAAGATAGGTCTGCGATATAGCCATCCATGGAAAAGACACCATCGGTGGCGATGAGTTTGAAGCGAGCTCCCTTGGCTTCTTCGAGCTTCGCTTTGAGATCGGTCATATCATTGTTTTTATAGCGAAGCCGTTGGGCTTTGCATAAGCGAATCCCATCGATGATGCTCGCATGATTGAGTTCATCCGAGATGATGGCATCTTCTGGGCCGAGGATCGTTTCGAACAATCCACCGTTAGCGTCCCAGCAAGAGTTGTAAAGAATGGTGTCTTCCTTACCAACGAACTGACTGATCGCATCCTCGAGTTGCTTATGGATCTTTTGCGTACCGCAGATAAAACGGACCGACGCGAGCCCATAGCCATAGTCTTCCAAACCTTTTTGGGCGGCGCGAATAATCTCGGGGTGATTGGCGAGTCCCAGATAATTATTGGCGCACATGTTGAGGACTTCGTCCCCATTGGCGACGCGAATGCGCGCATGTTGCGGCGAGGTGAGGACGCGTTCGCGCTTATAGGTACCGGCCTGCTGCATCCCTTCGATTTGGCTTTGCAGGTGATCTTGAAATTGTTGATTCATCAGGCATCCCTCCAACTCAAAATCACTTTTCCGCTGTTCCCCGAACGCATGGCTTCGATTCCTTCTTCAAATTTCGTGTACGGCAATCGATGTGTGATCACGGGAGAGATATCGAGACCACTTTCGATCATCACGGTCATCTTGTACCACGTCTCATACATTTCGCGGCCGTAGATACCCTTGATGGTGAGCATGTTGAAGACCACCGTATTCCAATCGATTGCGATCGGTTCCGAAGGGATTCCCAACATGGCGATCTTTCCGCCATGGCACATGTTGTCGAGCATCGCACGCAACGCATCGGGCGATCCAGACATTTCGAGTCCAACGTCGAAGCCTTCTTTCATGCCCAGTTGTTTTTGAACATCGGCCAAAGAGCCTTCGCGAATATTGAGCGCGACCGTGGCGCCCATTCGCTTGGCCAAGTCGAGTCGATACGGATTGACGTCGGTAATCACCACATGTCGCGCGCCAGCATGCTTCACCACAGCGGCAGCCATGGCTCCAATGGGGCCAGCCCCCGTGATCAACACATCTTCGCCCAAGCAATCAAAACTCAGTGCTGTATGCACGGCGTTCCCTAGGGGATCGAAGATCGATGCGATGTCGCGATCGATATCGGCCGAGTGATGCCAAACGTTGGTCATGGGAAGAGAGATATATTCGGCGAAAGCGCCGGGACGATTGACCCCAACCCCTTGCGTGTCTTTGCAAAGATGACGACGCCCGGCCAAGCAATTGCGACAGTGGCCGCACACCACGTGGCCTTCGCCCGAAACAATCTCGCCAGGGAAAAAGTCTTTGACGTTGGATCCTACATCGACGATTTCGCCCACAAACTCATGTCCCACCACCATCGGTACAGGAATGGTCTTCTGTGCCCATGCGTCCCACTTGTAGATGTGCAAGTCGGTTCCGCAAATGCCCGTACGATCGATGCGAATCAACACATCATTGATGCCGATCGTTGGAACGGGAACTTCTTCCAGCCAAAGCCCGGGTTTAGCCTCGCGTTTCACGAGGGCTTTCATCGTTTTCATAGAATGCTCTTAGGAACAAAGCCTATTTGAAATGAGGACCTGCCGACATGCTTCGCGATGAGCGGCAAGACGCATGAAGTATCAAGAAGGTTCGAGATCGTCGGTGCTTAACACGGTTAGTACAACAATCTCTAATGCAAAAGGTTAGCAAGACCGAAGAGCCTGACTAGCCCCTGAGAGGGTTCTGGCCCTTGCAAAGTCCCTTGCAAAGTCCCTTCCATGTGGCGTCCAACGCTAGGGCGAGTTGCCCCGGGGAGGGGCTGTAGGGCGAAGTTCGCGAAGCCTTGCGAAATCGAAACTCGTGTGAAATTCTAGGTATTCTGGATGGAGCCCAAGCTGCAATGTAGAAAGCATGCGGGATCAAGCTACCATGGGGGCTTCTTAATGGACAAACTTCCTTTGGCGACGGGAGATTCATCGCATGCACGTTCGACAACCGCAATGGTGGAAACGGCTTTCAACTTGGGGATGGGCACTCGCAGCCATTGGGATAGGGTCACTTCCCACGGTGAGCAATGTGGAAGCCAACGAGCCACAAGCTAGCAGCTCGATCGTGAAGCGCGAGTTCTTCTACGAGAAGACCTCCTATCCCGAATGCCATGCATCGACGATCGAAGAGACTCCTAACGGTTTGGTTGCGGCATGGTTTGGGGGAACCTACGAAAAACATCCCGATGTGGGAATTTGGTTTTCTCGATACGTCGATGGCAAGTGGACCGATAGCGTCGAGGTTGCCAATGGGATTCAGTACACCAAAGAAGATGGATCCGTTCATCGGTATCCTCTTTGGAATCCGGTCTTGGAACAAGTTCAGGGAGGTTCTTTGTATTTGTTCTATAAGGAAGGACCAACGCCTGCCGATTGGTGGGGCATGGTGATGTCGAGCCAAGATGGAGGCAAGACTTGGGATCTACCCAGAAGATTGCCCGAAGGGATTCTTGGGCCGGTCAAGAACAAGGGGATTTTCCTTGAAGATGGAAGCCTGCTATGCCCCACATCGACCGAGCTTGGCGGTCCTTGGCGGGTCTACTTTGAGTTGAGTAAGCCACCCTTTCAAAAATGGTACCGTTCCGATTTGTTGGCGACATCGGATAACAAAGGTGGGATCCAACCATCGATTCTGCGTCATCCAGATGGCAAATTGCAAGCGCTTTGTCGATGTGATCGCGGAAGCACGAGCGTTCTTGAAACGTGGTCAACCGATGGTGGCAAGCATTGGAGTCCACTCAAACCAACCTCGCTTCCCAATCCCAATAGCGGCATTGATGCCATAACGCTGAAGGATGGACGACACCTCATGGTCTACAATCACACCAAACGCGATGCGGGTTCTCCCAAAGCGCGCGAAATGCTGAATGTGGCGATCAGCCAAGATGGCGTGAAGTGGCTCGCTTGCGAGACGCTTGAGCGAACGGAAAAGAGTGAGTTTTCCTATCCTGCCGTGATCCAAACCAAAGATGGAATGGTTCACATCACCTATACCTGGAACCGAAAGAAGGTAGCTCACGTCGTTCTCGACCCAGCCAAACTGAACGGCGTTCCCATCGCGGGCGACGCGTGGCCCAAATAAGCTGTGCGGCTTTGGATGCCCTTGGCCAGCGGATCGGCTATGTCCATCTCGCAGGGATAATTCGTTCCCTAGAGCGGCATTCGGTGCAGGAATGGCAACAAAAATGGGCTCATTGGCAACGTGCGGCGGTGCGGCTCTTGGATCGCAAGGTTCGAGTGGGAAGGAATGGGAATTCTTGTTAGAATCGAGACTTCAAATTCGCTGATTTGTGGAATGGAACCGGTATGAGTGATCAAGAACGAAGCAAATCCAAAGGGCTTCCCATGCATTGGAAGATCGCCATTGGATTGGTGATTGGACTTGCTCTCGGATTGATCGCAAGGACGGTTTGGAGTTCGAGTGAAGATCTGCAGCGGCTTGAGTTTGTCGTCAAAAACGTGGCCGATCCCATTGGCCAGGTCTTTTTGCGTTTGATCCTGATGGTGGTGATCCCCCTGGTGTTTTCATCATTGGTCTTGGGGATTGCGGGCATCGGCGACCCTCGGCGATTGGGCTGGATCGGCTTGCGGACATTCGCGATGACGTTGGTGTTTTCTGCGGTGTCGGTGATCATTGGAATCGCCATCGCTAATGTGGTGAAACCAGGCAATGCCCTGGATCAAGCGCAGAGGGAGGCATTGGCGGAGAAGTACAAAGGGGATGCGACGTCGAAAGTCGAAAGCGCTCGCAAGTCCAAGTCGGTTCGGGACACGATCCTCGATATTATTCCCAAAAATCCACTTCAAGAAATGGTTGGAGCGCTAGACGGAAGTTCGCCAGGAAATGGCATTCTGTCGGTCATGTTCTTTGCGTTATTGGTCGGCATCGCAGCTTCGATGGCACCGGAAACGAGCAAGCCACTCTTGGGTGTCATGGAATCGATCTTTCAGATTTGTATGACCATCATCGGTTGGGCCATGGCGATTGCGCCAATCGGTGTGGCCGCGCTCATGTTTTCGTTGACGGCCTTGCTGGGCGTAGGGATCCTGCAATCCTTGGCTTGGTATGTGATGGCGGTGCTGGCAGGATTGCTCATTCAGTTATTCGTCGTCTACACCCTTGCGGTCATGAGCATTGGTCGCATGAACCCAGTCTACTTCCTCAAACAAAGCACCGAAGCCATTCTCACCGCGTTTTCAACCTCGTCATCGAATGCGACCTTGCCGACGGCGATGAATGTGGCAGAGAAGAACTTGGGGCTGCGACCGGAGACGGCTCGATTCGTTCTGACGGTTGGTTCCACGGCTAACCAAAATGGAACGGCTCTTTATGAAGGGGTGACCGTCCTTTTTTTGGCGCAAGTTTTTGGAGTCGAGCTGAGCTTTTTCCAACAACTCACTGTCCTACTATTATCAGTCCTGGCAGGGATCGGAACGGCGGGTGTGCCTGGGGGATCGTTGCCTGCCGTGGTATTGGTACTTCAAACGATCGGTGTACCAGGAGACGGAATTGGAATCATCTTGGGAGTCGACCGTTTGTTGGACATGTCCCGAACAACGCTCAACGTGACAGGCGATTTGGCGGTTGCCGTCTGTGTGGATCGCATGGACGCAAGCAGTGACGCAGAAGCCTAGGAAACGACTGGAACCGTAATGATATTGGTGATCGATAACTACGATTCATTTACCTACAATCTCGTGCAGAGATTGGGCGAGATCGATTCGAGCTTGGATATACAGATCTTTCGCAACGATAAGGTAACGATCGACGAGATACGTCGGTTGAAGCCTGATCGCTTGATCATTTCTCCGGGACCATGCACTCCATCGGAAGCAGGGATCTCAGTCCCCATCATCGAACAGCTCAAAGGTTTTTGTCCGATATTGGGGGTTTGTTTGGGTCATCAATCGATTGGCCAAGCCATGGGTGCCAAAATCGTACGCGCCCCCAAGTTGATGCACGGAAAGACCGATCGAATCTATCACGATAATCGAGGTTTGTTCGAAGGGATTGAGAATCCGTTCGTTGCGACGCGTTATCATAGTTTGGTGATCGAACCTTCGACGATGCCGCCCGAACTGGAAGTGACGGCGTGGGTGGACGACCAAGCGGGTGTACGTCAAATTATGGGGGTACGCCATCGCCAGTTCCCCATCGAAGGATGGCAATTTCATCCGGAGAGTTTTTTGACCGAACCCGGACCAAGACTGCTTCAGCGGTTTTTGCAGTGGAATGGTTGAGCGTTGCTCCTATTGATTCCGATTTGTATCGATTTCCTTCCTCTTAGCTCAATGCACCCTATCCAGCATGATTTGTGTAACCATCGGACGAACGCGACATAAGCACGCGATAGCGGAGCATCAGAGTCTTGCGGAGCAGGGCGTCGAGCTGGTGGAGTTGCGATTGGACTATATCGGTCGATCGATCGATTTAACGCGATTGCTTAAGGATCGTCCTACAGCGGCAGTGGTTACTTGCCGCCGCAAAGACGATGGAGGACGTTGGGAAAGGACCGAAGATGAGCGGCTCATGATCTTGCGGTCGGCGATTGCCATGGGAGTGGAGTACGTCGATTTGGAAGAGGATATCGCCAGCAAGATTCCTCGTTATGGCAAGACCAAACGCATTGTGAGCCTTCACGATTTTGATGGGACTCCCGACAATCTGGAGGAACTTCCCGAGCGACTTGCGAAACTCGATGCGGACATCGTCAAGATTGCGGTGGCAACCAATCAATTTGCTGATGTGGTTCGCATGATTCGATTGCTGGAGAGTACACGCATCCCCATGATCGGCATCAGCATGGGCGAAATCGGATCGATCACTCGAATTCTTTATAAACGATTTGGATGTCCATTTACCTATTGTGCACCCTCGAGCGAACGCAAAGTTGCTCCAGGAATGCTCACCTTCCAGCAGATGCGAGAGCTCTATCGAGTCGACTCCATCGATCGCGATACCAAGGTGTTTGGAGTCGTCGCCGATCCTGTCGCGCATTCGTATAGCCCATTGATTCACAACGCGGCATTCGCTCATCAAGGCCTCAATGCTCGTTACATTCCCTTTCGCATTCCGGCTGAAGATCTGGGTATTTTTATCCAGTGGTGCAAGCAGTTTGGGATCGGTGGATTGAGTGTTACGATTCCGCATAAGGAGACCGTGCTTCAATATCTGTCCCAAGCAGAGACGGCAGCACAGGAAATCGGAGCCATCAATACGATTCGATTCGATGGCGAGGATGCGATCGGATACAACACCGATTACCGCGCTGCGATGGATTGCTTCACTGAAGCCATGAAGCACTTTACCAAGGAAGAGGAACCGTTTAAGGGACGAACGGTCTTGATATTGGGAGCCGGAGGCGTATCGCGCGCAATCGCCTATGGTTTGAGGCAGCGGGGTGCGATGGTCGAGATCGCATCGCGAACCGTGGAACGGAGCCAAGAGTTAGCGCGAGCCGTTGGGGGCAAAGCCGTTCGATGGGAAGATCGCTATACCGTCAAGGCCGCCGCCATCGTCAACGGTACTCCGATTGGTATGTTTCCAGACATGGATGCCACGCCCTACGATTGCACCAAGCTGGATGAACGAACGTTGGTGTTCGATACGATCTACAATCCTGATCGCACCATGTTCGTGAAGCAGGCACGCTCCAAAGGATGCCATGCTTTGACGGGTAGCTACATGTTCATTCGACAGGCAAGCTACCAATACAAACTGTTCACCGGCAAAGAGCCTCCAACCGACGTCATGCGATCGGTATTGCAGAAGGCCATCTCACCGGTGAATTACTAGTGTCCATCAGCGAGACGCTCCATGTGAGCTTCTCGCCCATGTTGAGTTCAATCTTAGTGACCGCCGTGACTCTTCTTCTTGGCAGCTTCGGCGGCAGCGGCCGGGTCATTCTTTTGGAGCCAATCTTCCAACTGCGAATCGTCGATGTGCTCTTGTTTCGCTCGCTCGGCCTTCGTTCCCTTGAAGCTATCGACCGTTTCGGCAAGCAAGAATACTTCCACTCGCGAGTTCTTGTCTTGACGCTCGTCAGTCCCCTGAAGGGTTAGGGGCTCATACGGGCCTACAAGATTTAAGACCATTCGGTCTGGAGACAATCCGCTGGACTCCAAGAACCGTTTTACTTTGAGTGCTCGACGATAACATAGATCCCATGCTTCCGGACTATCACTATCGGTGGATGCGGCCTGCGTTGACGTGTGAGATCGCACTTCAATCTTCTGTTGCAAGCCTTTCAGCCTTGGAACCAACTTGGATAGACGATCTTCCGCATCCTTGGAGAGGTCATCGATTCCAGGAGCAAACTGAATAATTGCTCCTTCGGTCGTACGTTCCGGAGCGCGGAGCGTGTTGATCTTGGGACGAACCGAATTCGGTTGCTCAGGCTCGTCATGGGGCGTGTTGGTTGGGTTGCTGCCGCGATATTCCTTTTTGGGCGCCTTCTCGCCAACTTTGGGATCAAATAGCGTTGGCCGGCGGACTTTGTCGTAGTTGGATTTGTACTTGGCCCATGGGTCGGAAAAGTACTCCGCCACCGCTTCCTTGATTTCGGGTTTTTGACTGGTGAGCCACATCACCATGAAGAAGGCCATCATCGCCGTAACGAAGTCAGCGTAAGCGACTTTCCACGCACCACCTCCACCAGCCATCGTTACGTCTCCTAGTTGCGGAACTTTACCTTAAGGAAAACTTCGTTCCAAACGTTTTGGGGTTATTCATTCAACGAGTCGACTTCTTTAAGCATAGCTTCCAGTTCTTCCGAGGATGGACGAACATCGGAAGGTAGGCCACGACGGGCGGCTTCGATCGCAACCTTGGGGGGCATGTTGTTGACGAACCCACCCACCGCAGCTGCAATGGACTTCATAAAGCATGCTTCGGAATGCCCTAGGAATTCGAGCGTCACCACCAACGGTGCGATGAATCCATAGGACAAGAGAATTCCAAGGAACGTACCCACCAGAGCAGCACCCACTTTGTGGCCGATTTCTTCAGGTGGACCCGAGATGTGACCCATCGTGATCACGATCCCCAAAACGGCCGCCACGATTCCGAAGCCGGGAAGACCGTCGGCCGTCTTCGATAGCACGCTCATCGGTGCATGGTGCTCTTCTTCGGCGGCGGCAATTTCGGTTTCCAACAACATCGAAAGTTGATCGGGTGTGATACTTCCGTCGAGCATCGGGCCCAA
>JAXMBN010000067.1:0-15702 GCA_046349875.1 Pirellulales bacterium
AGTCGTTCTACAATTGCAGAGATGCAGGTGAAATGAAGGCTTGGTGAGGCGCAAATACGTCCAGAACTCTTCTGGATTTCGATCAAGATCCAGGTGTCGGTCGTGTTCGATATTTTGCCGGTGGAGGTAATATCCAGATGGATATTCGAGTATCCATTTTCTGGGAGTACGGATGCCACCTGACGCACGATTCCAAACGGCGTTCCCGATGCGCATGATATGTTGGCCTGATGCTCTTCATTCATAGAGATGGCGATGCGAATTGGCGAGTTGGCCTGTTCGGCGGAGGGCGACGAGAACGAGGTAAGGGGGAAAAGTAGCATCAGGGCAGTTAGGAAGATAACGGTCCGCATGGTTCAAACCTCTGTGGTAGCGATGGAATGGACTGGAAAGAGGCGATTGGCCGTATCCTAAACGATACTCGCTTTTCATTGTTCTATTTGGGAGCATTTTCAAGAACGCAATTTCCCAAATCTCATTCACTCTGCTGCAATTTTTTCCGAGCAATCTGAGTGATAGCTAGGACCGCTGGATGTTTGATTTTGCGTTCGACGGAGATGGCAAAAAAACGTTCATTGACGCCGGGAACACTGGCGATGGTCTCGACTCCGTACATGGTTTCGACTTCCTTCGCGATCGCAGCAGCAACGGGCAACACTCCAAGTCCCGCCATTCCCATGGCTTTCATCATCGCGCTATCTTCATACTCGCCTTGGATGATGGGCCGAATGTCGTTCTGTTCAAACCAATTGTCAAGCGATCGTCGTAGCACGGTGTTTCTCATGGGGAGAAGTACGGGGACTGTATTGAGCGAATCAGGGTAATTTTTCCTTGTTTGTTTGGAGAGGTTCTTGGTTCCGACAAAAACCACTTCCGATTCACCTAGCAAGTGCGAATACGCTTTGACTTTGATCGATGGGTCGATTGGGGTGTCCGAGAGTACAACATCCAGCTTGTGAACAGCCAAATCTGCAATCAATCGTTCTAGTTCACCTTCATAGCAAGCCAGTCGAATCTCTTCCTTCATCTTGAGCGTGGGCTGCAAGAATTGATGAGCCAACAATTTGGGGACCACATCTTTGATTCCCACGCGAAGGAGCATGGGTCCGCCAATCGGTCGTCCCTGGACCGCATCGAGTAGTTCTTGTCCTGTGGCGAAGATCTCTTGCGCATACGTTTGAACGGTTTGCCCCATCTCTGTAAGAACGAGACCGCGTCCCGATTTGCGAAACAACGCTACTCCCAGCGACTTCTCCAAGTCCTTCAATTGAATGCTGATCGTCGCTGGCGTGACATGGAGTTTTTCGGAGGCTTTGGCTACAGATCCTTCTTGAGATACCGTCCAGAAATACTGCAAGTGATGGTAGTTCAGCCAGGCCATTCGATCCCTTTCTAATACGTTAAAAAAATCAATGGTTTAGCACTAACGATTTAAATGGATTTGCGCGTTTTCTACCCTACACTAAGGTCGATAGAAACAAAAGATGCGGTTCATGCAATTCGGCAACTCTCTGCTTGTGATTATGGTCGATGGGTTTCGTCGACGCTTCATCATGTTTAAGGAGTATGGAAATGAACGTGATCGTGAACGCCAAGGGGTATCAGCTTCGGTCGAGTCTTAGAACTCTGGTGGTCGAGCGAATGGAAGACGTGTTGCAACGATTTGAGGATCGGATTCGAGAGGTGCGGGTCTATTTGGGAGACGAGAATGGGCCCAAGAAAGGGATCGATCGAACCATACAAGTCGTGGTTGACCTGGATCATCTGCCTCTGGTTATTGTCAAAGAGAAGGGGGCCGATTGGGAGAACACGCTGTACCGAGCTACAGATCGCGTTGTGGAGTCGATCAGCCGATGCATTGATCGGCAACGATCGCATTCGAGAGCCACGAGCATGGCGGGCATCCAGTCCATGCCTCCTTTAGATGCATAGCCGCTGAGCATTTCGTTGTTTGATATCAGCCTCGGTACCATGGAAAATGCAATGCAACTGATCATACACGCGCATGGCTTTGATTTGACGACCAGATTGAAGCGTCAGGCCTCCGAAAAGATTGATCTGGCGCTCGACCGAATTGCAGACGACGTCGAAGTGGTTCGCATTTTTCTTGCGGATACCAACGGCCCGGATGTTGGTGGGGTCGATAAAGCGTGTCGGATTGTTGTCACGTTTCGACAGTATGCTCCTATCGAAGTAAGCGACATCGACGAGAATGTGCATGAGGTCGTTGAGAGAGCGACCGATCGATTGGGTGTTATTGCGTGCGAGTGTGCCAATCGACGCGATGCGACGACGAATCAGAAGCCTTCCAGGATCATCTATCGCCAGAACGAACCAGGTTTCATATAGAGTGTATCGCCTGTCGGCTATTCTTGTTGCCTCGCTTGTCTAGCCTTCTTGTTTTGTGCCTTAGTGTCTTCGAGGCCACCGGGGGGGCCTTAGCGCCATAGAACAGGCCGATGGATTGAAGGGTGCAGAACATGAGGCGATTGAGGATCGAGACACCCTCGCCGCTGAATGCGATTTTGGAATGATAAAGCCACCAAATGGGGTGTTCGTAGCGCGATGAAAGCTGCCATGAAGGGCGGCATGGACATGAATTGCATGAGTTCGATGCTTGTCAATGAATACACCGCTTCTTACTTCTGAGTCGCACAATTTCGTGAATTGCGAGCTTCTTGAAAGAATCTTGTCGCACGACCTTGGTGGTTGGTTACTTGATAGTAGTGCATGGAATGCTGAACTCGATTCTCTTGGTCGCGCCCGCTATTCCAAAGAGAGTCCGTTTGCTTTGCCTTTGGGATTGGCGTTGAGACGCAGTGACTACGCTTGCGTCTAGCTTTGTTGCCTCTTTGGAAGGCTAATACTGTTCGTCTAAGTGCACGATGGATTCTTGCATGCGGATCGATTGCAAGTCTTGATTCATCATGAGCTTTTCACAGCTTTAGATTTCGTTCGAAAATGAGGATGTAGGGCGCTTATTTAGGATGGAGTTCAACCGCATATTCAACGTCAAGGTAGTTTATCTGAGTTCAATCTAAAACAGATCTTGAGAGAATCCTGACGCAACCGTTTATCAATCGGTTATGGATAATTAGCGAGTTCAACAAAGCAACCATTTGACTTTTGGTTAGGGGGTGGCGAAATGAGTTGGTTCGAAAAAGCAACTACTCCGGGAGGCCAGGACGTTTCGAAATCACTCGCAGTTGAGCGGCGAAACCAGGAGACCAACATGTGGTGCTGGGCCGCAAGTGGTGAAATGGTTATGGATTACCTCGGCGTAAACGTGACTCAGTGTGATCAAGCGAACAAGCGGTTAGGTAAGTCGAACTGTTGTATGTCACCCGTTCCCAATGATTGCGTGCAGGGAGGCTGGCCTGAATTTGATAAATTCGGTTTCACTTTCGCAAAGACCAATTCTACTCCGCTCACGTGGGAACAAATCGTCGAGCAAATCGATGTGTTGAAAGCCCCCTTTGCGTTCACATGGGAGTGGACGGGTGGTGGTGGACATATGATGGTGATTTACGGATATGCTGAAATTGGCGGGATAAGGTATGTCATGGTACATGACCCTTGGCCTCCCGGCGTTGGTGCAACCCGCACTATTACCTACGACGACTACGTATCTGGCCCTGACTATTCGCACTGGGACGACTACTACGACGTCGAGAAAGTTATTTCATCTCCATTCGGCAGTGTTGGAGGACCTGGTAATATGAACGAACAGATTCCGGGCCAACGTGAGGTTGTAGAAGCTTCAAGAGACGAAGCCGTTCGTTCGCTTGCCGCAATGCGTCAACTGCTAAAAGCCTCTGGACCCGGGGCTGGCAGTGGGACGATGACCCTCGGATCGCCAATTACGGTTTCCGTGATCCGACTCGATGAACTCAGAGCTACCAACCTCCCATCGCCAGGTACTGAGGACGGGTCTGTTTCTGAATTGCTCCGCCGCAAGCCTACCAAAGTTGTCTACCCTGTCCTCGACGATCGGATGCTCGCCCAGGCAGAAATCGTGGTCGTGCAGCATGGCAAAACATGGCGTCAGGGTAGTATGGGAAGCCCTAGCTTGACTGCACGCACTAAATCCTCGGTGAATGCTCCAGGCGGTTCTGAAAACACAAACTCAACGGCCGTGATATTAGTTCCATCGCTCAATCAAGAGTTTTTGATCATCACGGAATCGGGTGATACTCGTTACAGACCGCTCATCAATGATCCGCAATTAGGATTCGATTCGAAGCAGCCTCTAACGGCTAACGAGCTAACAAACAAATTGATCGCGGCTGCCAAAGCCCACAATGGACTGCCTCGCTAGTGTTCGCTTATTCTCTTTCGGAGATTTGCCATGCGACCAAGTGTTGGTGTTATTGGAATTTGCATTACGTTTAGCCTGTTGTGTTCAGCGTTACAAGCTCAACGATTAAGACCGAAAGGGACTATTCAATCGGAACCGCGCTGCGAGATGGTTTGCCCAAACACCGTGCAAGGAACCCATTGCAAAGTTCTTGGCGAGCCGATCAATTCTCGGCATGCCGTTCTAAACCTGCCAAGTGTTCCTCCCCCTACGAATTTCTTCGCGCCGGCCAGTGGTCTGCCTGAGAGCGATCCTCATCCGCCACTACCGCTTCAGCCTGGTGAACGACCAATTGTTGTCGTCGTGACACTCGCGCCACGTGAGATGGTTGCCCGTACAACGGTTACATGGGGTTATCGCGATGCCGCAGAGACTTTCGTGCAAGGGGGACGAGATGTTTTTGATTACCGTGGCGGAGTTGTATTCGGCGTAATTCCTAATGGTGTCGAAGTGAATTCCGTAGAGATTCATGCGCGAGTCGACTATGTGCCTGCTGAGGTTTTGGACTTGGACTATATCCTTCAGCCACAGGTAAGTGATAGCGGAATCAATGCTGTCGTTCAGACAACGGCCAATACTGCAAAACAGAGATTGATATTCCGCTCTCTTGGTGCTGTTCGGGCTGACGATTACATCGTTGCAAGTTTTCGATCAAGGTCCTCCGACGATTTGAGCCCACACGAGCAAAGAGGCTCAGCACTGTTGTCAGCGACCGAGTTATTGCCAGCGGTATCAACAATTGTTCAAAAGGTCGCTGAGTTTCCCTATCGTCCGGGAGACCGCAACAATGTGGACTGGGTAATCCACGGAAGACTGCAAGGTAAGCACGTCGAACGGAAATTCTCTTCCGAAAATCGCGAAGCGATTGAGATCTTTCGGAATTCCTTAGGTGAACTGGATGTGTGGTTAGGACCGGAAGCCCCATAAGTTACCCGGTATTTTCGTTGTGTTCTATTTCGGATATTTCTTGAGCATAGAGGTGTCAAATGGCTGAATTCAATGTAGCAGATGGAAGCGTAGCAACAATCTTGAAGCAGGGATCTCCATTGGCTCTTATTAAGGGCTATCAGGCGAATACTTGGTTTTACGCACCACGCGCCGCAGTGATTACCCGCACGCCTGATGCGACCCAAAGGCCACTCTACATGGTTGTTCGAAACCGCCGCAGGCTTTCTGGTGGGCAAGGTTTCGAAACAACAGGTGGTGTTTTCGCTTGCCAGTTGGAATTAGCTGTTCCCATTCCAACCATGGAGGAGCAACGGGAATGGACAGAGCATATCCGGATTACTTCATCGATAGCACCAGTAGGTTCAAATTCATTCCGTTTTCAGCCGATGCGATTGCGTTCAGGCAAAATGTCAATTCAGGGAGTCGATCAGTATGTCGTCGATCCTGCTCGTTTACGTGATATTCCCATCGGTGCATCTTCAACAGTTCCTTTGACACTTGAACTCAATAAGTTGGGCGCAGACACATTTGCTGCAGCACTGAGCGCACCCCAGGGGAATGGCCTGCCGGTTACTGCATTTATGCAATTCAAGTACGATATGGTTGTTCCTAGTTGCAAATACGAGATCAACGCTGATGGTGGAAAAGTTTATGACTTCTTCTCCGTAAACGTGAAAGCACGCGCTTCTTACTGGGGGCTCGTGGGAGGTCAAGCTGATGTGCAACGTACACGTGAGGGAACTCCGAGCGTCTGGCGCCATTACCATTCGGCAGATATCTGCTCCGCAAGGATTGAGTGATGAGCGAATCAAACAGCTTGAAGCAGCCATTGTAGATTCTTGGGTGAAAAATATTCTCAACAAGATCTGTGAAAAGCCGCAAATGAACCCGGCCGAAGCGCCAGATCCGAAGGGATTTTTTGGTGGCGTTTCTGTAGCGATCAAGTCTCGGACTGAAGTCATGAATATTCATCTTAGCGCGACAGTAGAATATTCAACTCTGCTGGAAGAGCTATATTCTCTATCGTATGTCTTTGGACCATTGCTCGGCCAAGGAAATCCTCGCGATCATCTTCTTGATGTCAACGAAGACCGTCAACTCCCGATTGTGATCAATCTGTACAAAGACGATCGCATTCATCGCTATACGGGGCAGTTTGGCTATCGAAAGCAAGATGGAACATTTGTCGCTAACTCCATTACCGACGTCAACGGGGCGTCCGGCGATGTTCTGACAGGTAGCATTCAGTTTGCCGTTGGTGAACCAATGCCCGAGAAAACCGAAGTTCAACTCAGCGTAGATTGGAACGATGCGGACTGGGAAGATCGAGGCGAAAAGCACTCGCTAACCAATAATGAGTCTGGCGCGAGCTTTGTTTTCAGTCCGGGTAATAACATTGCCAAAGTAAAAATCGTAACGGATTTGGAGCTTGCTGATCCTGGGACAATTTCCATTATCAATTACAAAACGGAGATGCCTCCTTATGAAGGTCGGCCTGTTAAGGTTTACAGCGGCTCGCTTGTAATCTTGGGCCAAGGTGCATCAGGCGGAGTGAAGGTAGAGGAAGTGCAGTTTCCTTATTACCAAGGCACCCAGCAACAATCGAAGCTTAAGTGGGATGTAAGTGTAACAAAGCCTGATGGAACTACTGTAACCAAGAGCGGCGAAGCTGGTGTCACTGCAGGTGCGTTACCGCTCTTGAAGGCCATTATCATGCAAGGAGGTGGACCTGGCAGTAGTGCAATTCGATTCGATCTGCTCGAAGCGCTGCGAAGGTCTGGCCCCGTTCGACCAATGCACTCCACGAGATACCCCGCTCCCGGCGACGCCGCTCCGGGGGCGGATACCAACGCTCCATTGGATGCGCTAAACTCCGGCATGTCGTTTAACTAGCCGATCACCAACTTGTTTG
The DNA here is from genome assembly GCA_046349875.1 of Pirellulales bacterium. Lineage (GTDB taxonomy): Bacteria > Planctomycetota > Planctomycetia > Pirellulales > Pirellulaceae > JAXMBN01. Next base: position 7,218 of record JAXMBN010000067.1, read on the forward strand.
CTTCAAGCGTTTATTCCTGTCCTGAACCATAACATCTGCTCCGTTGCCTTATGCGGAGCAGATTAATGCGAAAATTCGGGACTATGGCAAACTTTATTACTCTTTCGTGGGTTGGCAGGAATGCAGATTCAGCAAGGGAACGACACCCCCTTCTATCTCGAGACCGGAATCTCGAATCATGATGCAATAGGCTAATGCGAAACACGCGGGGGTGAGTACATCGGAGGACTCAACGAGTTGCAATCCATATCATTGAGCGTCGGCTTTTCAGACCTTGGTGACTCAACAAAATCTGTTCCAGGGCCTTCGACGTCGCGAAGATTGCGAAAGCGGCGACATCAAAGATGATTCGCCAGCCCAAAGCAAATGGGGCAGAAAATCGAGCGGATGGAGAGGGATTCGAACCCCCGGAACCCTTGCGAGTTCGCCGGTTTTCAAAACCGGTGCCTTAAACCGCTCAGCCATCCATCCGTCGAGCAAATCAAGGTTCGTGTAGAGCTCCCTAGTATAACGATCTCGTACTTCGAGAGAAAGTCTTGTTTGAAACTCCACTTGGGCTCGTACGAGCCTTCAGAAATGGCGAAAAATAGGCCCGACCGCGATCCTCTGCAAAGAAATTCGGGTGTGGCCCCCAATCACTCAGGTGAATCGGTGGTTTCGGGCTGCGGAATAACGTTGGTTGCAGTCGAGGATCGTTGGGATGTATTTTGCGATTGGGACAATCGCACGACGTAGTCCTCACGACACTTCACAAAAAGAAGTTCTAGCGACGATTCGGAAATACGGTTCAACGATTGGGACAATCGCTCTACGCTAGTCGAGCACTCTTGGTGTGATGCTGATGAGAAGTATTTGACGGTTCACTTGGTTTGGTTTTCCGTCGCGTTGCACATAGGGGATGGCCAAGATGAGAGAGCGACCTGAAGCAAGTTTGGCTGAAGCTTGAGTCTTGAATTGCCAAACGTCGGGAACTTGAATCGTTGCATTTGGGTTCTTCACATCGCCCGTTTCAATCGGCAAACTCGCCGTCGATACTCCCAGCAATTGCGATGCTTCCAATTCAAATTGCAACTGGATGTCGCCATCGTCACTTAAGGTTGGACAAAGTGTCGTCTTGATCCCACTTGGAATGAGCGAAACGACCGGTTGCAGCTTTCCGTCGGAGGATTCGCTGTAGCTCGAAATGATCGGGGATTGCTGCTGATCGCTAATCGTTGTCGATTGCCCTGCCCATCCCGTCACCTTGGGTGCTTGCAAGATGTTAGTTCGAACGTCCGATTGGAGTTTCGTGACCAAGTCTTTCATTTGCCCTTCGGATGCTTCGGCGATCAATGGTACACTCGTCCCCAAAGGCAATGCCTGGTTCTTGGTGAGGTTCTTCCATTTAAAGCCTGTTGCCTGTTGAACATCCGTGGTCATGAATCGGACTTCGGTAGAGATCTGACGCGGCCCATGTTGCTTCCAGGTTTCGAGCATCTTGGCGATGGCTTCATGTTCGGTATGCGTGAGTTGCGCAATGACAACCGTACCTTCCATAACGATTCGCTGGTCTGGATAGAGGAATTGAAGAAGCGTATCGATGGGACCTACGTCCTTCCATAAGGATGCGTGCTTTCCCTTGGACTGCTCGATGAGTTCGCTTATCTCGTACACGCGCAGGATTTTGGGCTCATCGTTCTTGACAGAAGTAGCGAAAAGCGTATTGGCATTGGGAAGAGTGGGTATGGGATCGGGCGATTCGCTCTGCGACTGCGCCACTCGATAATCCATGAGCCCCATGATGGCCAACACAACCAACATCGCTTGAAGGAATCGGACACGCATAGAACCTTGGAAGTTGGGCTGCACGAGGAAGCGAAGTCGTTGCTTCAACTGTCTTGCCTGGGAAAATGGAAGAAGTCCTAACGCTGGAAGAGCTCGAGTCGGTTCGCCTTGTTGCGAGATACGAAGTAGCAACTCGGCATAACGTTTGGTTTGTTGAGTCGTTAAACCTCGTACCGCTATCTGGTCCGCTGCTTGTTCCATGGAAGCGCGTACCTGAGCCGACACGAATGCTGCAGCGGGATGAAACCAATGAAATGCTTGTGCAAGCGTGGTGACGTTTAAGAGCCAAGCATCCTGTCGATGGATATGAGCTAGTTCATGTCGCATGATCCAGCGAGATTCCTCTTCGGTCCATTCGCAATCCTGCTCTGCGGGCCAGCAAATGGTGGTTCGCCGCAAACCAAACACTGCCGGAGAATGCAAGGAAGCGATTCGTCGGAGGGATGGAATCGAGCGTCTTCCCATCGCTTGGCACTCTTCCGCAAGGATCTTCGCCAGAGGTCCGTCATTTACTAGTGGCGATCGAGCCAACTCGGAAGCGAATCGTCGATAGGCTCTTAAAGGTCGAATGGCGAAGACCGCGGTACCGGCTAGCGCCACCCATCCCAGGAGACTCCATAAGAAGTTCGATGAAAATGCGACTACCGATTCGCTTGGCGGCGGTTCGGGAAATGCCTGTTGACTGTTGGATGTCCAGAGAAGAGTGTTTTCTTGCGGTTGCGAGGCGATGAGTAAGTCAGACGCTGAGGTTGCTGATACCTGCGTCCAATTTCCAATCGGAAGATTTAGGTCCCATGGTGACTCCACTGAAAACGGGAGCAACATGCGAACGATCACGATCATCCATAGAAGTACCAAGACAGTCGGCGCGATAGATCGTCGAAACATCTTGCAAACGACATAGGCTAACAGGAGCATGGGGAGCGATTTGAGGAGAGCCAACAAGACGCTGGTGATCCACACGGAGGAAACGGTTTCTAAACTATTTGCGAAGAATCCATTCATGATCGATCTCCTTCTTTGTCATCGGAATGAGCTTCCAATAGCGAACGTAGCTCAGCAAGATCTTGGGGGGAGAGTTTGGCCATTTTGGCAAACTGAATCAGGGCGGGAACGGCATCTCCATTGAAGACGCGATCCAAGAACGAACGCGAGGCTTGCCGAATGCAGGCATCGCGCCGAACGGCGGGTTGGTAGAGATATTTCTTGCCGACCTGCTGGGTGGCCAGAGCTCCTTTGCGGACCAAGCGATGGAGCATGGTCTTCACCGTGGCCGCCGACCATCCGTTGGCTTCCGCGAGCTGTTCGATCACTTCGGACGCCTCGATGGGCGAGGCATCCCAAATGAGATTCATGATGATCCATTCCGCGTCCGAGATTTGCATGGTCGACTCCTTGGCGACGTGGTGATAAACAAAGATTACATTTGTAAACGATACGATGTCAAGAGGAGTGTTTCTGCCAATCGTCTGCCTGCTCAATCTGCTTCTTTCAAGAAAATGGATTCCTCTGCCAAGATTGCGTCTTGAGTCTCGAATGCTATGGTGTGTATACTGTGTATATGAGCATGCACAGTTGGATTACGGTTTCCCTTCAAGATCCACGGCCGCTTTATCTGCAAGTTGTTGAGCAGATCAAGCGGCGGGTGGCCGTAGGGGATTTGCCATCAGGTTCCGAGCTGCCATCGATTCGCGAACTTGCGGCCAGCTTGAAAGTGAGTGTGATCACGATCAAGCGAGCTTACTTGGAGCTTGAGCATGAAGGAGTCATTGCGACGCGACAGGGCAAAGGGTCGGTTGTTGCCGAGCATCCAGGATTGCAGTCCACCGTTCAAGAGAACGAGCTGCGCGAGCATCTCCAGCAAGCAGCACAGCTTGGCCTTTTGATGGGGATCTCCAAAACCGAAATGCAAAAGCGCTTGGCAGAAGAGTTTGAAAAGATGCAGAGGAGAAAATAAGTGACCGCAACGGAGACCCGCACTCTTGGCCATGCGTTTGCAGCCAAGCTCGAAGGTGTGACCAAAAGCTATCCCGATTTTCAGTTGTTGCCCATCGACTTGGAGCTTGAGCAGGGAGCGGTAATGGGATTGATCGGTCCCAATGGGGCTGGCAAGTCGACCATCATGCGCATTTTGATGGGGCTCCTTCGGCCAGATCAAGGGAATGTAACCGTTCTCGGTCAGCCGATATCGTCACATCAAGCCAAAGCCAAGTTGGAGATCGGATATTTTGCCGATGATATTCGACTGTATAAGCCTGAATCGATCGGATGGCATATGCAGTTTGTTCGATCGATGTATCCGACCTGGGACGATGCCTATGCACAGGAGTTGCTTCATCGATTCGGACTCGTCGAACGTCAAGCGATTCGGAGTTTATCGCAGGGAACGCGTGTCAAGGCGACGTTGCTCCTGATCCTGGCGAGGCGTCCCAAGCTTTTGATCCTCGATGAACCGACGAATGGGCTCGACCCCGTTGCCAAGCATGAAATTCTTACCGAATTGATGCGGGTCGTTGAGGACGAAGGACGAACGATTCTCTATTCGTCGCACAATACGCAAGATGTCGAAATGATTAGCGACTCGATTACCTTTATTGATCGCGGCCGAGTCATCGCGACAGATAATCGCGATGCATTCTTGGATCGATGGCGTCGAATCAAACTTCGCGTATCAGAAACTTGGAAGTTTCCAGAATTAGAAGGTGGGCGAATCGATACAGCATTCAGGAACATGCGCATCGTATCCTGTGATCGTTTCAACGAATCGATGATCGGTGCATTGAAAGATTCGGGCGCTGAGATCGAAGCGGTCGAGCCCATGAACTTAGAAGAGATCTTTGTGAGCACCGTCATGCGGGGACGCGAGGAGAAAGCATCATGAATATAGCTGCCGTTCGCATATTATTTTTGAAAGATTTGTTTCTATCACGTCGCCAGTTGTTCGGCTATTTCGCAGGCGGATTGATGAGTTCGATGGTGGCATGTGTTCCCAATCCAACCATTGGATTCATCGGGTTCATTTTGACGATCACCGTAGCGATCTCAGCCGGTATCCATCTCATCGGAACCCTGCTGTTGTCCGAATCGACGGATCAAACGCGGGCTTTCGTTTTTAGTTTGCCGATCAGCTTGTTGGACTATTCAGTGGGGAAGATGTCGGTCATTCTAACGACCTACCTTCTTCCATGGTCTGCCATGTTCGCCATCACTACCATCGCAGCGTTTGCTTTACCTTGGGAGAAGAATGGAGCAGTTGTGGTGCTGCCAGGCATTTTCTTGTTTCTATTGTGTGGCTTTACCATCCAACTAGCGACGGCTGTACTCTCGGGATCGATCGGTTGCACGATTGGAGTCATGGTTGGTTGCAATGTTGCATTAAACGTTTTTCTGATGAAGTTCCTGACGCATCCAGAGATCATAGAAGTCCGGAAGAGTGACGTCTTGACGTGGCCCGCTATTGCGGTGCAAACGCACTGGATCGAATGCACGCTCATCGTTGTATCGCTAACGGTGGCCTTTATCATGCAGACTCGAAAGCGAGACTTGGTGTAATGGCCAACGCTGATCCCTACGAAGCTCGATCACACGTAGTCATTCCAACCACGGAGCCTCCATCTCCTTCTCGAATGGCGTACTTGGACAATTTACGTGCCATCGCCATGCTGCTCGGTGTCTATCTACATGCAGCCTTAGCGTACGCTGCGCCAGCGAATTCGGTTTGGTTGGCGACCGATGGAGGTTCGAGCCGGATGATCGATTTTTCGATTTGGTGGATTCATTTGTTTCGCATGAGTTTATTCTTTGCGATCGCAGGCTATTTAGGAAAGATGGTCTTTGCGCGAAAAGGGGTGAAGCAATTTATCGTAGGTCGATTGGTTCGAATCGTTCTCCCCTTCGCTGTGTTCTATCCTCTTTTGTTAGGTGCGATGACGGCCGTATTCGTCTTTGCGCTGACGTATCTGGAGAGTCCACAAGGATTGATGGGCATGATTGCTGAGGCTTATGAAAAGGGGGCCACGGAAGGAAGCTTGGCAACCGAAGAGGCTCAGAAGCCGGGGACGATGCATCTTTGGTTTCTTTACTACTTGGCTTACTTTACCGGGCTGGGAATCGTTGGGTCGCTGATTTGCCATTCCAAGAATCGTTCGATCCTCAGACCACTACGAACTGCGAAGCGCTTCCTCGAGAAGATGAGGGAATGGGGCTGGCACCATGGGATCGCACTCTGTATTCCAGTTTTATGGGTACCGGCCGTCATGGCGGCAGGCATGCCGTTGCCAGCACCCGAATCATGGGTTCCAACTTGGTGGCCCTTCGTATTTTATGGATCGTTTTACCTGGGTGGCTGGATACTTTTTGGGAACGAAGAGATTCTCGAGCCCTACCGAAAAGGGTTTCTTGCTCTTTTGGGCTTCGGGCTGATCCTGTTGGTTCCCTACTATGTTTGGATGCCGAATCTCGACCTATCTGAGCTTGATTCTTTGCAGAAGGTTCGATGGGATTGGCAGAGCGCGATGGTTGCATTGATGACGGCCTATCTGTCGCTTGCCTGGACCCTTTTTGGCGTGGCTTTTGGGGGAACGTTTTTTGAATGTGCCAAGTCGCGGGCTTCGCTTTATCGCCGATGCATCTTACTGGCTCCTTATTTGATTCATCTTCCCATCGTCATCTTCCTGCAAACGCTTCGATACCAGCGGAGTGGCCAGTGGCCGTCAAGTTGCCGTTGGTTTTGATCGGGACTCTCTTGCCAGGATTGGCATCGTATCTGGTATTCGTTCGCTACACACCCATTGGTTGGATGCTGCATGGAAAGAGATCGTTTCCGTGAGTTGTGCGATCAAGTCGTGACGGGATATCGTATGCCAGTGCGTGATCGCGGTGGAGCGCTCAGGCCATAAAGAGATGCCCGTACTATAATGGTCGACAATGGCTGCTGATGAAGGCAGCCATTGCAGTATCTTTTCTGAATCGATCTACAGATCGGAAGATTACATATTGATCTCGTAGCCCTTGCGGCTCTCGCGTGATAGAAACGCATTGGCTTGAGCGTCGCCGATAATCTCGCGTTTGGCTGGATCCCACTTCAGTTCGCGTCCAACTCGCATAGCGATGTTCGACAAGTGGCAGATCTCAAGCATTCGATTGTGCGACCAAACGTCCGAGATAGGTTAAGCAGGAGCCTTCACGCGCATTCGATAAAGTTGGCGGTGTGGTTCTCGCTTACCTCGCCACCATAAACTTTTTCGATGGCTCCCTTCAGGCAACGGCTTTTCCTTCAATTCTTCAGACGGGCTTTCCAGTGATCTTCCCTCGATTGACGAAGAAGCGGCCTTCGGTTCCTTCGAACAAGATTCCATTATCACCTTCGCTCGTGATAATCATTTCCACGTTGTTGGGCATGTCGACGCGAATCTTGAAATCGGTTGCAGCGTTGTATTGATCGGCCACAGTTGGATGGCCATCTTTGTATGCAACCGGTAGTTTGTATTCGACCGGTGTAATCTTGCTTGGTCCGGTATCGGTAGCACCCAAGGCCCAGCAGGCAATGTCAACGTGGTGAGCACCCCAGTCGGTCAATTTTCCACCGGAATACTCATGCCAGTTTCGGAAGGAATAATGGCAATTGCTAAAGAGTGGCACGCCACCTCCATACCCTTCGCGAAGTTGAGGTAGGGCGCGGTAAGCAACCTTAGGCGCTGGCCCGAGCCAAAGATCCCAATCGAGCCCATCGGGTACGGTCGCTTCAGGAATAACGGGCGATGCTTCCATGCCATTGATGCCGCAAGTGACCTTTTTGACCGTTCCAATGCGGCCATTCTGAATCAACGCAATGGCAAGCAAGAATCGCTGATCGATCTCGGTTCGCTGCATCGTTCCCACTTGGAAGACGCGGCCGGTTTGCTTGACCATCTTTTCGATCAATTTTCCTTCGTCGATGGTCAGCGTGAGCGGCTTTTCGCAGTAGACATCTTTGCCGGCCAGCATGGCTTCCACTGCAATTTTGGTATGCCAATGGTCAGGCGTCGCAATCATGACCGCGTCGATATCTTTGCGATCCAAGACCTTGCGATAATCCTTGTAGGCATCCGGCTTCTTCTTGGTAGCCTTTTCTACTTTTTCAACGTTGGCACCAAGTACGTTGGCATCCACATCCGCCAGCGCAGCAAAGTCGGCGAATTTGAAGGACTTGCTGGTGATCGTCCACCCTTGATTGCGAAGTCCAATGGTCGCAAAGACAGGGCGATCATTCGCAGATTGATATCCGAATGCTCTGCCGCTCATCGGGACAATCGCTGCTGCGGCGCTCGCAGCCGATAGGCATTGAAGAAACTGACGACGATTGGAGGAAAGGTGTTTCATAGTACGAGGCCTTGGAAAAAGAAGAGAGTTGTCGTAGCAAAAGATTGGTCGCAATGGCGTTTCAATCCTCGCTATGGGATGCATTGTAAGCCAAAGGACGCCGCTCTACCATCGCGTACGTCAGCATGCCGAAGAGGCTAACCGAGAAAATGAAACATCGCGAAGAGGCGAACAATCGCCGGATGAGATTTCAGGGAATCCTAAATCGTTCTTGGTCGGGTGTTTTTACCGAGTCCAATAGGATTATCCACACCACCATTCTTGAAATGGGACTGGCCAATAGCGTGACGGGACGATCATG
>JAXMBN010000068.1:0-15386 GCA_046349875.1 Pirellulales bacterium
TAGGAAAGGGTGGAATCGAAGTTAGGGATGTGGTACGCTTCCAGTCTCAACCATTTCTATTTGGACAAGGGGTCCATAGTGAACGATCGCATGAGCATTGCCAAGTTGCTTGGCATTGTCACTTTGGCTGGTCTCTATGCTGGCGTCTTTAGGATGGCAGTGAATGGATCGGTATGGGCGACTATTGTAGCAGGCTGCGGGCTCGTTGCGTTGGCACCCTTCCTTCTTTTTGCAATCGCATTCTTGATTGTGTATCCGTTTGGCATCCTCAATGAAATCATGGAAAAGGGGAGCGAACAAGCGGCCTCTCCTTTTGCCCAGGATCGATTGCCAAGCCAGTACGTTACGCCTCAAGCTGATCCCGAAAAAGCCCATTGATGCCATCGGAATCGGGATACTGTTCGTCGGGATCGGTCATCGCAGGAAGGCCAAGAATGAATTCAGCGCTCCGCAAACGAATAAAGACCACGTTCTTAGGTCTTGGGGTATTCTTACTATTCTTTCTGCTCTTGCCGCAGTATTTGCGAGCCCAAACGGCTCCTTTTCGTGGGACGGCAACCATTGCAGGGACTCCTATTTCCGTTAACGTTTACGACCCGAAAAGCGGCAGGACCGATGGGATTTCCGCGAGAATTATTCCGCCTCACCCTCGCGGGCCTGGCTATCAAGACTGGACGGTGGAACTGAGACGATTCGACGGCAAGCCATTTGATCGAGATCATGCCATTCGGGCGAAAATCATTTTGTCGTACGACGAAAATGGTCCTTCGGCCGAGGTCGATGTTCCCTTGAAACAAGGTGCGATCATCGCCAGTCAGACGTTTCATGTTCCCTGTTGGTTCTATCCGTACTATTGGCAAGCTCGGTTCTATAGCAATGGTTATGAACTCAAGGGATTGCGCTCCAACTTCCAAAACTTCTCAGTCTTTCAGAGTCATGTTGAAAACAATCGTTTGTTTGTTTTCGATGATGATGACGAGAAAGCGCAGGCCTATCTGGAAGAGTATTCGGGTCAGCTTACATCGCTCTTGGTGGAGTATCGCAAAAGCGAAATCTGGTGCATTCCTCTCAATGGAAATCAGACCAATCCAGGAACGCAATCAGCCAACACGGCTGACATTGCCATGCGGTCGCGACTTCCTCAGGATTGGCTTTTCTATTCGCGGTACGCCGCCCTCGTCTTGACAAAGGATGCACTAGAAAAGATTGATTCCGCGCAAGCCGAGGCTCTTGGCACTTATATGATGGGTGGAGGAACGGTGATCATCACGCGTTGCGAATCGCAAGAAGATTCGCAAACGATTGAAGGTCGGGACGCATTGTTTCGGAAATTGATGAACGATCCTTCCGTTGACGCGGAGTGGGAAGTGGACCGTTCGGGCAAGCGAAACGTTTGCAATCTTGGCTTCGGTTTGATGGAGTTGAACACCGAGCAAGAATTAAAGGTAACGGATACCTCCAACTCTAACGCGACCAGTACGACCATTGCAGCAACCAATTCGAGCGCAGCATTCCCCAACCCTGTAACTCTTCCTACCGCAACCACGATACAGGTTGCAGCGGCCGCAAAGCAAAAGCCATCGCTCTATTACACTTTGCCGATCTCTGGAAATCGGGCGATGTTGTATACCGATCGCAATTCTTGGAGCGGCATGCATGGTACATCGAATGGCTCAACGGCCGGTACCAACTTTTGGAATTGGTTGATCCCTAATGTTGGCAAGCCGCCGGTTTGGGCGTTTGCAGCCTTCATCGTTTTGTTTGCGGGTATTGCCGGGCCAGCCTTAGCCTACTTCACGATTCGCGCGCGACGTCCTTCATGGTTGATCATTTTGTTTCCAGTGATCGCATTGGGAGTAACATTGGTCCTTTCACTGTACGCCATTTTGCACGATGGATTTCGATCCGTAGCCCGCGTTCGTTCGGTTGCTTACTACGATTTGCGAGCCGATCTGGGGTTTGCTTGGTCTCGGCAAACGCCTTTTTAGTGGAGCCGCTACCTTCATCCGGCTTGGTTTTCCATCGTGAAACGGAAATCGTCCGGATGACGTGGAAGGATGAATTCAATTCTTCATTATCGTTCGTCGCCCATCCTCGGACCGTTTGGCAAGGGGATGAGCAGCGATTATTGGCCTATCGCACCGCGAGCAACGGCAATTCATGGTCCGTCATCCTCTTCGAACACTTCGCCGTTTCGGAGTGACGCGCCGCGACGATGGAACGATCGAATTCGAGAATAAACTCGACGATGCATTGCCGTTGGTATTGGTCAAGATTTCTGCGGAAGAGTCCGCGATGCCGAGCATTCAGCCCCGAAGCAAGGTTACCTTGGCAGCCATCCCATCCAATGATGCTCGAACCAAACTAAGGACTCGAATCATGCAAGAGTCACCCGATCTTCCCGAAGGTCTGGTGCAAGGGCAACAAGTATCGGTAATCGATTGGATGCAAAATCGATCGAGTCTCGCGAATTGGAATGTTTCCGAGCCTTTGATGGAAGTCATGATTTCAGATCTCGCAAGTCCTTCCGTTCCTTTGCCAGACCAGTCGTTTGTTGCTTTGCTGGAACAAGCGAATTATTTGGATCGGCCTTTAAAAGCGACCGAGTATCATTCCCTGCATGTGATGGTGGGCCGATGGTAAGCGTACATACCAGTGATTCTCCGATGGTTGAACTTCGGCGATTGCATCGCTTCTTTGGACTCACCAAAGCAGTGAATGACATTTCGTTCGAAGTTCGCAAGGGGCAAGTCTTTGGGTACATCGGTCCCAATGGTGCCGGCAAGACGACGAGCATGCGGATCCTTGCGACTCTCGAATTCGCTACCACAGGAGATGGCTCATCGATGGTTTCGCCACTTCGGTCGATCCCGACTTGGTTCGAAAACGGATGGGCTTCATGCCGGATGGTTTGGTGTCTATCCGAACGTCAATTGCGTGGAGTACCTCGACTTTTTGCCCGACCGCATGGGCTGATCGGTCGCGAGCGATCTTCAGCGGGTGAGTCGAACCCTTGGGCTTTACGGGGCTCGATAAGATTGCCTCAAACCGGTTCGCGGTCTTTCGAAAGGAACGGCGGCAACGGCTCCCCTGTTTGGGACGAGCCATGATTCATAATCCGAAGGTCCTTATTCTCGACGAGCCCGCGAATGGCCTGATCCGCGAAGCTGATCGAGTTGCGTCAGATGATTCGCCAGTTGGCCTCGGAAGGTAAGATCTTGATTCCAGTCACATTTTGACCGAGTTGGCCGAAATGTGCGATCATAGGAATCATCGAGCGAGGGCGGTTGTTGGCGGTCGGTAGCGTCGACGATTCAGAAAAGCAGATGCGGCCGCATGTTCGCGTCCGCATGCGACGTTGATTGAACGGGCTGAAGAGCTAATGCATTTGTTGGAGCCGACGCCTGGTTATCCAAATTTGCCATCGAAGATCATTCGATCAGCTTTGACATGTCTTCCGATGTCGAGCTGCAAGCGGAGATACTTGCATTCATTGTCCAAAGAGGATTTCGGCCCATCGAATACGCAGCAAAGCAGCAGTCCTTGGAGGACCTCTTCATGCAGATCATGACAGAGCTGTCCAATGAGCGATGCACTCTATGATGCCCAGCAAGCAGCTCATCGCGATGCAATCTTGCAGGTGGTGGATGGCAAGAAGCCAATCGATGCCAAGCTCCTATCCCTGAGCGATTGGCTCAATCCCATTCTGGTCAAAGAAACACGGCAAGCTCTAAAGAGCCGTCAGTTTTTGGCCACCTTTGGCTTGACCTTGTTGGCCGTACTCATTTGGACGATCGTTTCCATCAGCGTATCCATTCCTGGCATCTATTATCTGCCGGGTGGAGGTACGCTGCTCGGCGGCTATTTCACCATCTTGATGGTTCCCGTTTGCGCTGTTGTTCGATGTCGGCCTTTCGATCGATGGCTGCGAACTCGAAGATGGCACACATGATATCTTGAGTTTGTCTACATTGAGTTCTCGGCAAGTCGTGCTTGAAATCAGCGGTGGCTGGGTTGCAGTCGCTCATCTACTTTTCTGCAATCGTTCCTTGCATCGCGTTGACTCATCTGCTTCGAGGAGTGGTTTAGGGGATCGATCGCGCTGATCATCCTTCTTGACGGCCGGATTGTCCATTCTCTTTTCGTCCCTTGCACTGTTGTTTGCAATCTTTGGCTCGCACGCGATATGCAAGTGCCGATGACGGTTAGCCTCTTTCTTCTAATTCCCAGCGCCTACTTCTTGATGTGGATGATCTTTATTTTCTCAGGCGTGATGGGGGGCGAAATCCCGCTGAAGATTTGGCGGATGTGGGTTTTCGATTGCGGTATTCATGTTATTTGGTTTGTCATACGTTTGGCCTCGGTGCTGGCTGCAGCTGCCAAGATAGGGTTTGCCAGTGATAACCATTCGACACGAATTGATGGATGTTGTTGATACAGCATCTCATGTATATGCCCTGGCGATTTCATTAGTGCTTGGAATCTCGGGAGAAGGGTGGCGAGATTTGGGTCGCCTTTATTTCCATGGCAGCGTTTCACTGGGCCATTGCGGGTAGCTTGATGATAGGCGAGAAATCGGTGATCTCGCCCAGAACACAGCGTACGCTACCCTGTTCATCGATGGGACGGATTGTTCAAAACATGGTTGAATCCAGGGGCGGGGCGCGCTGGTTATGTGTTTTGCGTGCTATCGTTTGGCTCGACCGTTCTGGTCGTACTGGCCGTACAGGGTGTCGAACAGTCTTAGCCGCAATATGCGGATCAATGTCGTTAGTACGACGGCCATCGCTTGCTATTTGGCTTTGTATCTCGGCATCGCCCGAGTCTTATTGATGAGCGGTGGGAAAACGGGGAGGCCTCGGATGTTGCTCTCCGTCCTCACCGTTGTGGTCTTGATGTTTGTATGCGGGCTCTTCCCCATGCTCATATCCTATTGGTCGAGCGGTTACTACACCGTGACCTACGAACCATACATGTTTACCCACGTTCCCTGGACCCTCTACGAGATAGTCGACGGAAAAGGGAAAGCCGACGCAGGGCTCATATGGCTGATCCTGTCGGCAACGATTGTCTTCGTGTATAACCTTCTGTTTGCCTTCCGCGATGTCATGCTCGTGCGGATTGAGACACCAAAGAACGTTAGGGACGAGTTGGGGATAAAGGCTGCCGAGACGCCTGAAGCTCCGATAGATCCGTTGGCCGCTGAAGGCTAAGCTGTTCTGTGGATGTTCGCCTTGAAACCGTACTTCATTAATCGGGTTCGATCCTAGCGGCCTCTGCAATTGGGTGATTTGCAAAACACGCGAACCTTGCGAGGATGACATCGCTGTTTGAAACTAGTTTGAGTTACGAAAGAATTGTGCATGGCCCAATCGCCACATCCCGATGATCGTCCCGACCCCAATGAAAACATGCCTGCCATGCGAGCACGTGTGCCCGAACATTTGCATCGGGGAGTTTTTAGTACGGGCGTGATCGTCATGACGGGTGGCACCGAGTTTGTGCTCGACTTCGTGCAGAATCTTGGACGGCCTCATCAGATTGTGGCTCGCGTCGTGATTCCTCATGTGGTCATGCCTCAGTTCGCCGACGCACTCGGAAAGAATATCGAACTTTACAAGCAGCGTTTTGGGCCTCTTCCCAACCCCATGATTCCGGGGCAAACTCCGATTCAAAACACGTCTCCGGAGCGAGAATTACCTCCGGCGGCAATCCAATCGGAGTCGCAAATCGTGGGGGGCTTTGTGGACTCGGACAATCCAGCTCCATCGGGTTCACAAGACACCGCCCGCGAAACGGCCAATCCCGTTTCGAAGACTCCATTTGCATCGGGGATGGTTCCTGGCTCTCTCGCTTCTTCAGGGCAGGGAACAGGCGAAGCCGTTCCGCAGTCGGGCCCTTCACAAGTTCCGCCAGCGAATGTTCCCCCGGCCATTCCACCTGTTACGCCAGCTCCTGCACCTGCCGTTCCGCCACCTCCACCACAGAAGCGGCCAACGGCTCAAGAGATCTACGACGATTTCAAACTTCGCGATGAAATGCTCAGCGGAAGCTATGCCAACGCCGTCATGATCGGGCATGGTCCGCACGAGTTTAGCTTTGACTTCATCACCAACTTCTATCCCCAGTCGTCGGTGAGCGCCCGCGTGTTTATGGCAGCGGGGCAAGTGCAACGACTCCTTGAGTCCTTGCGTGCAGCATGGGATCAATCGCGTCCGCGATAAGAAATGCTGGTTACAAGCTTGGGAATTGGGTTCGCAGAGGTGTTCAGTGAGAACCCGTTCGCAAAAGGATTCTTCGGCTAACGTCGTAGCGAAGGAGCTCGTCGCCAATCGAGTTCCTGTTCCGAGGTTGGAATAGGAATCACCATGTTGTCTTGTCGAGGTATTTCAGCCAAACGCAATACGTCTCGGCAATGTTCGTGACAACTGATGCACGTAGAAATCGTTTGAACGTAGTTGAACGCACAGCCATCGAGGTTCTGATCTTCGGCTGTTTTTACCAAGCGACTTGCTTGCCGTCGGAGTTCGGTGCGATGATGACCATAGACGGGGTCGGGATTGGATTGCCATTGCGATGCATCGCAGATCTGCACCATTTCTTCTGCCCCTTTCTTGATCTCCGTAAAGTTCTTCGAGACCAAGCCCGCAACGACTTTTTGAGTGCTGGCAAGTTTGGCTAGCATCAGAACGGGCGAACGTCGAGATTCGGTGGACGATGATTGCTGCCATTCGCTAGCAACCAGGGATGCAGTTGTGACGAAACCGATGCAACCTGCTGCAATCCATAAACCATTGACGCGTTTCATCCTGCACCATCCTTGGTTTGTCCGAATAATCTACCTAGTTCTCCTGTTCGGCATAATCCAAACGATTCTATAGGCCGAGTCGTGTGATTGCGAAAAATCCAATGCTGGCGTAGGTCTGGGCGAATGACCGAGGCCCATTGAAACCCTCAAATGATGCAAGCGGATCAGTTGACGGGTTGAGATGAACGCAGATAGGCGAAGAGATCGCGAATCTGTTGCTCGGAAAGTGGCTTGAGCGTTCCTTCGGGCATGACGGATTGGGGAATGGCTTTCATCGTTTCGATCTCCGACTTGCTAACGCTTGTTGACAAGAGGTATCAGTCCCTTGCTGACGCAGCGGGTTGAGAAAATCAAGGCTTTCAGACGCCGAACGCTCATGCAAATTCTTGACGCCATGTGGCGCAACCGTAATAATGAAAGGATCATGAAAGTTAGATGGATACCAGCGGATGGTATTGCCCTTCTTCCTACCGCGAACGTCAGCCACCGAAGATGGAAAACGGAGAAGAATGCATCGATTGGTTCTCTTTCCTGAATGAACTGGATCAGTGCCATGCTGTAGCCGGTAGGGCAGAGAATGCACCATCATTCGGGAATGGCTACCAAAAAATTGAATGGTTTGAAATTAAGTGCATAAATGGAGCGACAAAAAGAAGATTCACTATTGTGAACAACGCCAAGTGTCTTTTGAAAATTTTCGCCAGGTGTTCCCCGGCGAAAGTCCCTTCGTTCGAAGGACAAATACTACATTTCTGCTGGCCTGAGAACGAAGCCAATGGAAAAATTTGACTCCGGTTTTTGATTCGAATGGTAAGCTCATTTCAGGTGTTAGGTTTATAAACGATGCCCAATGCATTTGGCATGGCAATGATGACTGGTTCCGGACCGACTTAAGCAGTAAGTACGATTGCACCTATTCTGATCCTTATCGAAGATGAAAAAGATCGATGAGGATACGGACTCGAAAGATCGCATTAAGGTTTGCTTTTGATGCCGTAAACTCGCGAGAGCGACGTTCGACCTAAATCATGGAATGCCCGTTTACGTGCGAGGATTTTTTCGTGACAAAACGGTCGGCGGCGAATTAGGTAGATCTCACTTTCCCTTCTCAACTTTGAGTCAAGAACAGAATGGAATGCCTTGAAGACGGAAAGACCTATGTACCGGCGAAAGTAGACAACTTCGTCCATAGAACTGGCCCTCAAAAATGCCTCATCATTTGCAACTCGTCGTCGCTTTCGACATTAAGGAAGTTCGCGACGACATTCTTTCGGAAGCAAACTTGGCAAGTGATCGGACGAGCCCAATCGCTAAATTGCGAGAAAAGCTTTTGAAGAAGGTAGAAGACAGAGCATCGAAAAAGAATAAGGAATAGACATCTGTCTCTGGGATGATATCGATTCAGAGCATCCGATCTTTTGAGCGCAACTCGATCATTTCATAATGGATCAAATCAATTGACGGGTTGAGATGAACGCAGATAGGCGAAGAGATTCGCATCTGTTGCTCGGAGAGTGGCTTGAGCGTTCCTTCGGGCATGACGGATTGGGGAATGGCTTTCATCGCTCGATCTCCGACTGAGAAACGATCATGCCTTGTCCATCCGCCCCTCGCAAGCCACGATCTGTGAATCTTTGTCAGCTAGAAACCCATTGAGAATTCGGCCATCGGACGTTGTCACGATGTAGTTTTCAAATCCCTCACGGATTTCAAGGTTGGGATTGATCACGTTCATGAGCATCCGTTCTACATTGGAGCGATCGAAGGGAGTTAGATCGGGGCCGTGGATCCTCCTTCCTCAAAGAGTCGGTGGCAGCGACCGCAATGTTGCTGAAACTGAATCTTTCCTTGTTTGGGATTTCCGTTCCAGATTGCAGTACCATCCGAACGCGATCAATTTCGGCAAGAGCCGACAGAGGATGCACCGGAAAGATTTCCCCAACGCTTTTGCAAAGCTGCTGCCAACTCGGCATCTTGGTGCATGTTCATTCGTCGAACCGCTGCGATGGAAATGGCATCTTCGGAAATGGTCTGAGCATCCATGGCCTTCAAGAGTGACTTTGCCCAATCGGATCGGCTTGCGAGCAACGATTCCGCGGCCAGCTTTCCTTCACTGTCCAAGGACGCGAACATCCGGATCACGACCGATGCAATGCTTGGATCATCGTAGCTCACCAAGCAGCCAATCACGGCATTCTTGATGGAGGCATCTTTGTCCTTTTCCAGCAGATCGAGAAGGATTGGGCAAGGCTTGAGGGGATCGAGTCTGTCCCATGATTTCGATAAGCTGCTTGCGTACGGGAACCAAAGTCTTAGTGTTTTGAATCGCCTGGAGGGCTTCGGCAACGGCATCGGCTTTGCCTTGCCGGAGGCGAAGCGGCAGTGAGGCTCCACCGCTTGCATCAATCGCTGTTAGCAACTCTTGAGGAACGGTAGAAAGAGATCTTCCTTGATAAGCATCTTCGAAGCCGCGAAGCAATCTTGGTACTGGATTCCGCATTGGGTGCTGCTGCTAACAGCTTGGCCGCGTCGAGGAGATCCTCACGACGTCCAGATTGCGAATAACGCTTCATCCATCGTTCGAGAAGTGTGTTCTGCATCATCTTTGAATTCCATGCATCGTTCGTTGGAAGCATGGCTTGCATGAGAATCGATTGATCCGCCTGACGCAGATGCGATTCGAGAGCCCACCATACAAGAAGCGGCTGATGAATGTCATCCGCATCTTCGTCATGCATCGCCAAGCAGGCGATCAGGTGGTATCGCTTGAGGCCAGGTCATTCTGCGAGCCGAGCAAGCGATCTGTTTGCGAACTTCGAGGAGGAATCCCGATGAGCGAGATCTATGAGAATGCTTGCGGTCATTTCATCCATGGTCTGCGAGTCAACTAACAGCCGGCAATTCAAGCGCGAACGAACGGATCGGAATGGCGAAGAAGGGCGTTTCCCCGCATGGCATCGAGACCTCCATTAGCATGAATGGCCCAGAGCGGCTTCGAGCGTCGCTTGGTTGGATGACGATTGGATCATTTCAAAAAGCGGTTCACTCAAAGAGCGATTGGGTTGGTCTCCTGGCAATCGACGCCCGTTTGACGCCTCCACTTCACGGGACTATTCAGCTCGGCAAGCAATGCGTCACTTCGTTTCCTGCCAATGAAGAAGAGGGAGGCGACATGCCTTTGGGCTTGATTCGATAAACGCGGCCATTGGTTCGATCGACGCGTCCGGCATAATGGCTGCTATGGTCGATGCGCTTGTTCATACATATCTGCCACATAGACACAACCATCGGGACCGGTCTTGATATCGACGGGACGAAACCACGGATCATCCGTCTTGACGATGCGTTCGATGTCTTCCGTTTGAAAGGAAGACTGGTAAGGATCGATCTTGCTGAGAACCACTTGTCCCTGAAGCGGCTCGATGCCCATCAATTTGCCTCGGTATCGATCGGGGAGTACGGTGTCTTCGTAAACGATGAAGTTGTGGGTAAAGCGAGCGACCGAATGATGCCTGATGTTTTCGAAGAAACCATGGGCGTACGGATTCGAAAGAGGCCCATGCTTACCGAAGCCCTTTCGATAGTATCCTCCTTGCACATAGTGAAAGCCTCGCGTGTCGCCTCCATTGTGCCTAGAAAAGACTCGGCCTTTGGAGTCGATCTCGCATCCGAAAGTGTTTTCACCACCCTCGGCAAACACTTCAAAGACTTTCGTTTCCGGGTGGAAACGCCAAATCAATTGGCCCACGGTTCGAATCGGAGGATCTTGTGAACCAGGTCGCTTGACGTGCAGAGACGGTGCTTCCTTGCGCCGTAAAGCCAACCATCAGGACCGAATCGAAGTGGCTGATGACCGAATGCGAGTCTTCGATGCCGAATCCTTCGAGGAGCACTTCGGGATCGACCATCCGGTACATCGTTTCGATCAGCATCGGGATAGAAGAGCAGATACGGTGGATTGGTGACGTAGACGCCTCCTCTACCTACCGCTACGGACGAGGCAAGGCTGAGCCCTTCCACGAAAGTCTTGTGGACGTCGTAGATGCCGTCACCGTTGGTATCTTCATGAATGGAAATGCGGTCTTTGCCGACGAAATGATTGGGCGGTGGCGGAGGCACCTTATCGTAAACCGACCGCAAGAATGCATCGCGACTGACCATGGTGAGCCCCGCTGGCTCAGGGTATTGCCGATATTCGGCTAGCCACATGCGTCCTCGTTCGTCCCAGGTCATGAATAACGGCGCGATATCGGGATCACCTACTACCAATTGAACTTCGAGATCCGCTGGAGTTTGGAAATGGCGAACGGCCTCCTGAGGTGATAAGGGATCGGTGTCACCTTCGCGGCGAGCTAAATACTTTTCAATGTCATCAACGACATCGATGGTGCGATAGATTCCTTTGGATCGCAATTTCTGATCGGTATCGTCCGAAGTTTGCATGTTGAATTCTGGTATAGAAGCAATCGACCACTTCGCATCATCGCCAGGTTGATATTGCCAAGTCCTTCCAATCGAATGCCAGCTCGTTGGTTACGTTGATGATGGCAGGTGGAGCCACGCTGAAGTTGGGACGCGGATCGCTTTGATAGACACGAATTGCAAACGTGTTGTAGTCACCGAACTACAGCCGGCTTGGATCGACCGCGTGTTTACCATTCTCACCTAATCCACTTCGAAACTGAGGTGGAAAGGTGCCACTCGCGGTAACCAATACTCCATTGAGATAGGTCGAACGCGCATCATCCATCGACTCCACATGAATAGTGAGTTCATCCTCTTTCCACTCTTGAGGAAGAAACACCAAGGCGCGATACCAGGAATAGCCGTTGATAGGGGCGAACTTGCCTTGGGGTACGCCTCGCCAAGTTGCGGGAATGGGTTGCAGGGACCATCGCGAATCACCGGCTTCTTGGGATATGCCTTGGCCAGCCTGCAGAGCGACCAGGAGCATCCAAACGATCAAGAAACGAACGTCCATCGTGTGAGGTTCTTAGGTAGGAAGGAAGTGCAGGGGAGTTCCAATTCTGAAAACCCTGCTGGGTGGGAAATCGCGATTTTGGGCGAGAAGTTCTATGGTAACAGACTTTTTCGCGAAAGGAAAAAGCATTGGATCGTCCCAAGAAAAATAGGGAGACGAACAAGGTTACCAAGAATGAGTTATGCAGGGAGTTGAGGGCTCGATCGAGGGAAAACAATAGGAATCACCACCCGCATGGATTCCTGTTTCGGGCAGATTTTTATTGAGATAGGAAGGAGCAGCACTAGAATAAGGCTCGTCGCAGCTAACTCCTCTCTCCTCGTTGGCGACCCAAGTCATGTCTCGTAAAGTTGGTATGACTCTCGTTGAATTGCTTGTCGTGGTAGCGATCATCGCTGTCATTGTGGCTCTTCTATTGCCAGCCGTCATGAAGGCTCGCGAAGCCGTTCGAAGGGCGAGCTGCCTAAACAATCTCAAACAAATCTCGTTGGCGGTTCATCAATATCACGACACCTTCAATCGCTTTCCGTCAGGATATATTCGTCAACACCGCGATCCAGGTGAGGACCCTTACAAGATTGGCTGGGGATGGGGGGCTTTGATTCAGGGGACATTAGGAAATGGTCCACTGTATCGTCTTGTGCGCGATTCGTTTCAAGCAGATCCGATGAGCCGAACAAGTATTCGCACTCAGTCTCTTACGATTTGGAATTGTCCGTCGGATAACTTGCGAGGATTAACATGCGTGGGACGCGTGCGAGAAAACCTCAATCCGCCTCTTCCGTCACCCACCAATCCGAACCCAACCAATATCCTTCGAGGTTGTCAGGCCTTTGGAGCTCGATCGAGTTATGTAGCGAGCTATGGTACAGCAGCAGTTGGGTCCGGAGGCCGGAGCAACGGTTTGTTTCATGCCAATTCGCATTTGGATATGCGGCATGTGAGCGATGGCTTGAGCAATACGTGGCTTCTTGGTGAACGTAAAGTAGCGCAAGGGCAGGCAACTTGGGTCGGTGTTCATTGGGCGGAGAGCATGCCGGGTCCGCTATTCAATATCGACAATCTGACCAAGTCGGCTGTCGATCCCTTGGTGCTCGGCAGCACTCACGTTGCGCCGAATCGAATCGACGGTCGAGCCTTTGGGAGCAGTCATGATGGAGGATGCAACATGGCTCGATGCGATGGATCGACGCTCTTCGTCCCCTCAACGATCGAACTCGCCGTCTGGCGATCCATGACAACCATTCAAGGCGGCGAAGTCACCCCCAATGATCTTTAGTCCTAAAGTTGACTTCAGTCCTTGGGAAGGCTCTTAAAAAACAGCATTCCCTTGAAAGTTTTTCAACGAAGCAATCCTTCGTAGGTTCTCAATAGAACTCCCTAAAAACTTTCTATCCGCTAACCCACTGCGAATAGCGATCCGCAAGGTACTAACCTGCGTCAAACTGCATCGGAATCAAATACAAAGACCTTCCAAGGGACTGGAAGTCAACGTTAAAGTCAACAATGAAATCGACGTTGGAAGTCAGCACTACGCTTTGGCTCGGCGGAACGGACGGATCAACAAACCAACGGTTCCATTGATGAGTCGAGCGATACCGGCAAAGAGGTGCCGGAAGATAATAACCAAAGGACAAAGGTCTTTTTCACCGCTGGGAAACGTTCGTAGAGGACGTGCCCAATGATAATCAAAGATGCCGCCAAATTTGACTCGCTTCTGAACGTGAAATGAGAATGTTCGGGATCATCCCCTTCGCTATGGATGAGCGTCACATTGGCGATGCTTAGCTCTTGGCGAACATATTGGTCCCAGAACAACTCGACACACAAAAGCATCCCTACAAACCAACTAACAAGAAAGCAGTGTGCTCGAGCCACGGGTGCTTTTCCAGGAGTTTGATGCAAACGCCCGCCACGAGGCGAAGCGTGATAATCCCAATGGTGACCCCAAGATAAACCATGTAGATGTTTTCGCGAGCAAAAGCCACCGCAGCGACGACGTTATCAAAACTGAAGGCTCAGATCCAAGAAGGCGATCATTGCAATCGTCTTGCCAAAGCTGGACGTGGTAACACCGTGCTTGTCGGATGTTCTTCGTCTTCTTTCGTCTTCGGCAAAATGGTTGCACATCAGCCAGATCAAATAGGCCGCACCGATAATCATCAGGTAGTGGTTGTTGATGATGACGCTGGCGAGCATCAAAGCAATGATGCGAAAGCCGTAGGCTCCTGCATACCCAATGGTCATGGCAACCTTGCGTCGCTTTTCATCTAAGTGTGAAGCCAACGCAGCAATGGCCAATGCATTATCGACAGACAGAAGGCCTTCGATCACGATCAAAGCGATCACGACATAGGCTGCCTGCGGCGTGAAGAGGGCACTGATACTGGCTTCTGCAAGAAGATCCATTTGCAAACTCAACCATTTCCATCGCGCAAGAGCGACGAGCGTATTCGGGTAGCGGGATAATCCTAAGTGACAAAGAACGGTGCGACCATTGAAGTTCGCACCGTTCATCACAATCCAATCATGTTGCCATCATGCTCTTCGGAGAATGCAAGGATTCTCTTCAAAGAACACCGGCTCGATTCGCTTAGTAGCGGTAGTAATCAGGCTTGTAAGGACCTTCGACAGGAACGCCGATATAGTCTGCCTGATTCTTGCTAAGCTTGGTGAGCTTAACGCCCAGCTTGTCCAAGTGCAATCGAGCTACCTCTTCATCGAGGTGCTTCGGAAGAACGTAAACCTTCTTTTCGTACTTGCCAGAAGTTCGTTCGTTCCACAATTCCAGCTGAGCCAACACTTGGTTGGTGAAGCTGGAGCTCATCACGAAGCTTGGGTGGCCTGTCGCGCAACCAAGATTGAGCAAACGACCTTCGGCCAAAACCAATACGCTTCGCTTGGTATCGTTGAAATACCATTGATCGTACTGAGGCTTCACGTTTCGTCGTTCGGCTTTGCCTTCCTTCTCAAGCTTGTGAAGGCCGGCCATGTCGATTTCATTGTCGAAGTGACCGATGTTACCGATGATGGCTTTGTCCTTCATCTTTCGCATCAGTTCTACGGTGATCACATCCTTGTTGCCAGTTGCGGTCACGAACACGTCGGCGATTTCGATGACATCTTCGATCGGCTTGACTTCATAGCCTTCCATCGCAGCTTGCAAAGCACAGATCGGATCGATTTCCGAAACGATCACGCGGCAACCTTGGCCACGCAAGGATTGGCAGGAACCTTTTCCTACTTCACCGAAGCCAGCGACGACGGCTACTTTACCACCCAACATCACGTCGGAGGCTCGGTTCAATCCGTCGATCAATGAGTGACGGCAACCATAGATGTTGTCGAACTTGCTCTTGGTAACCGAATCGTTGACGTTGATGGCAGGGAAGAGCAATTCACCCTTCTTCTGCATGTCGTACAAACGATGCACACCCGTGGTGGTTTCTTCCGAAACCCCTTGAAGTCGCTTGGCCATGGCTGCAAACTTGCCTGGGTTGTTCTTGATCTCTTTGCGAAGGAATTGCAGGATCACGCCCCACTCTTCGGGATCATTGGCTGCATCGAACTCGGGAACCTTACCAGCCTTTTCGAATT
>JAXMBN010000069.1:0-15183 GCA_046349875.1 Pirellulales bacterium
GCTTTGGTCCCGTTGGATTACCCGATGGCGGAGGAACCGGCCAAGTCCTATCGTCTCGACCGTGGGGACACATCGAAGCTCCCAACCTGATAGATATGGCTAATTCACTATTGGGGATCACGGAAACGAGAAAGCTTCAAGCGGTTCAAATAGACAACTCTCCCTGCTTAGGCCCCGCTGGACGTGTCCATATGAGTTTGAGCGATTGGTCGAAGTTTACTCTTCCATTCGCCAAAGAGGATGGCTACACCCAACTTAAGATCTCGCCCGATGTTTGGAACGCAATGCTCAAGGCTCATCCTGATAGCCAAAAAGAAAATGCCTATGCGGCGGGCTGGCTTCTCATGGAGAACCCGCAATTTCATGGCAAGCTCTTCTTCCATAACGGAAGCAACACATCGTGGTATTGCTATGCTGTTTCGATACCTTCCAAGAAAGCAACGATCTTGATCGCTACGAACTTCTTTTCCGTAGGAGCTCAAAAAGCATGCGATCAAATGGCTCGCAAAGTATCCGAGACACTCAATGCATCGCCTTGAACTTTGATGCTCACCGACCTGGAACGTGCAACCATGGGGTATACCGCTTCATGGATCGCAAGATGAGATACTGAAGGACTCCGAAGATCCCAACGCCAAGCCAGAATGGTTCAATCTCCCACTGATGTTCCACGACGTAGTGTTCCATCACTTCGATGAGACAGAACGCTATCGTGATCTGTGCGATCGCAGTGTATTCGCGTTTCAATACGTTCCGTAGCGAAAAGGGAAGTGAAGCCGGTTGATACAAACTCCAATTGGGAAGAAAGGCCGGAGTCCTCTCCGTCCACTCATCGTAGACTGCGCCAAACTTCTTCCTCAAAAAATCTTCTTCGGCCATCATGATGCGTTCATAGTAGAGCGCAAACGCTAAACAATAGACGGCAGGAAGCCAAGCCACCATCGGCAACATCATCGGCCCAAGGCCAATGAGAAAATTTCCCAGGTAGAGAGGATGCCGAACGATCGAATAGATGCCTGTGGTATTGAGCGAATTCGCAATTTGCTCGGCCGTATTTCTACCCGATGTTCCTTCAGGTGTATGACCGATCGTCCAGATGCGAACAGCCAATCCAAGCAATGAGACCGCAAAAGAGACACCTTCCCAATAGATATGGACGGTGTGAGAACCCCACGGCCATTGCATCTGCAGGATGGCTACGATCAACGGTATGCCCAATACGACGGGCAGATAGCTCCGCCATCGAAACAAGAAATGGCCTTGATCCGCTAAGTGATTGCGCAACGACATGAAGGTTACCCTTGAATCCCTTCGAAACCTCATCCCTAGTTAAGTTTGGTGAAGTTAGTAAATCTGGCGACTAAAGTCAAATTACAGGTCTGTAATGGATGCAGACTCAAGGTAATGCAGTCTTTACTCCGCTATATTGAGGAGGCAGTCCTGAACGACTCGGCGGTTCCAAATGTCGGAACGTGTATCCATGAGGTGAAATATGCTCCTCCAACGCATCCTCCTTGTTCTCGTATCGATTTCGGTCCTAGCAACGACCGGATGCCAAGCAATCTTGCTCCAACATCCCTTGATCGACCCCAAGGATGCAAAGGCTCACCCAGAACTCTATGGCATTTATTGCATTGAGAACGATGCCGCATCCAAGGTCCAGCAGTTCGTGCATGTTGGAAAGGCGGGTAAACCGTTTCCAGATGGAATGCTCCGATTCACAACGGTGTCCCATCCGGAACCACAGGGAGGAAAACTTCAAGTCTCCAACATGATCGGATTTGTAGAGCCCTGGGGAAATTACTTGCTACTACACATCCCCTTACTCAAACATGAAACAGACGAAGCGCCTGATTTCGAATCGTGGAAAGCTCTCTGGGATCCAACCGAAATCGACGGATACTATCTTGCCAGACTATCGATTCAAAAAGATCGCATCGACATTGCGTACATGAACCCAACCTTCATTCAGAAAGCGATAGAAGACAAAAGCCTAACCGGGACGATTGGGCCTCGCACGACACCTCCTGAGGAACCATCTCTCCGAATCACCGCTCATCCAAATGAGCTGCGGACGTTTCTAGAAAAGCATATCGAAGGCCAATTTTTCTTGACCGATCCGAAGATGCAATTGAAATTACGACGGCTTAAGCCTTGATGGCGTGATTTGAGGTTGCGCAGTGGAGACGTCTCTTGCTAACGCATCGTGATTTGAGGAATGCAGCCCACTCGCTGACGCTTCGGGTTGTGAAATAACAAGGCTTTCTGCACGCAGAACGCTCATTAGCGCAACTTCAAAACGGACGCTGCGGGTTATGAACGATAAGGTCCCTTACTAACCCGCGGACGCTTCGAGCTATGAAGCATGCGGTACCTTGCTGGCGTTATGATGCTTAGCCTTTGGCCGACAACAACTCGGCATAGGAAAGAGCCCATGCATCGGCTAGCTCAAAGTGTTGTGTGTCGGCTTCGGCGACTGGCTGGTAGTAATTGCGAGTCAGCACTTCACGGTTATCGATCGTGCCTTTGGCATGGAGGTCGATGACAAGAAACTCATTCACCGGTCGAATCACCATCTCGAATCGACTATAGCGAGATCGTTTTTGTCCCATCTCCAAATGGAGACTATCTTTCCAGCATGCAGCGCTTCCCATCCGCTTTCGCCGAAGACATTTTCGTAGCGAAAGCCTGGGAAATAATCGGCTAATCGTTTGACGATCGACTCGATATGCTCGGAGATCGTCAAACGAATTTGCGTATGTTGGCGACGCAACTGCTCCACAGTCGCTTGCTGTTGAGCAAGCTCTTCCTGCGCCCGTTGACCGCGATTCTTACCGCGTTCAATAGCAGCCTTCAAACGATCCTCAAATTCCGACATCAGCTCTCGCTTGCCTCGTTCTCAGCCGAGCCTCGCTGCCTGGTTCGCGTTTGACTTGATAGAACTGCATCAAATCGGAGAAGGAGCGAAGAGGTTCTTTTCCTTTTTGCATCGCATCCGAAATAGGTTGGATCGGCTTGGGTGCATCGATCTTTACCTTTCGCTCGGGCATGACTTCGGTCGAATCGGAATCATCCCTGCGATTGCGTCCGCCACGGAAATCACCACGTCTTTGTCCACCACGACCTTGTCCAGGTTTTCCACCTCGCTGGTCGCGACGTCCATCATCACGGCGTTGATCGCCTCGGCGTCCTCCTTGCCCGTGACCCTGGCTTTGCCCTTGGCCTTGGCCTTCTGCAGGTCGACCACCACGCGGGCCACGACTATCG
The DNA here is from genome assembly GCA_046349875.1 of Pirellulales bacterium. Taxonomy (GTDB): domain Bacteria; phylum Planctomycetota; class Planctomycetia; order Pirellulales; family Pirellulaceae; genus JAXMBN01. The sequence continues at coordinate 3,268 of JAXMBN010000069.1, forward strand.
CGACGACCACCTTCTTGCGCATCCGCACCTTCGCGTTCACGGCGAGGACGTTGCTGCATTCCAGGAGGCAATGCCGACAATGCGACACGTTTCTTGGCAGCATCCACATCGACAACCCACACTTGAATCAAGTCGCCAACTTGGACCACTTGATGAGGATCTTCGACAAAGTTGGGCGAAAGTCGACTTACGTGAATGAGTCCACTGCAATCAGGACCGAGATCGGCAAAGGCACCAAAATCCGCAACACCAATGACAACCGCCCATGCTGTCATGCCAGGCTTCAAATCATCCAAGGAGGGAACTTTATCCATCATCGGAATGTCGGCTAATGCATGCCGCGAATCATGGAAGGGTCGCTGTAGAGCACGAGCGACATATCGCAATCGCTCGCGTCCAACTTGCCAACCGCGAGCCAACTTTTCAACATCGATCGCAATTTCTGGCGAGGAAGGTTCGACCGCAACGGCTTCGACTTCGGCAGGTGCTGCTTCTTCGGCGGAGAGTGCTTCTCCACCTTCTTCGGCAGGACTCGTCGACACTTCAGCCTCTACTGGCGTTTCTGCTGTAGGCTCTGAAGCAACTTCTACCGAGTCTAGACTGCTTGCATCGACTGCGTTCGATGCTTCTTCCGATACCGATGCAGCCGCTTCTTCTGAGCTTGTTTCCACAGAAGCTGGTGCTTCAGGTTCGGCAGAAACAGCGGCAGTAAGATCAGGCTTCTTCCATTGCGAGGGCGCATTGGAAGGTGCGGCCAACCCAGCATTGGCAATCAATCTCTGCGCCAAACGATAATCATCGGGATGCACCGCAGTTGCATCTAATGGCTCGTCGCTTCCGAAGATTCGGAGAAAACCAATGGCTTGTCGACAATCCAAGTCGGCCCATTCCGGCTTCAAGGATTCGACCAAGTCATGACGTGTTGTGAGCTCTTCGGCGTTCCGTTTCGCAATGATCTTTTTGGCGATTGCCTCCGAAACACCAGGCACTTGAGCCAACGTTTCTTCATTGGCATTCCATACGTCCACGCCGCGACGCGCGATCGCATCGGAAACTGCCTTCGTCAGCCCTTCGTGCAGCATCGCATCAGGAAGTTCGCGTTGATAACTTCCCAAACGGAGTCGAGCAGGATCGATCTTGAGCAATTCAAAGAGCGGATCTTGCAATCGTCGAGCCATCCACACGGCTGCGCGATGACGACGCGAAATGCTTGGTAACTCCTGAAGGCACAAACGGGTAGCACAGTAGGCGTCCGCACCAGCTCGATCCACCATCACCCACTGCAATCGACCGGAGGATTGCTTGAGCAATTCTTTGATGGTGTGAATCAGGAATCGACGGGCTGGGCCATTGGATAACGCGAGCACATCGACATGGAATCGATGAATGATCTCGCCGAGCATCGTCACATTGGTGGTGAGGATGTCGCCACGAATGCTATTGCAGGCGATCTCATCGGTGTGCAAGACCTTACCCTGCTTATCCACCACAGCCAACGCTGCCGACTTGGGACCAATCGCATCGATCGCAAGAATCGTTTTGCCCGATACCGGCTTTTGTTGCAAACAATGCTCAAGATGCTCGACGGCCATGTCCAACAATTCTTGCTGGGCCACTTCTTCATACTCGGCCATCAAGTCTTGTTCCAACTTGGGAAGAATTTGCTTGCGCAATCCCTCTTCAGCTAACTCGAGTAACCAATGATGGAGTGGATGACGTCCAGGCCACAGTGATTCGCGAGCTGCGTGAATCAATGGAGCAATATCGTATTCCAAGTTTAGTTTGATCAATTGCGATCGCTGTCCACGCCCCAGCATCAATATCTGGTAAGGAGACAATCGATCCAATGGCTTGCGAAGTTTCACGTAGCTTTCGAGAACGCTCTTCAACCAACGACGACGACGTTGACGAGGCGAAAGATTGGATTCTGACTTTGCTTTGACGGTCTCTTTCGCTTTGGATTTCTTTCCACCCTTTTTCGATTTGGGAGGAGCAAAGGTCAGATTCTCGCCGGGAGTTGCAGCAGCGGTTGGGGCTGTTCCCTCGGCTCCTTCGGGAACGGTAGCCACGACCTCTTCGACGGTTTCATTCGCATCTTCATGTGAAACATCTTCATGCGATGCATCAGCATCTTCGCCAATGTCGCCGGAATGATCGTCAGGAAGATCGTAGTGCGAACCATCTTCAATGTTTGCTTCAGGAGACGTTTCCGACGTTTCAGCAGATCCATCCAAAGCAACCGCTTCTCGATGTTCTCCTGCCTCTTCGGAAGATGCTTCCGGATCAGCGTCGTCCCCCGACTCGGGAGATTGAATCATCGATACGGTAACCATCGATTTGCGGCGCAGATGTTTCGCGATCTTGTCGAGCAACTTTGGCTCTTCATGCAACAACAATTGCAACCATCGGCGAACTTGCGAAAGCAAGACTTTGGCTTCTTCGCCATCGACCTTCGCATGATTCGCAATCCATTCATGGAGATCCGCAGGGGTTTCACCTTCCATGGTGAGCAACGCTTGTCCCAAGGTTGCGATTTCTGCTTGCTTGTCTACCAGCGACCGAGAGCTCTTTCGCGATCGCAGCCCACGCGTTAGCAAATCGATCTCTGCAATCGTAGATGCTTCTTGGATGAGCGCTTCGAGACTATCTCCCCACAACTGTTCTTGTTGAAGAAGATCTTTCACGAATTGGCGATGCTGTTCGACTCGCTGCAAATACTCGCGCAGGCGTCGCATCTTCTTAAGAGTCTCGCGATCAAGTTGTCCTGTTTCATCAGGACGATAGGTCGCTAAGAATTCGGGAGAGTACCCTTGGCGAATGAGATCGTATGCTACACGAATCTGTTCTTCGGGCCGCCGAAGGAATCGCGCGATTGCCTGGAGCTCGGTCATGTCTAAAATGAACCTGTGGGGCGCAGGGGTGGCGCCATCAGCAGCTCCCGTGCACCAGAAAATTTAAAAAAGTTATAGGCCTATTGATCAGGGAATCTATTGGACCTGCTAGCAATTGTCAAGCGAACCACCCCGTACCCCCCATCCCAAAACCGGCCCAGCTCGCCGTTTCGGCAAACTTTCCGCAGATCGCTCAAGTTCTAAAATCGACAAACCCGATACAACCGATGCGGGGCAATCGACCTTCGGGTCGTTTGGTTACTCCGTCGAAATGCTGCCGATCCAGCTAGCTAAAGCAGCTGATCTGGATACCAACTTTTGCGGAAAGGAAAGGAATTTCCTCACCGTGAATAACATGGCGTCGGCAATTCGCGTGATTTTGCGGAAAACGAATCGAGATCATTCTCCCGCTCTTCACGGATCGGGTAAAAAGGCAAGGAATTCATGAGATTCAACGATCGTCATCGCAATGGTAGCCATTCTTCCCAAGCGGCCGCTCGACCTGAACAACCGTTTGCGAGTGATATGATCACGATGCGATTGAAGGATCTTTGCCCGCTGTTGGTAGAGGCAAGCTTGCAGGAGCGAGCTTTTCTAGGTGATTTTGCAGAAGACTGCGTCCATGTTACGCGCGATGTTTATGAAGTACTCGTGGCGTATCGGCGCTGTGTGCTAGATGGGGCTGCTTAATGTCGACGGAAGAGTTCGACCCGACCAAAATCCTCCCTGAAGCTTTAGGCGAAGATGAGAAGTCGCGTCCCCAGCCGGCGGATGAACCCCCTTCTGCGTTAGGTTCACAGGACCTTCTCGACATGCTGCGTCGAACGGTCGATCGCCTTCAGGACGACGGCACGACGCGCGGTGATCTTAAGATTTTGAGCCGCACGTTGCGCGAGCTTCGCTATGCGTTCAAAGTATTCCAGCCCTATCGCCGACGCCGCAAAGTAACCATCTTCGGCTCGGCCCGTACACCGGCTGATCACCCAAGCTACCTACAATCCGTAGCCTTTGCAGAAGCGATTGCTCATCATGGCTGGATGGTGATCACCGGCGCCGGCAACGGCATCATGGAAGCAGGCCATCGAGGGGCAGGGCGGACCATGTCGATGGGGCTCAACATCATGCTCCCCTTCGAACAGAGCGCCAACGAAATCATCCAAGGCGACCCTAAGCTCGTCACGCTCAAATACTTCTTCACTCGCAAGCTCATGTTCGTCAAAGAGTGTAGCGGCGTCGTCTGCCTTCCAGGCGGGTTTGGAACGCTCGATGAAACACTGGAAGTACTCACGCTCCTTCAGACCGGCAAACAAACGATGCTTCCGATGGTACTCTTGGATCGCCCAGGCGGAACCTTTTGGGCCAAGCTCGTCGAGTTCTTTCTCGATCAATTATTGCAAGACAAGTTGATCAGCCCTGAAGATGTCCATCTGTATCGCGTTACCGACAAGGTCGATGAGGCCGTAGAAGAACTTCTCAAGTTCTATCGCATCTACCATAGCATGCGATACGTCGATGAGTTACTCGTACTCAGGTTGCAACACAAGCTAAGCGATCGCAAGCTGACGGCACTCAACCACGAATTCGAAGACATTCTCGTTTCAGGTAGCATCGAACAAACGGGATACCTCCCCGGCGAAGCCTCGGAAACCGATCTCTTGGAACTCCCCCGCCTCACCTTGCATTTCAATCGCAAAGCTCTGGGACGATTGCGTCAGTTGATCAATGCCATCAACGATGGCGAGAACGCCTAGCATGCATGCGTGCTATGAGCTTGCTGCCTGAGGATTGGCTTCCGCTTCTTGTGCTCGATAGATATCCATCGTCTGGTCGTAGACGGCTCGAATTGCTGTTCGCATCTCTTCGCATTTGGCAACCACAGCGGCACCATCTGGCAAGTGCAGCAAGAAGGCGAGCCGAGCAAGTTCGGACTCATCCTCAGGCAAATCATGCCTTGCCGTTGTATTCATCAATCGCAAACCCGATTCGATGCGACGTAGCCCCAAATAGCCTTCGGTCAATACTTGTGCCTGCTTGGAATGCAGCAGTTGATGGTCTTTGAGCTTTTCGATCGCGGCGAGTGTTCCTGTCGCTAAGATCTTCGGATATTCCTTCGCATGGAAGAGCTGCAACATTTGCACGAGGAATTCGACATCGACCGTTCCGCCGCGTCCTCGCTTCAAATTCTGGCTGCTTGCACTCGACTCCAATCGCATTCGCATATCATGGATCTGCGACGCTAATTCGGGAGAAGCTTCCGATGCAGACACAATGGAGTACACCAACTTCGAGGTTCGCTCTTCCGCTTGCTCCGATCCCCAAATCACTCTCGCTTTACACAGAAGTTGCCGTTCCCAAAACTGTCCGGAACCTGAAGCAAAGTACTCTCGCAAATCATCGAACGCAATCGCTAGATTGCCGCTCGATCCTAAGGGACGCAGACGAGTATCGAGATCATATAGCTTTCCAAATCCAGTGACGCGATTGACCGTTTGCGAAATACGCTGAGCCAATTGATTGAAGAAGTAACGATTGGTCGTTGGCTGATGGCGCAGATGAGGCACCAGGCCTCGCGTACTCCCTTCCTCGTCAAACAAAAACATGACATCCAAGTCGCTATGGTAGTTGGGCTCTCGACCACCCAATTTTCCCAAGGCTAACACGATCAATTCTGCATCCTGTCCGGCGCGTGGCCCATCGCCTACGGTTGGCAAACCATAGCGCTGCACCATTCGCTGAAATTCGCTTTCGATAATGCGATGCAAGCATGCGTCTGCCAAATTTGAAAGTGCTTCATGCGTTTTCGTTAAACCTTCCTTGCCCAACACATCGCGAACGCCAACGCGAAGATGCATCGCATTCTTAAACGCATGCACGATGGGCTCGGCATCTTCCGCACCATGACACAACTCTTGCAGCCAGCTGTCGATCTCCGACTCCGAGGGCAATCGATCCAACATCAGTGAATCCAGGAGTTCGTCGATCATCCCTGGATTCGCCGTCAATAGACCAATCAGATATGGGCTCGCCGCGCAAAGTCGAACACACAGCGACAACGATGCTGGATGAAAACTAAACAGCTCCCAAAGGACTGCCTTACCTCCCAAGGAATCACTCATCCTCGAGAGATTGACAAGTGTCAGGTCGGGATCGGGTGTTTGCGAGATGGCGATTAGCAACTTTTCTGCAATGGCGGCCAAGAAGTGCCGGCATCGTCGCGTCGAAAGAAAGGATACACGTTCACTCGCCAAATCCATCAACAACCGATGCGCTGCCAGTGGATCGCGAAAGGCATACTTTCCTAACACACTTTGAATGCGATCGATCGAAGGCTCTGGATCTAAAACCAAATCGGTTTCATCTGAGATATCTTCTTCACCACCAAAAGCATCATGGAGTAGGTGATCGAGTATCTTGCGATTGAGCTTAGTTCGTTCCATCAATTCCGCTTGGAATCGATGAAGAGCTTGACTTGGCACCTCTTCCGCGAACCCCATGCGAATGGCAAGTTTGGATTGCTCCTTGTCGTCTTCGGGAATCACGTGCGTTTGATGGTCATACATGATCTGTAAGTGATGCTCAACCCTGCGAAGAAATCGGTAGTTTTCTTCGAGAATCGTACGTTCAGAAGGTGTGAGACATCCCATCTGTTCCAAACGAGAAATCGCCAGCAGAGTGTTGCCGGTACGTACAGGAATCCAATCTGCTCCGTTGAGCAACTGAAGGAATTGAATCACGAATTCGATATCTCGAATTCCACCCTTTCCCGTTTTGACATTGCGGTCATCGACACCCGCTTCTTTGGCACCATGTTCGATCCGGCGTTTCAAGGCCCGAATTCCTGTGATATCAGCCGCGCTCAAATAGCGACGATAGATCCATGGCTGAAGCGACTCTAAGAATTGCTCACCCAAAAGCAAATCGCCTGCAACGGGCCGCGCTTTGATGAAGGCCTGACGCTCCCAAGTTCGACCGGACTCATCGTAGTATTGCAGCGCACCTTCCAGACTGCTCACCATTGGCCCCGATGCACCATGAGGCCTCAATCTCAAATCGACTTTGTACACGCGACCGCGAGGCGTGACTTCGGAAAGGAATCGCGTCAACAATTGCGCCAGTCGATCAAAATACTCTTGGTTGGTGATCGATTTGGGGCCCTTGGTGCGTCCTTGAGTTTCCGCGATATACATCAGGTCGATGTCGCTGGCATAATTCAATTCGCAACCACCGAGCTTACCCAACGCAAGAATGGAGAATCGAGCTTCTTTGCCTTCGGGCGTTTGAGGGATACCCCATTTCGCGCGACATGTTTTTTGGGCAGCAAGAAAGGCAGCGTCGCATAGAGCTTCGGCCAGTATCGACGTTTGTTCGGTGATGACTTCGATCGGCATCCGACCAATGAAATCACCGAAGGCTATCCGCAAGGTCTCGCGATGCCTGAAATCGCGCAGACAGCGAAGCACAACCGCTTCCGTCGGAGCAGCCAAAACATCGTTGCTAATCTCATCCACCAGAACACTGCGCGAGACGCTCTGGCCATCGGTCATGCGGATGAAATCAAAACAATCGGGATCACCAATCAATTGATCCGCCAAATATTGGCTTACCGAGAAAATGCGGAGCAATGTAGACAAAGCATCTTGATCGCGATCGAAAAGGCCTCCCAATGCTTGGGGCGATCGAGAAGCTCGCACAAATCGCTGTAGGTTGTTTAATACGGCGTCCGCATCGCCGGTTTTGGCTAACCCTTCGGCCAATCGATCCATCATCTTGGCTAACAGGTCCAGCGGCATTCCATCGTCGCGAATAGCGACGAGATTGGTGAGCGCCAATTCGCGATCTTGAATGCCGGCCGACTGATACCAATCTTGCAACAAAGCGTTATCGACGAACCCTCGTTCCAACGCTTCGATTTCCATTTCCATCCTTCATCAAAGGTCGTCACCGACAACGTATCTGCTTTTCAACACCGCTTACGAAGCGCCAATACCAAGCCTACTTCTTCACCACAGGGGGCAATGTCGCTCCTTCACGGTAGAACTTCATCGAGACAGAGTTCACACAGTGGCGAACATTTTTCGTTGTGAATCGTTCACCGATGAAAACGTGTCCCAAGTGGCCACCACAATTCGCACATACGATTTCGGTCCGCGAGCCATCGGCATCGAGATGGCGATCGACCGCTCCAGGAATCTCGTCGTCAAAACTCGGCCAACCGCAATGGCTTTCAAATTTATCGTGAGAACGATAGAGAGGTGCATTGCAGCGACGGCATACATAGGTTCCCGGATCTTTGAGATCGGTATACTCGCCGACCCAAGCTCGTTCGGTACCCTTATGCAGAATGACTCGTTCTTCTTCGGGGCTGAGTTGGTTGTATTCCGGTTGCACTTTTGAAGCCACTCCTTGAGAATCGGCGATCACTTCTGTCGTGTTGGTCGTTTTGTGGGATTCGTTTTCGTTCTTCGGCGTAGCATCCGCTGCCGCTGTGTTCCCCTCGGCGATGGGCTGTGGTTTCTTGAAGACCCATTGCGATAAGGTGAGCGAGACTGCAGCGATGGCAAGCAAGACCACTCCGCTCGAAAGCACTCGAGTACCAGGACTCATAAATCGGCTACCTCCATCGCAAACCAAGAAACATTGCCAAACGATGCTCTTGTATTATGGCGCAATCCGGTCGGCCCGCAAAGTCGCCAAAGCGTCTGCCAAAACTCGCTATTTTGCCTACATGGCAGTCAAAGAACCTCAAAAACCGGTCGACGCAGTAGGGGACGTGAGGACCGCGACGATATCTTTGTGCAGCTTTTTGGGGTTGGCAGGACCGCGATAAACATGGCGAATTGCTCCACCTCGATCGACTACCAACGTCATCGGATAACGAAATCCACCTGAGGAAAACATGGCTGCTAGTCTTCCACGCGTGTACGCGGCTGGATCTGCATAGACCGGCAAACGCGATCCGATGGGCTTCACAAACTCTTCCGTTTCTTTGGCCAACGCATCCAGATCGGGTTCGGGGCCTCCCGAACAGGAAACGCTAACCACTTGAAGGTCCTTTTCTTTTTGAAGTTCTTGCATCAACGCATCGAACTCTGGGTATTCGCCGACAAGGCCCACACCAGGTACCCCAAAAATGAAAGACAGTGACTTTCCCCTGCAATGCATCCCGGCGGCGCTCCGATACTTGGTTCGTTATCAACCAACAAGGAAACCAGTTCCAAATCGGGCATTGGGGAATTGAGTATCTTGGACTTGTCGCGTCCAATGAACACCAACACCAACACACCGACGACCATAAAGACGCCAGCAGCCAAAATGGGAGCAGCGACCTGGCCTCGCCGAGTCGAAATGAAGTCAAGTACACGCAACCACGGAGACGATCAAAGGACTTGGCAATCAGTTGATAAAGCCAAGACTGGGACATCAACGCCCATCCTTTTCGAGGTACATCGTTCTATTATACGGGCTTCGGGGATCCAAACGTCAAGGCGATTACACCCTGCGCCTTCCTGCTGGCAACTCTAAAGTAGCATACTCGCATGTCAAATTCGCTCGAACCCAAACGCTTGTGGGAAGTCGAACAAAAGTTTCGAGTCACCCATAGCAATGCGATCCGGCTCGGATTGCAAAGCCTATCGGCTCGTTACGCACGCACAGAAAATCATTGCGATACCTATCGGTGCGGCATCCCTGTCGCGACTTTCGCGCTACGGATGAAGCATGCGCATTCGCACGCTCGATGGTTGTTCGGTAGTCACTTACAAAGGCCCCCGCTTGCAAGGCCCCGTTAAGATTCGTCCAGAGATCGAGCTTCCATTGAGTGATGGTTCCGAGGATCATGGCCGCAAAATCTGATCTTCGCTCGGCTTTGAAGTGGTGGCTCAAGTCAGTAGCCGCCGTGATGTCTATGAGTTAACGTACCGCGACACTCCTTTCATCGTGACGCTCACCGATGTTGATCTCGGCGATTATTGCGAAATTGAGCGTATCATCGACGACCTTGAGCTGCGTGAGTCTGCAAAATCAGATCGAAGAACTCGCTCAACATCTTCATGTCACTGAAGTCGAACGAAGAAATTATCTCGGTTTGCTCTTGATCTACGAGCTGATTCCGAAATCCTAAAATCGGCTCAGGCATCCGCGGATTCGCACGTCCTTTTCGGTGGACGTTACGGGTGCCGAGAAAAGGCTTAGATCCGCGGAACGCTTAAGAATAGACCGACGACTTTGAGAGCCCAGATCATCGAAACAACGATGACGCCCGCAATCGTCATGCGAACCCAAAATTTGGTGCTGGAATCGTTCCAAACACGTTGACGAAAGGGATGCGTTGCCGCGTGAAGAAATCGCTGACGATGCTCGGCATCTTCAAAGAGCGCTGCCTGGGAAAGCTCTAAGAGCCCATACTGGATGGAGAATTCGAGAGCTCCATAGAGCATGTGGCGACGTCCGATCGGATCGATCCCAATCGCCTCAAAGTACCAGAGTTGCCGCCCATAAGCCTGTTCGGCTTCCTCTTCGAAATGCACGCAACGAAGATTGTCGATTCGCGACTGTTCTGGGCAGAACTCACGTCGCAGAAGACATTGTTTCGCTTGACCACCCACGGTTTGCCAAATATGGTCGGAAAACTGCAAATGTCCTGCATCCGATGACATCCTTGGGTTCCTTCACATTGCAAGAATGGCGATCATGCCCCCGCAGTCCTGGCTTCTGCGGGCGAATAAACCGCATTCTAACCATTTGAACATAACCACGTCAGCATGGAATACCAATTTTTTGACCATGCTTTCGAACGTTCTTTCAGTGAATCTCGACTGCCGGTTGGCCAAGCCTTGAGAACGGAATAGAACTATGGCACAAGATTTTCGGAATCCATCCTTTCGCCACCCTTTGGAAATGCAAGCCTTTCGATACGGAACACGCAATGTTTGAGCGTCGCTCTCTCAAATGGCCGATCGCCCTAGCGGTGGGCATGATCATTATCCTGATCTCGCTCACCGTTGGCTGGATTCTGCTCAACGTTTCCGGTCTCTGGTACGGCTCATCTTCTAGTGGTTTCTATTGGACCCTTCTTAGTCTGGGCTCTGCTCTGTTTGTTTTGATGGTGGTTGGAGTCGTTCTGTATCTTGTGATCGCCATTCAACAAATCAATCTCAATCGCCGCCAAAGCAACTTTATTGATAGCGTTACCCACGAACTTAAAAGCCCCATCGCGTCCTTAAAGCTATACCTGCAAACGCTTGGGCGGCGCAACATAGCGGAAGAGCAACGTCATGCCTTTTATGAATCCATGCTCACCGACGTCGAACGATTAGACAAACTGATCAACCAATTGCTCGAAACGGCCCGATTAAGCCACCACGAAACGGCTCGCGAGGAAGAAGAAACGATTCGCCTGGACTTACTCCTGGGCGAGCTAATTGCCGAAATCTGCGATCGCTATGAGCTGACCGACGAAAACGTCGATGCTCAACTAGAACCGATGACCGTGTTATCACGAACTGGCGAACTACGCATCGTCTTTCGCAACCTCCTCGACAACGCGGCCAAGTATGCATCCGATCCACCGAAGATCGAGATTCGCCTTGGCCCTTCCTCTCGCAAAGACTGGCTGAAAGTTTCCATCACGGATAATGGACCAGGAATTCCTCGCGATATGCGTCGACAAATCTATGGTCGATTCGTGCGGGTCGGTAATGAGCTCGAACGAACCAAGCCTGGAACAGGACTCGGACTGTTTCTCGTACGTTCGGTGCTCAAGAAAATGCGAGGAAGAATCACATTGGCGGATTTACCAAAACACTCCGGAACGCGATTCGATGTTCAGCTTCCCAAAGCGAGCCGTTGGAACCCGTCGGAAACCGAAACGTTGGACACTAGCGAACGATCGCCGCTGTCCTCAACGGGCAAAAGCCGCGGGATGAATGAATAAACATGGCAACACAGATTTTAGTCGTTGAAGATGAGCAGCACCTTGGGATTGGTATCAAGTACAACCTGGAAGCGGAAGGGCATCGCGTTACCC
>JAXMBN010000070.1:0-13947 GCA_046349875.1 Pirellulales bacterium
CTCGACACGAATCGTATCCAGCGTCGCATCGGCCTGTATTTCAATACCAGTCCAATCGCCATCGCGCACCAATCCATTGCGCAGTACGGCATTGTTTGCACTAACGAGGATCGAAGGACTGCTATAAGGCTGATGACTATGGCCAGGGCTGACTAGGTTTCCGGCATACCGAACTTCAAAGTTCTCTAGCGTCGCACTTGAGGTCCCGATTTGAATACGATGCCAATGGCCACGCAAGGGACTACCCACGGCTGAACCGGTCAAATCCTCCCCAACCGAATCGTCTTGGGTGCTCGTAAAGATAATAGGAGCCTGAAGCGTACCGATCGCATTCAAACTTCCATCGCTTCGAAAGTTAATCTCTTGTCCTTGGTTGACCTTGATGACCGTACCGGGCTGGATCGTCAATTGGCTGGTCAACGTCACGCTTCCCGTGACATGAATGGTACCAAACCAGTTATCGGGCGACTGGATAAATCCGGAGACCTCTCTCGCCATGACTCGACGATCTTCAAGGGTCTCCATAAGAAGTCGACGTAGGCGAAGCCGTTTGCGTCTGCGAGCAAATTGCAGTCGAAGGGCGACTTCCGACGTGCGAAAAATTCGTTTGGCCCAAGCGGTCGAAAATAGTTGGGACATAAGCTGTACTTTTCCAACGAAGTTTGGCAGGTGATCGATGAGTATGCAACATACTCAAACACACTAGGCGGAACCTCGCGCACCCCAGGACCAATCAATTTGCGAGGAATTTTGAAACAAAAGTATTTTCCATCCCTGTTCGTTTCCTTGCTGGAAAATGCTTCGATCACGACCTAAAATAAAGGGTTCTTCAAAGGTCGTTCGGCATTGCGATGGCAGTAACGATGTCTCGTGTTCAGTTAGACGAAATCCTCCCAGCTGTTTACGACGATCTTCGATCCATTGCCTCCCAAGCATTGAAACGCGAGTCTTCGGATCACACCTTTCAAACGACCGAGCTAGTTCACGAAATCTATTTGAAGCTAGCCGGGATTCGCGAGCTGGACTGGAGTGATTCCGATCAACTGTTGCGTGCCGCCGTCGGAATTGTACGGAGGATCCTCATCGATTACGCTCGCGCGAAAAAAGCGACCAAACGTGTTCCCGATGGAAGCGCTGCCTTTGAAAACCCTCTCTGCTATCACGATGAAAACGGAATCTCAGCTCCTCCCGATCTTCTGGAATTGGAAGAAGCGTTAGAACGACTTCATGCCCTCGATCCTCGTAAATCGGAAGTGGTCCACCTGCGTTACTTTGGGGGACAAGATGTCGAGACGGTCGCCCGATTGCTTCAGATCTCTCCCACGACTGTCAAACGTGAATGGGCTTTGGCAAAAGCTTGGCTTTATCGAGAACTGAGTTAACCATTGATTTTTTTGGTCCCTCGGCCAGCTCATTTTCGCCTAGTGGATTCTATGCAAGCGTCACAATGGCAACGAATTGATGAGATCTTCCACCGCGCCCTCGAGGTCCCGGGGCCTTTACGGTCGCGTTTGATTTCCGATTTGGCCAACGGTGATACCCATCTGCAACAGGAAGTCGAATCCCTGGTCGCCCATTATCGTGAGAACGAAGAATGGCTCAACGATGCAACCTCACATCGACTAAGAGAATCAGTCCAAGAGGCAATCCGCATTCTCCAGTCACCTGCCACCATTTCTGCCGAGACGGTCTCGATGTCATCCACATCGGAGGTGAACTCTCGAAAGCAGTTGCTCGATGATGCCATCGACTCACTTCGCGATCGCTTTGTGTTTCAAACTTGGCTGGGCAAAGGAGGTACGGGGACGGTAGGTCGATTTCAAGATTTGGTGCTCGAGCGTGTGGTTGCGATCAAGTTTCTCCATTCTGATTCCCATACGATTCCACTTGCGTCCATTCTGCAAGAATCGCGTTCGATCGCCAAGTTGCGAAGCGATCACATCGTTGGCATTCACGAAATCATTGACGATGTGGCGACACCTGGATTGGTGATGGAATGGATTCAGGGCCCATCCCTGCGAAAGCTAATCCTTTCCCGCAAACGGATGGTTCCACGCTTCGCAGCGGAAATTGCCAAGCAAGTCGCGCATGGCTTGGTTCACGCGCATGCTGCTGGAATCTTGCATCGCGATATTAAGCCTTCCAACATCTTGCTGCAACGTAAGTCCGGAAAACACGAAGCATGGCGAGCCAAGATTATCGACTTCGGTATCGCTTGTTCTTGCGCGGACTCCCCTGCCCCGTCGCTTCAGTCGCTTCGAGGAACTCCGGCCTATATGGCTCCGGAACTTTTACTAGATCAACAACCTCCCACCGTTCAAACCGACCTCTATGCTTTGGGCGTAACGCTTTACGAAATGCTTGTGGGTGAGCCTCCGTTTCGTGGTTCCGTTTCGATGATCGTCCGGCAACTCCAATCCACTGACCCTCGACCGTTGCGGTCGATCGTGGAAGAGATACCCAAGGATCTTGAGAGCATTTGCCTCAAGTTGCTCTCGTCATCCCCCGCGCAACGTTATGGAAGCGCGGAAGAGTTGTCAGAGGATCTCGATCGTTTTCTCAAGGGCCTTCCAACTCGGGCTCGCCCAATATCGTTACTGCATCGCGGGTTCAAATGGTCAAAGAAACCGCCCTTTAGCCACTTGGATGGTGCCGCCATGCCCGCGTCAGTCCCGACCTTAGTGGTAGGCTCGATCGATACAGCAGCAACCTTGTACCGCAAGAACGATCAAATCATCAAGCAACAAAATCTTGCCTATCGAGCTCTGTTGACCCGTATCCCAGTATCCGAACCTGAGTATCTTTCCTTTGCAGTCGATGAAGTTCGAACAACTTCTTCGAACGCGATTTCAGATCTGCGTCAGCTCTGGATGACTCAAACCGATCCCAAAGCCCGATTGAATGTTGCCTGCGCCTTGGCAATTCTCGGTGAGCCGATGAGTGACTATATCGTTCGTCAAGTCGTTCACTCGCCGACGAGACCTTCTCAATGTGCCTTGATCGTTCAAGCCCTTCGCTTGCACACAAACGATTCCATCCAAGCATTGGACGAGCAACTCGCTCATACCTTCCACGCCAAGGATCAAGCGAAACTTGCTATCCTCGCGCTGCACTTGGGGAACTCTCGCCCCTCGCGTCAATTGACCGATGCCACTCGCGACGCTACGGCTCGAACCCAGTGGATCCATCTCCTATCTAGTTGGCACGGCAATCTCTCCGAACTCTTGACGATGCTTGAATCACAAACGTCGCGAGATCTTGCTCCAGCGATCTTTCTTGGACTCGGGCTCATCGAACCTGAAGCACTTACCGCTGCGGATCGAATCGCCATCCAAGCATCCGCCAACAAGATTCTTCAACAGACTCCTACGATGGCCGAGCGCAATGCCATCGATTGGCTTGCCAGAAAACAAGGTATCTCTTTCGATGAAACCTCCAAGACCGATTCGCACTTGGGTTTGGCGATGGTTCGCATCCCCGCAGGACACTTCGTGATGGGCAACGATGACCCCGAGTTGCAATATGAAGGCCGCATGGCCCATCCTGTCCGACTGACTCGCGATTTTATGATCGCCGATCGCGAGATACCAGTTGGCCTCTTCCAAGAGTTCCTAAACGATCCGCAATGCTCTCCAGAACAGAAGCCCAAGGATTGGCAATCATGGAAATACGATGAGATCGTTAGTCCATCGTCACAGCATCCTGTACAACAAGTCAGCTGGAACGATGCCGTTCTCTTTTGCAATTGGCTGAGTCGACGGCAGTCTTTGCAAGAAGTCTATAACATTGATCCATCTGCATCAGAACAAGTGGAATCAACTTCGAGCCAAGAGCCTCGATGGATTGCAAACCGATCTGCCAATGGATACCGGTTACCAACTGAAGCCGAATTCGAATATGCGTGTCGCGCCGGGACGAACTCCAAATACTCCTTCGGAAACGAACGTCATTTCCTGGAATACTATGCTGCTTGGTCCAACAATACTCGGATCGCCTCCAACCCTTGTGGAACCCTAATGCCGAATCCATGGGGTTTATTTGATCTCCATGGAAACGTTTGGGAATGGGTCGAAGATTGGAGTCGCCCATTCCCGAAAGAAGAAGAAATCGATCCCATTGGCCTTCGAGCCGACAAAGGGACCAAGACGTTTCGCGGAGGAGGAGTATTCACGTTTTCCGGCGACCCGGTCTCGTCAAGTCGAGGCGATGCGTCACCGAATACTCGCTACTCCAACCTTGGATTCCGAGTCGCGCGAAACGTCGAGTAAACTTGTCCCATTGAGCGATTCCATTATTCGCTCTTGAATAGATGCGGAGCAAGCTCGTAAAGACTGCGTCGCCATGTTTGAAACTCATGAGCGGTCTCGGGAGAAACATAGGATAGGCTTGGGATCCCCGCTTTGATCAACGCTTCGTGGTTGGATCGAATGCGATCGGGATTCTCCTTGCTTCCACAACTACAAAAGACGACCTTGACTTTATCTTTAAATCCGGGCGTCTTCTCTACATCTTCGGGAGTGATGACGCCTCCACTGAAAAGTCCGATGTGAGAAAACTTGTCTAGGTGACGAAGCGTAATCGTCTTGGTTTCCATACCGCCCATGGAAAGGCCAGCCATGGCTCGATTGGGCTGATCGCTTTTCGTTCGGAAATGCGCATCGACATAGGGAACGAGTTCTTCAACCAACACCTTTTCGAATCCCTCGATCTTGAAATCGCGGATACCGCCTGGACGAACGTCGTTGGTCATCCCATACGTCATAACAACAAGAAACGGACGAATCTTTTTCTCGGCGATTAAATTATCGAGAATCAAATGGGCGCATCCTTGATTGCTCCAAGCAGTTTCATCTTCGCCGAAGCCATGTTGGAGATAAAGAACGGGATAACGAGCCTCTGCGTTTTGTTCATATCCGGGCGGTGTATAAACGAAGGCTCGCTTCACCGATTGAGTGCTCGGCGAGGCAAAGAGAATTTGTTGCACCTGGCCGTGTGGAACATCTTTCAATGCATAAAAATCGCGATCCTTTGCAGGGACTTCGATGCCGCTCTCCCAACGCGTACTCCCGTAGTAGTTGAGAGCACCTGGATCATTGAAAACTCCTCCATCGATCGTTAGGTGGTAGTAATGAAATCCCTCATCGAGCGCCTTTTGCGTTACTCCCGTCCAGATTCCATCGTCGCCTTGGGTTAACTCGAACCCACCCCGTTCAATACCTCCCAAACTGACGCGAACACTTTTGGCTTTCGGAGCTTCCACTCGAAAACGCGCATACCCTTGCGAGTTCACTTGAGGATAAGCCTTACCGGGTTGGTTCAACGATGACGGTTGAAAATCTTGCTTGACTTCCACTGTTGCCGCTGGAGCGCTCTCTGGTTTTGCAGGTGCGGAGGAAGCTTGCGTCTCGGGTGGAGCCTTGCGAGCTGGTTGTTTGTCTTGGAAGACGCACTGGCAGAACCAATACAGACTGCTGCTCCAATGGGATGGATCGTGACCATGTCCATCGACATGCCACACGTGCTCGATGCCGTTCTTCTTCAGAAACTGATGCACGTTTTGACTGATGCGAATCAAGCCATCCTTATTTCCACAAGAGATCCAAAGCAATTTTAGTTTGCTCTTGGCACCTTCGACATCAGGAATCAATTCAGCTGCTGGCTTGGTATTGGGTGCAGCCGAAAACGGACCGACCCATGCAAACTTGTCGAGATTCCCCAGTCCGAAGTTGAAGGATTGACCGCCACCCATCGATAGCCCAGCGATGGCTCGCTTCTCACGACTCGTATCGACGGAATACTTGGCTTCGATGGCTGGAATAAGATCTTCGAGCAGGTCTTTCTCAAACGCTGCAAAAGCTGGAGCACTTTGCATGACGTTCCCTTCCGCTCGATCATTCTTTTGAGCTCGACCATTGGGCATGACTACGATCATCGGTACCGCTTTGCCATCCGCGATCAAGTTATCCAACAGCGCCGAAGGATTGGCGAACCGAACCCACTCTGTTTCATCTCCTCCGATTCCATGAAGCAAGTAAAGCACAGGGTACTTCTTCTCTGCTGTGTAGCCAGGAGGTGTATAGACATTGGCTTTGCGAGTCGCCCCTACCGATTTCGATGCATACTCGATCATTTCGAGCTTGCCTTGCGCATTCCCTTCACGAACTCGATTGAAGCCGTCGGGAGGCGCATCGTATGCCGCTACGTCATCGGGCGCCAACTCGATCGGTCCACCAAAACCTCCCGTGCGACGCGGCCGTTCCGGATTATCCTGGGCCGACCCCAGTGGCGACAACAAACAAAGCCAGACGAAGCATGACCACCACCAATGGTTGAGCTTGTTCATTCGTAAACTCCTTGATTCCTTGGTAACAATTGAGAAGAGGTTTGGAAAAGATTAGTGAGCATCACCCTCGGAAGATTCGACGGTGACTGCAAAGACAAGAGGCCAAGAGAAATCCTCACCCTTGATAAAGTCGAGACTCTTCAGTGGCTTGTTCCCTGGGACTTTCAGCTTGAGATAGCGGACTTGCTTCCCTTGAGCATCGATAGCGAACTTCGATTCAGGTACGTCGATGCGTTCGCGATAGGTTGCTAGATGCTTGCCCACATAGAGCTCGATCGGCTCCGATGTGCCATCCTCATAGCTGCAGCGCACGATGAGGCTTGCGGGTGGATTGGACGCGGGCCCCGATCCCGGAGGTCCAAAGGAAGCAACGGCGCAAAGAAGATGAATGGTCGCGACCTTTCCAGTGCAAGGCAATGTCGCTTGCGAAGGAAGCACGCTAGCCGTTCGACGATTTTCCGATTGAAGCGCCACAATATTGGCGACGCGTCCTTCCTGTGGATCTTGAAGCTCGAAGGGGACCCCCTCTACTTCGATCGTTCCGTACTTCGAAAACAGGAACTTATCGCCCGATTGTCCTCGCATCCCAGGCAATCCTTTAGGCCCACTCAACGTGGCCGCCGTTCCCAGCGTGAGAGGTGTATATTTCCCGCGTTTATTGAGGAACGCTAACAGGTCGGCCATCTCCTGTTTGCTGATGGAACTTTCAAAGCCTTCCGGCATCAACGATTTCGTCGATGCAATCAACTCTTCGATATCTGCCCGAAGAACCTGTTGCTCTTTCCCCTGTGAATCGATGATGCGGATGGCATTGGCTGATTCCCCAGCCAACATACCGGTGACCACTATGCCACCCTCTTTGAGAATTTGATACGTTCGAAAGTTACTTTCCACACTGCGCGATGGATCGAGAATGTTCATCAGGATCTCGTGCTTCGGATGCACGGCCATCCCGGTGAGGTTGGGTCCAATAGCGACACCCAATTCACCATGCTTATGGCATTGAGCGCAATGCTTCTTGTACATTGCGATTCCGTTTTCAACGTTGCCCTTCATCTCCGTGACAGGCATCCAGGCATCGACGAGCGCTTGGCGATTGCTGGATACCATGGCACCCTTGGCCTTCATCAATTCTTCGGCTCGGCGAGCAATGGCGCGATCGGGATGGCTAACCAATGCCTGTCGCTGATCCAACTGCAAGTCGGCAAATTGAAGGTCCCCTTTTTCGATCGCATCCAGTAACGCAACCGTGGTTTCCGATCGCCCAAGCAGCAACTTCATGACACCACTCGCCAAGCTGGGGCTCATCTTGCGACGAAGTCCAAGCATGCGCTCTGCCAACCCATCCACCTTGGCCCCCTGCAATGAATCGAGAGCCTGCAGTCCGATTTCGGGAGGCAACTGTGGAGAAAACATCGTTGGTATCATTTCAACGATGCGTGGACTCGAAGGAGCCAATCGAATGGCCTGCTTCCAGCCTTGAAGCCGCTTTTCAGGATCGAGCTGACCATCGATCGCCAAATCAAACAGTTTTTGTTGAATCGAGGTGACGCGTTGCTCCAATCCTTGAACGGACCACTTATCCGCCACGGCGAGAAGCGAGGCCTTTCCTTCCAGGCTCGTTGCGTCACTAAGAAACTGATCGCGAATTTTGGTCTGCGCATCGTTCGACAACGCGACGGAATATCCCTTTGGCCATCCGCGAGCCAATCCATCCCAAACAGCAATGGTGAGACTTGCGTTCGGATCGAGCTGCAAGAGTTTCTCGATCTGTTCCGCGGTCGGTGTCGATCGCGCCACATGGTCTGCCAGTACGGATATTCGATCGAGCAGTAGAGGTGAGTTCCATGTTGGCGATGTCGCTTTGGAAAGTTGAAGAAGCGTTTCGATAGGACGTGTCGATGCGGCCGAGGTCCACGCATCGAGCAACACTTCATCGAGCTTGGAGGTGGGTTGATTAGCGACCCAATTGGCAAGAAAAGCATCCACGCTTCCATCGCCATTGCGGGTTCGTGCAATCTTCAAAAGCAAAGCCAATTGCACCCGCGTATCCGCATCTTGCCCCAAAGGCGATTGAACCATTTCCTTGATCTGCGACGCTACTCCATAGGTAATCGCTGCATGTCGCACCGATGCCGAAGGATGCTGCAATCCTTTGCGGCAGGCTTCTTCCAAGGCCGTACGAGCTGATGCGTCACCAGAATCCGACAGACCTGCCAAGGTCCAGATCGCGTGGAGTGCAGCCGGGGTCAAACCCGCTGCGTCCATTTGACGTTGATCCACTAGATCGACCAGAGACTTCAGCCCTGCCGAACTCAACGATCCTTTCTCGACCAAGAGCCGCTGCGCGGTTCGTCGCCAGAAAAAGTTTTCATCGCGAAGAGCTTCGATCAACTCCGAAGCACTCGCTCCCGATAAAGAACGACTATGCGACGGAACAGGCTTGCTATCTTGTGTTCCATAGATCAAGCGATAGACGCGAGCGAAGCGTTTGTCGCGAAGATCGCTTTCATACGCGGCCCCCTTGCCCGTCTTGAATCCCGTTGGTGTTGGGTTGTGCTGAACGATGTAGTTGTACCAATCCAAAACCCAAACGTTTCCATCGGGACCAACTTCGGCCATGATGGGTGCTGCCCAATCGTCGATGCTGGCTACTGCATTGAATAGGTTCTGGCTCTTGTAGCTAGCTCCATCTCGATCCAATACGAAGCCACCCACCAAGTGACCAGTGGGTTCGCAAACCAGCGAGATTCGATTCCACCATTCCTTAGGATACTTTCGGGCTGTATAAAGCGCGGCACCGCAAGCGGCCGTGTATCCTCCGTGAACGTCCACTTGACGAATCGGATCATCTAAAGCTTTGAACTTGGCATCGGGTGATATCTTCTCCAGCGTTTTGGGCGACCATCCCTTCACTTGATCGTAGTATGCATTTTCGAATGGCATGTGAACGCTGGGACAGTTGTTGGCCGTCGATCCAAAGACGTATCCTTCTTCACTGAACCCAAGTCCCCACGTGTTGTTGTTGGTGGCTCGCATGAATTCAAGGGATGGAACTCGCAGCGTATGCTGATGAAACGCGGCCGATGCTTCTTTGGCAGGGAGACCATTGCTTTTGTCGATCGCGAAGGCCGGAGCCGTCGCATCGGACGCACCAGGAACCACTTGAAATCGCCAAAGCCTTGGCGAACCGCATCTGCGGCTGACCATGAATCACAGGCTGCGAGTTGTTGCCTAGCTCTTGCATGGCCCAAATCAATTGTCGGGACCATACTGAAAATTGCTGACACCACCATGAGTGTCTCCCATCGCCCAACCGGTGATGAGTTCTTGCTTGAAGTCAGCAACATCATCGCCATCGATATCTTTCAAATAGATCGTCGATTGTCCATCTTGAACCAAAGCACCTCCACGATAGATCACCAAAGCCGATGGGATGCTGAGATGTTGTGCGAAGATTGTGAACTTGTCGGCTCGTCCATCCCCATCGGTATCTTCACAAATCTTGATGCGATCGCGACCTTGTCCTTGCGGCTGCAGTTCGTTCGGATAATCGATCGTCTCGCAAACCCAAAGCCGCCCCTTTTCATCCCAGTTCATGGCGATCGGCTTGCCTTTGAGACCTGCGCTAGCCGACTTTTCGCTTTGCCCTTCAGGCGAATTTTCTTGGAGCTCTTTGGCCCACAGCGATAGATAAAAGCCTTTGGGAACGGAGTACGCCTTGATCGATGACTCGGCTGGCAATGGCTTTTGCATCGAAGTGAACGGTGCACCTTGCGTTCCCCATTGCCTTCCTGGCGTGTAGTTCGGAATCTTCGCTCCTACATCGACGAATTCAAAGAGATTGGGATCGATCGAAGGCTTTTGCATCTCCGGTACGACAAAGGGCTTGGCCTGCGATGCGGACGGTTCTTGCGCCATCGCGTTTGCGGGAACGAAGAGCAATCCAAGGGCAACGCAAAGAGCTTTTGACTTGGATACCCATGGTGACCCGTTCATCGATGGAGAGTCGGTATGGTGGTACGAGCGCATGAAGAGGATCTCGACAACAGAAAGAAAAGAATGGTTGAATGTTCAATGAGTGAAGTCCGATTCCGTTCAGCGACAACACGTAAACTATCGTGATGCTTGAAGCATCGATGTTCCCTGCGATCGGTCTTGATCGGGAACAGCTTGCAGTGTCTCCGTGATACTTTGAAGAGCACGAATCAAGGATTGGATCTCTTTGTCGGACAGGGATCCATACATTTGCTGACGAATGGATTCGCCTGCTTTCCAAAGCTGACGAAACTTGCGTTTACCCGCACTCGTCAAGCGAACCTGCAAGGCTCGCGAATCGTCGGGATGCGGCATCCGTTCGATGAAACCTTGCTTTTCGAGCAAAACGAGCATCGC
This sequence comes from Pirellulales bacterium, assembly GCA_046349875.1. Classification (GTDB taxonomy): domain Bacteria; phylum Planctomycetota; class Planctomycetia; order Pirellulales; family Pirellulaceae; genus JAXMBN01. The sequence goes on from JAXMBN010000070.1 coordinate 10,739, forward strand.
ACGAACCGTGCTTGGATCCGAGGGCATCCGCTTGGCTAGTTCGCGCTGAGTGAGAGCATCACCGCGAGCCAACGTGGCCATCAATACGAATTGATCAGCGGTGACACCATACTTGGCAAAGGCTTGCTCGGACCTTCGGTGCATCGCCATGTAGGCGGCGCGAAGAGCCATCGGAAGCTCGCTACGTTCATTCATCATCAGGGACCTTTTCAATCAGATCGTGCGTATACGCACGATTACCGTAACAGAGCCCTGATGCCAAAGCAAGTATCTCTATTTCTTGAAACCTCGAACCATCATCGATTCACCATCGATACTTTACGGACAAGTTGAGAGGCAAAAAATGAGGGGCAAAAAGATGTCAGAGATCAAGACGGAGCCTGGCCCCAATCGTTCCTGTGGTTCCGATCATCTATTTCGATCTTCGGAACACGTTTGTCAGTCCCCAACGATCCCGAAAGCACTTGCCTATTTTTGCCCCACATTTTTTTGCCCTGAAAGATTCGCTTTAGGCGTGGAGGTTGCGCTAGAAAGAGATCCAAGTCGCGAAAGTGCTTTTTGCTTGATTCTCACCACCAAAAGAGTATGCAAGGGACGTCCTAGCGAAGCCCAAATCACTGCAAAATTCAGTCCCTCGCTTACGCGTCGGGTTGTGAAAATCAAGGTTTTCAGCACGCCGACCGCGCATTCTCGGTTGATCGTGGCCGCTAAACCTACTACATCTTTCTAGGGGAATTTTCGTGGATTTTTCGCTACAATTTCGTCCTAATGCCAGATCGCCCTCCTGTCAGCTGTTTTCCCTTGAAAGCCTGCACCATGCCCGAGCCCTCGATCGACCGCGAATTGCTCTTTGGAATCCTCGCCCTTCAAAACAATTTCATCACTCGCGATGCTTTGGTGTCGGCCTTTTCGATTTGGGTCGCCGATAAGAAACGGCCGCTCGATCAAATCCTTGGTGAACAGGGCAAACTCAATCCTGAACTTCAGGCATTGCTGCATGAACTCGTGAAGCAGCACTTAGCGATTCACGAAAACGATCCCCAGCGCAGCTTAGCGGCTCTGAAGACGATTCAATTTGCAAGCTCGGATTTAGAACAACTCGATGGCCCTTCCATCGATCGTTTGATTCAATCATTGCTCGGCGGTTCATCCAGCCAACCAACCGATACGACGATGGACTACAACCAAGATCCATCGCAAAGCGTATCGCGTTTTCGCGTGCTCCGCCCCTTGGCCAAAGGTGGACTGGGAGAAGTCTTTATCGCGCAGGACCTGGAGCTACATCGCGAAGTCGCGCTCAAAGAAATTCAAAAACGTTTTACGCAAAGCAATGAAAGTCGTTCGAGATTTGTTCAGGAGGCCGAGATCACGGGTCGACTGGAGCATCCGGGGATTGTACCTGTGTATGGATTGGGGCAATACGCGGATGGCCGCTTGTTCTATGCGATGCGATTCATTCGTGGTGAAAGCATGGCCCGCGCGATTCATCGATACCATCATCCCAAGGAAGGTGAAACGCATGAACCATCCTTCGAACGTCGCAAGTTGCTTGGGCGATTGATCGATGTGTGCCAGGCGCTTTCGTATGCGCATAGTCGCGGAATCGTGCATCGCGATATCAAGCCCGAAAACATCATGCTCGGGAAGCATGGCGAAACGCTTGTCGTCGACTGGGGATTGGCCAAATCGCTAGGGCATCGCGAAACGGAATCGTCCGATGAAGCCACGCTCCATCCCGTATCGTCCGGGAGCGTGGATAAGACGATGGATGGATCGGCCATCGGCACGCCTGCGTACATGAGCCCAGAGCAAGCCGAAGGGAAACACGATGAAGTCTCGGCCGCCAGCGATGTCTATAGCGTGGGAGCTACTCTGTATTGCATCTTGACCGGCCAGGCTCCATTTCAAGGCAAGGACATGGGCGAGACCTTGCTGCGAGTCAAAGCAGGTGACTTTGCCAAACCGAGATCGATTCGTCCTGATGTGCCTCGCGGACTCGAAGCGATCTGCCTCAAAGCGATGTCGCTCCGTCCACAGGATCGTTACGATTCGGCAACCACCTTGGCTGAAGATCTCGAACGATGGTTAGCCGATGAACCCATCGCTGTGTATCGCGATCCCATAACCACGCGGATGGCTCGCTGGACCCGCAAGAACAAAGGGCTTTTCACGAGCACTCTGGCCTTTGGTCTCCTGGGACTGATTGGCATTTCGTCCTTCGCCTACGTCCTGAGCGAAAAAAATCAGCAACTCACCATTTCCGAAAACCGAGCTCACGATGGTGAACGTACCGCAAAAGAGAATGCAAATACGGCCCGCGCTGCCACCTTGAATATCGCTGAGCTTGCTGAAAAACAACTGTCGAAGACCCCTGGACAAGAAGTCTATCGCGAAGAAGTCATGGATAGGTGTTACAAGTTCTATTCGCAATTGAAACGTGACAATCCTGATGATCCGCAAATATCAAAAGAAATGAGTCGAGTGGCGAGGCTTACAGGCAACTTGAAACGGCTACTTCGCAAATTGCCCGAAGCAGAGTCGTTGTTGAGCGAGTCAATTCACCTGCAGAAAGAATTGGATTCGAAGGAAATTGATGATATCCGTTACTTATCAGAAACTCATCGTGACATGGCAATCGTTTTCAAGTCCATGGGCAAGTTGAAAGAAGCGGAAGGAGATCTCTATGCCGCTTCGAACCTTCTTGAGGAACTTCCCGCAGAGAATCAAGATACGAGCGAAACGCGACGGGTTGTCGCCACTATTGAACTTGAGCGAGTGGGGCTTTATGAAGATCTTGATCGCGGTACAGAAGCCCTGAAAGCTGCTCGATCGAGCTGGGACGCGTCCTTCCGATTGATCAACTCCGACGACAAGACGGACAATGATTATTTAGCCGGTTTGTTTGCAGCATCGAGACTCGGTCAACAATTGCACCGACAGGGACAGAAAGAAGAAGCCTTCAAAATCTATGACCTTGCCATCGAGCAAGGAAAAACGTGGAACGTCGGTGAAGTTAACCCGAATAATGAAAGAGCCTACACACGTCTCTTTCTCTACAAAGCCATCGACCTTAGCCAAGATCCTTCTCCTGATGCCGCTGCCATGAATTTGGTGGATGATGCCATTGCTCGCTATGAGAAGCTCCGAAAAACCAACAACACTGCATCTACAGAAGAATCGATTGCATCTTGTTATCGCACCAAAGGTGT
>JAXMBN010000071.1:0-13352 GCA_046349875.1 Pirellulales bacterium
GGTAGGTTGAGCCGCAGGCATCTGCAAAGGAATCGATCCAGGAGGTGCGGTCATTACCGGCAGATTAGGATCGTATCCTTGGGGATATTGTCCTTCGATCATCAGGCTTTGTCCTGGCAACTCGATGGTGGGCGAGATATCAGGATAGATGATGGGCGAGGACGCTGGTCCCCACAGACCGTTGCCTGCCGAAAGATTCGTATCGCCATGGATATTGAGAACGTCGGCCAAGCACCAGCTCATTCGAGACGATTCCACGTCGACGATCATCTGCATTTCTTCAGGTGTTCGCACGATGTGTGGAGTCATCACGACCAACAATTCAGTGCGAGCTTCCGATTCCGAATCGAATCGGAACAAGGCTCCAGCGATCGGAATGTCCGCAAGGAACGGAATGCGTCGGCTTTTCGTTTGTCGGGTTTTGGTAATCAATCCTGCAAAGCAAACCGTCTGACCATCGAGTGCCGTTACCCGTGTTTGGGCTAACGTTCGATTGATCAAAGGAGAACGAATCACTTCGCCGTTAGGCCCGAATCCGACAGGAATACCTTCCGCTTCATCGCCAACGCTGGAGCGTTCGACGGAAACGTTCATCAAGATCAAACCATCTTGGTTGGTTCGTGGCTGCAATCGCATCAACAAACCGACGTCAGTATCTTGAGTCACGATTTGGGAACCAATGGTATTTTGGTTGATGCCCGTCACGCGAGGCACGCGAGCCCCGACCTGCACAAACGCTTCCACGTTGTCGATCGTCATCACCTGCGGACGAGACAGAATCTGCAAACGCCCTGCATCTTGGAGAGCTCGTACCAGTACGTTCACCGAGTCGCTCGCTGCGGCCAACACCATGCCACCGTAGGATAACGATGAACTTGCGCGGCCCATACCGAACGAGGACAATCCCTGCCCAGCAACGTTGCCAGGCCGTCCAGCGGTGACACCGTTTCCAGGAGGCGTGTTGACGTTGAATCCAGGCGACGATAGCGTGCCACGGGATGCGCTTCCACGGTCGAAGTTGAGCGCATCTTGCAAACCAAGTTCGGTCCCCAGTTCAAGGTCATCCGTCAACGAAACTTCCGCCAGCAGAATCTGAACCATGATGAGTGGTGGACGACGATCCAATCGTTCGATCACTTCCCGAATCTGTTTGGAGAATCGTGGTGTTGCACTCACGATCAAGCTGTTGGTGGTCGGTTCAGCGACGACGATCACTTCGCGATCGATTTGTTCAAAAGCACCAATCGATTGTCCGGTGATCTGCACCTGGGTAATAGTTTGACGCTGTTGAGTGATCAAGTTCTGAATCGCGGTTGCGAGGTCTTGAGCATTGCTATTGCGAAGCCAAATCACCTCGGTCTTGCGATTCTGTGCACCTTCTTCATCCAATCGCATCAACAAGACTTCGATGACTTCGAGGTCATTCTTGGATCCCGAAGCAATGATGCTGTTGGTGCGGGTGTCGACCGTCAATCGCAATTGGACGATGCCACCATCTCCACCACCAGTCAAAGCCGCGAGGTTCTGGCCACCGAGTCCAAAGAGTCCCCCCAGGCCACCACCCGCATTTTGGTTCGTGCCAGCGGTCGCCGCCAAACCAAAGAGTTGTTGTAGTTCGTTGGTGAGCAGGGTTGCATCGCCGTTCTTGATCTCAAACACTTTGATTTGTGCTTGGGCATTGGGAGCCTGATCGAGCTGCCGAATCAATTCGGCGATCAATGTCATGCTCTTCGAAGGGGCGCGAACCACCAGAGCATTGATAGCAGGATTCGAGGTGACCACGACACCGGAGAGAATTCCAGAATCGGTTTGACCTGCCTTGCCCACGATCGTGATCTTGGCGCTCAGCGGAGTATTGCCAGCGGTTGCCGTAGCACCACCGGTCGCTTGACCACCTCCACCACCAGCGCCTTGAGCTCCTGTTCCACTGGACGTTCCAGTGATCGCAGTTTGCAACACCGGTGCTAACTCGGTCCGCCAGTGCGTTTGCCAAGGGAAGACTCGGGTCATTCTGAGCGGAGTGCTTTCCACGTCGATCTGTGCAATCAACTTTTCCACTTCGGCCATGTCCGGACTAGCCTGAATGATCAGCAGGTTGGTTCGACGATCCGAGCTTACTTTGACTCGTGTTCCCAAAGCCGTTCGTTCGGTTTGGTTTTGCCCAGGACGATCGACGAAAAAGTCGCGAAGAATGGTCTCGGCATCTACCGACGACGCATGCACCAAATGAATGACCTTGAGTTGATCCGAAGGATTCAAAGGCTGATCCAACTTATCGAGCAACTCGGTCAATGTTTTGATCGCTTCCTTTTGACCGATGAGCAACAAAGCGTTGGGTTGTCCCAATGCCGTGATGCTGACTTGGCCTTGGCGTGGTGCCAGCACATTGTCGTACAAATCACGAATGATGGTCTGCAATGCTTGGCTATCGACGTGTTTAAGTGCATAGACTTCGGCCGTAGGAGCGTTTTGCTCGGACTGCTTCTTGATCTTGTCGATCACGTCAAGAACGCGTCGCACGTCTTCACGTCGCCCCTTGACGATCACGATACCCAATTCTTGGACGAATTCGATTTGCACATCACCGAAGAGTCCACCTTCGACGCCCTCGGCAAGACCCTGAATGCCGATGGTTCCAGGAGCTTGTTGACCGACGTTGCGTTGTTCGGTCACGGACTCATCTTGGCCTTGTTGTGGTTGTTGCGACTGTTGCAATGCAGCACGAACCAACCGATAGGTATTTTCTACCTTGGCCGGATCGGCAGGTGCCAGTGGAACAATTTGTGTGGGTAGTTCAGGGGTCGCAGCACCATTGTCGATGGCGGTGATGACTTGCAGCCATGCGTGAACATTGGATGTCGTTCCTTGCAACGAAACGATCTTTTTCTTGCGATCGATCTGCAAGAGCTGCTGGGAGGTCGAATCGCTTGGAAGCTTGATCTGCGCGACTTCGCCATTGTTGATGGTATTCACCGTCAACCGAGGACCACCTAGTCGACGAATTGCATCTTCTAACTCATTGGCAGCGATGTAGCGAAGAGTGTAGGTTTGCATCTGCACGCTCGGAATCGATCCATTGCCTTGCTTGGCAATCTCTTGAACCAATGCCGTAAGCCGTGAGTTGATCTCTTGATGGGTCTTGGCCGTTGCAAAGACGAGCAATCGCCCCGTCCCTGGCTCGCTCGTGGCACGGAACCCCGGTTCATTCGAGTAGGTGAGCGACAACCGCGATGCCACCGCACCTACCATTTCCTTGGGTATCTCGTAGGCGAGGATGGAACCCGCACCTTGGAGATTGGAGGCACCAAGTTGGCCCGACGTGGTTCCCGTTGGCGAAGTAAACGCGGGCGCTGCAGGTGGGACACCAAGCTGCGTGGAAGGCAAAGCCTGTCCAGTTACGGGCACAGGAGGAATCTGCAGTGGCTGTTGCGCGGGAGCGGTTGATGCCGCCAACGCCACGAGAAGCGCTCCACCAAAGGCTTTTCGCGATTTTCTTGATCGAACCATGACCTTCCCCTACTCATCCGTCGGATGCCAATTCGAAGCCAAAGGGACAGACCACCATTTAGGTGTAGAATCTGCGCACCCTTCCCTCGATACAAGTGGAATGATCGGCAAGCGCGTTAAACTCCCTTCAATCGAACCTTGCAACATTTCCTTCAGTTGGGTGAAATCTCTCAAATGGCCCCTTTTGGAATTTTCGCAGGCCTGAAACCACCCATGTCATTGACTTATAAGGACTTACACACCGAATGCGCCTTGTCAGAGGCCATCCTTGCTGCCTATAAAGAAGAGAGAGGGACAAAAAATGTCGGGCATAGCGTTTGCATTTCATGCCTATGGCCGACGGCAGATCGGACGTAAACTGCCATTTTGACCAAGAATGTTGTGAAAAGGGAAATCGCATGATCGTCACGCTAACCGAAAAAGCAGCTGAGCAAGCTAAGAAGTACAAAGAAGAAAATGAAGCCTATCTCCGCATCGGTGTAGTCGGTGGCGGATGCAGCGGCTTCGAATACATGTTCAAGTGGGATGATCAATTCGACGAAGCCCGCGATACCAAGACCGAACAACACGGTGTACCGGTTGTCGTCGACAAGAAGAGTGCTCTGTATCTCGAAGGAACCACCATCGATTACTACGAGAGCATGGAAAAGCAAGGCTTTACCTTTAACAACCCCAATGCCGTCAAGTCTTGCGGTTGCGGAAGTTCGTTCCAAGCCTAATTGCGAGTTTCATTTCGCTAGCGATTCGCAACTCCCACGCCGACATTCACGACGCGGGGAATGCGGATTCGCTTTCAGGCCGTTCGAGTCATTCTGTGAGGACTCGTTTCGGTGACTACAAACATTCAAAGCCGGTGCTCTTGGGCATCGGCTTTTTTTGTTTGCCATAGGTTACCGCCCATTCCCGGGCTCGCATTTCGGTCATTCCCTTGGGATTTACAAGGGAATGGTTCGCATCGATTGCGTCGTGGATTGGTTGAGCTAAAATTCGCGTCTTGAGTGGTCCGATCACGGAACTGTCTGCACTTAGATCGATGCACCTTCCGTTACCCATGGGACGTGCAATTGAATTTTTCTTCCAAATCTCTACCGAGGTAAGCATCATCGCAACTCCACGCGTTCACATTATCGGAATCGGTGATGATGGTATCGAAGGCCTAACCAAGCAAGCAATCGATCATTTGCAGCAGGCCGAGGTTCTCATTGGGCCTGCCACGTTGCTTCAAAAAGTTCAAAACGCAACCGCGATCAAGGAAGTGATTGGATCGGATCTAGATCGCATGACGCGATTGATCGAAGACCATGCTCAAAAGCGAGTCGTACTGCTAGCTAGTGGCGATCCTCTCTTCTATGGCACGGCACGATTTCTCTGCGAACGACTCGGTAAAGAATGGTTCGAGGTGATTCCGCACGTGAGCAGCATGCAATTGGCTTTTGCTCGCGTTAAAGAAAGTTGGGACGAGGCTTACTTGACCAACTTGGCCAATCAACCGATCGATCGCGTCTTGGAACGCATCCGAACGGCCGAAAAGGTTGGGATGTTTACCTCCGAGGCTTTTCCTCCGAACAAGCTCGCCGAACTCTTGATCGCTCGAGGCCTCGATTATTTTCAAGCCTATGTTTGTGAGAACCTGGGTTCCCCCGATGAACGCGTCACGCGAGGATTTTTAAGTGAGATCAAAGGGCAGTCTTTCTCGCCGTTGAATGTTATGATCCTTATTCGCAAGGCCGGCGTCCCTGACAAGCCAAGCGAATTCATCGGACGCCGACTCTTCGGAAATCCCGATGAACTCTTTCTGCAAAGTCGCCCCAAACGCGGTCTTCTCACTCCTTCCGAAGTGCGTTCGATCGCCCTCTCGGAAATGCAACTCCAACCAACTTCGATCGTATGGGATGTGGGGGCAGGGAGTGGATCGGTGGCGATCGAGGCCGCTCAAATTGCGCACCATGGTGTGGTGTATGCCATCGAAATGGATGCCGAAGATTATGGCTTGCTGGTCGAGAACGCCCAACGATTTGGTGCCAATAACGTTCGCCCTGTGCTGGGTGAAGCTCCGTCGGCTTGGAATGCGCTACCCGATCCCGATGCGATCTTCGTCGGCGGAACCGGACGTGTGATCACAGAACTCGTCCGCGCTGGATGGCCAAGATTGAGGCCCGGAGGATGTTTAGTGGCCAATGTTGCCAGCCTCGAAAACGTCGCTTCCTTAGAAGCCCTTTTCTATGATGGTCTCGATATTGAGCCCATGGTTTGGATGATTCAACTTGCCCGAGCCAATCAACAGATGGGCCGATCTCGCTTGGAGTCAGCCAACCCGAGCTTCTTGATCAAAGCGATCAAACCTTCGCCTTGAACTTGCGGTGCCTTCGAAGGGCCCATGAGACCAGATAAGAAACGACACCGATCGTGATCATCATCGCCATCCTTGGTTATAGGATTTCTCTTCCAACAAAAACGGATCGAACCAAGGTGGTTCGATCCGAACTCAATGTAAAATGCGTTCCGCAAGTTTCTTGTGGTTTGTTCGATGATGATCAGGAACGCGCAATGACTCTCACACCGGCAAAGTTGTTAGTAAAAAAATGAGGGTCCTCCATGGTAGAAAATGGTTCGACCTACAGGAACAACGGGATAGGCGAGATTACTATACGGCACGTTAAATATCTCGCCTGCATTCACAACCGGACGCTGAGGATTGTACCCCATCCACTTGTTTTGTTCTTCGCGCATCAAGCCTTGCATCGACCGATACTGAGCTTGCCACGTACGGAATTGACGTTTCATTTCCGCTTGTTGGTTCGCTTGGACTCGGCTTTGCTCGGCCGCTGGCGAAGTCAGAGGAAGGGAATCTTGAGCAGCTACCGGTTTTGCCAAAACGCAGCATAGGGCTGCGCCAAAAAGCGCGAAGAGAAGCTTCACTGTTCGCATCATGTCTCCATGCGGTGGAAGGGATCGCAAGGACATCCAGGCCCTCCTGATCCGACTCGAATGTCTGGCATCCTACCGAACATGAGAACTCGAGACGCAACGGAATTCATCCCATGAGATATGCGTCTCAGTACGTAACTGTATCGGCTACGGGCACCAGCAAATGCATGCATTCGACACAAAGTCGCGTTGTACGGCTCGCGTAATCTGTACGGCCTGCGCGATGCTCGTTCGCATCTAGCAGTTGCCCCACCAATTCACCATTCACTTCTCGGTGGAGCGGTCTGAATATGTCAGCCGAAATTCAAGCGATGACTTTCGATGCTTAAAACTCGACAAAGGCCATCATCATATGGACGAACAGCACCCACAGAGTGCTCCAGAGAATCGTTCGAGTGATCGCATAACTTACATCGCTGGCCATGTTCTTCGGCTGAACCGCAATGCGATAGGTTACCAAAGCCGTTCCAATGCCCGAGAGCAACAGTTTTAGTCCTAACCAATGCCACCCCACAAACAACCACGTATCGTGTTCTTGGATCGGAAGGTGATAGTAGTGCTTCCAATAGGCGATTCCCAACTTGGGTTGCATCATCCGATGCACAATGAGACTCGTCAACGATGCCGCTTGGTAAGCACATGCATTCAGAAAAAGTATCCCAAACGCAAAGTTCCAAACAACAGCGGGGAGCCAATAGCGATGGGGCGATGCACCCAGTAATTCCAAGGACTCGTATTGTCCACCGTATCGCTTGTTTCCGAGATCCGCCGCTACTGCAGCCGAACATCTCGCTGCAACCAAAAGGGACGTGGTGATTGGTATCAGGATTCGATACAACGCAAATCCAATGACTCCTAACAGTTCTTCCATCAGAAGAGGCTCAGTATAAACCTTGTAGGGTAAATACCGCAACGTAAAGTAAGTCGATACAAATCCAATGATGCCACCCGAGATCATCAAGTAGACAATCGCAGTCGGTCCGAAGACGAGCCCGGCATAATGTCGAAGGAATCGCATCCCCCACCGCGTTGTGGGAAACGGCCGTAGTCCGCCGATCAATCCCCAAGCCACCGACTCGACAATTCCACCGATTCGTTCGAAGTACCGAATACTCGAAGTAGGAATCACACGTAATACATCTGCAATCCCCAGTCGCGGTGCCATTGGGCTCGATGATTCTGAGCCTCCTCTTACACTTGACGTTTCTTTTGCTTCTCCTGGCTTTATGGGCTCCTCATCACGATGCTCTCGAGGTCTCTCGTCCGACACTTCTTCGCCAACGCGTTCGGCGTCGGTAGTGATGATCTGCTTTTGATCGGTATCGAGCAACAGCCAATGATCGGCGTGAGGAAGAAAGCTCTGATAATCGTGCGTGACGACGATCGATGGAATCGACTCTTCCTGTTGAATTTGGCGAATGAGTGCTGCGACTCGGCTGGCTGTTCCACGATCCAATCCCGTGGTTGGTTCATCATAAATCAAGAGGCTTGGTTTACTGGCAAGCACCTGAGCTAGACTTAATCGTTGACGCTGCCCACCACTTAATCGGCCAATCGGAACATCGGTGGGAACATGCAAATGTTCGAGCCACCATCGCGCAGAGTCATGAGGATCTTTACGGTGATCTTCGACCGATGGCGATCGCTGGACGTCTCGATGGTCCAATGCCAATTGCACGTTTTCGATCGCTGACAACTCGTCTAGCAAAGCGGGATGCTGGAACACCAACCCGACTCGATGATGTTCCCACAAATCACGACTCTGGCCAACATCTTCCCAGTGAATCGATCCCGTCCAACGGATTCGCGCGTGTGGATCGTGACGTTTTTCCAGTCCTGCAAGGACTCGCAAAAAGGAAGATTTGCCTCCGCCGCTTTTGCCGATAAGCACGGTCAATCTTGAATCGGCCATCGCGAACGTCGAATCTCGTAAGAGCGTTCGCTCACCCACTATCAATGATAGATTTTGCACGCGAATCGTCATCGCGTTGCCTCACTTTGCCTCAGCATCCCCTGTTGTCCCTGAAGACTTTGAGGATGAATCGGTAGTCCCTTTCCTCTCTGCAATCGATGCTTACCGAAAGCACTTGCATTACCGTTCGCTGATGCTGAAGGGTTCCATACGATCCACGCGCGATCCTTCATGAGAACCTGCGAGCGCAATACGGCAACGAACTCAGGTGTTAGCCCTTCGTTGGTTCCAAAAATCGAAACACCAACTTCGTGCAGCCATGGATCGATGATCTCTTCCAAAACGCGAGCCACCCGTTGACCGGCATCGCTTTCCCAATGCTTCTGCATCGATTGCTGAATCCAAGCCCCATCGCCAATGACGTCCTTCAATATCGCCACCAACGTCTCGCGAAGCTCAGGATCATGAAACAACTCCGACATCGCTTGTCGCGTCGTTTGTCGAACTTGAGCGTTGGCGCTCGTTTCCACGATAATATCCTCAACAACCTGCAATATGTCGGATGCGTGCGACTCAAGTACCGGTATGCCTTCGCGTTTGAGAAACCTTTCGAACTCGCGTTGCACCAAATCGCGTTGGGGAAGCGGAGAGACATCGTAAAGATAGCGCCACGTGAATCGCCACACGCTGGCTCGCTCAAAGAGCTCCGCACCAATCTTTCTCCCCAACGGTGAGGCTTTTTGTTCTACGATTGGTAGAACTTCCGACTTGAGCAAGGGGATCAGCTTTTCATCGACCAAGGACTCTTGATACTTCACGCCGAGCTCTTCCAAGGAGTCCCGATGCTTCTCGATGCTCTCTCGCAATCGCAGTTGAAATTGTGGCACGACGTCACTGACAATGCTAAGTATCCAAAGCTCCAACTCCCGCATCAATCGAGGCGACCGTTGTTCGATTCGTTGCCGCAACTCCTGATAGAGCCTTATTCGCTTATCCTCAGGGAATAGTGTTTGCGCAACCCATGCCATCGAATCAGGAGTCTCATAGTACTCCCAAGCTCCTTCGATGGCCCCCTGACCAAGGACCTGTTCACCAAAAGATCGTTCACCAAGTGATCGCTCGAGCGATAGGCGAACTTGCAAAGGCGAATCCGCAAGGCTTTCCACCGTTCCGATAAAAAGATAATCCTCTTCCTCTTTTCGAAAGACCGGCGTCTTTACCGATGGGCGAATGGATTCCTCATCCTCCAAGGTCACTACGAGCGGAACGTCCACGGGATACTGAAGGATATCCGATGCCACTTGCTGAACCTGGCGGCGGTCCACGTTCCAACAACACCATGCAACGAGAGCCACGACGACTCCCATTCCCAATACAATCCTACGCCCAACCATTGCTCCGCTTCCCATGCTCCCTTAATGACCTGCTCGCCCTCAATGATGATTAGGCGATGTCACTGTCCAAGCGGCATAGGAATCGCATACTTGAGTGATTGCTTCGGCGCACCCGTCGAAGTTGCATTCAATGCGATCGGAATATCGAAACATACCGTCTCGGCCAAGCAGACGCCTTGGCCATCCTCGCGACAATAATAGTACGTTACAGCGACCTGCATCCAATTCGCTTCTTTCTGTATCGGTGCCACAATCGAAAACTTGGGATTGGGAGGCGTAACTTTATTGCGTACGATCTCTTTAGAAACGGGTCCCGTCAACCCAAATCGCGATTGAACAACATACCCCAACGGTGCCGTTTCATTCAGCTTCCAACCAACAGGTAGTTCCAGTTGCACGTCGATATCCACCTTGGTCGCTTGGGGGCCATATTGCATCGTGGCATGCTTCACATGAATGGCATCATCGGGTACGGCAGAGGTCAAGTTCGTGGGACTGCTCTTGCCAGGCGGAGTCAGGCCTTTCCACTTGAGTGTCGATAGTTTCGAAGTACGCAAATCCCAAACCCGAATGCGGTGATTGTTTGTATCGGCAATAAAGAGCTTTCCATCCGCCACAGTCAATCCACTCGGTTCGTCCAATAACGGAGGGTCGTCGGTACTACCACTCTTGCGACTCCCAACAAGCGTGCTCGATCGCTTGTTACTCAAGTCGATATACTTGATCTTGTTGTTGTAGGTATCCGCCACAAAGATTTTGTTCTGAAAGTAGGCAAGGCCTAGAGGATGCTGAAACAATGCCTGCCCCGGACCACCATCTTCATCGCCAAAGGTAAAGAGCCTCCCATCGGCCAACGTCGAAGTGCCCAAAAGCGTTTCGACAGGAGACTTCTCTTCAAAGGGGACGATTCGAATACTGCTTCCCTCACTATCGGCGACGAATAAATTTCGGCCATCACTAGCCAATCCACTTGGCTGTGCAAAGGCGGCCGAGTCATTCCCATAAGGTCGTCGCGGCAATTGAGGTCCGTCCGTGACGTCTTCGATCCCACTTCCAGCAACAGGAGACAGCGATTTGCCATCGAGACTCAATCGCCATATCTGATGTGGACCAGCCATCGCAATGTAAAGCTGATCATCATGTATCCATAGATCCCACGGACTTCCTAACGGCGTTGCTTTGGGATTGCGAACATAGCGTTTAGGAATGGCCGCATTGACTTCAACTCCTGGAAACGGAGTATTCATTTGCACTCCGGTACCAGCCACTGTTGTGACTTGCTTGCTCTGCAAATCGACGCGACGAATCAAATGATTCTCCGTATCTGCGACATATAGCGTTTGCTGATGCAATGCCAAGCCTTGCGGATGATTGAACTGAGCTTCCCCGAAACTACCATCGGCTTTGCCAACCTGCCCACTTCCAATGGTTTCGATCACCGTTCCATTCAAGTCGGAAACGACTATACGATGATGATTGCTGTCGGATACAAAAAGCCGATCTTGCTGTTCATTGGTGATGATCTTGCCGGGAAATCTCAACGGCGTTGGCTCGGCTGACTTAACTTCGAGATCGAGTGGGATCGGCTTACCAGTTAGTGCTTTGGCATATTTGGATGTTGCTTGCTTCAGAACCTTTTCGAGATCCTTGTATGCGATCTCACCGGAGTGCTTCCACACCACATAACCTTCTGGATCGATGAGCAACAACGTCGGCCATGTATTGACGGAATACTCTTTCCATAGTGTTTGGTCTCGATCATTGATCACCGCATGATGGATATCGTAGCGCAACACCGCTTCGCGTATGTTTTGCGTGTCTCGCTCCGTTTCAAATTTGGCGGTGTGGACCCCAACCACAAACAAGTCCTTTGAAAACTCTTTTTCGGCCTGGTCGAGCACCGGCAACACGTGCATGCAATTGATGCAGCAATAGGTCCAAAAATCGAGAAGGACGAGTTTTCCTTTGAGCGACTGCATGGAAATCGGTCGCTTCGTGTTGATCCATTCCGAGGTAACTGGAAACTCGACCGATTGACGATGGCGACTTAGCGCCGCCCCTTTTTGAAACGCGACCGGCGTGAGTTCTGTGACAGGAAATGTATTTTCCGCAGGGCGGTCGACTATCGGTAACTGGCATACGGTACATGAGGAACGATGGGGCAGAGCAGTGGGGAGCCCCGCCAGAAACATCAAGATCCAAAGCCACCAGGTCGACCGACTAGAAACGTGTGTATTTGAAGAGGTATTGGTCATTCCAACCATCTCCGGAGAGGATCAAAACAGTTCGGCAAAGATAGCTCTTTGAGGTGCCTACTTCTACCTTAGCCAATTCTTGCGTCTTTTGCCTGGTTTCCCGCTATGGAATTCTAGCGTTTGGAATTTGGAGAAAAGGGGAAATTGAGTCTGATTAGGCTCGAACTTCTCAAAAGAAAGATTAGGCATTCCAAGTTCCCATTGCCGAAGAAACAAGTCGCCAGCTTGCAGTCCACTGAAATGCTGGCAATACGCTACGTATGTTTTGGGTTTGGGGGAAACATCGATGATGGGATGGAAAGACATCCGACGTGCGACTTTCTCGTTAGGCTTGGGGCTTTTGGGATGGCTCATCGTTTTGCAGGCCGAGGTCCATAGTCAACAATGGGCCTCAAAACTCTTCACCGACAAGCACCATGATTTTGGTACGGTGGGACGCAATGCGAAGGCCGAGTTCGGCTTCACATTCACCAACCCATTCGAAGAAGACCTTCGCATATCATCCGTTCGCAGCAGTTGTGGCTGTACGAAGCCAACGATTTCGAAGAGTATTTGGCGGCCGGGGGAAAAGGGGGAGATATTGGCGCAGTTCAATACGACCTCCTTTATCGGCCACAAGCAAGCGATGATCACCGTTGTGATCGATCGCCCTTATTATGCAGAAGTACAGCTGACCGTATCGGGAAACATACGATCGGATATTGTCACAGAACCTGGTGAAGTTCGTTTTGGGGATGTCGATGTCGGTCAAAAGCGCGAAATCCCGGTCAAGATTTCGCATGCCGGCCGCACCGATTGGAAGATTACCGACGTTCGAGGGAACTGCGAACATCTCGAGGTTCGCATGGACCCACCAGCTCGCCAAGGCGGCACCGTAATCTATACGTTGCGAGTACGACTTCGCGATGATGCCCCGGTTGGTGAGATAACCGACGAACTTACGATCGTGACCAACGATGGGCGATCCGATCATTTCGTGATGCCCGTCAGTGCACGAGTCCTTGCACCGGTAACGATCACGCCCAAGTTAGTTGCCCTTGGCCCCATCAAAAATGGAACCACTGCCAAACAAAAGCTCGTTGTCCGAGGCAACAAGCCATTCAGCATCACCGCGATCGATTGTAGCGATGCACGTTTTCAATTCACCATTCCACCGGGTGAAAAGCCTATCCATGTGGTCCCCTTCGAGTTTCAAGGGAATACACAAGGTGGAGCGTTTCAACAAACGGTGCTCATTCGCACAAGCCTCGGCGAAACATTGACAGCCGATTGCATCATCACCGGCGAAGTCAATTGAACAAACGAAAGAGAGTAGAGAGTAGAGAGTAGAGAGTTGCTAGAGGATACCTCAAAGTT
>JAXMBN010000072.1:0-12850 GCA_046349875.1 Pirellulales bacterium
CACCACGAACCATTACTCGCGATCCACACCTCCGAACGAATTCCACCGCAAGACCCGCAAAGGACTCGACACGCACATTGGGAAAAGGTTGCGTGACGCGTTTCAAAAGTTCGATCCGTTCTTCCAAACCAAACAAAGGCTGCTTGGTAGCATTGACCCCAATGCCGATGATGACTTGGTCGAACAGATTGACCGATCGTTGGATGATATGCAAATGCCCCAGAGTCACCGGATCAAAAGAACCAGTGTAGACTGCGATCCGCGGGCTTAGGTGCGACTGGGGCATGAGCAAACTCGATGGATGAGGAGAAGGCTTACAAAACGCTTCGTGCTATGAATTAGCCAACATGTACTCGACATTCTTCGGACGTCGGAAGAACGAATAAGCCAAAAAATAGTACGCCATTCGAAACAGGAATGCTCCGATTGCAAAGACCATGACGATCGTTCCCATGTTTTCGAAAAAGTAGATCAAAAACTGACCGGCTGGATTTTGTTTGAGTTCTTCCGTTGGAACGGATTGCATTGCGGATGCATATTGTCTGGCAATAAAGATCCCATAGACCAACCGAATCAACTCAAAGATGATGTAGATCCAACAAATGGCGGTGGAGATGCGGAGCCCGATCGATCGTCGACGAATCACCTGCACAGCCCCAAAGACCATGATGGCCGAAAGCAACGTATCCATACCGCTCAACACGAGGTTCCCGATCATCGTGTCTTTACCGACCTCTTGGATCTTTTGATTGAAAGCCTCTTCAGGGGTAGCCGATTGCTGAGCACTGGGGGCGACGGACTGCATTACCGCACCCAGTCCCGCCATCGGAAAGGCCATGACCCCGAGCACGCCGAAGATGATGAAGAGTATCGAGAAAATCAAAACACCCTTGGGAAGCGGTTCTTGCAAACGTAACCCCTGCGGAGAATCAAAGGTCGCTGCATCATTGGAACGATAGGGATTGGTAAGGTCGTTAGACATGAATGGAATCCTTCAGAGTATCGAAGAGACGGCCGAAGTCGTCCTCATTGTTGTAAGCGTGTGTGCTAATGCGTAGTTTGCCCTGCCGTACAGAAGTCACGATTCCAGCATCCATCAATCGCTTCCGAAGTGAATCTGGGTCTGTCCCAGGCCGTTCAAAGGATACAATACCGCTTCGCATCGACGTTTCCGATGCGAGCTTGAAGCGAGCACCCAGCGAATGCAGTGCCTCCTCAGCCTTAGCCACGTTGTCCAGGATGAGTCGCTCCACTGGGTTATCGGGTTGATTACAGTCAAGACTCAGCAAGAATTCGAGACTGGCTTGGAAACCGATCATCCCCACCATGTTCGCAGATCCCGCTTCAAACTTGGAAGCGTTTTTCTTCCAAGACCAACGATCTGGTGAGAATTTCCAAGACTCCTCCACACTTCCCCAACCAACGACGCTCGGCCGAATCTGCTCGAGGTGTTTCTGCCGCACATAGAGTATGCCGGCGCCTTCGGGGCCCAGCATCCATTTGTGACCATCCGCCGCAACAAAATCGATCGGATGTTGGGAAAGGTCGAGCGGGAAAACACCAAGCCCCTGAATCGCATCGAGGAACAAAAGGACTTTTCTGGAGGATGCTAGTTCGCAAATTCGATCTAACGGAATCCGCATTCCATTGGAAAAACCAACCCAGCTCACCGAGATCAAGCGGGTTCGGCTGTCGATCGCACGAGCCATTGGACTCAGATCGAATTCACCTGCCGAATCGACAATCGGGACCTGCCGCACCTCGACCCCTCGGTCCTCCAAGTGTTTCCAAGGGAGCGCATTGCTTGGGAATTCGTTGTTGGGTATGACGAGATTGTCTCCTGCTTTCCAGGGCAACCCTTCTGCCACAAAACTGATCCCCGAAGATGTGTTCGGAATCAGGGCGATTTCGTCCTGACTAGCATGAAGCAGGTCGGCACCGCATCGTCTCAATTTTTCGAGTTGGCGGTTCCACTGCGGCCAGCAGGTGTCACCCTCTTCGGTGGCTTGATCCAGCCAATGCAAAATGGCCTGCCGACTCGACCCGGGGAGCGGGGCCACCGCGGCGTGATCGAAATAGGCCCATTTCTTGGCGACGGGCATGTTTTCGCGAAAATGCAATCGCGTTTTTTGTAAAATTTCGTTGTCGATTTTGAGGCTTTTTCCCATCAAATTGCGGATTTTTGCCCGATAAGGGCTAAAAAAATTCCCGTTTGCTCGCAAACCCGTGACTTGGCAAGAAGTTCAACTATACTACCCTTGAGTTTTGTGAACATGAATGGGACATCAGCGACGCGCATCCGAGGTTGGTTAATGCCTAAAGCATTGTGTTTGATCGGGTTAGTGGTTGCTGGACTTGTGTTCCTATTGTTCCTTTTGGACATCGCCATCGGTCTGTTCGATAAGGCGAGCATCATCATGGACATCATGTTCATGGTAGGTGCACTCGGACTGGCCTATCTTAGCTGGGTTTCCTTCCGCGAACAAAAGTAGCGGTCGACCCAAGGAATCTCATTCTTCGCGATTCCTAATCTCTATGCATTCGCTGGATGTGAATAGGTAGTGTGCGCAGTCTGCGTTGGCTGTTCTTGGCTTTATTTCGAGCCAAGTTCGGTGGAACGGTGCCAGGCTGCGACAACCGCTTCGATGCAACTCGTCCGCAATCCGTGCCGTTCGAGAGCCCGCATTCCGGCGATGGTGGTTCCACCTGGACTGGCAACTTGGTCCCGAAGAACTGCAGGATGTTGGCCCGTTTCTTGGACCATCTTGGCGGTACCCAAGACAGTTTGAACGGCCAATTGATGAGCAACGTCGCGAGGCAATCCAGCCGCAACGCCTCCATCCGCCAAGGCTTCGATCATCATCAATACGTAGGCCGGTCCCGATCCCGATAAGGCAGTCACTGCGTGCAATTGAGCATCGGAAACGCGAACACAGGTACCTACCGATTGCATCAGAGCTTGAGTCCAGGCGAGATCCTCCGAGGAAGCGCCTGCTCCCGATGCCATGCCACTTGCACCGGCCAACACTTGAGCGGGAGTATTGGGCATGACGCGGATGATCCGCTCGGTTCCAAGCCATTCGCTGAGCAGGTCGAGCGAAATGCCAGCCACGATCGAAACAATAAGATGCTCATCGCGAACCAAAGGACGAACTTTTCCAACGACCTCCTTCAGCACCTGCGGCTTGACTGCCAAAACGATTCGCGGGCAAGCATCGAACAAGGCCGATGGAGACTCGGTGACTTGGCAGTCTGGAAATGCATGCTTCAACTTCGAACGCTGTGATTCGAGTGGTTCGCAAAAGTCGAGCAGATCACTCGTAATCACACGGCCTTTGATCGCGCCCTGCGCTAGAGCAGTAGCCATTTGGCCCCCACCCATAAAACCGAGTCGTAAATGAGGTACTTGCGTCATGATCGTCTACTCGTCTTTTAGTCGCTGAAGCGGAAGTCTCCTAGCTTACCTCAATCCCGCCGCCAACGGGAGGTCGATCAATCGAAGTGAATCGTAGTCGATTTTCCGCTCATTCTCTGAAGATCGAGGGCATCCCGAAACATCGTTCCATCATCGAACTGCTGGGAGTATCGCTTAACTCAACTGCTACGCCACAACTGTGGCGTTTTGTACCGGTGTCGATTGTTTGTACCAAGTTCAATCACTCCAGGCCTAGAATCACGATTATCACCCCGTAGTCCGATTGTCCCGTAGCCCGATTGTCCCAATCGGAAACACTCAATCACCGTTCGCCGATCGTCTCAATCGAAAGAAAACATTCCAACGCACGAATTTAAGTCTCGCTTAATCGGTCCCAACCAGGAGTCCGTAACGATGCCAACCAACGAGTCGGTAAGCCGTCATGATCAAGCTTGTTTCACGCCAAGCATCACAACCTACATCAAGGACTTTGCAGAAATTTCGATCAACGATGTACCGTTGGTCGGTGGCAAGAACGCATCGCTCGGCGAGATGGTGAGCGAACTAAAAAGTCAAGGTGTGCAAGTTCCAGATGGATTTGCCATTACCGCTGATGCGTATCGCTTCTTCATTCAGGAGGCCAACCTCGACGCTCGTATCCATGCCATTCTGTCGGATCTTGATACACACGATATGGCCAATCTCAATCAACGGGGGCATGCGGTACGGCAAGCCATTCTCAGCGCATCCTTACCTGCCACTTTGCAACAACAGATCATCGATGCGTATCGAAAGTTGCAGGGTGCCATGGATGTACCGTTGGATGTGGCAGTTCGTTCGTCGGCAACCGCTGAAGATCTTCCTGACGCTAGTTTTGCCGGGCAACAAGAAACGTATCTCAACGTACAAGGTATTTCGGCATTGCTCGATACGTGCAAGCGATGCTTCGCGTCTCTCTTCACCGATCGCGCCATCAGCTATCGAGTCGACAAGAACTTCGACCACTTCAAAGTCGCCTTAAGCATCGGTGTCCAACGGATGGTTCGATCGGATTTAGCATGCTCGGGAGTGATGTTTACCATCGATACCGAGACGGGCTTCCGCGACGCCGTGGTGATTAGTGCCGCCTATGGACTCGGCGAGAACGTGGTGCAAGGCTCTGTGACGCCCGATGAATATGTAGTCTTCAAGCCTACCTTAAAATTGGGAATGCGACCCATCCTTCAAAAGTCCGTCGGAAGCAAAGAATTCAAACTCGTTTATGACTCGGGTGGCGGAAGGATGGTGAAGAATGTTCCTGTTCCACCGGGCGATCGAGTCAAGTTAGTTCTAACGGACGATGAAGTGTTGAAACTAGCGCAGTGGGGATGTCTCGTCGAGGAACATTATTCGGCCAAGCATGGCAAGTCGATGCCGATGGATATGGAATGGGCCAAGGATGGAATCACGGGGGAGCTGTTCATCGTACAAGCACGACCAGAAACGGTGCAGTCGCGAAAAGACCCGGATGTGCTCGAGCATTATCGGCTAGGAAAGCGAAGTAAGGTTCTCGTTACGGGGCGGAGTGTTGGCGAAAAGATCGTGACCGGCAAAGTGCGAGTCATCAAGAATCCTCAATACATCGGGCTGTTTCAGGAAGGGGAAGTTCTCGTCACCGACAAGACCGATCCGGATTGGCAACCGATCATGAAAAAAGCCGCAGCCATCATCACCAATCGCGGTGGCCGAACGTGTCATGCGGCCATTGTCAGTCGCGAACTTGGGGTGCCTGCCATTGTTGGAACCGAGCATGGTACCGAATGGCTTCAAGATGGCCAAATCGTTACGGTCAGTTGCGCGGAAGGAGATACGGGTTACGTCTATGAGGGAGCTCTGCCTTTTGAAATCCAGCGCACAAGTCTTAAGACGCTCCCCAAGCCTCGCACCAAGGTCATGATGAACCTGGCCAATCCCGAGGAAGCCTTCGCGCTCTCCTTCATTCCCAACCAAGGAGTCGGTTTGGCTCGAATGGAATTCATCATCACCAATTCCATCAAGATTCATCCTCTTGCATTGGTCGACTACGATCAACTTGAAGATCCCAAGGCCAAGGAAGAGATCGATCGATTGACTTTGGGGTATCCCAGCAAGCCGGACTACTTTATCGACAAACTGGCTCAAGGGATTGGGATGTTGGCAGCGGCGTTCTATCCGAAAGATGTTATCGTTCGGTTGAGCGACTTCAAGTCGAATGAGTATGCCAATTTGATTGGAGGGCGAGCATTCGAACCGATCGAAGAGAACCCGATGTTAGGATTTCGAGGTGCAAGTCGCTACTACCATCCTCGCTACCAGCGGGGCTTTGCTCTCGAGTGTCGAGCGGTCAAAAAAGTTCGCGATGAGATGGGTTTGCGCAATCTCAAAGTGATGATCCCCTTCTGCAGAACGGTCGATGAAGGGAGACGCGTTCAAGCAGAGATGAGCCAATATGGTTTGCGACGGGGCGAGCATGACTTTGAGATCTATGTCATGTGTGAGATACCGAGCAACGTGATACTGGCAGAAGAGTTCGCGGAGATTTTCGATGGCTTCAGCATCGGTTCCAATGACCGTACCCAATTGATACTGGGTGTCGATCGCGATAGTGATATCGTGGCACCTTTGTTCGATGAGCGTAATCCGGCGGTGAAGAAGATGATTGCTCAGGTGATCGCCACGTGCCGCTCCCGAGGACGCAAGATAGGAATTTGCGGTCAGGCGCCGAGTGACTATCCAGAATTTGCTCAGTTCTTGGTGGAACAAGGAATCGATAGTATCTCGTTGAATCCCGATACGGTCCTCAAAACAACGCTCGCAATTTTGAACGCGAAAACCTGATTCAAAGGGGGTGTGTTTAACCAGAATCGAACTTTACCCTCCGAATGGTCGTGGAATGGCTTCCAGAAGGTAGTTTTTTTGATTACAGAATGGTAATCTAGGCCGACTTTGAGGGTTTGACCCCAAGTTCACTTGGGGACGATACTTTTTGCGTTTGGGATGGGGCAATCAAAATGCAGTCCAAGTTCTGGATCACTTCACTGGTGTTATGCGTCCTTCTGACACGTGGGGCTTCCGCTGGGCTCATTGTTTATGAAGGATTCGAACGAGGTGCTACTGGCTTAGATGTGTCGGGTGCAGGAGGTGGTTTAGGATTTTCCTCCATCTGGTCACCAGGTGGATTCAATGCCTCGCAGAGTACAAATTACGATATCGGTGCATCATCGTTGAGCTTTGGGGGATTGCCGACTTCAGGCAGAAGCGGCACGACGGCATCTACTCTAAGCATCGCGGGACTGCGAAGACCTTTATTGCAATCCATCGGACCGAGCGAGACTTTTTATATGAGCGTCTTACTACGTCCCGAGGGAACGGTAGGGCAAGGAGCGTTCAATGGATTCTTTGGGCTCTATCTAGACTCCATCAACGGTGATGCGAACGATCTATTTCTTGGGAAGACAGGAAATGGCAATCAGTACAGTTTGGAAACGCGCGGCGGAGCGGGTTCTGTGATGTCGAACATTACCGCCGTCTCGGGTCAGACCAGCATGCTGATCCTGAAAGGCGAAATGCAGTCGGGCAACGACATCTTTACTTTGTGGGTGAATCGACCGCTCGGATCCAGCGAACCATTGACCAATGATGCGGTGAAGACGGATCTCGATCTAAACAGCTTTAATGCGATAGTGCTCTATTCGACCGGAGCGTTCAGTATCGACGAGATACGCATTGGCCAGACGTTTGCCGATGTGACCGCGGTTCCCGAGCCAAGTAGTTTGCTTCTCGCCGGCGCCTGTGCCCCAGGCCTCTTGATCGCGGCTCGCCGCCGCTGGAAGTCATTGATTGGCTCGAAGGCATTGTAGAAACTCGAACAGGCTAGGACCTCGATTTCTTCAAACGATAACAGAGAAAAGTTACTCCAACACTGTGTCGTGCTCCCAAGTGTGGTTGCCACCGAATGCGGAAAGGTAGAGTCGAGAGTCGATTGGGAACCTCCATAAGTCAAAAAAGATGTAAGCGATGTCTTCGGCCGCCGAATTGTGATCACCGTGGACATACGCCTTGCGAAGCGGATCAAACCGCTTAACCACGTCGGCAACGGAAACGTCGGAATTTCGGTCCCTCAGATAAAAGTAGCCGGTTCGTCGCGACAAAAGATGCATGGCTTCGTTGGGCCATAGCATCGGCCAAGGCAAATCCATTTCGAAATGCCGTTCAAGAAAGACAAATTGTACGAACCGATTGGAGTTATTGTCTTGCTTCCATTCTTCGTTGATCCCATCCTCGAATTCTTCCCCCACAGCAAAATTGGGTTCGAACGATTCGCTTACGCTAACCACCTTCTCGCCCATACGCTGTTTCACCGCTTTGAGCGCCCGAGTGGTCGCTGGATCTTGCTTTCTTTCCTCGATCCGCAAGAAGCAGCAATCTCTGACCAGTTGCGTAGTGCGCCGATACATTGGTTGTAAAGCTTTCGCAAATTGATGGATTCTTCGTTGCTTTTCATCTAGGTAATTGAGCATTTGCATTCCTTTCGAGGGACCGTGAAAGAGGTGCCGTACTTCCTAGCTTTCTGGGTTTGCCGATTTAAATTCGGTGAGTGGCAAAGTATTTTTTGGGGGGAGGTGGGTTCTATTTCTCTTTTCGCAAGAATGGCGCAACATGTCGAAGCAGGCTTCCATCGTTGCGCGATGGAGACCAATGACTTTGTCGATACTTCCGTTTTGTGATCGCTGATAACCTCCTGCCAGATTCCAAGCGACTGGAATGTGTTTGGCTAAGCAAAAATCGAAAACCGTGCGATCTCTTTCTGCGATTTCTTCATCACTTAAGAGTCCTCCGAGAGGATCGTTTCGATGAACATCAGCACCTGCTTGATACAGGACCAGATCGCTGCCCCACTCCCAAAGGTCGATCAAGGATTGCTCAAGCCAATTTAAGTAGTCGACGGCATCGTCAAACCTCTCTTTTCCACTTGTGCGATGAAGAATGTTTTGACGAAGTCCCAATGTCTGGATAATGTTTTCGGTCCCATCACCATAGTGCCAGTCACAGTCGAGGATTCCGATTCTTTGGACTCGCCCCTCACGAAGCAGTTTTCTTGCGGCAACGATTAAGCCGTTAAAAGTGCAAAATCCGCTTCCATGATCGTAGTGAGCATGGTGAAAGCCGCTTGAGGGCGAGCAAGCTACCTTGGACACCAGAGCTTGGCGAGCTGCAGCGACCATAGAACCGACCGTCCATAGAGTCGAGTCAGCGACTGCATGACTTCGGTTGCCGTGGCCATTGGCGATCGTCCCTGCGAAAACACCATCGATATATTTCTGGCTGTGAGCCAACTGCAAATCCGTGGTCGAGACGGGATCGAAAGGGATCGCTTCGACAAGCCCTCGTTGACACCAGTCCTCAAATACGAATTGTGGCTTGGTCCCTGACGGGGAATAGCCACCCGAATCGCAAACCATTCGAGGATCAAAGAATGTTTGGATAGCGATTTGTCTTAGGTTCACAGGTGTTCCTTCCAAAGTTCGAGATGCTATGCTTCTCCGATACTCTGTTAGGCACGGTCACTTTGACACCTTTGGTCACTCGGCTGGATTTTTCTTTTGGTTTGTTTGCGTTTGATCCCCGCCGCGTTTTGAAAAACTGCGAAGCTAGTCCTTGAGAATTGGAACAAAGGCGAGAATAGGGTATTGTTTGGCATGTATTGGGGTAAGCAGGCCGAATGCCTCCATTGCGATGCTTGACCGCCAACGAAGATTGTCATGCCAAGAACTCCATTCAAGGAGTTTGGCTGGCTTCTATTCGTTGCTTTCCCATACTTGTTCGGTGAGAAAAGGAACATTATGTTTCCCGCCTAAGTTGGGGTGTTAGTTATTTAGAGCAGAAGTTAGAGCTGGGAATTCCGTGCGGGATCGCGTTTCAACATTTGGTAGAGCTCAATGATGAATAGTCAGGAAGATGGACCAGAGGAGTTCGCATATTTTGAGTTCACCAATGGTGACTTCACGTGCGAATACATTGGTATCGAGCGTATCTTGTCAACTTTTCAAGCCGAATTAACTCGAATCGTAAAAGCCGTAGGAGCAGATAAGTACTACCGTAGTTGGCTGCAAAAAGGGACGTCAACGAGTAGTAACTTCCGAATAAGGGCTCTTCTAGACGGTTTTTATTCCAACTACTCATTTGCCGACGTACCAAAAGAGGATATCGATTCGGATCTCACAAGCTACTTCTCCATTGAACAATCAGACGGTTACTTGGTCTCATTGTTTGAGGATTGCCCCGATCTTGTCAGCCAAGACCAATCGTTTGATGGCGATTCACCGGGGAGTTCAACGAGTTGTCTTGTCTACGAGTGCGACGACATTGATTCTGCGAGAAGTTGGCTTGAACAGACGCTTTTGCAGGATCGCGAAACGCTTCGTGAACTCGCCCGAACAATTGAATCAGCGAAAATGCCTTAAATGCGGGCCCACCGTGTTTCTGCGAGTTTGGGCCGTAAAGGTAAGAATTTGCTTACCGGAATGAGTACCGACTGAATGCGAACTACAATGACTTGGTGATCGATTGGAATTTGTCCCGACCTGAATCTGCTTAGTACGATCCTCAGAACTGGAAACGCGATTACCAGGGTTAGTCCACCTAGTAAGATCAAAGAAAATGCCATGAGCAGATAGTGCTTCGAGTCAACGCTCTGAAGGCAGGTGCTCGAAACTTTCGTCGAAGCGTAAGGGTTTTCATTTGCATGGTCGTCCACGAGTAAGTTCGCTGGATCGTTACTCGATTGCTGACTGCCACGGAAATGGTGATGGATCCAGGAACCAATTTCCGTTCATTTGAAGCGGATTTTTGAGCAACGCGACGCTGCCGATCTTGATACCATTTGTAAATGCACGTTCCTCAGTCCTAGACACTATTCCTTGAATGAATGGGCCTACGAATATCTTTCGATTTGGCAAAGATTGAACTCGGGCCCGGGAGGATCATCCAGTGTTGATCGTTGCCATGCTTTCGTGCGTTTTCGCGATTACTTGTGATGAAGGAAGTGAGACTGCCGCTCCAACTCTACCGAGGCTTAATTACTGGAACCTCATGGAACAACTGATCTACAATAACTCGCTGCAGTCATCGCTCGCAGTTTCCCCTTCGCAGATAACCCAAATCAAAACGTTGCGTGTTGGAGGCAAGTTTTCGTCCATGTTTGATGAAATACTGGATTTGCTAATCGCTGAAAAGCGGTTCGCAGGTACAGATGAGGTGTGGTTGTAGTTAGATCCAAAAATTCGCGAAGAACTGAGTCAGATCCTTAGCAAAGATCAGATTTTTTCCCTTCGTCAGCGAGTGTTAAGGCAGAAGTACTTGGGGCCTTTGGATTGTTTTAGAGACGCGGAATTACTCGCCTTTCTCGATTGGAGATCGCCACCTGATGCATTCTCGCTTGTGTTGGAAAGAGAACGGTCCAAATTGGAATTGGCCGTGCAGCAGCTGAAAAAGAACTGTCTGCAAGAAATTCACGCAACGCTTCCACCTCCGTCAAGCGATTGTCTCGAACGATATTGTGGAACATTCGAGTATTCGAAACTTAACAAAGTTGTGGATATTGATTCGATCCCTTACCGCTTCGAAACCATTTTTGAAGGTGTGTATTTTGAGTCTCAGCGGGCAACGCTCCCTGATTCGCTTGCGCTAAGTAATAACCAGAAGTCTGATTTGAAATCCATATTCCTTGCCTCCGGTAAGGAGCTTCCGATGACGGCATCCCAGCAAGAAAGGAAGCTTGCCAATGTGCGATCTGCACAGGAAATGAGGCAAATCTTAAGTCGCGAACAGTACGCTTTCCTGGTTCAATTGGCAGCCCGTAACCAACTCTGTCGAGACTTTCGCAAAGCATTCGAAAGAAAGGAGTTTTTGGATTATTTGGAGCTTGAAACTGGAGATGTGGCGTCGGTACAGGACGCCGCCGAGAAGCAGTCGCGGCGCATGAGTTTAGAAATGGAGCGATTGAGTGAGGCAGCGTTTCAGAACGTTGCCAACCATATGCCCGTCAAGCAACGCGAGAAGTTATTGGCACTATTCAACGGTGGTTGGGTTTACAAGCATCGGTGAATCCATAGAGCTTTTGAGCGGCGAACGTTGAAAGAACGATATCAACAACCCTCGGCACTCTTTGTAATGTCCGATGGCGCTATGGCAGGACCAATGCTCGGTTGTTGTCCAGAGTGGAAAAGAAGTAGCGCGTTTGAGTGTTATCACAACCCGAAGCGTACGTATTGAAGTCGCGGGCTTGAGTATTATCACAACCCGAAGCGTCAGCGAGGGACTGACTTATTGCAGTGTTTTTGCCTTGTCAGAGACATTCCTTGCTAACGCTACGTGATATGAGGAATACCGTCCCTCGCTAACGCTTCGGGTTGTGAAGGAGGGAGTCCCTTGGTGATCGGGATGGGAACAATACGGTCAACCGCTATTCGCCACCAAGAGAATTCCGTGGCACCAACCATTCGACTTGCAAGTCCTTTTCGACGGTGTCGATCCACTCCTGGAGAATAGGAGTGATTTCTTGCATGCCGATGTTACGAGCATCAGGAAGCGTGGGCATCTTGGCAAACTGATCATGCAATGATGATTCGTCGGGAGTCTTCTCGACTAAACGAACAACATAATAGGTCGTTTGCGGGTTGTTGGAAGCAACGCCGATTTGACCGGGCTTGAGGTCGAAAACCTTTTTGATGAAAGCTGCGCCGGCATTGTCGACTTGCTCTACGGTCGCCAAACGAGGTTGTCCTCGTCCGAACCCAGGAATCATGGCTGAAAACGCAGGAGGATTGACAAGCAGAGCTTTTTCCTCGGCCTTAAGAGCTGCGTCCCATGGCTGCTCGGGCGAAGTCTCCATCTTCTTCAAAAGCTCGTTGGCTTTTGCTTCAGCAAGCTTTTGGGCTTCACTGCGTTTCCAAGCGGACTTCACTTCTTCCTTGACATCTTCGAGAGGTGGAAGGTATTCGGCTTTCTCTTCAATCTTCCAGAAATGGTAATCGACCGAACCACCACCGCTCACAAAATCAAACGACATCGAGTTGGCTGCTTGGAACATAGGGAATCGAGGATCTAACGCCAACTGACCGAACGGATACTGGAATTGAATCATGCTCTTACCAATCGGCAATGTCTGCACCGAATCGATATCGACCAAACCGGTTCGACCATAGGTCAAACCAAGCTGATCGGCCAACTTCTGTAGATCGACATCGGCAGGCTTGGTAACCGAGTCATCTTTCGCTGCTTGGCTTTGTTGGTAGATATTGAGCTCTTGCGAATAGGCTTGCATCGTCGAATTGACTTTCTCCAATGCTTCACGCATCTTGGCGGACGCGGCAGGGAACGCCAAATCGCGAACGATACTATCGCGAACTTCCTCGA
>JAXMBN010000073.1:0-11758 GCA_046349875.1 Pirellulales bacterium
TCGCCAATCGACGCTATTGCCTCTTGGAGTCGAGACGAACTCCTAAGCCATCAGTGGGTTCGCATGACTCAATGCTGGCCCTCATGGAAATCGAATCCGTTCTATCAGTCCATCTTGCCCAAGAGCCTGGCCGATTGGAATGCTTGGGAAAACGTTCCCGTTACTACCAAATCGCAACTGATTGATGATCAAGATGCTCTTGGACTTGGACGGCATCATACATGGCCTGCTGATCATTACACCCGCTTTCACCGAACCAGTGGAACGACGGGAAGACCACTCGTTATTCTCGATACCGCCGAGGATTGGAATTGGTGGGTATCCACTTGGCAATACACGTTGGCTTCTGCCGAAGTAACCGCCGATGATCGAGTCTTTATGGCCTTTTCCTTTGGTCCATTCATTGGATTTTGGAGCGCGCACGATGCGTGCCTTCGCCGCAATGCGATGGTCATCCCGGGAGGAGGACTTTCGTCTCTTGCGCGTCTTGATCTCATTCGCTCTTCCCATGCAACCATCGTCTGCTGTACGCCC
This sequence comes from Pirellulales bacterium, assembly GCA_046349875.1. Classification (GTDB taxonomy): domain Bacteria; phylum Planctomycetota; class Planctomycetia; order Pirellulales; family Pirellulaceae; genus JAXMBN01. The sequence goes on from JAXMBN010000073.1 coordinate 535, forward strand.
TCCTATGCATTGCATTTGGCAGAAGTGGCCAAGCAACATCGATTCCCATTGAGAGATCTGCAAGTGCGTCAATTGATCGTTGCGGGAGAACCTGGAGGCAGTTCGCCGGAAGTGCGACAACGGATTCAATCTGCTTGGAATGCAAATGTAACCGATCATGCCGGCGGTACCGAAATCGGACCTTGGGGATTTGGAACCCAAGATGGCAAAGGACTCTACGTCATCGAAACCGAATTCTTGGCCGAATTCCTCCCACTGGATGGATCTTCGAAACCACTTCGCATCGACTCGATCCAACCGGATGAACTCTATGAACTGGTCCTAACTCCCTTTGGCCGTCTAGGCTCTCCCGTCCTACGATACCGGACCGGGGACCTCGTCCGTCCATGCCTCGATTCCATTCTTCCCTTCGTTCGATTGGAAGGGGGCGTGCTGGGGCGAGCCGACGATATGCTCATCATTCGCGGCGTCAACGTATTCCCTTCGAGTATCGAACGCATTCTCCTTTCATTTCCTTCTGTGGAAGAGTTTCGTCTCATCGCTTCCAAGCAGGGCGAACTCGATGAAATCCGAATTGAGGTCGAAGATTCTCAGCTATCTCCTTCGAAGATCGCCGAGGAAATTCAATTAAGGTTGGGATTGCGAGTCCAAGTAACGACTGTTCCACTCGGCAGCCTGCCTCGCTCCGAAGGCAAGTCCAAGCGATTTGTCGATCTTCGCAAAGGTGCCTCGGCCTAATTTCCAATCCATTTCACTTGGACAAGAGCCTTCGATTGCGGCGAAAAAAACTCCATGCCGCGACCAGAAATTCGCCATCACCAATCGCAGGTGGAAGAACGCGCCTTGAGATTCCGAGCAATTTCCTGTTGGATCGCCTCGCAACGTCCCTCCTATCCGCAGTCCACTTCTTGGCATGAAGTTTGCATTCCACGGCGGGTATGAAAAAGCACCCAACCCATCAGCTCCCCAACCGGTTGTTCCAACACCACCCCACGGCCATTCTTCATCGGACCGCTTTCACTCTGGTGGAGCTGTTGGTGGTCATTGCCATCATCGGCATTCTGGTTGGCCTGCTACTCCCCGCCGTTCAGATGGCTCGCGAAGCTGCCCGACGAATGTCCTGCAGCAACAATCTGAAGCAGATTGCCCTGGGAATGCACAATTACGAATCGGCCAATCGCAAAATTCCACCAAGTGCTTGTATCAATCCTCTCATCTCGTCCAACGCCTCCTGGAGTATCCATGGGCGTCTACTCCCGTATGTCGAACAGTCGGTGCTCTACAATCAAGTGGATCTCAGTCAGAACTGGTCCAACTTTCCAGTGCTTAGCTACTTCAGGGTCCCGATCTTCGTTTGCCCTTCGGATCCCAAGAAAGATATTCCTCGTGATACCGGCGCGACAGGGAGCACGAGTGGAATCTTCTTGTATCCAACCAACTACGCTTTCAACCTAGGTACCTATTTCGTTTACGATCCCGTAACGCGGACCGGTGGTGACGGCGCGACTCATCCCAATTGTCGATTTGGGTTCGAGTCCTTCACCGATGGAACCACGAATACGATTTGGGCAGCGGAAGTTCATGCTTGGCAAGCGTACACTCGCAACGGAGGTCCACCTACGATTGCAACCCCTTCGACGCCAGCGGAAGTAGCCGTCATTGCCGATAGCGGTTTAAAAGATCGGATCTTTCCCGATGGTACAGGTACCGGCCGATGCGAATGGACCAATGGCCATAGCCATCACAGTGGATTCACCACAACTCTCACCCCCAACACCAAAGTAGCTTTCACCTACAACGGCGTTCTTTACAACATCGACTACAACTCGCGTCAAGAAGGAACTTCTACCACGCGTGCAAGTTATGCTTCGCTCACTTCCCGCAGCTGGCATCCCGGCATGGTTCAAGTTGCCTTGATGGATGGATCGGTTCGCAACGTCAACAATTCGATTACCTTGTCGGTATGGCGAGCCATGGGAACGCGAGCCCAAGGTGAGTCCTTCGAACTCGATTAGCGATGTTGCCCATTGTGTGGCCTTACGCTCGTGTAGCAAAGAGTTGGAGTCGATCGTCTCGATCGTCCTGCAATGCCCACCGCACCAGGCATTTCCCAAGAACCGAAGCGAACTTGAATCCGTGCCCTGAAAAACCTCCCATCACAAAGAGATTGGGATCATTGGGATTTTGGTCGATCCAAAAATGATGGTCTTGGGTCATCGTGTAAAAACATCGTTGATGGCGTCGATGTTCAAACTGACCCACCAAATGGTCCTCTAGAAACTGCGTCACCCAAGATCCTGGGACTCGATGGCCTCTGATGCCCCATCGATCCCATTCGTAGGTTCGCTCCACTGTGCTCGGCAACTTTGATTCCTCGAATCGATTCTAGAAACCCATAGAAACATCCATGATCCAACTCGAACAAATAGAGAGGGCATGGATGATCTACATCGAACCGTAATTCGTCGGTTTTGAACCAATGCAAATGCTTGATCAGCGGCTGCAACGGCATGGCAAAGCCTAGCTCCGCAAGCAACTCACCCGCAAGCCATGGGCCCGCAGCAACGATCACCTTCCGCGCTGAATAGGAGCCTCGCGACGTCGTTACATCCACAAAGCCTGGCTTTGAATCGATGTGCAACACTTCGGTCTCGGGATGAAAGTGTGCCCCTCTCGCAATTGCACGATGCAAATACGTCGCGACACACGCTTCGACCAAAAGATAGCCCGCTTTACTCTCAAACGCTCCTTCGTGTCGAGGATCGAATCGAAACTGGGGAAACCGCGCAACCAAATCAGAATACGACCAATGATCGACGTCCAAACCATGTTCTTGCGCGCTTCGAAGCACACCTGGTACAACTTCGCCTTCCGGTGGCCCCACTTGTAACAGTCCCGTTTGAAAGAATAGCTTTTGGGATGCTTCGCGTTCCAGGTCAGCCCAGTCCTGGTATGCCTCCAAGAGCAACGGCACATAATCGGGATGCTCAAAGTAGGCTTGGCGAATGATGCGAGTCGCACCGTGCGAGCTTCCTCGGTGATGCGGTGGCGCATACTTATCCAAGCCAATAACCTGTGCACCTGCTTTGGCTGCGTGATACAGCACGGAACTCCCCATCCCTCCACATCCAACCACAGCCAAATCGTACATCATTGGAATCCATCTCTCTCGCGTTCGTTCATGAATCGCCACGCATGTCGCGACCATTATTGCGATTCCGAATGCAAACAGCTACAAGATGAGATCCATCCTTTGTGAGTTCTTTCACTCAACTAGCCTGCGCGGAGAAACCTCGATGTCACAACGATCCCAAGGACATGTTGTCTATGAAAATCGCGGGCGAGTCGCTCTGGTAACGGGCGGATGCAATGGAATCGGACGAGCCATCGTCGATGCCTTCTGCCAATCAGGAGCCAGCGTTGTATGCGTGGATGTCGATGGGAAAGGCGCCCGCGATCTACCTCCAGGTGTTCACTTCCATCACGGAAGTGTGGCCGATGCATCCTTCTGCAAGATGGTCCTCGACTGGACCAAAGCCAATTTGGGAGGATTGGATATCTTGGTCAACAACGCTGCTATCCAACCTCCAACATCGTATGTTCCACTCCACGAGGTTGCTCTCGAAGACTTTGAACGCATGGTGAAGATCAATTTGGCCGGATATCACCTCATGGCTCAGCACGCCGTGCCAATCATGATGGATCAAAGAAGTGGCGTCATCATCAACATCGCTAGCGGACAGGGCCATCGGACTGCTCGCCAAGTATCCGTCTATGGTCCCATCAAAGCGGCGAACATCCTGCAAGCCATGCAATGGGGCATCGAATATGCACGCCACGGCATCCGCGTGGTGAGCGTATCACCAGGTGCAATCATGACGCCGTTGGTCGAGGCATCGCTCGCCGCACAAGGAGGTGCCGACAAACTTGCCAATCGCCATCCTCTTGGCAGGATCGGCGCACCTCATGAAATCGCGAACGCGGTGCTATGGTTATGCAGTCCCCATGCCTCGTTCATCACCGCCACCGATGTATCGGTCGATGGTGGCTTGGCGGCATTCGGTGCGTTCGCAGAACCGTACGACCCTGCGTCGATGCCATCATCGCAAATGTAATTGCGATACAAACCAGCAAGGGACTACTTTCCGTTTCGGAAGAGTTTGGGTGCGGACTCGAAGAGCCACCATCGTGGTTTCCATTTACCGCGTTTCAATCCAAAATGCGTTTCTGCCACACCGCTAATATGCTTTGCAATCTCAACCGGATCATCGCACACGATGAAGCGATCGATATCTTCGGCATCGATGGTCCCATTGGCCAGCATCGTATTGCGTAGATAATCCAAAAGGGGCTGCCAATAATCGGTCCCTGCAAGCACAATCGGAAATCGCTCGACTTTGCCGGTTTGCACCAACGTCGCAATTTCAAAAAGTTCATCCATCGTGCCAAAGCCACCGGGACAGGCCACAAAGGCATAGGAGTATTTGGCGAGCATCAACTTTCGAACGAAGAAGTATCGAAACTCGACGAACATATCCAAGTACGGATTGGGCTGTTGCTCTTTGGGCAGGACGATATTGCATCCGACGCTGCGCCCGCGGACATCTTTGGCTCCACGGTTTGCAGCTTCCATGATCCCTGGCCCACCGCCAGTCATCACTGTAAATCCCGCCTTCGAGAGTTCGGCTCCAATCGCACGCGCTTGCAGGTAGTAGCGATCGTTCTCTGGAAATCGAGCGGAACCAAAGACGGTAACACACGGTCCAACGAAGTGTAACTTTCGAAAACCGTGAATCAATTCGCTAAAGATCTTCAACGCTCGTCGCAACTCGGCCCATCGCGACTGCGGTCCTTCGAGAAAGCGTTGTTCTTCCATCGAAGTCGGAAGCGAGGAGGAAGTTGAAGTCGAAGCCGGTATCAACTCGGGAAGTGGGTCGATCTTATTCAATGCGAATCCCTTTCCAAACCATCACGAAAGGTAACCTAAAGACTGTAGCACGGAGTCGATCTCGTGGCCCCAACCATATCCCCGATTTCGATAGGGATGGCTCGAAAAATACATATATCTGGTATGATGATTCGGGATGAATCGTAATGTAAGCCTTTGCCGACCGGAAGATCGGAATCCACCTCTTGAATCCGAGCCAACCTATCGTTTTTGACAATTCCGTCGCCGAACCGTGCATCGGCTGTCATGGTACGCATTGGATTCACGACCTCGCCACTTCGCGGGTCGTGCGAAGCCAGTTTCCCGAAGCTCGCGTTCTTCGCTGCGAACGCTGCGGGCACGGGGTCTTGAATCCTTATCCAAGCATGGAAGATGTACAAGCCATCTATGCAAGCTCGGACTATATCGATGCCTACTTGGATTCGGGTGAACAATATGTGCTCGATCAAACCCAAGCCGCTACCATTTTAAAACCGCGATTCGAAAGACTTCATCACTACAAACCCAGCCGTGGAAAGATACTCGATATCGGCGCCGCACGCGGTGTCTTTCTTTCACATGCACGTCATCACGGTTGGGAAATTTTCGGAGTTGAAGCCAGTCCCGATGCGATTGCACATGCCCAATCGCATTTGCAAATTGAAATCGAAAAAGGCGTTCTCGAGTCCTTAGACCTTCCCGCCGCTTCGTTCGACTGTATTCATATCAGTCACGTGCTTGAACATCTCTGGGATCCAGTTGCCGCCATTGAGAAAATGCATCAACTCCTCAAGCCATCTGGTATTGTCATTCTTGAAGTCCCCTTCGAATTTGGAACCTTGTTTGAATTTATTCAACATCGACTGCTAGGGGTACCACGTCAAATCAATAGCGTTCCATCAACGCACCTTCACTTCTTCACCATCGAATCGTTGTCATCACTCCTTATCGAACGGGGCTTTCGCATCCTCCGATCACAAACGCATCGACGCAATCAAGATGAGAATAGCCGACTCCCCATGGGCAAACTCTTGAAGCGTTGTGTCTATCAATGCGAAGCATGGACCAAACTCGGTCCCAATATTGAAATCTTTGCCCAGCGAATCTAACAAGGCTCAAGGGTCATTCGTTGAGCCAACCTCAAACATGGCTGTAGGGCGGCGAGTGCCCGAAGTTATTTTTGAAACTGTTGGATCGCATCGCCGATTCGTGGAATCAAACGGATCGCATTCTCGTGATAGATTTTTCGAAGCGTTGCATCGTCCAATTGAATTCCATAGATCGACCATAGTCCCTGCGGAGGCGGATCTTTCTCGGAATAAGGAAGAGCATCGTCGTCAGTTTCCAGGAAACGCCAGTAAAGTCGCAATCGTTGTTCCGGCCAAGGGCCATCCGTTCCAAAGAGAATACGATCGGCATTGGCTTCGATAAACTTCTTGGCGACGCGAGGCTGCCTTCCAAGTTCGCTGATCCGCGATGCGATCTCGACGTAAAGATTCGGGTAACGATCAAGCCACGCCTGCGTTTGCGCTAAATTTTCCCCATCATTCCCGAGGTGCGCCGCAATGAAGCGAGTCTTCGGATGTTTTTCGAGAACTCGATTGCGAGCCGCATGCAACGAGTCCCGCGATGGAAAGGGTGGCGAGGGAAAGGCCCACTCGGGATGGCGTTCCAATTCCTCGAGCCTTTCATTGTTGGCGTCGATCGGATCGAAAAAGGCACTAGGATCAGCGGTATGCATGATCACAGGCCAGCCGAGCTGAGCACACGCTTCCCAAATCGGATCGAATCGAGAATCATCGATCGCTACAAACGATCCGTCGGGGTTTCGATATTCGAGCCCCAGTTGCTTGAAAAGTTTGAGACCACACAATCCCTTTCCATGGGCTTCCTTCATCAACTCCACGACATGGCGAGCAAATCCTGGTTGGCTTGCAGGCGTACTGGCTCCAATCGCCTTGCTTGGCGTTTTGAAAATCGATGTTGGTAAGACGAGAAATCGATTGGGATACTTGGTCAACAGATATTCGATATGCTCGTCAACGTTCTTTCCCAGAGTCGCGTCGAGACTGATGGAAAGTGCGATGCCGCCATTGCGATCCATCGTCGCAACGTAAGATTGCAGAAGATCCCGTCATGCTTGAAACGAAATGGCTTGAAATGCGTATGAACATCCACCACGGGATATTTGGCGTAACACATCGTAGAACAGGGCACACTTCAATTTGGCTTTGGGTCGATAATCGCGAAGTAAAAGCCCACTTGACTCGTTGAAGCCGCCTCGCCGGCCCGAGACATCCTGGCGCGTACAACCGCGAGGTGGCTTAAGGCCAGTGTCCCCATTAGAAAGAGCACAAGGCTCCAATAGCGTAAAGACATAGTATCGCAACCCATGGGGATCTGGAATCTTCGAATCGGCTTTTATACCGCGACGATCCCTTTTGGATCCACGCTTTGATGGTTTCTATCTTCCGCAAAAAATCGGTGGTCCGTTGCGTACTCGGAGTACGCTATACCACCGCCGTCCCAAACTCGATGGTGAGATTCCCCCAGGAGTTGAAAAGGGAAGGTGTTCAATGCAATCAATTTGATGGCTTTGACCAACGTTGTCGGCGGGCACGCCGGTACATGGCAAGCCAAGTTTGCAATCGGGCATGTTCAGCTTTTCTTTGGTGCGTCCGCCGATCATATTGGCGAGTTCCCCCACCAAATCAATGACATCGGCATTGATGTCATTGGGCTTCTCACCAAGAAAGGCTTGTGCAGCAGCAAACGCAACTTCGCGATCCAAACTGATGACGAAGATCGCCTTCAAACCTCCCGAGATGGAGATCGAGCTACGAACGTCGTTCAAGAGTTGAAAAGCAGGTTTGCGAGATACTTCACCTGGTTCCAGATTGCATCCCACCATGGTGGAGAAATACGTTTAACGCGCTCTCTTTCACTATATTGCGAAGGTGGAAACTCCAGCATCCTCTACCAGTACCTATGGCTATCGTCTATCCCACTTGTATCATCGAAGTCGTATTCGTGAAACAACGCGACGACATGGGCACACTATCATCCACTTCGCTAAATTTAGCAAGCAAACGTGCGTCCCGATTCTATTAGAAGATCGTCGGTTGTGAAAGGCTTGGTCAAGAAGTCATTCACACCCGCTTCATACGCAGTGGCAACAGCATCACGTTGTTCCACGGTGGTGATCGGCATGATGGGGATATCCGATTCGCTACCGCGAACATCTTGAATTAACTCAAGGCCGTCTTTTCTGGCATGTTCCAGTCGGTCAAGATGAGATCGAAGCAATCGGTTCGAAAGATCGAAACGCCCGGCTCCATCACATGCTTCGACGATATCTGTAATATCGATCGCCTCAAGCGAACGAATGATCATCTTTCGCATGACGCCAGAATCATCGGCCACCAAAACGCGCATAGCACTCTCCAAACATTCTTGGGGAACGGGACTTTCATTTCTCAGTTTTGGGGCTGACTAAACATAGATTTGCCCCAGTGTCCGTCCGTCGATGCTCTACAAAATCTCAACTTTTGGGGGTATCTGCTTCTGGTAGAGATTTTGGGGATTTCCGGATATTGCCGTGAGAACACAATTTGCCGATTATGGCGCACATCGGCCCTTCCAGCTGGAAAGACACCTAAAGGGTCTTCATGTACCTGAAAGCTGCGGCGAGATAAGGAACAGAGATTTTGGGAACATCTCCAGGCATTGGATGTCTGATAAATGACCTCGGTGGCACCGGCAATGGACTCAGATACGGATGGTTGGATGAGCAACGATTTTACTCAGCGGCAAACCGTCGATATCGGTCATGGCCAAAGAGCCAGTTTGCGCCGCGATTCAGCCCTGCTGGAAGTCCGGCTATTATCGCCCGAGAGTTCCTTAAGCCGAAGACGCCGGTCAGTGCGGTCAGCCAGCACTTCCCACCGGCTGGCTGGATGCGCCAGTCAAACCCAATCAGCCGCGGCGGAGTTATCGACCGGTTCGCGTTGCTGGCTCGAGAAGTAAAGCACTTGGTGAGCATGGCTGCGAACCGCTTTATCGTCCAAGTGCTCGAGGTGGGCTGGGATGCCGAGCCACCGTATTACGTGATGGAGTACTTGGAAAATGGTTCGCTGGACGATCTCATCCGCGACCGAGGAACCCTTCCGGTGGCGCAGGCCGCCGAGCTCTTCGCCGACCTAGCGCTCGGCCTGAATCATTCCCATGGAAAAGGTGTTCTGCACTGCGACTTGAAGCCAGCAAACGTTTTGCTCGATCAAGATCTTCGCCCACGTTTGGCCGATTTCGGGCAAAGCCGCATGTCCCACGAACAAACGCCTTCCTTAGGCACGCTGTTTTTCATGGCGCCCGAACAAGCAGACCTCAATGCGGTTCCCGATGCCCGATGGGACGTCTACGCGCTTGGGGCAATTTTGTTCTGTATGGTGTGTGGCTATCCTCCTTATCGAACGCCCCAAATGGTCAACACACTGGACACCGCAGCCAGTTTGCCCGATCGACTGAAACGCTATCGTGAAGCGATCTATCGTTCATCGATTCCGAAACAACATTATCGCGTCCGCGGAATGGATCGCGAGTTGGCCACGATCATCGATCGCTGCTTGGCCAAGAATCCCGATGAACGATTGGCGAACGTCCAACAGGTGCTGGAAGCCCTCGAGCATCGGCAGGTGGCACGGAGTCGTCGACCATTGATGTTGCTCGGGATTGTCGGTCCCTTGCTGCTCTTATCGGTGATGGGCTTTTTCTCATGGCGTGGACTCAGCTTGGCTCAAACCGAGACTGAAGAAAAGCTGGAAGAATGGTCTCTTCGAAGCAATGAATTTGCAGCTAAATTTGCAGCTCGAACGCTAGAAACAGAATTCGCCGGGATCTTCCAGATCCTAGGTCAAGAATCGAATCGCACTGCCTTTCGGGATCGTTGGACCGATTTTCTAAAGGAAGCGGGTCCAGATCTATTGGGATCGTTGGCTCAAGAACACGCTGCTGAATCGAATATCGATAAACTTCGCAATCTGCCCTCGCGAGTGGAACTGCAGAGCTATATCGAGTCTCGATTTGAACGGTTGATGTCCGAACATGGCAACAACCCGCAAGCGATGCGTTATAGCAGTATGTTTCTGGTCGATAACAAAGGAACCAACATCGCGATCACCATCAATGATTCGATGGATGAAAATCCAGTCGGCAAGAATTTCGCCTATCGAACTTACTTCACTGGTCTTCATCGCGATCTGTCGCCAAGTGCCGATCGAAGCAACATCCGTCCCATCCCCCATCAATTCGTTAGTCCTCCCTTTATCTCGACGAGCACCGGTCGCCATAAGATCGCCATCTGCACTCCGATATTTGATGGTGACGATGACGCCGCGAAAGATGTCCAAGGACTCATGGTGCTCACCATCAACCTGGGAGACTTCGAGAGTCTTACCCGCGATTCCTTGGAGGATGATGAACCACGAAATGCGGAGAGCCGCTTTGCCATTTTGATCGACGGAAACAATGGGCAAATCTTACAGCACCCATTTCTTCGCAAGCTCGACCGCAACGCTCAGCAACAATTTACCATCGATGAGGACCAATTCTCTAAACTCAAGAAGGACGGGATGATTCACTATCGCGATCCAGTCGGTACAAGCGAGTCCGGAAAAGAATACGAAGGGGACTGGATCGCAGCTCTCGCGCGAGTCGACGTAGCCAGCAAACTCGGCGATACCCCTACCGACGATGATCGGTCACCCACCGACCTTTGGGTGCTCGTCCAAGAAAAAACATCGCTCGTCACGGCCCCCGTCGACGGCCTGGGTCGCAAGCTGTTGCGAGAAGGTATGATCGCTTTGCTTTCTCTCTTAACCGTGATCTGCGCACTCTGGATTTTCGTTCTCCGAGTGGTAAGACTACCGGATGTTACCAATGTTTCCAATCGCGGAAGAGTTTCGGGAGATACCGGGGTTGGATCCGAAGTAACGCTCACCGTCGATTGACGGATTCGGTTCCGAATGACTAGGATTGGCGACGCAGGAGAGTCCCGCTATCCTTTAGGGATGCGAGAAAACCGGAAGAGGTGAATTTTGGACGCGATTGAGCAGCAAGTTATCGAGAATCTCAAACGGATTTGCGGGGGAAGCCCAACTCCCCAAGACAGTCTCGCACTGCTCGGCATCGATTCGGTCGGCATGGCCGAATTAACCTTCGACCTCGAAAAACAGTTCTCCATTCAAGTCGATGACGGGGTACTCGATATCGAGACCGTCGGAGAACTCGTCGATTATGTGA
>JAXMBN010000074.1:0-11323 GCA_046349875.1 Pirellulales bacterium
TTCACCTGCATCTCTGCAATTGTAGAACGACTCGCGGCCGATTCTCAAGTTCAATTCACTCTCGTCAGTCGAGACCGACTCATGAACGATCATTTCGAGTGGATTGAGACAAAATGAATGAATGCCGAGAAAACGAATGATTGAAGTCGATCGTTGATCAAGCCGGAGAGGCATCGGACTTAAAGATTGATCTGCGTCTGTATTTCAGACGGTCGAACTTTGTGATGGAATGCGGCAACGATGACGCGAAGTGCGGAGTTTACGCGATTGGGACAATCTCGCGACGTTTTTTCTACGATTGGGACAATCGCGTTAGGGATCGAGTAGGTTGCCAAGTTCGCGAGCGGTTTTGGTGAGCGTTACGTTCTGCAAGTTGCACATGATGGCAACCACAGTACCGCTCGCGGGTCGCATCCAAAGGACCGTCGACGTTCCCGACTGACCGCCCGTATGCCAAACCTCTTTCTTCAAAGATCCCCCAACGTTCCATCCGAGTCCATATCCCGTACTCTTTCCGTCACTCGTCTTTTGGGCAGTCCACATAGACTCCTTGGTGGCTTCCTCCAACAACTTATTTTGATTGACCGCAATCGCAAATCGGACCAAATCACCGCTGGTCGAGAGCAACCCTCCGCCTGGTATCTTGACGCTCGTATCATGCAAAGAAGAATTCAAAAGTTCGCCCAGTGCCGAACTACCTTCCTTTTCAGAACCGCCGGATACATCGCGAACCGATCGGCGTACGTATCCCGATACGCGTTTCGATATGATCTTGTCCTGAGCATCCACTAAGGTTTGCGACATCTGGGAAGGTCCCCAAACCCGTTCGGAAAGTAGGCCCACAAACGGTTGCGAGGAAGCTCCCTCCGCAACGGATCCTAAAAGGTTGTAGCCGAACGTCGAATAGAGATACTTGGTACCCGGCTCATGAATAAGCGGATCGTCTGCAAACACTGTTAGCGCCTCCTTCAAGGTCGAGTAACGATCGGTGGAACTCGATTCTGCTGGATACTTGTAGTGACGTACACCCGCCAAATGCCCCAACAAGTGTCGGCTTGAAATCACCCATTCCTTCTTCGGATAATCGCGGCAATATGCGGTGATGTCGCGGTCGAGATCCAAAATCTTATCTTCAGCTAACGAAAGAACCACTACTGCCGTCATGGGCTTGGCGACCGAAGCCGTTCGAAATCGACTGTCGGCTGAAACGGCTACCGAATTCTCTACATTGGCCAATCCTAAACCTTGTTCGTGAATGAGTTGGTTGCGATGAGCCACCGCGAAGGAGAGTCCAGGGATCCCCAGTCGCTGCATCTCCTCTGTCAAAACCTGCTCCATCCGAACAAGCGTATCGTTCGTTCGGTCTTGAGCGGACACGCAAGGATGCCATGCCAATCCAAAACAAACGATGAAGATTCTAAAACATGAAAGTATTCTCATGACTGTTCCAGTTCTTTTCTTAGCTTCATCACAGCCTGAACCAACTTGTCGCAACCGTCGCGATAAACATCACACGCAGGCAACCCAAATTCGCGTTCCGCTTTCTCGACTTCCGCTCGAGCCTCCTGTGCATTCAAAGTTCGCGTGTTGATGGCTACTGCAATCATTTGGGACGGATGACGTAGATTCGCCATTTGAACGCATGCATCCATTTGCGCAGCCAGAGGTGGTATCGGGATATCCTTCAAACCTTTGACCATGGTACGCCCCGCTTCATAGCAGAACACCAACCCCTGAGGCGCACATCCATGCAACAAACCAAGAGTCACCGCCGAGAAAGCAGGATGACTGATACTCCCCTGCCCTTCGATCAAGAGAATATCGTGCTGCTCATTGACCTCACCAATTGCTCGACCGCACCATTCACAAAGTCCGATACCACGCAATCCACGGGGACTCCTGCCCGAAATCATGATGCCAGTTTGGCCCGTCGCGAGAAACTTAGCATCGTGGCCCAGTGCTTTCAAACGACGCTCAAGTTCAACGGTTACAACCATTTTGCCCACGCTGCAATCATGCCCAACCGCATGGATACGTAGGTTACCCTTTCGAAACGGTTCGCATGTTGCCGTCTCTTTGAGCATATTCTTGCGGACATCAACGATTTGGGCCCCGCTTTGCACAGCGATCTCGGATAATTCGCGATCCTCGCTCACAAAGTCGTGAAGCCCCGAAACCACATCGATCCCGTGCTTCAATGCCTGTTCCAGGATCGGACGCCATGTCGGTGGGAGTTTTCCTCCAGGGGGCGCGATCCCAACATAAATCGCATCGATGCCTTCATGATTGCCTAATGATCCCACCATGGGGATGTCGCCACCGACGCCAAAGACTTCCTGTGCAGTCTTTCCAATCAAGGTGCAGTCGAAGACAGATACGACATCCTTGTTTCGATACCGCAGAAGATTGATGGCGGTTTTCGCCAAGAAGGGCGTGCTGTAACCGTCGGTTAGAAGAACGATCTTGCGATGTTTCCACAATTGCTGGTAACTCATCTCCTGCCTTTCTTGTCATTACCGATTCGCCGAAGAATCGAGGATCGAAAATTCGATCGATGAAGGATACTCTTGTGTGCCATAAATACGATGGATAGACGGTTGGAAGTCTTGAGGACTCGCTTTGGGAATATCGACATAGGTTTGCGGATTGCGATCGATGAGCGGAAACCAGGTGCTTTGGATATGGACTCCAATGCGATGACCTTTTCGAAAACGATGATTGCGAGTCCGAAGAGGAATGGTGTACTCTTCAACTTTGCCAGACTCTATCGGTAGCGGGTTTTCAAAGCTCTTGCGGAATCTGCCTCGGAGTACATCGTCGGCAATCATCAACTGGTAACCGCCCATTTCAGGTTTCTCAGGATACCTTTCAGGATAGACGTCAATGACTTTGACGACCCAGTCGGCATCGGTACCCGTTGTCGATGCATAGAAATGGGCGGAGAGACTACCGGATAGCTCGACATCTTCCGTGAGAGGTTCGCTTACAAACTGCAGAACATCGGGGCGATCGCTGACAAAGCGTTGATCTTCGACCTTCCAAAGGACACCGGCTCGATCAAATCGCGGATTCTTGGTCGCATCCAAGCCGCGCCAAAATCCCATGATAGGGCGTTTGGAATAGGGAACTGGTTTGGCTGGGTCCGATCGATACTCGGCATACGCAACAGAAGTATTGGTAGCCTGTTCCTTGTGCAGCGTCCCGTTGGCGTGCAAATACCATTTTTGTGTACGGTGATTGTCTTTCGGTGGCCACGTTGGGTAACTCTTCCAAAGATTGGATCCCGTTTGAAACATGGTCGCTTCTTCCAATCGTGGATCCTCCGCTCCTTTCAAGTGGTGAGCAAAAAAAGGCACTTCGATCTCGCGCTGATAATAACCCACGGTATCGGATTGAAAATCGTATTCACCAAGGTGATCGCCTGGACCGCGAGCCCATTGGCCATGCGACCAAGGCCCCACCACAATCCGATTCAATCCCTGACGATCCTGTTTTTCCAATTGATCGTAGATATCGAGCGCACCGCCAAGATTCTCGGCGTCCCACCAACCGACCACATTCAACGTTGGTACTTTGACTTCGGTGAGATGTTGCAGAGTATTCCCTGTCCTCCAATACCCATCGTAGGTTGTATGTTCCATGAAGTGGTTCCAGGTGGGCGATACTCCATGCAGGTAACGCTCATTCATGTTGGATAAGGTACCAAGGTCCAAGAAGAATTCGTACGTATCGACTTGATCGTAGGGAAACCGAGAATTCTTCTTCGGATCAAAATCAAAGAGATAGGGTAGCTCTGCACTTGGGCTCAGCCGAAACGCACCGAAATGGAAGAAGTCATCTCCGATAAAATAGTCAGACGGAGAGGCTTGAGGACTAGCGGCTCGCAGCGCTGGATGGGGATCGATCAATGCCATCGTCACATACCATCCTGGATAGGAAACTCCGAGCATGCCGACTTTCCCATTATTCTTGGGAACGTGCTTGAGCATCCACTCGATGGAATCATACGCATCTGTACTATCGTCGGTCGCATGGGGATCGGTTCGATGACGCAATGGGCGATTCCATTCAAATTGCCCTTCCGAATTGTGACGCCCACGCGCATCTTGGACGGCGAAAATGTATCCTTCCTTGGCGTGCTCACGAAAGGTAGATGCAAAGTGAGCTGTGGGACCGCCGTTGGGATTTTGAACACCGTAGGGTGTTCGCACAAACAGGATGGGGAGATCTTCCATGAGGTTTTCAGGATGGTAGATCTCGGTGTAGAGGTGAACTCCATCGCGCATAGGGATCTTTTCCACGCGTCGTACATAGCTTGGTGTACTATCTTGTACCGCTATGGATTCTTCTGAAATACACAACCAACACCCAAGGCTCCACGCAAACCATCCAAGACTCTGCACCCTCTTAAGATTTTGTTGGATCCACATCATCAATACTCGATCATGGCCGTGACTTTTGAAACCCTTACTTCCATCCGATCGCACTCTATCTTAAAGGAAGCAGCGATCCTGCTGGCGTTCATAGCACAAGTCATATGGCAATAAATTGGAAACACAGGGATTCTTGAGATCCCGGCCAACGGCTAGACCGTCTATGATAGTTCAGAGTTTCTTGCGAGCTTTTCGAATGATATGGATGCATGGACTCGTGTTACAATCGCGCGATCATCACATGGTTCCTCATGATGTCGGCAGAGACGATGCATGGGGTTGCCAGGCGAATCTATTTGCTCCCCTTGCTCGGCGATCTTCGCTCCCGTCAGTGGGGTGTCTTTCTTGGTTCGCTGATCATCCTCACCATCGCAACGGTCTGCATTCGCTGGATCCGTCCGCATTCGCAACGTAGCCTCTGGTGGATCGGAATCCTATGGGTTTCCTTGACGCTTTCCTTTGAGATTCTCTTGGGCTTACTTGTTGGATTCGATATTCATCGCATTGCGGCAGACTACGATCCTCGCCAAGGTGGTCTCATGCTTTTAGGAATGGTCATTCTGTTTCTCGCCCCTTCGTTTGCCCAAATGATACGTCCGACGAAACAAACTTCTGCAGAGAAAGCGTAGCGAGACTGACACTTAGAGTTGTGTGGTAGGCAGTCCCTCACTGACGTTTCGGGTTGCGATGTAAGTCGTCCCTCACTGACGTTTCGGGTTGTGAACGAAGAAGTCCCATACTGACGCGTTGGGTTATGAACGAAGAAGTCCCATGCAGGCGTGTTGGGGAGTAAAAACCGAGGCAAAACAAGCCATTCCCGGCCCTGCTCTCTAAATAGCGCGAGATCTAAGGCTATAATGGAGGCATCCTGCCGCAAAGTCGAAATGGCATTTCTCCCTGGCCCACCCTACCCTGCCTCGATTTTTTCCCAACGGAAACGAATCTCGGACGATGAATCGCAGTCCCGTTTTCTCATTAGGCATCGCGCTGTTTTTCGCGATCGTTGTATCGTTTGAAAAACAAACGACTGCGCAGATGCCTCAAGAACATTTTCGGCGACTTGTGGTGCCGCTCCTAGAGAAGAAATGTTACTCCTGCCATTCTCATCAATCTGGAACAATGGAAGGCGGATTGGCCCTCGACTGGAGAAGCGGATGGGAACGCGGAGGCTCGCGAGGTCCAGCCATTCTCGCTGGCGACGCTGCATCGAGTTTGCTCGCCAAAGCAATTCGTCATGAATCCAATGAACTCAAGATGCCCGAAGAGAAGCTCACCTCGCAAGAGATTCATATCCTTGAAGAGTGGATTCGGAACGGAGCCTATGATGATCGCGTAGCACAGCCGTCACCTCGCGACCCTTATGACTGGTGGTCGCTGAGACCATTGCCTGAAGCATCCGACATGACAACGAAGGAGTGGTCGATCGACCATTGGATTGAAGCCTCGCTCGATCGTGAAGGCCTTCGGTTGTCGTCTGAAGCCGATCGACGAACATGGCTACGACGCGTTTACTACGATTTGATCGGCTTACCTCCAACGTATGAGGAAGTTGTTGCGTTTGAACAAAGGTCCGATCCTCAGGCAAAGGAAGAGGTAGTAGATCGCCTATTGAACTCACCGCGCTACGGAGAACGCTGGGCTCGGCATTGGCTTGATACCATTCACTTTGCCGATTCGCATGGGTACGAACATGACATTGGACGCGATCATGCCTGGCCCTATCGCGATTGGGTAATTCAGGCACTGAATGGGGACAAGCCATGGCGCGATTGGATTATCGAACAACTTGCAACGGATGCTGTCCATCCGGATCAATCATCGAACCTTCCGGCATTGGGCTTTTTGGGCGCGGGTACCTTTGATCTCAGTACGTTCAGCACCGCACCAGTGACTTTCGACTACCTCGATCGCGATGATTTGGTAACCCAAACATTGGCCGCTTTCTGCAGCACCACAGCCAACTGTGCGCGGTGCCACGCTCATAAGTTCGATCCTATCTCGCAAGAAGATTACTATGCTCTCCAAGCCGTCTTCTCGGGCATTTTGAAAGGAGACATAGCGTACGATGATGATCTTGAAATCGCGAAACGTCGCCTGCAATGGTCTCGGCTTCAAAACGATGCCAAGTCCAAGAAGAAGGATTCGCTTCAGTCCCCAGAAGTCCTAAGTCTGATTGCGAAATGGCTTGAAACGAATGATGTCGTCACTTCATGGCAGATCCTGGTACCCGATACATTTATCTCCACGGAAGGAGCAACACTCACCAAACTGAACGATGGAGGTTTGTTAGCAAGTGGTGCATCGCCTGAAAAAGACACCTATGTGTTGCACGTTTCGAAATTAGGTTCACCTCTCACCGCCATTCGTTTGGATGTCTTACCCGATGCATCGCTGCCTTCGGGAGGTCCCGGTCGATGCAGCAATGGAAATCTTCACCTTTCGGAGATCGAGTTCACACTGTTCGAACCTACGAAGCCAGAAGGCCGTAGGTTGAGTGTGGCTCGAGCACTCTCGGACTTCGATCAAGCGGGATGGGGAATTGAACGAGCCATCGACGGCAATCTCACGACGGCTTGGGGCATCCACCCTGAAGTCGCCAAACCACACCATGCCATCTTTGTGCTTCGCGATCCTCTAGAAGTTCCTGCGGGCTCATATCTAGTCATCACGCTTCGCCAATTGCATGGTGGATCCCATTGCATCGGTTCGATGAAACTTTCAGCGACCAAGGAATCGGCCGAGAGAATTGCGGCGATTCCTGAGAGTATTGCTAAGATGCTCGATGCCTATCGCGTTGCGAAGACAGAATCCACTGTAATGCCCTCGATCCCTCAGGAACTTGCAGCATTCATCCTCGACGGCATCGCCAGTCGTGAGTTGGCAAAACTTCCTTCCCAAAAACGAGTCTATGCAGCGGCCGCCAAGGTTGAGATACCTTCCGGTGAAGGACAATATCAAAGTAAGTCGATCGAGACTCCTAAAGCGGTCCATGTTTTACAGCGAGGCGAATTTGACAAACCGCAGCAAGAGGTCTTGCCAGGCAGCCTTTCCATTTGGCCGCAACTGCGTCCCAGGTTTGCAACGCTTAAGGATACTCCCGAGTCTTCGCGTCGACTCGCTTTAGCAGAATGGATCGCTCATCGCGACAATGGTCTCACTTGGAGAAGCATTGTCAATCGTGTTTGGCAGTATCATTTTGGCCGAGGCTTATGCGATACCCCCAGTGATTTTGGACGCATGGGAGGAGTACCATCGCACCCAGAGTTGATCGATCATCTTGCGGTTTGGTTTCGGGATGAAGCTCGCGGATCGCTCAAGGCATTACATCGCAAGATCATTCTCAGTCGCGTCTACGCTCAGTCTTCTCAATCGAATGCAATGGCAGCCGCCAAGGATAGCGAAAACCGATGGCTTTGGAGACAGTATCGACCAAGACTCGATGCGGACGCATTTCGCGACTATGTGCATGCGGTGAGCGGTAATTTGGATTTGACGATGGGCGGCCCAGCGATTCAGCATTTTCGCTTGAGCAAAGGCCCTCAATCGACACCCGCTCTCGATTATCAATCGTTTGATTGGAAACGCCCAGAAGCTCATCGTCGCAGCATCTATCGCTACGTTTGGCGCGGGATCGCAGACCCATTCATGGAATCGCTCGACTTCCCAGACCTTGGGTTGCTATCACCTACACGTTCTTTTTCAGCTTCTCCGCTTCAAGCCTTATCCATGATGCACAACGATTTTGTGATGTATCAGTCGACCGTGTTCGCGGAGAATGCCGAAGTACGATTCGCGAATTTGGAGTCACGAATTCAATTTCTGGTACAGCGCTGCTGGCAGCGCGATCCTACCGCAGAGGAAATGATCAAAGCTTACTGAGTACGCTACAAAGTTCATGGACTAGAAGCTCTGTGCCGTGTTCTCTGGAATACACACGAGTTTTTGTTCATCGATTAGATTTTACTCGAAGCTAGAGAATCGCATTATCATAACACACATGTCCCAAAGTTCCTGCCTATGTTGAATACGCCGTTGAACGCATCCAAGGAGCAAACGCGTCGACAGATGCTCGCCACGTGTGGAGGCGGGTTTGGTTCATTGGCATTGGCAAGTATGCTCCAAGCCGATGGTTCCGCGAGTCACTATGGTTCGCATCCACCTCGCAAGGTTCAGAGAATCATTCAGTTGTTTATGACGGGCGGGGCAAGCCCAATGGACACCTTCGACTACAAGCCAGAATTAGAAAGGCTTCATGGTCAGATGTTGGGTCCGAAAGAAAAGCCAGAGGGCTTTACGGGACCTGCCGGTGCCATTCTGAAAAGTCCTTTCCCTTTTGCTCAACATGGCCAATCGGGTCGATGGGTCAGTAGCGTATTTCCAGAGCAAGCCAAGCTGGTCGATGAGATGGCGTTCCTCATGGCGATGACGACCAAGACCAATGTGCATGGGCCTGGAACCTACATGATGAACAGTGGCTTTCTGTTGCCTGGATTTCCTTGCATGGGTGCGTGGATTTCCTATGCGCTCGGTAGCATCGTCGACAATATGCCGACCTTTATCGTTCTGCCAGACCCGCGAGGCTTGCCCTACAACCAGAAGGGTTGTTTTTCGTCTGGTTTTTTGCCAACGGTTCATCAAGGCTTGGCGTTGTCAGCCATGTCTTCCAATCCCATACCCGATCTGCAACCCAGTAGCACTTTCAGTTCGGCTTCGATTCCTCCATTTCGCGATAGTCTTGGACTGCTCACGGAGCTCAACCGCCAACACGCGCAGAATCATCCCGGCGACAGTCGACTGGAAGCACGTATTGCGAGCTACGAATTGGCCGCCAAGATGCAGGTCACAGCGCCGGAAGCATTTGATCTATCGCGTGAAAGTTCGCACGTGCATCAGGCTTTCGGAATCGGCGATCCCGAGACGGACGACTTTGGGCGTCGCTGCTTGCTTGCGGCTCGCTTGGTGGAACGCGGAGTCCGATTTGTGCAACTATGGAGTGGTGCCCAAGGAGCTACCAGCAATTGGGATAATCATGGAAGCATCATCAAAGAACTTCCTCCGATGGCGCGAAGCGTCGATCGGCCCATCGCTGCATTGCTTCGCCATCTCAAAGCCAAAGGACTCGACGAAGATACGCTCGTCCTATGGACAACCGAATTCGGCCGAACACCCTTTGCTCAAAACGGACAGGGGCGCGACCACAACGGAGGAACATTCGTCACCTGGCTTTGGGGCGCAGGGATACGCCAAGGGGTTAGCTATGGCCAAAGCGATGATTGGGCCTACAAGACCGCTGACAAGGCTACCTATTGTTATGACTTACATGCAACCATCTTGCACTTGATGGGAATTGATCACACGCAGCTTACGTTCCGACACAACGGAATTGATCGACGATTGACCGATGTGCACGGTCAAGTCATCCATGACGTCCTTGCTTGATTCCATTTCCGCGTGATTTCCGCGTGAGTCGATACCCCCATTTTCTTGCAACCTGCCAGGGAACACCTTACGATGTTCCGATTGGTCACCGCAACAAATGGCGAACGTTCAAGAAAGGGGGCATCATGCTTGGAGATCCCATTGGATATGCACAAGGGAGCGTCGTTTCCTCACGCGTGCTCGAGCCTATTGAAAACGAAGTCAATCTCGAGATATCTTTTCAGGGACGCGGCGAGATACTTGGCTTTCCGTTCGCCGACATGGGCACCTGCCGGCTCGTCTTTCGCAGCGATGGCATGATCCATGCGAAAGATGGGAACATCGTCATGTTTGGCCTCCAAGGAGAAACAGCTCGCGTCCAATCATCTGGTTTAGGACGGCTATGCGGCCCTGTACCGCAAGGGCGTTATACCAGCACAGGTACCTTTGAAACTTCGGCCAATTGCTGGAAGCCTCTCAATGAGCTTATCGGGATTTTCGAATTCATCGTCAATGAACAAGGGGAATACAAAGTAACGATTTGGGCATGGAAGTGATTGCGGTCCCCTTTTCCTATCGAAAAGAACAAGATCGATCCATCACGGGTCTTGCTCATGTTCTAGCTGAGAATCGATATGGGGCCACCCCGAGTCATCGATAGTCAAATGAAGGATATTGGGATGGCAACAGACGGGACAGTCCTCGACATAAACCTGAATGTTGCCTTGTGAAGTATCGATCGGAATCACGATTCGCTCGCCACAAGAACCACAACAATAATCACATTCTTCCGCGACCCCTTGAACCGCCTGCATATCGGGCGATGCTTCTTCGTTCAGATTCCGATAATCGCTCGAAGTCAAGAATCGACAAGCCCACTCCATTACCTCCAAGGAAGAAGGATCGGCCAATCGATGGTCGCTTCCTGTTTCAACGAGGACATCTTCGGAACTGCGAGAATTCTGCACGAGTTCTAGGCTATCCTCAAATGGGATCACATCATCGTCACGACTGTGCAGTATCAAAGCCCGCGGCGGGAGCCCATGGACTTTTCCCCAACGTTTCCAAGCGGGACACAACAAGACGAGCGGGATCGAGCCATGATCGAGGTTCATGGCAAGGGCTCCTCCACGCGAGCTACCGACGACGATGTCGGGCTCAAACGCATCGAAGCTCGCTTGAGCCGTAGATAGGGCCAACGCGAAATCGTCATCGTCGAGCTTCGGATTGCAAACCTCATGACCACGAATCGCCAAATAGCTTGGCTTGACGCCCCCAACGACAGACTTCCAACCATGAAGAAATAGTATTTTCATTTCATCCCATCCATGCGTTCACTTTTTGAAGTCGCGCATTTGAGTCTTTTCACAACCCGAAGCGTGCGCAAGGGACTTTCTGTATTTATCACAACCCGATACGTAAGTTTTAAAGTTGTGCATTTGAGTATTATCACAACCCGAAGCGTCAGCGAG
>JAXMBN010000075.1:0-8444 GCA_046349875.1 Pirellulales bacterium
TAACGATCTGAATTCAGCTTGAATCCCGAGTGCGTAGGATAGTATATAACGACAGATCCCTTCGCGTTCGATAAAAATCCTGGCGTACAATGATATATTAAGTCTACTTCACCGTCTCCGTTCGTATCCTTGATCTCGACGGTGTGCGTTTCGTGTCGAGCTCCCGTCTCCTTAACGATAGCGTCGATGACGCAATAATCATCGAATAGAATACTGACCGATTCGCTGTTGCCAGGAATGCTGTGCAACCTGGATGAAAGCGAAAGAATCTCTAATCCTCCATTTTGCCATCAACATCCGCTAGTTGCACGTTTGAATGCAACGCTTGAACGAGCGATGGATAGCCTTGATCTTTCGACGTATCAGGTGGCGGTGGCATTAGTTTTCTAATGAGCAGAACGGCATCGCCATTGGGAGGCTGAATTTGCAGATAATCTCGAATTCTTGCGCGGATGCGGAAGGCTTTATCGGCCTGCTGAAGCGTGCTTTGCAACTCATTGATCTTGCGAGATTACCAGTACTGATTCCAGGCAGAAATCACGAGTGCCATCACCATGAAAAGAAAGACCAGGGCTTTCAATGAATATTTCAAGATGGTCCACTGCCCGTGATCAAAATCAGGATTGGCGATATGACGAATGGTATCCGACGTTCGGCACGTGATGCGTTGATTGAAAGAACTATGCGATCAAGATGGCGCAAATCTACGAGCGACAAACTTTCCTCGAACGTACCAGCGAATCCATCCCATTGCAATATTTCGTTGATGTCCCGATACCGATGAGTTCTATTTTCGTGCCTTTTGTGACTTTCGTGGTTAATAATATTTGCCGGTTAATAGGTCGGCCCGATCATCGATTCTTGTCTTCGTGAACTTCGTGTGCTTCGTGGTGATTAACACGGCTTCGCCTAACTCTCACCATTGCTAAAGCAGTGAAGATTTTGGAACCACGAAGAACGCGAATCGCACGAAGATTCCGATCAACTACTTGCAAATGTTTCTAATTCTTCGCGAGAACCGTTTCCCATGCACATCGAAATAGCAGTCGAGAAATCGTCGAGTCCCATTTTCGTGCCTTTTGTGACTTTCGTGGTTAATAATATTTGCCGGTTAAAAGGTCGGCCCGATCATCGATTCTTGTCTTCGTGAACTTCGTGTGCTTCGTGGTGATTAACACGACTTCGCCTAACTCTCACCATTGCTAAAGCAGTGAAGATTTTGGAACCACGAAGAACGCGAATCGCACGAAGACTCAGATCATTCCTTGGTGTACTGTTAACCCTTCGCGAGAATCATGTCCCATGCACTTCAAAATAGCGGTCAGATGAGTTTTGGTGACAATTCTCAAGCGTTCTATCGATTCAATAAGCAGACCACTAAGAACAAAATTGCTCCTAGAATATTGAATGCGATCAACTGCCTCGCGAACCTTCGTTTTCGGACCTGTTCAATGTTCATTTCCGCGTTGGTTTGGTTGATCTCTGATTGAGAATGGTTGAAACCGATTTCTTGCAGCAACGCGGATGCCTTGTCAAATTGTTCGCAAGGTACATGAACCTCCACGCAACCGATCGTGCCGACGCGGCATTCTGCAGTGTGTTCGCCAACCACGACAGCGTTGAATCCGGCTGCCTCGAGTGCATTCGCGCACACATGCGCCTCCATGCTCGTCGAAAATGTGGTCAAGGTTCGAAAGGCATTATTTTCCTTCATGCAATCATCTCCTCACGGCCATCTGCGGCGAAAGGTTTCGTAACCGTCTTGAATCTTGAGCCTAAATCTCTTGAATCTAACTTGGCCACAAACGCCTGTGATCTTGTCGGTGATTGTGCGAAAAAATCGATAAATCCTAATTTTGACCATCCACTACCCACGCCGTGGTTGGATGGAACTTCGAAATCGATCTTCGTGATCTCCGTGGGCTTCGTGGTAATCATCACTGCAGGATACTCAATGTAAGATGAATCGACTGCCTCTGAGAATTCATGTAAACCTTGATTGAAATGTGGGCGACTTGATTCTACATTCGTCCGCAGAGGGTGGAATCAACGTTCGGGACAGAAATTTTCCATCCATGGTTTCAGTCGTCGTTCGCCTCACCATGGTTGATTCACAAGTTATTCATCAAGGTAAAATGCTTCCTTCCAATCGAACTATCGGAATTTTGGCGGTGTGCATCCCTTTTTGGTTTGTCTTGGTATATGGAAGCCTGGCGAGCATACGTCCGGAGTTTAGCCACTTGCATAAAGCCGTGAGCGAACTTGGATCAGTCGATGCTCCCTATCGATGGATCTGGAATATCAGTGAATTTACATTATTTCAGGGCTCGTCATCGGCGTTGCTCGGTATAGGGTTAGTTCGAGAACCTGGGCTGCCGCTTGGAGCACGAACGTCGCTTGTTACAGCCTCGTGTTTTCGGGCTAATGATGGTTCTCTCCGGTGTGTTTCCCGGTGACTTCGAGAATCGAACAAGCACCTACTCCAGCATCCCCATTGGAAAACTCTTGCATGGCCCTCGTTGATGCTTGTGCTCTATCAATCGCAGTAGGTTTCTTGAGAACTGGTAACACTCCAGGACTTGGGCAACGGCTAGGCTTTGCTTCTTCGCATGGATCGGGCTCATGGGCTGGGGACTTCTTCGCAATGCCCATTCGATTTATGATCAATCCGTGTCAGCGCAAGAGGATTCCCTAATTCTTGAGAAACCTTGTCGAAACAACCGATCGCCATACGACTGATCATCAACGAGCCGAAGTGGCTTCCCCAAGTTCGAGACAGAAGGCAGATGGAATGCGGATCACCGTAGAAACAACCCTATTGGCTCCTCTTGATTGGTATGGAAAGCGTACACAACGCCCGACGACATCAAGCAATGGAATGCAGCGTCCGAGGATTGTACGACCGCCTTCACCGTCGACCTACGAGTCGGCGGAACTTTTTCGTCTCGCGGATGGAGGCCAAGGATGGAAGCTTTGGCTTTGACTTTGCCCGGGTTGCTCAAGATCATTCCCGGCGAGCTCATCGAGTACTCCTTCGGCGAACGCATGGCCAAGGTCGAGTTCCTGTCGAATGCAAACGAAGTCCGCGTTCGCGTCTCATTTGATCCTGAATCGACTCCTTGCTCGCTCGAGCAACAACGCGAAGGATGGCAAGCGATCCTCAACAATTTTTGCCAAACACGTCGCTGGCAAAAGCACTTCTTCCCCCGCATTCCTAAGAATTGCGAGGGGATCTGCAAGATGACTAGCCTTCGATCAGTTGAACAATGATGGAATACCAACCGGTCGAGTGAGTTTTTTCGAACCCCGGAGCCCTTGGCGTAGGCAACAGATACTTCTTTCCATTCTGGCTGATGGAAAAATACCCCTGTGAGCTTGAGTAGATTCTTTGCTTAGGTCCTGTGGCTGCAACCATTCGCCGCATCGCCTTCTCTTGATGAGGCGAGGGCAATTCCCTTGCTCATCCATGAATAAGCAAGTCGCTGTCTGCGATTCGCGCAGTTATTGGCCAGCGTTTGCAGAATGGGAAGAGCCAGTCCGTGCCAATGAAACACAACTCCCAGGACGCCGATGGGTGAGTCGCCCAGGCCTTTTGAAGTGACATCCGACGCTGTACTACGAACGCCACACGAATAGATCAACGCCGGTTGATTCCCAACAAGCGATGAACTCGATTCCGCCTCAAAGCTAAACTCGTCTCCCGAACGAGAACGCATTGCCTTCTGAAACCACTCACAGTTGCTGCAATTCTTTCCAACGGTAGAAAAGAGATCGGGACGGCCGTTGGCAACTATGTTTCCTTGTTCATCGCACAAGACGAGATCGAAGTAAACAGTATAGGCACCGAGAATTACCCTCATCCTCTCGCTCGCGTAGTGAAGTGAAGCTTGGCTTTTCTGTTCAAGTGCATCGGTGATGCTTCGATCGGTAGCCCACCAACGGACATCGCAGGTACGCTCGTAGAGATTGCGATCCACCAAATCGATATTGGTTCGGGCGATGTCGGCAAGTCGCGAGCCAAGAACATTGTGAATAAGCAGATCGAGGAGTCTTTCAACGGTCGAATTCGTTACCTCCGACATGGTATTCGCCACTTCGGTAATCGTTTGCGAAAGCGATTGCATCTCGGAAGCAACCACTCCAAAGGCGGCACCGGCCTCGCCAGCTCGCGCTGCTTCAATCCGCGCATTCAGGGCCAATACACGAGCATTTGAGTTGACGTGATGGATCTCGTGGACGGCATCTTGTACCGCTAGAGCCAACTCCTCCACAATCCCTTTGACAGTGACGTCACCCTGCGGATGATTTGAACACTGCGACTTGGTGGAGCGTGGATTCGTGGTGGAAGGGCGTGACGAATCTGGGTGAGTACCTTTGGAAGCTGATGTCGGCGCAGGGCGATACGACTCTAGGGAGGCAAGGGGCATTTGACTTCCTAAATGGAGATGGGTAAGGACTTAGGTTGTGAATGAGACCACGCGGAAAATCAAGCGATGATGTCCTAGCCCAGTCAAATGCAGAAGGCGCGAACGGCGTCTCAAGTATCCTTTGCAACGCAACGCACTGAAGAGACTCGTCGATGATGACGAGACTCCGGCTTCTCAAAGACGGACCATGCATCATGGCTACATTCCGTCGAACGGGTTACTTTTCGGATCCGCCTTACCCACATCAAGAATGTTCGACTCGGAAAACTACACCATGGTTTGGCATTAGGCAAACTGAAAGAGATATTTCTTCTTTGCAAGACCCAGTGAGTTCTGCTGCGAATCCCCCGTCAAAGCGATCGTGAAGGGAAATGCCTTCGATGAGCGAAAAGTAACGGACGATACGGCCTATTAAGGGACTGAAAGTCGACTGCTTGCCGATTGCAGGAATGCGCTAGATCAAGAATAATGTATCTGCATTTCCGCGATCGCGAGGTAACAATCGATGTATCACCAGAAAACCACGCAGAATGCCATTTCTGCGATGAGTCGCTTGGCCGAACTTTATTCCGATTCTCAAGCCTATGCTTCGTCGCATGACATTGCCAAATGTCGCAATCTCTCACAGCCTCTCGTCGCCAAGATCTTGACCGAACTCTCGCGATTCGGACTTATCACGGGATCCCCGGGACCTGGCGGTGGCTATCGACTTGCTCGCCCTCCCAAAGAAATCTCGCTCAAAGATATCGTCGATCTCTTTGAACGCGAGATGTCGGATACGTGCCCTTACGGTCCGGGATGGTGTGGGCATCATGCTCCTTGTCCATTGCACGATTCGTTACAAAAGATGAGAGAATCGTTTCATCAATATCTGAAGAAGACCACACTGGCTGTATTTGAAAGCTCGAAAAGCAAACCCACACCAAGTCGCGAATCGACGAAACGTCCGTCGCGGTAACCAATCGCCTGTCCTAGTGCGGGCGAGTGCTTTTCTTTCTCGTTGGAAAATTTCGCGAACGCGATGCGCCGCGGTTGGCGCTCTTCGGATCGGATTTCGATTAGACCTTTCCAAGGCACGAGAAGTCGGCGTGATCCTTCCAAGGGACTGGAAGTCAACATGAATCATGGGGCCGGAAGTCAACATGGAAGCCGAGGGGCACTGCGACAAAATGGACGGCCCTAATTCCGGAAACCACCCTCTTTATTTCTTGAATTAGACGAAGGGAGACTATAGAGTTACGTACGTAAACCTCGGAACCGCTCAAAAGGAATATGCCATGCCTGACCTCAACGCTCAGTCACCCGTAGGACATTGGGTTCGAGAATACCCGCAAACGTCGCGGATCTTCGAAACGCATCGCATCGATTACTGCTGCGGAGGCAAAATATCTTTGGCAGACGCCTGCGCACAACGACAGATCGACCTGGGCAAACTGGAGCAAGAGCTATCGGCTTGTATTGATCAGACGCCTTCGCTGGATCCCCCGTTGGATTCCATTCGCCTTGCCGATCTTTGCGATTCGATTGTTCTTCAGCACCACCATTATCTGAAGACCGAACTGCCAAGGCTGACTCAGTTGATTCAAAAGGTCCGAAAAGCACACGGCTCGAAGTACCCTTGGCTTCATGAACTTGAACCGCTATTTGCGGAGTTCAGTGAGGAACTCCTATCCCATATGTGGAAAGAAGAAAACATTCTCTTTCCTGCGATCAAGCAACTTGAACAACGCCATGAAGGCAATCACTTTCCGTTTGGCGCGATCGCCAATCCTATTCACTGTATGGAACACGAACACGACCATGCAGGTGAATTCTTGCGACGCTTCCGCGAGCTTACCGACAACTTCGAGGTACCATTGGATGCGTGCAACACCTTCCGCGTCATGATGCAGAGTTTGCAGGAGCTCGAGCACGACATGCATCAGCACGTGCATAAAGAAAACAATGTACTCTTTGCAAGAGCCGAGGAGTTGGCTGCTTCTGTTGGAGCGAGCCCTTTGCGATGAGTTCCACTCTCGAAACAGCGCCTCGTCGACCGGCCATAGCCGATACCCAAAGTAAACCAACGACACCCTCCGCCTCGCTTGTTCGCACTGAAGAAGTGCAACGTCCCAAAGAGCATGGCGCCTACGCAATGCTCGGCGTTCCGCTGGCCACATCATGGGCATTGGGAGGGATTACGTTGGCAGGCATGGCCATTTCAATGGCCGCATTTGCTGGATTTTGGGCGAACGAACCGTTTCTCATCCTTACCGGTCAACGTGGTTCACGGGCACAGAAGGAATCACCACATGCCTATCGCCACTGGGTGATTCTACTTGCACTTGGCATTACGGCGGGTGGTTTTGCATTCTTTCTTGCGGACCTAAATACCCGATTCTTGCTCGCCGGGTGTGCGTTGGTCGCATCCGTTGGATTTGTCATGTCGGCCTTTGGAAAGCAACGAACTCTCGTAGCGCAGCTATGGAGCGTGATTGGTCTCACACTTCCAAGCTTTGCAGTTCAGTCGACAGCTGAATTGCCCTTTGAGAATGCACTGCACATGTGGGTCGTATGGTGCATCGGACAAGCTGTATGTATCGTTGCCGTGCGAAGCGTCATTGCGTCTCAGCGCAAGTCGTTGCAATGTACCATCCCCCGCGTCAATGATCTTATTCAATGCATCCTGACCACGCTGGGAATTGGTCTTGCGATTCTCTCCCCCTTTCCCTTCGTGGCCTGCCTTCCGATGGTCGTGGCCGCAAGCTATCTAAGACTCTTTCCGCCGAGCGTAAGATCGATTCGACGCGTCGGATGGTCACTCGTCGCGGCAAACCTCACTTGTGCCGTGATGTTGATGGGGCTTCTCTGGAATCGCTAAGCCATCCGCTTTTCAGGTTGGTGAAAATTCTCTAGCGCATCATTTGGGTATTGGATCTTGGCATAATAAGTCCCATTCCAGGGCACCTCCTTGGGATACTGGGATTGGACATTAGAATGCGATGAACCGCTCTTCGTTGGCCATTACCAAGATTCTGCTTTCTTTGTCTATCATCCGTATGGATCAAAATGTATATACCTTCGAGCTTTCATGTTGAAGATTCGAATGTCGTTGCTCAATTCGTGCGCGACCATAGCTTTGCTACGCTTGTGTCACATGATGGAACGACGATGTATGCATCGCATCTGCCCATGCTTTTGGATGACAGACAAGCTCCATGGCGTCTATCGTTGCATATGGCGCGAGCCAATCCGCAATGGAAGCATCTTGAACAGTGTCGCGAAGTACTGGTGATCTTTTCTGGCCCGCATGCCTACGTATCACCCTCTTGGTATTCAGACCCACAAAGCGTTCCAACATGGAACTACACGGCTGTCCACGTAACGGGCCGCGCCAGGCTGATTGAAGATACCCATCAGCTCGATCAATTGTTGAACGACCTGATACAAGTTTATGAAAAGGATCGCCCCGAGCCTTGGATCTACCAACCTCAACAAGAAACACACGAACAACTGACTCAAGCCATCGTTGGAATAGAAATCGAAGCCATACGTGTGGAAGCTAAGTTCAAGTTGAGTCAAAATCGTCCCCAAGACTATGACTCGGTAGCAAATGCTCTGCGTTCTAGTTCTCATCCTCATGATCAGGAAGTGGGCATGTTGATGTCTCAGATTCGAGACACGTCGATGGGACTGGCGAGGGGTCGCATAAAGCCTTGATTTTCACAACCCGAAGCGTGAGCAAGGGACGGCATTCTTCATACCACGTAGCGTTAGCAAGGAATGTCTCGGACAGGGCAAAAACACTGCAAAAGTCAGGCCCTCGCTTACGCGTCGGGTTGTGATAATACTCAAATGCGCAACTTCAAAACGCGTGAGCAAGGGACCGCATACCTCACGTCACGATGCGTTTGCAAGGGACGTCTCAGGCAAGCCAATAACTTTGCAAAAGTCAGCTCCTCGCTTACGCGTCGGATTGTGAAAACACTCAAACTCGCAGCCTCAAAATTGGCGACTTGGCTTGTGAAAACGCTTGAA
>JAXMBN010000076.1:0-7083 GCA_046349875.1 Pirellulales bacterium
CCGAGCGACCGTTCGCCCACAGAAGCACATCGGTTTTTACTTGTTTGCCGCTGTCGAGATACAATACGACGCCATCGTCGCATCCCTCGATGCGCGACATCGTTTCGTTGTGACGAATCAATACACCCGAGTCGCGCATGTGGTAGGCCAGAGCGTCGATGATTTCATCATCTAGAAACTCGAGCAACTTAGAACGTGTGTTCACAAGGTTGATTTTGATACCCAAGTTTCGGAACATCGAAGCGTATTCGCAGCCGATCACACCAGCACCGTAGATCGTGATCGACTGTGGCTTCTCTTGGAGATCCAAAATGGTATCACTATCGAAGATGAATGGGTGATTGAAGTCCACTCCGGGAGGATGGAATGGACGTGATCCGGTAGCAAGTACGATATTGTCGCCCGAGATCCTTAGTTCACCATCGATCTCAAGCGTATTGGCATCGATGAACTTTGCTTTTCCATGAATGACCGGAACATTGTTGCGATCATAAAACGTTTGCCGCATCGATTCTTGACGCGAGATGATCGACTTACTGCTCGAACGAAGTTGTGCGAGGGTTGGATTGACCCGAACACCAAGCTCCTTGATGATCGGATTGTTCATTGCTTCCATCACGCTGTAGATGGAAAATCGCAAGGCCTTCGACGGAATCGTGCCCCAGTGGGTACAACCGCCGCCGATGCGTTTGTAGCTTTCGATGACGGCTACAGATTTACCACCCTTGGAGGCCTGCATGGCAGCCCCTTCACCACCAGGGCCGGTCCCAATGACAAGCACATCGTATTTTTGTTCCACGATCATTTGGTCTCAATCCAACAAGTGCATCAACGATTGGAAAAGGATGCATCGGGGCTAATCAAGAGCGAACTTCCCATTCGCGAGAATGCATCTACCTCTGAAGACCAGATCCGTGGCCTCATCCGTTATCGGCTGCTATCTGGCCAAACCTCGACGACTACAGAAAGATTTCGCGTTGGAAGGACATTAACGGATATAGCGGTATTCAAGTTTGGGGCCGCGTGAATAGGCTGCCCAATGAACCGTATCTCACAGGTCGCTCGAGTGCATCAGTTTTTTCACATCCACAAACAAAAAAAGCCCGCGTCAACGACGCGGGCTTCTTATCGATCGGGAGAGAGGATCGAAAAATCAGTTCGTTTCGTTTTCAAATGTTTCTGCATTTGCCTGAACGTACTTCTGCTTGGATTGCTTAGTGAGTGACGAAGCGACCCATTGCACATAGAGTTTGTCTGCATCGCTTAAACGACGTAGAGAAACCGTTGTGAACTTACCGTTCTCTTTTTGGAGCTTGATACGGTCCGGATAAATGGTAGCTAGGCGAGCACTCGTCTGGAAGTTGCCGGTGTTGTCAATCCAAACGCGGAAGTCAGCACCTTTGAAAACTCGATCTTGACTCGAGAACAAGTCATCGATGGAATTTGGCTTGGCCTTCTCGGTATTGGTTTGAGGCGCGTCGGTTGAAACAGGATTACCCGTTCCGAACAAATCATCGGCATTGTTCGCTGGCTTAGGTTGCTCAGCGGCCGGAGCTCCAAACAGATCATCGGCTGCGTTCTTAGGTTGATCTGCTGCCTTGGGTTCTTCAACAGGTGCTCCAAAGAAATCTTCTTCCTTTTGGGCAGCTGGCTTGGCTGGTTCGCCAAACAAATCGGCTGCAGGGTCTTCCTTCTGAGGTGGAGCGCCAAAGAGATCATCAGCTGGCTTCGCATCGGCTTTAGGAGCACCAAAGAGATCGTCGGCCGCCGAGTCCTTTTTGACTTCTTCGCCAACTGCAGGCTTTCCAAAGAGGTCATCATTTTTTGGTTCCGCCGGCTTGTCTTCCTTGGAATCGCCAAACAGCTTTTCAAGATCCTTGGAATCGTCGGCCTTATCTGCGGGCTTCGCATCGGCCTTTCCAAACAAATCATCCGCTGTTTTGTCTTGAGCTTCGGCTGGCTTGGCTGGCTCCCCGAATAAATCGTCCTTGGCAGGAGCGGCGGGGGCTCCAAAGGGATCTTCTTTTGCAGGAGCCGGCTCTTCCGTCTTTGGCTTGGCGGGTTCACCGAAGAGATCTGTGTCGTTCTTCGCTGGAGCCGCATTCTCCGTCTTTGGCTCTTCCGCTTTGGGTTTCTCTGCTGCGCCAAACGGATCCTCTTCAACCTTGGCAGGTGCATCCGGCTTCGGTTCTTCTACCTTGGGTTCGTCGGCTTTAGGTTTTTCGGGAGCGCCAAAGGGATCGTCTTCCACTTTGGCAGGTTCCGTCTTCGGTTCAACCTTGGGTTCTGCAGCGGGTTCGGGCATTGGTTGGGCAGGTGCCTCTACCTTGGGCTGCACAGGTGGTTCTACCTTAGGTTCTTCAGCCTTGGGTTCAACTTTCGGTTCTTCAACTTTCGGTTCGACCTTGGGCTCAACCTTGGGTTCTTCGACTTTGGGTTCAACAACTTTCGGCTCTTCAACCTTGGGCTCGACCTTCGGTTCTTCTACCTTCGGTGCAACTTCAACTGGTTTGTTGGGTTCCGTGGTTGCTTCTACGGCTGGAGGCTTAGGAATCGCCGGAGCTGGTTCGGCAGCCTTTGGTGACTCGGCTGCCGGTTGTGCAGCGGGAGTTGAAGGTTGAGCGGAAGTTTGTGGGGCCGAAGCGCCAGTTGCTGCAGGAATTTCACATCCACAGCTTGGCACGGAAGGTATGCAATCGATGACATAGCTTTCGCAGCATGGATTTGTGACCACTTCGCATGGCTGCACACATGGAGTTGGGCAGCAATGATCTGCTTTTCGTTTCTGCAGGAATCGTCCTGCGAAGGCTGGATTCACGACCATCATGGTGGCCATTGCAGTCGTCAGCGACAAGCGAATCCAATATGGAAAGGGTTTGGACATCGATCGAATCTCCCCGGGGCATCAATCCGAATTTACCGTTTAGGCAAAGTACGCCTTTTCGTACCCTCATGCTAGTTTGGCGGCATTTTCCACGCAAGCAAGCTACCAGTAGGGCCGCGAGTGGAAACCACAAAAGTCAACCGCCCTTCGGGGGTCGAGTTCCATTCTCATTATGGAGAATCCTCATGCTCCTCCGCCTAGTTCAGCAATCGGCCATCTCCCCTAAGCAGGATCCATGAGAAGATAAAACTACTACGGAAACTCTCCATTTTGCGGTGAATATTCCAACCATGACGATTATTGCGTGCTCTGCGTGGCTCCGACATTTCTGGCGAAATACGCTATGATAGCTGAGATTCTTGGTACCTTTTCTTCGAGCTCGAATGCCGATGTCACGTAGTTTCCTTCGACGCGTCTTTGGATCATGGAGCTTGGAACGCAAGTTCTTGGTCTTCTTTGGAGTCGCGTTACTCCTTGCTCTCTTGCCTGCCTTTTGGGCGGTCCAAAATGTTGCCGCTTGGTTGGTGAAAGAACGCACACGACAAGCGGCTCGCGATTTCGCAAATTCGGTTTTGATCGTCCGACACTACGAAGCCTTCTTGAACAGGAATATCAAGGACCTCGACGCTCCGCTGCCCAATCAACCCAAGCATGCGATGTCCGATATCCTCGACTCGGCCTTTCGGCCTGAACTACTCGGCAACTTCTCATGCGATGTGATGCGGCTCAAAGACGAAAAAGACTTTGAGATGCTACCGGGTTTGAATCCAAGCTCTGAATTCGAACTGGCACTTCTTGAAAAACTGGCGGCACAAGTCCAGGAGAAGCGAGCTCAAACTCCCGAACCTACCAAACCCAAATCGGAGAAAGAGGCCGAAGGGGATGTCTTCACGATGGGAACCCCCAACCAAGCACCGCTCTTTGCGGAAGCGGGTCCTATTCGAGACCACGACTATTACTATCATCCCATCCATTTCAAGCCAATCTGTTTAGAATGCCACGCTCCTATCCATGAACAATCGGAGCTCGAGACTCCGATTCGAATCATGCGGGTACAGATCCCTCACAGCAACACGAGGATGTGGACGCTTTGGAGTTATTCCATCATGATTGCCATCGCCATCGCGACGATTGGCATCACCCTGTTTCTATTTCATTGGATTCTTAAGCGTCTCTTCATCCGTCCACTCATCCACCTAGATGATGTTAGCGATGTGATCAGTCGCGGCCAAACCGATCGTCGAGCCAACATCGATACCGACGATGAATTTAATGAACTTGGCGAAGCCTTCAACCGCATGCTTCGTCACCTTACCGAAACCGAAATGGAAGTTCGGAAAGTAAACTCCGAGTTGGATCGACGTGTCGATCAGCTTGCGCAGGTCAATCTTCAGCTCTATGAAGCCAATCGACTCAAGAGCGAATTTTTGGCCAATATGAGCCACGAACTAAGAACGCCGCTCAATAGTATTTTGGGATTTAGTGAAGTACTGCAAGGCGTTGAATCGCTCACCGATAAACAGAAGCGGTATGCCTCGAACATCCAGCGAAGCGGGCGACTCCTCCTCGACATGATCAATGACATTTTGGATCTGGCCAAAATGGAAGCGGGCAAGATGCAAGTCCGCCCAACACACTTCGACATCGTTCCTCTTGTCGAAGGACAATGCGACTTTGTACGGAGCCTCTCGGAAGAGAAGAACATCGATCTTCAAGTCGAATCCGATCAAGATTCGATCATCGTTTATACCGACCAACCGAAGATCCAGCAGGTCCTTACCAACTTGCTTTCCAATGCCATCAAGTTCACACCAGAAGGTGGATTGATTACCGTTCATACCGGCTTGATCAATCCGGATCGCTTCTTCATTTCCGTTACGGATACGGGCGTTGGAATCGCAGAATCTGATTTTGAAATCATCTTCGAAAAGTTCAGACAGAGTCGCATCACTAAAGGAGGTGATGACCTCACTCGCGAATACTCGGGAACAGGTCTGGGGCTATCGATTGTTCGTGAATTATGTAAATTGCTCGGCGGAGAAGTCATGCTTTCGAGCACGCTTGGCCAAGGAAGCGTTTTTCAGGTGGAGTTTCCAGTGCACTATGTCGCGGAAATCC
The DNA here is from genome assembly GCA_046349875.1 of Pirellulales bacterium. Lineage (GTDB taxonomy): Bacteria > Planctomycetota > Planctomycetia > Pirellulales > Pirellulaceae > JAXMBN01. The sequence continues at coordinate 5,003 of JAXMBN010000076.1, forward strand.
CAAGCCCTGAAGGGATGCCTGCTGGACTAGCGACAAGCGACGCCAATCGATCACCCATTTAGGATGCTGGATATGAATGCCGAGAGGGAAATGCTGCGAGTGATCGATCTCTATACCGATGGAGCCTGTAGTGGAAACCCGGGTCCAGGAGGTTGGGCATTCATCCTTCGTGATCGATTGACGAAGAAAGAGAAGGAAGGTTCAGGTGGCGAATCGGAAACCACCAATAACCAAATGGAAATGACGGCGGTCATCGAAGGCCTCAAAACACTCACACGCCGTTGCCATGTCCATCTCCATTCCGATAGCGCCTATGTGCTCAACGGTCTCCAAAGCTGGATCGCGGGATGGAAGAAGAATGGTTGGCGCCGGAAATCCGGAAACAAGTGGGAACCTGTCAAGAACGTTGAACTTTGGCAAGAACTCGATGAAGCCGTTTCCAAACACGTGATGTCCTATCACCATGTTCGTGGACATAGCGGTCATCCAGAAAATGAACGCTGCGATGAATTAGCCGTCGCCGCTTCCAAACAATATGCATAGGCACATTGACGATTGGCGATTCGCTTTAGCGCATCGTGCTGATGGCATGGCAACCCAAGGATGTTGAATATGGATCGTACTCTGACCATCCCTTCCACTCTTCATCATCCCGTGTTGAGTACTGCGATCGAAGCCGCGATGATCGGGTCGCAGGTACTCGTTGATCACTTTCAACGAGATCTTCAGTTCCAGGAAAAGGGTATCGGGGAACTCGTTTCCATCGCGGATATCGAGTCTGAAAAGTCAATCGTTGCGACGATTCATCAGACCTTTCCCAAGCACGCCATCCTCGCCGAAGAAGGGCATCAAGAGGTTCAGGATAGCGAACACCTTTGGATCATCGATCCACTGGACGGCACCAACAACTTTGCGCATCGCATCCCGCACTTTGCCATTTCGATAGCGTATGCGGTCAACGGAGTGGTCGAGTGCGGTGTGATTACCAATCCCATTTCGGGAGACTGGTTCATTGCAGTCCGCGGCCAAGGGGCATGGCATCAAGGTAAACGCGCGCATGTCAATGCTCACCAACATCTTCATGAGTCGATGATCGCGTTGGGATTTTACTACGATCGTGGACTGATGATGGAAGCGACCTTATGTGCGGCTCGCGATTTCTTCAAGCAGCATATTCATGGGGTACGTCGATTTGGAACGGCATCGCTCGACCTAGCCATGGTCGGTTGCGGATCATTCGGTGCCTATTTTGAATTTCAACTCTCACCTTGGGATTTTGCCGCTGGCAAGCTCTTTGTCGAAGAGGCGGGTGGCAAGGTCACCGATTGCTTGGGGGAAGATCTCCCGCTGCGCCACAAGACCTCGATTCTTGCGTCCAATGGGCACCTCCATTCCAAGGGATTAAAGATCACTTCGCACCATTGGCAGCAATACAAACAAGGTCACGCCGATTTCCTATCGGTCACGCAAATCTAGGTTTCGTGTCGCATTTTGAACGATTTTAGAGCGTTCCGTTGAAATCGATGCAAACCAGTCAGAAGTTCATCCATTTGCGTGACTTGCTTCGATGGGCTAGTCTGGAATTTCACTACACTTTTTAGAGACGCAGAAAACCCAACCGAGTGGGATAGCCCTGCGTACCACTGGGCACTACCCACCCTTCCTGCAACAACACCTTCTCCCCCATCCAAAGCCATGAGCGAACCCACCGAAGAGGTAGAACTAGACCTAAAGCTGATCGATAGGTCACGACTACCTGAGGTCTTATCGAAGGCATCGGCGGCCGAACACGCTGTCGCTTTGATTCATCCAGAGCGTTGTGATTTCCTGCTTCCATCGTTGGCCGCTACCGCTAAATTGCGTGTGGCAGGAGACCTTGGTGACTACTGCTTTCTCGCCAATCAAGGAGCACAATTGGAAGTGGAAGGAGAAGTAGGCCATGCCTGCGGGCAAGCTCAACGATCAGGCAATATTGTGGTTCATGGGAGTGCAGGGCCATGCTTGGGGAGCTTCTTAGCGGGTGGGTGGGTTGCCGTCTATGGAAGTGCCGGTGCACGCTGTGGAGCTGGTTTATCCCATGG
>JAXMBN010000077.1:0-3672 GCA_046349875.1 Pirellulales bacterium
CCAATCGTCCGCCGTCGTTTCGACGGCGAGGGTAAGTGGTTCGATACGCATGGCGACTATCCTGAAGCGGTTCGAATCGTGGCGAAGGAATCCAATACCCCTTTGCTCGATCTCCATGCGCGAACCCAAGAGCTATTGGTACGGTATGGAGAATCACGTTCAAAAGCGCTCTTTCTATGGATCGATAAGGATCTCTTTCCGAGTATGCCTGATGCAAAGAAAGACGATACGCATTTGAGTGCTGAAGGGGCATCACGCGTCTGCGAAATGGCGATCGAAGAAATGCGCCGCCTTCATTTACCACTGGCATCCTTTGCGAAATAGTGGTGGTGGATGGTTGGCGAGTTGAATTCTCAAGACGAAGCGAGTCTCTTTCGCATTCGAAGTTTTCGTCACTATTGGTTGGCACGTATCGGTTCGATGTCGGCCTACCAAATGCAGACGGTCGCTACGGGGTGGACCGTTTACGATCTTACCGGCAATCCACTTGACCTCGGCATCGTGGGGCTCGTTCAATTCTTGCCGCGTGTGTTGTTGACGCTATGGGCCGGCATGGTCGCCGATCGCTACGATCGACGGACCATCGCGTTTGTTTGTACCGGAATACAGTTGGTCGCGTGCGGTCTATTGGCTTGGTGGAGCAGTCGTGGTGAGCTGGATCGAGTTGCCGTATTTGTTTGCGTGGCCTTGATCGGTGCGGCTCGCGCGTTCGAAATGCCGACCATGCAATCCTTACTTCCCAGTCTGATACCTGATCGACTCTTTTCCAAAGCCATCGCCATGTCGACCGCTGCAACCCAGCTAGCCATCATCGGTGGCCCTGCCTTGGCCGGCCTGATTTTCATGATGGGAGTGACTTCGGTCTACGTTGTCGCCATGCTACTCTTTGCGGTGGCATCGGTCCTCATGTTTACGATGCCGCAGATTGTTTCCGTTCGCAAGGAGAGCTTGGCAGCGAGTCAGATTGGCGAGAATCGATCGATCTGGGCAGGCATTCAATTCATCTTCGCTAACCCTGTCATTCTCGGCGCTGTATCGCTCGACCTCTTCGCGGTGTTGCTTGGTGGAGCCACGGCGATGTTGCCAATCTTTGCCAAGGACATTTTGCACGCCGGTCCGACCGGCCTGGGACTTCTACAGGCTGCGCCCGCTTTGGGAGCCTTGGCGATGACGCTGTACTTGGCGAGGCATCCCATTCGAGGCCAAACAGGTCGCATCCTCTTTGGATCCGTTGCCATCTTCGGAGTTGGAACGATCGTCTTTGCGCTATCGTCCTGGTTCTGGCTTTCGCTTTCGGCTCTGCTGGTATTGGGCGCTGCCGACTGCATCAGCGTGGTCATTCGTCAGGGACTCGTCCAGCTTGAAACACCCGATGCCATGCGAGGAAGGGTGAGCGCCGTCAACTCGGTCTTTATCGGCGCATCCAATCAGTTGGGAGAATTCGAATCAGGATGCTTGGCTGCTTGGATCGGCGTCATTCCATCCGTGGTGGTAGGTGGAGTTGGAACCCTTGGGATCGTCCTGCTATGGATACCCCTGTTTCCTAAACTCTGGAATCGAGCCACCATGCATTCTTCGACCGAGCAAGATCAGTGAGCCATCGAGCTCGATCAAACAAACAATCGTTCGATAGGTTTACCCATGTCGGTCATCGGAACCGGTCGATCACCATCGTAAAGGTTCTTGCTGTAATCGACCCCAACAGCTGCATGAATCGTCGCAAAGAAATCGGGAACGCTGACCGGATCGCGAACGATCTTCTTACCGAGTTCATCGGTTTCCCCGTATGCTCCACAGTGGCGTAGACCACCTCCCGCAAGAACGCAAGTGAAGGCAGTTCCTTGATGTCCACGACCTCCTCCCGAATCAAACTCAGGAGGTCTTCCAAATTCCGTGGTCACAACGATGAGCGTTTTGTCGAGCAGCTTCTTCGATTCTAAATCCTTGATCAAAGCTGCCATCGCGGTATCCAACTCTTGTATCAACGCATGTTGTTTGAGAATCCCTTCATTGTGCACATCCCAACCGGCGCCATTGAGGAAATTGAGATTGTGCGAGACCTCGAGGAAACGCACACCACGCTCTACCAATCGGCGAGCGAGCAGGCATCGTTGACCAAACTCGCCACCATAAGATTGACGAAGTTCGGCGGGTTCTTGATCGAGTTGAAAACTACGCATGAATTCAGGGCCACTCAATCGCAAGCTCTGTGCAATGGCCTCTTCGTAATCTTGAAGGACGCGATCGCGCGCAGGTTCTTGAAGCTTGCGAAGCTCCGCTAAAAACTCTTCCCGACGTTGATGTCTCGACGATACGATGCTGTCGGGGCGCGTTAGGCCCGCTGGCCCTTGGCTCGTATCGGTTAGATAAAGATATCCTGCCTTCGATCCCAAGAAACCTGGGCCGCGAGTGACATTGGGATAACCGATCACCACATAAGGAGGAGCCCCATCGATCGCTGCGCCTCGCTCATAAGCAATCATCGAACCTAGCGATGGGTAGACCACAGTACCACTCACCGGACGTCCCGTATGCATTCGGTTGGTTGCGGCCGCGTGTTCATCGATCACATTGTGGTGGACCGATCGAACCGCTGTGACTCGGTCCATAAGCGGAGCCAACTTGGCTAAGTGTTCGCAGAGATTTACACCGGGAACAGCGGTATTCACGCTTCGATAGTAAGACCCCGACTGCTTCTTGGTCGGGTCACCCTGTCGCTTGGGATCGAAAGTATCGATCGCTCCCATGCCACCACCTAGCCAAATCGATATGACGTGTTCCGCTTTGCCCTGAAGCAATGGTGCCGCCATGGCCGGTTGGATCATGCTGGACAGGGCCAAGGTCGTGGAGGATGCGGCCAAGAAATCGCGTCGCGGCAAACGAATCGAACGTGATGTTGGGTCCATGCGATGACTCATGCGGGAGAGATAGGTGGGTTGGTTCGAACCTGTATTCAAATCAAACTTGGACAATAACGATGGTAAACTTCTTAGGGCATCCACACAAACTCGCGGATATTGATGATGCTCCACAAAACATCTTCGTACATTTCTCGCCATTCTGCGCGGAGGCTTGCAGTAGGAGGTGACCCCAATCGAGCTCGCTTCTCCATTTCCAAGGCAACCACATTGGCTTGCGATTGAAGATGATTGGACCAAGTGACTTTGGGAAGGACCGGCCAATCCTCGCGGAGATTCCCAACGGACTTTTGATCGGCTTCTTGAACGATACGATTCTCAAAATCCTGCGCTAAGGGAGCGGCAAACAATTTTCTTTCTTCGGGAGTCGGAAGGCGACTCAAATAGCGCAAATAGAGGAATTCGACCAATTCCTCCGGCGATTTCACTTGATGTGCAGCCTGAGACAAAGCGCTCCCCTCCACGACGCGGGTCAACAAGAGCGAAGCCGTGCTATTGGCCATCACGCCAGGCTGAAGAACGTTGGGGTCGGTCTCGCGTTCGGTCCGAGGGTTCTGTCTGGCACCGGACCAACCGAAGGCAAGCAAGATGTCGGTCAGAGCTTGTGCTTTCGGAAGGTTGAGGCTTGGTCGATCACGCTCATTGGCCAGATTGGCGAACATCCAAGCCCGCTTCGGTACGCCCAAGGTCAATCGATTGCTCGATGGACGTCGCCCATCGGGATCGAAGGTCATCTCTTCAACATCCATCGATC
>JAXMBN010000078.1:0-3632 GCA_046349875.1 Pirellulales bacterium
CGAAACCTTGACGCGAGTGGTCATGCACGACTTTGATTTGCGAATGTTATCGAGCGATCCTTTCATTCGCGTCGAATCACCCGAAAAAGTTATCGAGCGATACAAGCGAGCTTCTCCTTCGTCGCCTGAGATCTTCGTCACATGGGAACCCTACGTTTCCCAATTGCTCGAAAATGATCAAATGCACGATCTCTTCAATAGCTCCAAGCTGACAGGATATGTCGTCGATACGCTCGTCGTAAGTCGAGACTACTTGCTGAAGAACCAAGATCAGGTCGAACAGGTACTCGAGAGCTACTTTCGAAGTCTATACACCTATCGTGAAGCAACCAAGCTAAAGAAGTGGATTATTGAGGATGCCAAGAAGTCTGGGCAACCGTTTCAACCGGACCAAGCGGATCGCTTGGCGGAGCGAATGGCTGCAGGGATTCAGTGGCGCAATACGCAAGAGAATTTCGTCCACTTTGGATTGCGAGGGGGCGAACTGGTGCATGTCGAGGATATGCTTCGCAAGATTACCAGTATCCTCGTTTCCAGCAACATGATTCGGAATGATCCTACTGGGGGGAAACCAAGTAGCCTGTTTTTTGACCGTCCGATGGCCAGCTTGTTCAATCGTAACTTCCATCCTGGCTTGCAATCGGAGCAGGTGCGAGGCGATACCGATTTGGCCACTTTGACGGAAAAGCAGTGGGAATCTCTTGTACCGGTTGGGACGTTGAATGTAACCGAACTCACGTTTGCTCGGGGAAATGCCGCTTTGACGGAAGTTAGCCGCACCATCTTGGACGATTTGTCGGTCAAGCTTCGGTCGTGGCCCCGTTATTACCTGATGATTCGCGGCAATGCTTCCAATACTGGGAATGTTGAGGCGAATGAAGCCCTGGCTGCCCAACGGGCGGCCGCTACCTTAGAATACCTGCAGTCGCAAGGCATTCCGGCCCAGCGCATGCGGGCAACGCGCGGTAAAATTACGGGAGCCACCAATGTGACATTTCAAGTCGGCGAACTGCCCTATTAGATTCAAAGTTGATCTCCGGTGAACTCGGTACGAAGCAAAGTCTGGTCGAAGATTTTTTTCGCGCCATCCGTAGTGTTTCCATTGGTCGCTGGGGCATCCTGTCTCTTACTATCCATGGTGATATCGAGTTCCACGCTTGTGGCACTCGGCCTTGTGGGAATGCTTGGCGGAGTCGGTTGGGCTACAACTCGCGCTTTGTTCCAAGTGGAGAGTATCACTCAGGAAACGATTCTGGAGTTGCAGCGCAAAGAACGCGAAGCCGAAGAGCAGGCTTTGGATGATCTTATGCGCAAGCTACGTCAGGACCGCGATCATCGCAACGATGATTACTTGATCATGTTGCGAACGATTCGAGATGAGTTTGAGGCCTCTGCTAGTCAGCCAGGCGTGGAAATTCGAAGTCGCGAGGTGGTGGTGCAGGTAAGACAGTTGTTTATGGCTGCCGTAACGAAGTTGCATCGTTCCTATGATCTTTGGGAGCTTGCTGAAAAACTTTCCGGCGAAGAGAGCGAAAACGTACTCAAAGAACGCGAACAAGTTTTGTCAGAAATCAAAGCGACTGTAGATCATCTCAAATCGGCGACGGATCAATACAAAGGATTGATGTACCGAGAACAAGAGGTAGACCTAAGCCAGCTCCGCGATGAGTTGGATCGATCACTCCGCATTGCGAAGAAGACTGAAGAGCGTATGCGCGAGTTTGAATCGCAAACAAACTACGACAAATTTTTGAAAGAATAAGATACGAGGAGAATGCGACGTGTTCAAAGCGATTGGTAAGTACTTTCGAGCCCTGGGTTATCTCATCACTGGTCGAATCAATAAGGCTCGTGAAGCTCTCGATATGAACCCCGCTGTAATGTCGGCAACCTACGACAATATCATCGAGGAGAAACGCAAGCGGCTCACGCAGTACAAAGATGCGGTCAGCGCCATGATCGCACAGGAAGAAACCAAGAAGGACCGTCTCAAGTCGCTGACGGAAGAAATTCAGAAGCTAGAAAAACTCAAGGCAGGCGCAGCTGCAAAAGCCAAAGAGCTTGTTGACAAGTACAGCGGCGATCCCATGGCCGTCAAGTCGGATCCAGAGTATCTCAAATGCCAATCCGCCTTCAAGGATTTTTCGAGCACTCTCGCCGAGAAAACAGCTCGCGTAGCCGAGCTTGAAGAAGATCTCAAGACGATGATGGCTAATATCAGCGGTCACAAAACGCAGATCCAATCGCTCATGCGCGAATTGGAAAAGATCAAGGAAGAGAAGCACGACGCTGTCGCGACGATTCTCTCTGCGAAGGAAGAGAAAGAACTGGCTGATATGATGACGGGTCTTTCCAATGATCGAACCACGGAAGAACTTCGCGAGCTGCGAGAACTCCGTTCGAAAGCCTCTGCCAATGCACGCGTGAGTCGCGAACTGGCCGGTATGGATGCGAAGAAGGCCGAGAACGAATTCCTTGAGTATGCTCAGCAAACCGAAGCAGACAACGAATTTGATGCGTTGATCGGATTGTCGGCTAAGAAAGAAAAAACAGAAAGTCCCGCGCCTGATTCGAAGATTCCTGAAGCCTGATATCTTCAGATCGAATTCGAAACAGGTGACGATAATTCATGGTTTACAAAGTATAGGAACGGTTATGAAACGATTGATAGTTGCCTCCCTTGGGCTGGCCTTGCTCAGCGGTTGTACACCGTCCAAAAAGGAATCCAATCCGAGCGATGCCAAAGGTGCCAACGCTTCCAATGCAAAGACTCCGGTGTTCAGTCTTGCTTGGAGCGAGTATCCGTCCTGGAGCATCTTTGGAGTCGCCGAAGTCCAAGGACTGCTGGATGGAGCTGAAGGTAAGCTTGGAACGATGGAGAAGAAGTGGAAAGTCGACATCGTGCTAAAGCAAGTCGACTACGACACTTGCATTGGGCTTTACGGTTCAAATCAAACGGATGCCGTGTGCATCACCAACATGGATACACTCGGACCTGCGGGTGGTCGTTCCGCTGTTTGCGTGCTTCCGACATCCACTAGTGTTGGTGCAGATGCGTGCATCGCGGTAGGTGTTGATTCGATTGACGCTCTGGCCGGTAAGGTGACTCGCGGATTGGAAAAAAGCGTATCGCAATATGCTTTTGAACGACTCTTGATCCACAAAGGAAAAAAGCCAGCGGACTATCCCTTTGAAAACATGGACCCTGCGGCCGCGGCAACGGCAATGCAAACCGGCGATAGCAAGGTCCAATCGATCATGGTCTGGAACCCGTTCGTGTTGGATACCGTTCGCAAACAAAAGAATGCCAAGGTGCTCTTCGATTCGTCCGAAATTCCAGAAGAGATCATCGATATGGTCGTCATCGGCAAGGACTCGCTTGCCAAATCCGGTGGTGATGCATTCGCCCATGCGATCATCGACACCTACTATGAAATGAATCGCCGACTTGCCGATCCGAAAACTGGCGATTCGACATTAGTAGAGATTGGGAAGAAGTTCAGTGATCTCGGGTTGGAAGATATGAAGCTCGTCGTGCAACAAACTCGCTTCTACAAATCGCCTGACGAAACCTTAAAGCTGTTGGAGAGCGAGAAATTCCGCAACGAGACGATGCCTGCCGTAGTGAAGTT
>JAXMBN010000079.1:0-3240 GCA_046349875.1 Pirellulales bacterium
GCCAAACTACGGCGCAAGATGCCCCGCTTCGCTCTTCTGGTTCGACGCGATATTCCTGATTTTGACACGCAAGCTCCAGGTTTGGTCGACGAAACGTTCGAAGCCTTGGTCGTGCTCGGCCACAGCGAAGCCGATGCTCGCAAACTCATCGAGCAAGCTCTGACAGGTAGCAAGAAGTACAAAGACTCCGAATCGTTGATCCAAGCGATCTATCGAAAACAAACCGGGGCGGAAGAATAGACACCCGTTGGGGTGCACTCGATTCTTAAATCTCTCGACGATTCATTTGAAAGAACCCTGACGTATAGTTGGTTTTTTCGAGTAGTCATCCGACAATGTTACGTTATTGTCTGGTAGTTATTTCGCATTTTGGAATTCTCATGCATGTCGAGAGCTGAATCAAGTGTGAGAAGAAGTCGGAAGCCCGCATCAGCGGATAGGTCGGCAGAGTTTACTCAACCGCAGATTATCGAAGCGGAAGTCGTGGAACACGATCCGCGATGGAGCAGTGGTCTGCCTTGCCGAGCCTGCGGGTGCCCGCGCGATCCCCATGCGCGATTCTGTGTTGCATGCGGCCTCCCTTTTGAAGTCCCCAACGAACCACTCTCGCCAGGATCAACCAACGGTAAAACTTCTTCGAGCTCTTCTCCGAGTGGTCCAACGAGTACCAAAACGTTTCACTGTGAATCGTGCGGAGCCGACGTCGTTACGACGCAACAAGAACGAAGCTTTACCTGTCCATTTTGCGATAGTTCTTATGTCGCAGAAGTAACCCTCGACACCGGTAGGCAAAGGCCCGAATTCGTGATCGGTTTTGCGATCGACCATGCGCGAGCGCAACAATTGTTCTTTGAGTGGTTAGGAAAAAATAGTTGGTTTCGTCCTTCCGACTTGAAGACTCAATCCCTTACCGATAAACAACGCGGTGTCTATCTTCCTTTTTGACACTTTACGATGAAAGCTCATAGCCGCTGGTCTGCATCCATCGGCGAACATTGGTACCGTACCGAAACCTATACCTATCGCGATAAAGATGGGAAAACCCATACTGCAACCCGCCAAGTTCAAGAGACCGAATGGTGGCCCCTTTCCGGTGAACATGATAAATACTATTACGGCTATCTCGTTTCGGCTTCTAAAGGCTTGCCGCAAAAAGAAGCCATGGCCATCCAACCATATCAGTTGAGCGCGTTGGTTCGCTATCGTCCGTTGTACCTTGCAGGATGGCTCAGCGAAGAGTATTCGGTCGACTCTCCACAGGCGATTCAAGTTGCCGAAGAGGAATTCAAACGCCGACAACAACGAGCTGTCGCATCGTTCTTACCTGGCGATACCCATCAAGACCTGCACGTCGATACCGATCTTGCAATGACCGGAAGCGATCTCATCTTGCTGCCCGTTCATGTTCTCAGCTATCGCTATCGCGATCGACAATATCGATTCCTGGTGAATGGCCAAACAGGCAAGTTCTATGGCGAGAAACCTTGGTCAGCCATTCGCATCGGCATCGCGATCGTGTTCGGGCTTCTTTTGATCCTCCTTGTTTTCCTGGCGATCTTCTTATTCAATCAATTTCAATAGATCGTTGATTCCATCGAGGATTTCGTTCATGACCGTTCCGACACAGCGCTGCACAATCTGTCGATCCCTTCTGGATGAAGAGGATCTCTTCTGCAGTAACTGCGGAACCGAAAGCCCTCTTTGCATGCCAGCGAACTCGACAGCCAACGAACAGCAGGCCAGCGTGATGAGCTTCCGTTGCGAGAGCTGTGGAGCCTCGATGAGCTACGATGCTTCGGCACAAACGCTTCGCTGCCCCTTCTGCGGTAGCCAACAATTGGCATCCCAAAAAGATGCTCGAACATTGAAACCCAATGCCGTTGTCCCTTTCCAAATCGATCGTCAACAAGCCGATGCAGCGCTGCGCAAGTTCTTGGCCACCGGATTCTTTCGTCCCGGGGATGCCGTGCAAAACTCGATCCTCCGCGATGTAACGCAGGTCTACGTGCCGTTTTGGATCTTCGAGGCCACAACCTCAACCTATTGGACCGGCGATACCAGTCAAACACCCGCCGGGGCCCGCGGAAATTGGTTTCCTCGCAGTGGTTCCCATCAAGGCTCGTATCGCGATCTGTTGGTAGTGGCTAGCAGTATCATCACCCCAAGCGAAGCCGAACGCATCGGTCCTTTCGACCTGAAGGCTTCCGTCGCGCCAACCAAAGTCGACCTTCTCAATGTGATTGTGGAAGAATTTCGCGTCCCTAGAAAATACGCTCGGCCTCTCGCCACAAGTCAAATCGAAGAATTCGAAGCAGAAGCCTGCCAACAATACTTAAGTGGTCAGGTTCGCAATGTTCGCGTCAATGTTCAAATCAGTGAAATGCGTAGCGAACCTGTTCTGCTTCCGCTATGGATCATGGTTTATCGCTACCAGGATCAACCTTACCGCGTCTTGGTCAATGGTCAGAATGCCAAAGTCTTTGGCAATGCCCCGTTCTCCTACAAAAAACTGGGGGTCGTTCTCTTGATCCTCTTCGCGTTTGTCGCGTTCTTTATTGTCATGATCATTCTGGCACAAATGCTGAACAAGTGACGATTTTTCAAGCACCTTCGCGAGAAACAACCGGTAGCAAGATACGAATGGTCGTGCCAACGCCAAGCTTGGTTTCGACTTCGATGTGACCACCCACGCGCTCAACGGCTCGCTGCACGATCGGCATCCCCAAGCCACTGCCATCGGGTTTGGTGGTAAAAAAAGGATCGAACAATTGCTGCAACGTTGCATCCGACATTCCACATCCATGATCGCGAACTTCGATGGCCAGTTTAGCACTTCCGAATTGACGAGACTTTTTCCATGGCAAGACGCGTAAATCGATTGTGCCCCCGTTTGGCATCGCTTCTTTAGCGTTGACGATGAGATTGATCAATGCACGTAGAAGCTCATCGGAATCGATCAGCAATTTCCCAGGACTTGGGTCGATTTGCAAATCAATTTGATGCGACGATCCGACCGCCATGCGCAGTATGGGCATGAATTTCTCGATGATGGATCGTATCGATACTACTTCGGGATGCCCGGGCGAGTTCTTTCCGAACTCCGCTAGGTGGCGAATCAAATGAACGCCACGCGAGCAAGCTTGCTGTATGACCGATATCGAAGCCAAATTCTCTTGGCTCTCTTTCTTGGCGAGGATCTCTGCGCAATTACCAATCGCAGTGAGGATGTTACGAAAGTCG
>JAXMBN010000080.1:0-3011 GCA_046349875.1 Pirellulales bacterium
CCAGCAAGCCTCGCGGCCAAGGGGGCAGGTGCTCGCAATTGGTGCAGTTGAGCGAGCACACCTAACATCGTTGCCATACGATGCAGATGCGAGTTCGTTCCAGAAGCGATTCGCCCAAACCATCTCAACCACCATTCCCCGCGAAGCGACCACTGCGTGATGAGTATTACTCCGGCAACAGTACAGATAAACAGCGTCAAAGTCTTTGCAAAGTGATCGGAGAAAGCACTTGAGATCGCGAGCAACAATTGCGTCGTTCCCGGCAGTTTCAAGCCGAATTCGCTAAACATGGCCTTGAAGGGAGTGATCACATAATTGGCATAGAAACTCAGGAAGAGGAACAGCACCGCAAGAAGAAGGACCGGATAAGTCCACCCCCACCGCACTTTGGTTCGGAGTCGATCCGCTCGATCAACACCCTCTATCCATAGATCGATTCCCCGAACAGTGTTGCTAGGCACGATACCGTCCAGTTCGGGAATGGCGAGAATGGCGTTTGGATCTTGGAGGAACTGTCCGACGGTCATACCTTCCTTCAATGATCGTCGAATGCGATGCATCGGATGTCGAACTCCTCGATGCTGACAAGCTTGCTCCAGTTCCTCGAGCACGGGCTCCCATGACTCCTTGCGATCGAGTATCCCTTGAATACGTTGAAGGAATGCCGCATCTTGCGAATTCCCTTCCGGCGGTGCAGCGGAAGCTAACCGAAGGGTCAAGACTTTCCAGCCTCGCGATTCCAAATGCTGAATGGCCTCGCTCATGCTGCCCGAATCGATCTCGCCCAACTGTTTTGCTCCCTGGAGATCGAGAGCTTCATAAGAGTATCGATTCATGGAAGTCTCCTCGTCATGATCGTCAGCATGAGTTCCACGGTGGGTGCGAACACGAGTACTCCCATGACGAGTGCTAGAACCCCACCGCCGCCGAGTACGACCCAGGCATAGTAGCGGCGTTTGGAGGCAAGCCATTTTTGGGCTGCATGCATGCGAACCCATCGATGAAGGCGTTGCAAACGCTCCTCCACGGGCTTATCGACGGCCCATGCCAGGGATTGGGGTATCCATGACTCCAACGGTTTCCATGATGGAAGCTGATGCAAGTCTTGATTAGCGGAAGAAGCAGCTGCCAAGCTTGCGATTTGTGTCTCCGCCAACGTAAGCGGATCTGTTGCGATCTTTCGATGCTTGCGATGAACCACGAATAGGCGATAGCCCCATGCCATCCAAAACAAGGCGATCATCGGTCCCCAAATCCAGACCGAACGCTTGAGAATCAAAAGAATGGAAAGCACCACACCAGGCCTTTCCGACACTTGTTCATGGAGCGAAATCATGCCGGGTACCGTTTGAAAACAAAGGATAAGCAATCCTCCGATGAAGAGTGCAACCAGTACCCACAATTGAAACTGAACCGTGCCGTGGTGATCGCGAAGCTCGCGAACTTGAGTTGGCTCCCACAACCCTTGAAAGGCTTCGGGCGAATGACCCGTGTAAAGCCATTGCAACAATGCGTTTCGATACGATTGAGGTAGATCCGGTGTCGCCATAACGGCGTTGGGAAGTTCAACCGCACCGCGTTGATGCCGTTGGATCTGGGCCTCCAAGATTTGAAGTTGCTGCGACAGATCGCGATCTTCCGCACCTTTCATCCAATCTAACTCACCTCCCAACTTGGCAATCGCCAGGAGACATCGATGGAATTCGCCGAGTTCCGACATAGCTGTATCCAGTGAGTATCGATTGAGTGAAAGTTTCAATAGTATCGAGGGCTGAAGTTAGGGAGCGGTCCCTTGCTGACGCTTTTTGAAGTTGCGCTAATGAGTGGTCGGCGTGCAGAAAGCCTTGATTTTCTTAACCCGAAGCGTCAGCGAGGGACGGCATTCTTCATACCACGCAGCGTTAGCAAGGAATGTCTCGGACAGGGCAAAAACACTGCAAAAGTCAGTCCCTCGCGCACGCGTCGGGGTGTGATAATACTCAAATACGCAACTTCAAAACTGACGAATCGGGCTGTGTAGACTGAGCTAAAACAAAGCTTTCACCGATGTCAAACTTTGTTCTGCAATCTTTTGCGATGACTTTAGGGAGTGAATCGGGAGATCATCGGCCGATGGTCACTGGTTTTGTCGCTGTCTGGAAAATCGTTAGGACGGACCACCACATCGGCTTCCCCTTTCCACGATTTGGCTCCATTGGCCACAAAAACAAAATCGAGCAAGGAATCCGGATAGCGATCCACGCGACGATCCGTGACACGACGATCATCCGACCAGTTGGAATCGATCAATGGATCGGGCTTCAGCCATTGCCAAACACCTGATTCCAACATGGCCTTGAATCCTTCATTCCCTTGTTGCGTTGGAAAATCATAATCAAAGTTGAAATCGCCTACGGCAATGACAGGATCTGGCTGCGCCTGCGCCCAAAGTCCAAGCATCTTGGCTTGTGATGTCCGAAGATCGGCTTCGCCACGGGCCAAATGATTGGCAACGACCCAAAACGTTTTCTTCGATTGCAAGTCGCGAACTCGTGTCGCGAGCGGTGATCGAGCTCGCAGTTCACCAAGATCATCACCGTTGGTGGTCTCAACATTGAAGTTGCCTTTCATACCACCAAAACGATGCAGCTCTAAAGTATCGACGATTTCAAATCGCTTCTTATCAACGATTAGCATCACGCTGTCGGAATCGTGGTATCCACCGCTTGCGGTCGTGACATAATCCACTTCGGATTGCATCCCATTTGCCACTGCTTGCACATAGATCGGAAAAGTCTTGGGCTCGACTTCGCTCAAGGAAACTATCTGGCTTCGCGTTGCATCCGAACGGAGCATCGTCTCCAATTCTTTCGCGAGTACGTTCGCATCGCTTACGGGCGTTTGGTTTGGGCGATTGCTCTCCACATTCCAGGCCAAGATTTTGAATTCCTGACCGGACGCGATTTGACTCATCGAGACATTGCTCAACATGCTGGTAGCAAAGAGACCTGCCAAGGCGAAGGTCCAACGAA
>JAXMBN010000081.1:0-2799 GCA_046349875.1 Pirellulales bacterium
ATCGCAAGACTGGAAACGAGTCGTTATCACCACGAAATTGGAAATGCTTTTGGATTGAAAACGTGGATGGGATGGGCCACAACTCCATTTCTGCAGAGTGTGATGCCCGAACTCTATGATGGTGGATACGGGATTCAGTCCCTTCTGTTTCTTGCGTTAGCAGGTTGGGCAGTTGTTGGAGGGAAGAGAGAGACTCCTCGTCAAGTCGGATTGGCAATCGCATGTCTTTATCTTTATTTGGTTTGGTTCGCAACCTCGCAGCAGGCCCGATTTGCTATTCCTCTCATGGTGGTATTGGTTGTGGCAGCCAGTCAGAAATTAGCGTGCCTTCCAGGATCGATGAGGCAGTGGGGCATCGTTTTGATTATGGGAGCTAGCGGGATTAGCTTTCCGTATCCTCTTGTCGGCTTCTATGCGAGTAGTTGGTTTTCCGCATTGGGGCTCATTTCAAAGTCTGCGTATGTTCAAGAAGGGACACGCGGTACCTACTTGGAGATGACGCAGTTTTTGAAATCGTTGCCTGAGGATTCCCATTTGGCATTTTGTTTCGAGCATCGAACGTTGTATGCATCTCATCCTTCGATCATCATCACGCCGTTCTTTCAGTCGGCCGTTTTCACTCCACCCGATTCGCGTGCCTCGGTAGAAGCACTACAGCAATTCCTCAATGAATCGAACTGTACCCATGTGGTGTTAGCTCGAGGATTTTTCGGACCAGATTTTCTTGAGAGCCGGCAAGTAAGTATGCAGAAGATCACTCGCTGCGTGGATACCTTGCTTGCCGAGAAGAAGTTGAAAGTCGTGTGGGAGTCGGCCGACTATTATGTGCTGCAAACCGATGCTTTCCCGCGTTGATGTTGAGCTCCAACGTCCTCGATCCTGCGGTCGTGCGTAGGATAATGGCAACGGTTCCGTTTCTCCCAAAGGAAAGCCCCTAAGGAACTTAGGGGGACGTAGAAGAATTCCTCTAGGGCTTGTTGCATGGGAGGGATCGCGCCAAGATCCGAGGATTCAGTGGAGGCCTTGGCTAGGTAGGGCTTCAAGATCTCAAGAAAATTGAGCTCTGAATCAGTGGGAATGATAGTTTCATTCTGCGGAGGTGACCATAATGGGCGTTCCGTATCGTTTTGGTGTTGGCGATACGTTGCAATTGGTTGCCAATCATTGGGGAAATCATGCGTCATTCTTTACGGTGGCTTGCTGTCTCGTTCGTGTTATCGACTCCTTATGCACTTCTGGCACAAGGGCCTCAAGAGCGAGTTGACTTGAAGGTGATTGATCAGATCAAGTCCGAAGGGCTTGAGCGTTCTAAAGTAATGGAAACGATTAGTTATTTGACCGATGTGTACGGACCTCGTTTGACCGGAGCACCTCAGTCGAAAGTTGCTGGGGAATGGACCGTGAAGCGGCTCGAAGAATGGGGGCTCAGCAATGCTCACCTAGAAACGTGGGGGCCTTTCGGTCGAGGCTGGACGCTTGATGGATGCACCGTCAATTTGACTGCTCCCAATTATTCATCGTTGATTGCCTACCCCAAAGCTTGGTCGCCGAGTACCGTGAAGACGATCAAGGGGGAGCCCATCTACCTAGATGCAAACACTCCAGAAGAGTTGGAGAAGTTTCGTGGAAAGCTTGGCAAGGCCATCGTGCTTATTAGTCCACCGCGCGAAGTGAAAGCACAGTTTGAAGCGCTGGGAACGCGACAGACCGTCGAGCAACTTCTCAATCTCGCCAATGCGGACTCGGGAGCTCAGCGGCGTCAGATTCCACCCGGATCGCGGCCCGGCGAAGCGAATGGACAGGCACCCGGTGGAAATCCTCCTGGTTCTCCAAATTCTGGTTCTCCAAATTCTGGTGCACCAGGTGCTCCCGCTCCTGGTGGCGATCCGAGCCGTCGTGGCAATGATGCTCGCAGTAGTTTTCAGATTCAAAACGATAAATGGCAACTTTGCTATGACGAAGGGGCTGCTGTTGTGATTGAGCCAGGTCGAGGGGACGGTGGGACGGTCTTCGTTGCATCGGCCAACATGCCTCGCGTGGCCGAAGGTCGAAGTGCCGAAGCAGGCAATCCATTCAGCCGAGGTCCACGACCATGGGCCGTGGATGCTCCAGAAATTCTTCCGCAGTTGGTCATGGCTGTAGAACACTACAACCGTTTGGTGCGAATGGTTCAAAAGGGAGCTCACCCACAACTCGAAATCGATATTGCAGCGCGGTATCACAATGAGGACTTGAATAGCTTCAATGTGATCGCAGAAATTCCTGGAACCGATTTGAAGGATGAGATCGTGATGCTCGGTGCACACTTCGATTCTTGGCATTCGGGAACGGGCGCGACCGATAACGCTGTCGGATGCGGTGTAGCGCTTGAAGCCGTTCGTATTCTCAAATCCATTGATGCCAGGCCTCGCCGAACCATTCGCATCGGCCTTTGGACCGGTGAAGAGCAAGGATTGCTGGGATCGCGAGCCTACGTTTCGGAACACTTTGGCAAGCAGAATACGCCACGCGGAGGAATGGGTGGCGGGTTTGGCGGTGGACGTGGTGAAGGTCGCGATCGTCCTCGTCCTTCGTACGAACTGAAAGCAGCTCAAGAAAAAGTTTCGGCCTACTTCAATCTCGACAATGGAACCGGTAAGGTCCGAGGTGTTTATCTGCAGGGCAACGAACAAGTTCGGTCGATCTTCCGTGCTTGGCTTGCACCGTTTGCTGATATGGGGGCATCTACCTTAACCGCTTCGAACACTGGCGGTACTGACCACTTGAGCTTTGATGGCGTTGGCATTCCCGGCTTCCAGT
>JAXMBN010000082.1:0-2452 GCA_046349875.1 Pirellulales bacterium
TAGATGGACCATGAGAATATCAATAATTCCCATGAAGACAAAGGAAAATCGCACAAAAAGAAGAGTGAGGGCGCTGGGACTCGAACCCAGGACCAACGGATTAAAAGTCCGTTGCTCTACCGACTGAGCTACGCCCTCTTTGCTGTTTCCAGCAACCTCGATCTCAATTCCGCTCCACCTGTTTTGGGAGGGGGTGGCGGGTTTGTTCACGAGGCTTCGTACTGTATCAGACACCGCAGGAATCGAAAAGGGTTCACTGAGAATTCTCATTCCCTTCTCCAACGATTCTCCAGCGTTTCGCCCCGATTTTGCTTAAAATCGGACCTTTCCACATCCATCATACTCTCGCGGCAATCCTCCCCATGCGGCAATGTGGACCTGGGGTGAATCGCTTGCCAAGGTAGAATAATGGAAAGCCCGCCACGATGTCCCATCCACAGGAATTGCTTATGAGATCTCGCATTGCTGCTATCGCTCTCGCCACAACCGTCGGGTTTTCTTGCCACGTTACTTTCGCTCAGGCACCCAAAGCGGTTCAAGTTCATGCTTCCAACCTGACCACTGGAATTCCAGGGAGTGGGCCATTGCGAGAAAATGAGGTCAAGCAATGGCTGGCAGATCAAGCCAACCATGAAGCGTTTACGATCGAACTACCCATGGGACTCGATCTGGGCAAAGATGCCATAGCGATTCCCAAAGACAATCCGCTGACGCGCGCGAAGATCGAACTCGGCCGTCAACTCTATTTTGATCGGCGCCTTTCCAAGAATGCCGAAGTGAGCTGTGCCGATTGCCATCATCCGGATCATGGATATGCCTTTCCAAGTCCATTTGGAATCGGGGTCGCCAAGCAGACGGGCAATCGCAATTCACCAGTTGCCTACAACCGCATTCTCAGTACCACGCAGTTTTGGGATGGTCGAGCCGCTTCTTTGGAAGAACAGGCCAAGGGTCCCATCGCCAATCCGATTGAAATGGCTTCCAGTCATGAAGCAACGATCGACTTCCTGAAGAAGAACGCCGTCTACCGAATGCAGTTTGAAAAGGTCTTTGGGCGAGCCCCTCATATCGATGATGTTGCCAAAGCAATCGCTTCTTTTGAACGCGTCCTGATCACGGGTCCAAGTCCCTTTGATGCGAATGAGCCTCTCCGCAAACTTCGTGAATCGTTGGCCGATGAACTCGAAGATCTCGATGCTCTCAAGAAAGAACAGCCAGCTCTTTATGCGAAGTACGAGGCCGCCAAATCGCTCGCGGAAAAGATGCCGATGAGCGAATCGGCGGTACGAGGTCGCGAACTGTTTATGGGAGCTCGCGGAAACTGTGCCGCCTGTCATGTGGGGGCTAACTTCACAGATGAAAAGTACCACAATCTTGGCGCCGGGATGGATGCTGCCAAACCAGATCTTGGTCGATACGAAATCACGAAGAGTGAAGCGGACAAAGGTGCTTTCAAGACGCCGACCGTTCGCAACATTGCACAAACCGCTCCCTACATGCACGATGGTAGCCAAAAGACCTTAGAAGAAGTGGTCGATTGGTATGTGAAGGGAGGGCATCCCAATCCTTACCTTTCGGATAAAGTTCGAAAGATCGATATGTCTGCCTCTGAGAAAGCTGATCTCGTCGAATTCATGAAGGCTTTGACGGGAGCCTTTCCGAAGGTCGAGCAAGGACGTCTACCTCAATAAAGCTCTACGTATAATTTTCTGAGCGCATCGCGGGAAAAAATCGGTAGAAGTATTTGCTTAAAACTTCCATCGATATTCGATGCGCGAACCGTAGATATCGGGTGCGTTATCGAGCCAACCGCTCATGAGGTCGATTCGAATAAGGGACGCGTTGTTGATCGCTTTTTGCCAACGCGTTCCTAGCCCGTATTGCGGTCCTGCGGCACGGCTTAACAGATCGTTTCCGTAGGTATCAAGCCCCGCGAACTCGACTGCAAACTGCCGACGAAAATCAGCGCTCAATAGATTTACACCCAAAGCACCTCCGAAGGAATTGGAGCCTGTTGGGTCGAGCGTTGGGTAACCGGTGAGCCCATCGCTTTCGAAGTTGATGCCTGTATTGCGAAGGATCCCTCCCGACCCCGCAGCCCTAGCAACTGATTGCGGTGTTCCATAACCGACGAAGGCATTGAAGTAGGGAACAACCGTACTAGGCATGGCGGAGATCAACGAGTTTTCAAAGAGCAAGAGGCCACCATCGGCCGTGCGACTTGTGCGCGGTCCATCTTGACCCAAATTGACAATGACTCGAACCGAATTGGAAATGCGAGTCCAATAGCGTCGCGAGTAAGCGAATGCAAAGTTGTGGTAGTCGCGGTTGAGTCCTTCTTGATCGTTGAGATAAGCGTAGTCGGCCTCGATGTATCCTTGGTACGCTTCGATGAACCACGCGGTTCCTACCACTCCAGCCGGCTCGGGGTCATTGCCGAAGGCCGGGCTAG
>JAXMBN010000083.1:0-1582 GCA_046349875.1 Pirellulales bacterium
CAGCGATCTTCGGCTATGCGGTCGGCAATGATGTTTCTGCCCGTGATTGGCAATTGGAGAAACCGGGGAAGCAATGGTTTCTTGGCAAGACCTTCGATAGCTTCGCACCGATCGGTCCCGGAATTACCTTGGCTGCGTCGGTAGGCGACGTGCTTCAATTGCGAGTGCAAACGCGGCTCAATGGCGAACTAGTCCAGGACTCTTCCACTAAGGAGATCATCTTTAGCCCTATGCATGTATTGAGTTACCTGTCGCACGTCATGACGCTCATGCCGGGGGATGTCGTTTTTACAGGAACACCTCCGGGGGTTGGGATGGCCAAGAATCCTCCTCGATACCTGCAGCCTGAGGATCGAGTTGAAATCGAAATCGAAAAGTTGGGCAAGATCTCGAATGTCTGTTTGAGCGACACGGCGGTTGCTTCTTCCGACTATGCGTCGTGCGCGGTTTAGGATTCAGCAGGTCGATGGTGCCGTAGATTGCTTGAGATGTAGCAATTTTGGCGAGGATGCGATACCTTCAAACTAGCGATTGCATGCCACGACTACAGGAAATGGTGATGCAACGCATTGCTGCGCTCCTTGACCTCTCGTCTGCGATCTTATCTCCCGGGAATACATCGTGTCTGCGATCCCTTCGACGCATCCTGCGAGGGTCGTGCACCCTCTGAGTTTTGGATCGGTGTGGTGGACCGTCCATATCGTGATCACGACGATTGGTATCTATCTCGCCCAAACCCTGATATATGACGAGTCGCGTTGGTATCGGATCGATTACCCCGACGCAATGGTTTGGGGCTTATTGGTAACGCAGATCTTTGGACTCGCTTTGCATGCTTCGAGCGTGACGACTCGAAATCTCAAAGAAGCGCTCGCGGGCTTGGTGCCGATCGTTGCTTTGTCGTTGGGGCTCACCTTCGCCGCCATGCTGTTCTTGGTCCAAGATGCCCAGTCTTCTGGGGAAGAATTTCCAGTGATGGTTTTTGCGTTGGGTTATTTCATCGCAACATTTTTATTTGTTCTGACGATGTTCCTTCAGTGGCGAATCGTCGTATGGAGCATCTTCTTTGGGAAGAGGATTTTTAATCGGCGAACCGATGTTGCTTTCGGAAACATGCCTCAACCAAGCGAAAGCAGTAATGAGGAAAGCGATCCATTCGATTCAGAGGAGCTTCACCAAGAGCAAGGGAAACTATCGATGGTGGACGTTTTTACGATGACGGGATTGGCCGCTGTTTCGGTGGGTGGGTTTCAGCTTTGTTTTCGATTGATGCATGACCGCGATACGTTGCGATACTTCTTTTTGTTCTACGCGGCGTCGACGGTTTGTCTGGGGATTTTTATCATCGATCAGGCGCTGCAGATGCGTTCTCGATGGGTGCGAATCCTAGGATCTCTGGGCCTCATGCTCTTATTGATGATAGCTACGACTTCAAGCGAACAGGCGGTTGCAGGTTTTTTCAGAGTACTACCACTCCCCTTAGGTCGCACAAGTTATGATATCTCGTTATGGAACGGTGTGATTGGGATGCTCGCATTCCTGCAGGTGATTGCATGGCGAGTCTGGAATCGAAGGCGAGTTC
>JAXMBN010000084.1:0-6993 GCA_046349875.1 Pirellulales bacterium
CTATCCAGTGCATACGAGGAACTTGCAACCGGACCGCATAACGGAACTCAATCAGCCGAGTATCCCGGAATTGGCGGACGTGTCGACCGAGGGCAAATCCGGGTTGCTGAAGCACGCCCCAGAGCACAGTTCGATCATCTCCACAGAAGAGTTCATGAAAGCATGTCTCGATACTATGAAGAACCGGGGTCCCATTCAAAAAATCGCTTGGTCGAATCAGGGTGAGTTGATTTCACTGTCGAAGCCGACTGAAAAGCCCTCCATCCTTCGACCGGGCTCGATGGACATCGATCCAGCAGAACTTGATATTCGCACTCGGCCCTTCCACGGAAACTCAAGTGACCATCATGAGACTTTATCGGAAATCAATTGCCTAGCCGAAAACGGATCGGTGGTCGCCCAGTTGACGGATTCATCGCTTGACATTCGATTGTTGGAGCACGGCCAGCGATTTAGCATCGATGCGAATGTTATCAACTTGCCGACTTCGGACTGTGCGCTGCACTTAGTCGCCTGGAATCGCATGAATCCAGAGGAAGAGTCGGATCCAAAGTCCGACTTTGAGCAAGTGCTCGGAGAGAAACCTGCGACCAACGCTAACACCGCCGCGCGTTCGCTTTCACTACCATGGATTTTGGTATGGAACAACCGAATGCCCGCGCCTCCTCAAGATGAACTCCAAAGGGATTCGTCTTCCGCCACAATTCAGATTGTCGACTACGAAATGAAAGAGCGCATCGCAGAAATCGAGGTTTACAGGTCCTATCTGACATCCGTGATCATCAGTTCCGATGGTCGTTACATCGCAGCCCTGAGCGAGTCTGGAGGTGTGCGGACATGGCAAGTTAATAGCGAGCGAGAGATCGTCAACGGCCCAGAATATTCCCTTTCGGACCAAGCGACTTGTCTGACATTCTCGAACGATGGACAACAATTGGCCGTAGGCTTGCAAAATGGCGATCTGGTTGTGTTTCATCGCGAGAACCTGAACCTCTCTCAATTCAAAGCCCACGAAAGCAGTGTCGTTAGCGTGTGCTTTTCGGAAGATGACGGGCGATTGGTGAGCGTGGGGGAGGACCAGACATTGGCAATATTTGATACCGACGTTTGGGCGGAAGCCTTCCGTAGTAAGTTGGTGGCACAGCCCACCTGTTTGACGCTCGATTCAAAAACACGCATGATTGCCGTCGGAAACGTCTTGGGGCACGTCGAACTCTTGGTTGCCGGTAACCGAAATGAGCTGCTCGCGGCAGGCTATAATTGGTTGCGAATCTCCCATTTTGAGGAGTTTTCGAAGGATACAATCGTTCGTGAACTTTGGGCCGAATACATCGGCGCGGGCCGAGCGGAACATTCCTTGCAAGTGGGTCGAGATGTGTTGGATGCCCTGCGAGACCGTATCGCACACATTCCTTTGGAGCAGCTACGATCCGAGTTGATACGAGGATTCCCGCCCGGTACAGACTACTTCGATGGCTTGGATGCTTTCGCCGCAGGTCGTGCTGGCAGAAAGAGTAATCCCTGGTAAGGCGACACTGCAGAAACTGCTTCCAGGACGCTCTGTAGGCTTGCGGAATTTCGCGGCATTGAGCGAATGAAAAATGTACTTCTCGACTCCAGTCGCACTTTGTCCAGTCAGCAGACATATCTGCCGCTCTCGTTCGTGCCGGTTCTCAAATTCGTACTTAGATTCGCAAATATCTCCGTCTTGTCCTCGTTCTTGGAACAACCCACTATGCTAGCCCCTGCGTCTTTCGTTTTAGAATCTGAATACCCCTGGTACATTCGCGTATCGCAAGTCTTAGCCCACTTCAAGCTATGGACCGACGAGCGGGTCGAACTTGAATGCGAGGAATGGATGCGAAGCGGCAATCGCCTCTTGCAAGCCATGGCCTCTATCTTCCGTTGCGAGGTGCCCATTCAGCGAGTCGATTGTTGGGAGTGCTGCGGCGTTACAGAGTGTCTTGTCATTGAAAACATCTTAGGTGATCAGGAAAGTTCTTCATCAATTGATACGGCTGAATGGTGGCTTTGCAAAAGTTGTCGCAATTTGATTTCCGCCCAGCTTATTGACGTACGCTTAGCTGGGTACTTACGAGTTACCGTGAGGGAGCTACGCAGTTGTGCCTTAAAGTGGAAAGCTCAATCGGAGTCGTCCGAAGCCGACCCAAAAGACCGAATCTCCGATGCTACACAAGCGTTGTTCGAAGCAACTCTGAAAGAATTGGAGAATGAGGGGCAGAGATCTAGATTCGTAGAACATCTAAACTTATCGATTCGCGCTCAAAACTTTCTAGCAGCAATGCGTATCGAGAAGATTGAGCAGCTGTGCGATAAATCCGAACAGGAGCTTAGAGAGGAGCGAGGGTGCACGGATGATGTGCTGGCGAGTATTCGAGCTGGATTGCAACAAAAGAATCGCAAACTGAAGAACGACTAATTGACTGAGTAGCCGTTCGCCAGAAATCCATCGTTCAACTGATGTTGATTGCCAATGCCCCCTAACTTGCCGAAGTGTCTGCGTCGTCTGATCGATAACTTCGCAAGCGATCGTTAAGCTTGATGATCGCCATATTGCACGATCGTTGGACTGTTTTCGTGCTCAGTTGCAACAAGTTGGCTATTTCTTGGTGTGTAAACCCGTACCAATGCTGCATGGTCAAACAATCTCGCTCTCTTTCGTCTAGTTCATCTAAAGCTTCGAGAATGTCAATCGCCGACCAAGGAGTTAAGGGAGTCTCCATAGCAATTTCCAGCCCTGGGGACGAAGCCTCATTGGAATTGAGGGAACTCACTTTAGGTCGCTTGACTTGCCCTCGACCGTGAATCGAACGCAATTTATCCAGAAGATGCCGTCGCATTTGCAGCGCTGCAAGTCCAAAGAATTGGCGGACAGTTTCGGGTTGTAAATCGTCCAGAGACCGATCGAGGCGCAGGTAGGCTTCCGCAACGAGACCTTCCGTCTCCTCGTCGATTGCATGACGATTGTAAGAATTCAACATTTTGTGGGCCAGAATTCGGAGTCGCGAATAGGCGCGAGCCACAAGTTGCTTCTTAATAGTTTCGACATTCTCACCCGACTGCAACTGGGAAAGAAGGTCTTGCAAAGCAAGAGTCGTGCTAGAATCGAGTTCCTGTGGCCGGTCCATCAAGAGTCACGCTATACACAGAATCAGGGCGAGTAATCCACGTGTTTTTTCAGAGGAAGTCGTGCAATGTTAAACGGCCTGAGTTTAACTCTTCCCTGCTGGCGTGTCCACTCACACCCGATTTTTGTGTGTCCACGTCTGGCGGGGATCGTCGCTCATGAAACTGCCCTGGTTTCGCACAAAACCAGATGTGCGACCGGTCACTATCAAACATAAAGATACGACGAAGCGAGGTTAATCAATATGGCCGAACAGCCAGATTCAGTCCTACCCGATCCAGTTGCCAATCGTGCCGCTCCCGAAAAAGACTACGATGCGGCCATCGAATTCCTTCGTAAGCTCGATTCCGAACCAGTCCACGAGGCATCGGCCGATGCTATCGCGAATGAGATCATCCAATTCCTCACAGCTTGGCCAGACGACGATTTTATCGAACCCAAGTGCATTCGGTTGCTCCGTCGGTACGCTGCCCACTCCCCGACAATCTACCAACACTCTGCCCGGTGGGCAGACCATCCTCAAGTCCTTGAACGTCATTGGGCCGCAAGCATCCTGCCAGCGATCAAACCTGAGGATTCACGAGTCGTTGACTGGCTCGAGCATCCTGAGATCGGGCCGTGGCCCGACCGCAAAATTTGTCCATGGCCAAATCAGCGACATCGGGTTATCGACGCACTGTTGGATTCTTGGCCCAAGGGCAAGATGCTAAAGGATAGGTTGCTCAAGATCATTCGCGATGAGCAGGATGTCTATTTGGCGTCCGACCTAGTGCGTTTGGAACCAGAGTGTCCAGCGGCGATGATGGTTTACTTAGAGTGCCTTGGCTCACAAGATCCCTACCATGACAGGGCGCACGAGATCATTGGTGCCAGTTATTCGTACTTGCGAACAATTTGGCCAGCACATAGAAATCGGGAGCATGTCACTCGAGCCTTGCGCAATCATGAAAGGCTGGTGACAAGTACTCTGGGACCTTGGATTACATGCGATGAACGCGGAGCATTACCAGCGAGTTCGCGGCAGATTGTTGCAGCTAGCCGAGTCTTGTTTGAGTTGGGATATCCCGTCGAAACCATTTTGATCGCATTGGGCAAGGTGCTTTGCGAGCCATGGAAGTGTAACAACCCTTCCGAGTATGCGGGGTTTATATACGATGTCGCTGCTCTTGAGCTTCTTGATGCCATGGGCCCTAGCGCTACGGCCTCTCTGCCGCGGATTAACGGGTGGTTTTGGGCGCACGGCAAGGACACCCTCGCAGCGTATTATGTGCTTACGACAATCGTGTCTATCGGAAGCAGGTCCAAGATAAGTCTTGAAATCATCCTGGATGTACTCAACATGCTCGAGCGGGAAAGGGAAGGATTCACCGACTCAATTCCTGTCACCTACCTTTTCCAAGAGACCGTTGAGCAGGTTGGTCGAGCATTGTCCCAATTGTTTGCAATCGATATCGCATGGCTTGAATCGCTCGATCCGCTACCGCGTTTGACAGAAATCCAACGTCGCGTGCGCAGCGCGCTCGATCGTCGCGATGATGAATCAGTACCAGATTTGCAAGAATTTTTTATCGATGAATACCGTTAGCTTGCCCGGTACCACGATGGCTTTATTGCGCACCACCGGTTTGACTTCGGGCTGAAAATTCAAGGCGATCGTGTGCTGATTCTTCCACTCCCTGTCCACGACCTTGAGTTCGATCTCTTGTTGTTGCCTTCGAGAAAAAAGCGATCTGCTTGAGCGCGATCATCCATTCTGAGAAACGGCAAGATGTCCAGTCGTGGATCGTTGGGACGCTTAGAAACTCAGCCTCCGTCGAGCGCTTGCAAGTCCCCGTAACCGTGCGAGTTAACCATGAAACGACCGCTTCTCCCAATTTTGATTCTTGTGTCTGCTTTCAGCATGACTGCCCATGGCAGTCAACCCTCCGATCAGCTGGGAGCTGACGAGCCGCCACTGCAAGTTGACAACCCATCAACTAGCAGCCAAATTCTGGATCTTATCAATCAACGCCGCGACCAAGCGTCCTCACAGGAGGGCAATGGGCTGTCGCAGACCGAACAGAATAATGCGCCAGTGGAACTTCGCCCGTCTCGCTTGACTCAACAAGGCTCTGGCTCCTTGGCACGACCAAGCGAACAACTGGGACCGCCAACCGCGGCTGCACCAGCAGAAACGCAAAGGACAACGATCCCAAGTGGTTGGTTCAGACGGACTGCGTATGCTTGGAGCGTAGGTGACAATCAATTGCTCACTCACCAATTCGCAACTGCCTTTTGGAAGGCATTGCCCTGGGGGGTACTTATTTCGGCGATTTTGCTCTCGGCGTATCTTGAGCGAAGAAGGCGAGAACCAAAGGCAAGGAACCCGCTGACGTAGTCCGTGGTAAGGGTCGTTCCCAAGATGCCACGAGAAGATTTGCCAATCAAAGTCGGAGGGGAAAGCGGCTCAAGTTGGGTGCCGAATAAACCGCAATCGACTTCCCCCGACCCTCTACCGCTCGAGTACAGCACCCTTCGGAAGAAGCGATTCTTCCATTGGTTGGTCGCTCAACTTGTCGCCTGGATCGACTATCGCTTCAAACGATGAGCCCGCTTGGGAATTTCTTTAGTTGGTTCGTTAGCAACGGCGGCTCCCAAATCTCATGTCCAACCTCGTTGCCTTCGCGTCGCTCAGAGGGATGAATCGCATGTTGCGATCTCACGACTTGAAATTTAACAATCGAGGTGCACTCCATGAAACGTACTTTGAGCCAATGCGGCGTTGGGATTCTAGTTACTTTATCGATGCTCTTTGTCTTGGGTGCGCCAGGTCGGGCCCAGGTGGCTCCGGTGAAAACACTTGGCGAGTGCAAAACCTTAGAACATGCATCTCGACAACCGTCCGGTGAAGACGAATCCTATGAAATACCCGCCGATGACCTATTGCCGCTACTGCTTGCCCACGCCAGCTTTGAGAAGAAGGACCATGCTGCGGCATTGAAGGGTTTTCAAACCTTTTTGCGAAAGCATGGAGCAGTCACCCAGCGAAACGTGGAAGTCATCAAAGCGTTAAACGCAATGGCTACCAGTTGCCTGTTTCTTGAGGAGTACACTTCGGCGATCGATGCTCTCAATCGATTGGACATGTGGGTCGATGATTTTTCGATTCCGTACCGCAAGGGGCGGTGCTACGCAAGATTGGAACAGCATGCGGCGGCGGTCGATGAGTGGCGAAGGGCGGTTGCGATGGCCCCGGATAACCCTGTCCCCCGAGTCGAGTTGGCGATGTTGTTGGTAGAGACACCCGACCTGAGCTTACGAAATGGTGACGAAGCCCTTGCGCTCTTGAATGGTTTTGAGTCGCAGATTGAGGAGTTTCCCTCAATCGCTATGGCTCTCGCCGCAGCGGCCTCGGCAACAGGAGATTTTGACTATGCCATTAAAATGCAACAACGTGCTATCGCGTTGTCGACAGATTCGGAAGGAAAGGAATACTCCCAATTTCTGCTAGGTTGTTATCAGGAACATTGGATGCCATTCCCTTTGTTCTACCGCGGGTTGTCGCCAATCGAAGCCGAGCAACGCCGAGTTGTACTGGAACAAGGTACCGTTCTCGTCCGGGTTCGAGGCCGCATTTCCCATCATTGGACAAAGCAAGGGTTTTGTGAACATGAAATTGTGGAACGCGATCATGCCGGGACAGTTATTGATGCGAGAGGCTTGTTTTTGGTCAGTGGCGCGACGATTGGCATCAACCCGTCCGTCGACAACGGAATAGATGCCAATCGCCAATCCACTTGGATCAACGGACCTATCATCGAGGTGTTTTCCATTGGGCAACCGGATCCTTTGCGATTAGGAGAGGC